>NVUQ01000077.1 GCA_002401955.1 Flavobacteriales bacterium | reverse complement strand
AAGATGGCATCCCGAAATATGTCCTATTGCATAAGCCATCGTTAACACTGTTAACCCGAATGCCAAAGAAACTCCAACAAACCCTATACCTAATTCAGGAAATGATGCTGCGAAAACAGCACTTCCACACCCTCCTAATACTAACCATAGGGTTCCAATAAATTCTGCTACTAATTTTTTCATGTTTTTTATATTTTAGGTTATTTTATGAAGNTGTTCAACTCCCTTTTNAACAACTAACTAAATCMTTAATTAACTAAATCATTGCACTGAYTGGTCTCAGGGAGTYGAACACTTCAATTTTSTTTTTTATGTAGGTGAATATCCATTTGAGGGTATGGAATATTGAGCCCYTCTTGATTAAATGAATTATATACTTTCTCRTTKATATTAAAAAATACATCCCAATAATCAGAAGATTTAACCCAAGCTCTTACMGTRAAATTAACAGAACTATCAGCCAATTCAGATACTGCAATAAATAGTTCTGGATCTYYCAAAATTCTAAYATCCTGATCACACAASTCTTTTATAACTTTCTTGGTCTTRTTWATATCGTCTCCATAACCTATTCCAAACGTCCAGTCWACYCTCCTTRAAGKTTCTGTAGAATAATTAATTAATGATGAWGTAGATAATCCTCCATTTGGTATTATAATAGTCTTATTATCAGGAGTTTTTAATATYGTACTAAAAATTTGAATCTCACTCACACTTCCTARGTAGCCTTGMGCTTCAATTAMATCTCCTGCCTTAAAGGGTTTAAATAKTATAATCATTACCCCTCCAGCAAAATTTTGTAACGTACCTGAAAGTGCTAATCCAACAGCCAAACCTGCGGCACCAAGAATGGCAATAAATGATGTCATCTCAATTCCGAACATCCCCAAGACGCTAATTACTAACATCACTTTTAAAAACGTACTAACTATCCCTCTTAGAATAGGTCTTAGAGATTCATCTGTTTTTCGCTTATCCAACATCTTATCAAAACCTTTAACAAATGCTTTAATAATCCAGTTTCCAATTACCCACACTATTACTGCTCCAATTAATTTTGGACCATATTCAAGTGCTTTTACTGTTAGTTGATTTAAAATTTCATTTATACTCATAATTTAACTATTTTTCATTAAAATTTATATGATAAACCTATTCCTATTACTTCCTTAAATTGGGTCCTAGGACCCACTCCATCTATAATGCCATCATCATTTCTGTCAATTGCAATATCTATGTCATGATCATAAATTAATTGCGTAGATATTGTAGCGGATATGTATTTGTTCACTTTCATAGCAATTAATACTTCCCAGTTAACATCAACATGTGCAGCATCTTCATAGTTAGAGAATAATTCTAATTTTGACTGTAGATTGATRTTTTTCATAATATCTTTTTTTAGAAGTRCTCTTAAATACCCMCCATACTCAATCCTAGTTGTCTTCCCATGAGAAAGTAATRYTCCTAAATCGTCATATTCTGCRGGRYCAACCCCATAAGCACCWGCATCGGCTAAAKTTTGATCNKTTAMCAATGNTCATTTTCATTGTAATAGGAGATATGAATAAATTAAATACTTCATTTGGTTTATAGTCCATACCAATTGCTCCTAACATRTAWCCTGGRGCTAAGAAATTAGAAATCTCTGTAGAATCATYTGGATAGTTATATCCTGCACTCATTTGAGAYTTAAAATTTATTAAACCAGCGTAGTACCAATTTTTAAAAGCCCTCTGCCCAYACTTTGATGTGAAATCAATTTTATCATCCGTTTTTCTAACATCGGCATCRCCCTGTTGCATTATTCCGTATCCTAAATCTAATGAGTTGTCCCAAGTAGAATTTCCTTTTTTTAGGTTGGCATAAAAACTAACTAATCCGTTTACTGAAATAGAGTTTTCTCCTCCAGCAGTCCAATTTGTTAAGCCCACTTGAGTTAAGTTTAAAGAAAACACTCCTCCCGTTTTCCAACCTTCAAGAGAATCTTTACTTTGCGTTTTTAAACCCTCTTCAGCTTCAGTAGTTTGGGAAAATACTACTACTGAGCTACAGAAAAAAGTAAGTATTATTATCGTTTTTTTCATTTCCATTAAATATAATAAGCTGTCCAACTTCCTCTTCACCCAGATTCAACGAGTCTAAACTACACAGATGAGGAAGGGTGAAAGCTTGTTTTTACTGTGCTATTTTATAAGTTTTGTGAACTCCACTTTTAATTCAACTCGTCTATTTAAAGCTCTACCATTTGATGTTTTATTATCTGCTACAGATATCGTTTCGCCAAAACCATCAGAGGCCAACCTTTTATCATCAATGCCTTTTTTTACAAGATATGCTTCGACTGCTTTAGCACGTTGCTTAGATAATTTTAAATTTTTAGCGTCATCCCCTGATGAATCAGTATGTCCATTTATTTTTAAATTATAGATAGAATTATCTTCAAGTATTTTAACAACATCATTAAGAATAGCAAATGATGAGCTTGTTAACCTATCACTCCCTGACTTAAATTTCACACCATTTAAGGCTTTTTCAAAAACTTTAAGTTCTGCTTCTTTTACTTTAGGACAGCCATTATTTTCTGGTAACCCCGCTACAGTTGGGCAAGCATCATCTTTATTCGCAAGCCCATCACCATCTGAATCTGGGCATCCTTTTAGTTCTTTCAACCCTTTTTCATCTGGACATCTATCCTCTTTATCTACAATACCATCAGCATCAGCATCTGGGCATCCTTTTAAATTTGTCAATCCTGCTTTACTAGGACATTCATCTTCCTTATCTATAACACCATCATTATCACTATCAGGTTCATTAAAAGGGAGTATACTTATACCATCAATATAATAATAAGCTCTTCTGTTATTTGTTTCTTTTGAGATATCTACCATCTTATCTACGCCATTAAACAAACCTATTGTTATGTATTGTTCCCCTCCAATTGCGATATATCTATCTTTTATTTCTACCCATTCCTTTTTGTTTTCTATAATGTTTTCAGATTTAACTTGAGGTGAAGCAGACAGAAAAGAGTTAAGTTTACTGGAAATGATTTCTTTAGAAAGGTGCATTCCTAAACCATTAATAGCTCTTCCGCTTTTTTCGGCTAAACTAACTCTAAATGACATATCATAAGCTTGCCCTGCAACTAAAGGTGTAGCAAGTTTTGTTTGAATGTATTCTGTATATTTGTTGTACCCCTTTTTTTCTACATATCCATCACCAGTTAATAATTCTTTCCAAGACATAACAGCATCATCCATATATGCAACAATACCTACATAGCTGCTTCCATTAAAAGCTTCTTGATTGCCTACTTGGTTATTAGGGATACCAGTTATTTGATTACCCTCTTTAGAATATAAATCAGCAGTGCCTCTATTTGGATTATTCCAGCCTTTGGCAAGCTTTATTTTTGATAATTTTTTTGGGGTTTCTTCTATTTCAGAAAAATTAAGATTCGAACTGTTTTGCGAAAAACCAGCAGAACAAATTCCAGAAAGAAGTAGAATTGTTAATTTTTTTTCTATTTTCATATCTTTACTTTTATTATTTAAATGTATCGTCA
>NVUQ01000044.1 GCA_002401955.1 Flavobacteriales bacterium | reverse complement strand
TAAACTATTAGGAAAATAAGCCCTGTCTACGAAATGTATATGAATAACTAAAAATAATGTTGAAAATCGGTTTTTTTTACGCTAACTATTTTTAAATCAGAAGTTTTTAAAGGGTAGGAATCATCAGGGTAGAATCATACTTTTTTTCTTAAACAACAAATGGGGCAAAAAAGTGAAAAGCTGTCAGTTCGAGTGTTTTGAGGTACGAAAAATAGCCTGTGCCGAATTTATTTCGGTATATCGAGAACAAGCTTTTTCTGTTCTCGATACATTTCGATAAAAAAATCGAAATACTCGAACTGACAAAAGCTACAAAAATTACACTTAATGAGTACTTTTTTTTAGATCTAGTCTTGAAAATAAAAAGTATGATTCTGCCCTGGGAGGAATCATAAATCTGATTCTATCTATGGTGCTAAACAATATCGATCAACTAGTTTTCTTCACAAAGGCAATTCTTTGGAGTATCCTGACCACTAACTTCAAAATTTTCGCAGGACATTATTAAATAATTGTGATGCCCTAAAGTGTAACCAACTGATCCTATTAAAAGAACAAAAACGACCAATCCTGCTATCAGCTTGCGTTTAAGCTTAAAAAGATCTGGATTGGTAAAGTAAAAAAAAAGATATAGTAAATACGGCAAGGATATAACGATAGATAAAATACTTGCCAGATGCAATATATAGTCGGTTAACTGCCCTGTTGTTAAGGAATCATCCATAACTCTAAAAATTAACCAAATAGTGGGCAAAGCAAGCATAAGGTATCCTAAAAGTTTGCCTCCTGGTAGTACTTGCTTTTTTGCAAGCACAGTTATAAAAAGTATACTTAACGAAAATAACCAAACAGCTATAAGGTGTCCTAAGAAAATAACGCCAAAAGCACCGTAATTAAAACTTAAATCCCAAACATAGGCAGAAAGGGCTATAGCCCCACCAACCAATGTAAGATTACTCGCATCTACTTTTTCTGTTATTCCTATTTCTTTATTTTCATTCAATTGATAATGCTGTTATATTAAATTCAAATATATAAAATACATTATAAATTATTGACTTATTTTTTTGCAAATTTGATTAATGGATTTACATCTCCATTATCAGCTTTTCTTAAAGCGGCAATGTATTCTTTCCTTACATCATCTGCTTTTACCATATTTGATTGATTCCAAGAAAATATTTCTTTATCAAAAACAGATTCCATAATAATATCAGCTATCATTCTGGAGTGCCTACCATTCCCATTTGGAAAACAATGAATCGATACTATTCTGTGTTTAAATCTAATAGAAATCTCTTCTGGTAAAAAAGTATTGTTTTCAACCCAATATTTTGCATCATCTAAAAGATTCCTTAACTCTATCTCTATTTGTATCCATTCTATACCAATATTCTTATTAGACTTTCTAAATTCTCCCGCCCATTTCCACACATCTCCGTACATTTTTTTATGCAAATCTTTTACAAATTTTTCGGTAAATATTCTTTCGAGTTTAAAATTGGTATGGATAGTCCATTCAACTGCTTTTTCAATATTTAATTGTTCAAGTTCATCTAATTCTCCTTGCGTAGTTATGGATTTTATTTTTAACCCTTCTTTTTCTTCCTCATCTAAAGGTGTTTGACCATCACTATACTTTAACTCTAGTCCCATAACGATTTTCTCATCTCTCTTTTTATTTCAATAGTCAAATCTTTTATTGATTCATTAATTTTTTCATTACCAATTCCTTGGTCTTCTAATTTCATATTCTGATTTGTTCTTAACACTATTTTTCGTGCCAATTTTTCAGCCTTTAAATTGACTAAAGCTTCAATAGTTCCATTTTTAGGAACAAATCCATAAACAAATTTTAAATCCATAGCTTCAGCCACTTCTTTTAACGAATTAATTGATATTGTGCCTTTTGCTTCTCTTTCCTCAATACTCTTTACACCTTGCCTAGTTATATTAAGTTTGGATCCAAGTTGTACCATCGTCATATTAAGTGTAGTACGAATAGTATTTATCCACCCATTGTTTGGAACCAGAACCATTCCCGTTTTTCGAAAAGGTTTTAGTTTTTGATCTAACTGTTCAATTAAAATTTTCTTATTATTTCTCATATCTTGTAATCATTTAAGTTTACAAAAATTAAAATTTGTAAACCAATAAGATTACAAATATACATAAAAGTAAACATATTAGTTTACATACTATGTAATTAGTAAGGTATAAGGTTTATAACCTTCCAAAGAAAACCACCCCAAAATCTCCAAATTAAAGTTCTATAGATTAAACTGATGAAACATCTCTTTCTAATTATTACTTGGCTTTAACTCAAATTAATTGCCGTTTTTTCACGGCATTAAGAGGTACTAATTGCCGTGTTAACAAGAAAAAATATCATTTATTAACAATTGAGCTAAAAGACGTTCTCAATGGCTTTTAGGTTTTGTTATGGGCTTATGCTAAAAACAAACTTGAGCAGTAATTGAATCACAAGCTTAAAACCTATCTGCGTCATTCTTCACCCGACCCTGACTTTCTTGAAGAATAAAACTTGGCACCTTTCAAATCACCTGCCATTTTAGCTAGCGTCTCCTCAGTCTCTCCTGTTGTGAAGGTTTCTGCCATATATTTTCTAAAAGCTACGGGATCATAAGATTTAAGGTGTCCTTTGACATCTTCAGTTTGAGCAGTTTTAAAATCTGTACGGTTTTTAGTCCACTTCTGGTGAAACCAGGTATTTAATTGTGTATCACCTATATTTTTTACCAAATCCTGATAATACGCAGTTCCCCCTTTTCCCAGCTGTTGGTGTTCACCACGAGCTTTTTGCGTTTCAATTTCATCTTTCCCTGTGATAGCATTCATAATTTCTTTCTTCACAGGAGGTTCCCCCACACCTTCTTGATGTGCAAATTCATCTACTGCTGTCGTAGTCTGCACATCATCTAAAGGCTCTAACAATGCTTTAATAATTTTATAATATTCCACCGCATGAACGGCAAATTCATGCACCAAAGTATTAATAGCTCCACCTGTGGATTCATTCATTTTTGACTTAACATTCACATTGATAACAATTTTAAGCCCGTTAGTTTTAGCCTCATGAATAAGGGCAGGATTCATGATTACGTTATTTGAATCAATATGGAGGGCAATTACTGAAGTTCCGTCCATAAACGTTAATTTCGTATCTCCACCTGAACCTTTGTCATGGCTTACCGGGACAAACTGTATGAGCAATTTATCAGGATGTTTTAAGGCTAAGCGATATAGATCTAAACCGGTTCCCTTTGTAAACTTGACTCCTGATGTAAACACATCGATCGCAGGTCCAAGTATATTCCCGTGTTCCTCATGTGCAAGTAGCGCATCATAATCCCATTTTGGTTGAATCAGCTTATGGCCATAAAGTGAATTTGGCTTCTTGTTATCTTTCGTAAACGAAAGTGTACTTTTCAATTGCATAGCCGGTTTAACGCGGCCTTGCTTCTGTTGAACTACATGCCAAGCTTCATGAGGCAAATATTTTTCTTGGCCGGAAGCGAGGTGAATGTCACTACCCTGTGCATAAGCATGAGCATGCAACTGGGCTGATTTGCCAGAATTACGGTGAACTTTGACATCATCCAAAGACATCCCAGACAGATTTTCCATTTCTTGCGGTTTTCTCTGCGCAATAGCTTCAGGTCGATTATCAACAAATTGACAAGTAGACTTACCTCCGTTTTGCTTTTGAGAGATAGAATTAGCAACCGCTCTATTTTTATTCTCTCTCGGCTTTTCTACTTGTTCATACATATCTTAAACCTTTTTTAATTTGGTATTTAGCGATTGTTATAGGCTTTCTTCATTGCCTATAACAATTGGGCTAAAAGACGTTTTCAATGGCTTTTAGGTTTTGTTATGGGCTTTCTCGCACCTGGCACCCGCTGGTTTTATTGAAAACGCAATTTTAAATCAAGAGTATAAGCCGAAAAGCCCTTGGTACTTTAGTGCTGGAGCAAGCACAATTTAAAAAGTATCTGATGCTATGGCGTACCCGCTGTGATCGTCAAGTTATCACGGATGTTCTTTAAACTTCTTTTCTTTGATTCTTTTCTTTTTCCTCTTCTTCTCTTTTTTCTATTTCTTCGGGTTCCCCTCCTTCTCCACTCATTACTTGTTCTCCATACTTATTCCAAAACTCGGCTTTATCAATTAGATTATATTTTTCAGGTGGCACTTGTCCTCTCATTAACATATGATTGATATCTTGTACATGAAAATCACCGACCATCCATAACACAGGTTGTGATTTAATCTTGTTCGCCATATTATGCATTTGAGCAGAACGTTTCTCTTGCAAGTCATTACTAGTCGCTTTCCATTCACTTTGTTCATTGTTCTTAGGCACCTTCACATTTGAAGGAGCATTAAGTCTGAACCATTGATCCATTTGATCAATGACATTTACCAATTCGACTTGATTCCTATCACCAGCTAAAGAAGCGTCCAATAATCCTTTAAAACGCTCATTAATTTCACTTAAACGTAAGATATTATTTTTAGCCAACACTTCCTTTTTCACACTCAGTTCTATAGCGTTATCCTTCCCCGCAGTAGAACTATATGCTCTTACTAAATCGCTTTGCATTGCTGACGACAACCTTTTCAGAACCTTAGCATTACTTTCCTCTAAAATATTTCTTTCATCTCTCACCTCAATAATCATGGCCAACATATGAAGAATTCGTTCTTCAATAGGATCTGCTGCTTCAAACTTACTAGAACCTAATAAATCATCCTTTCTCACATATAAATCAGCCTCTGTTCTGTATTCAAGTCCGTTGAATTTTGCAAGTATTTTTTCGTTATCTCTCCTTTGGGAAGATTTATCATGCCTTTCTCCTACCATATTCATTTTGCCACTTTTCAAATCTTTCAACTGTAACACATTATCAGTATGATTGTTTTGAGAAAGGGAATGTCCCTTACTATTTGATTGCTTTTCTAGGTATTGATAACCACTACTAACAGTTTTTAGTGGCATTAGTTGACTCACTTGAACGCTCTTACTTGCCATCTCTTGAAGTTTTCTTTGAGCAAATAATTCAAGACGGTTATCAACAAACCCAAAACCTTGCTTTTTATTACTTTTATTCTGGGTAACTGAATTAGCTATCGCCTCACTTTTATTCTCTTTTGGCTTCTCTACCTGTTCATACATATCTCAAACCTTTTTAATTGGATTTTGTCACTTGTTATAGGATGGTCAATGGTTAGTTGAAGGCACGTGTTTTACTGACCCTACGCGCCTAATACGGGGACAATACCATAACAGGTGCTTATTATCAAAAATTAACCTTTTCATAGTTAGACTAGACAAGTTAAGATTAACTCGGACCATAATGTATTATCACTGCCTGATTACTATCATTTACTTTCCCTTTAATCGTCCAAGTTTTATATTCTCCTTCCCCCGTTTTCTTACCAGTATTTTTTTCGGTTTCGATTGTTTTCGATGAAGTCCAGATCGTCTGTAATGTATTTATAATGGCACCGTTAAAATTTTGTAAATGTTTTTGCACCAACCCAACCAGTCCTTCATTATCTGTTGGTAGCTTCTGACCTTTATCGTTAATGATGTCCTGATAATGTTTTTTAGCAGAACCTTTTATGTCAACAGCCAGGCCCTTAGCTTTAGTCACTGTATTTAGGTCTTGTTTTGCTTCTTTTTTTTTAGTTGAATCTTTTCTTTTTCCTGCCTGTTGCTGTTTGTTTTTTATTTCATTTTGTTTACCTAGTGCTGACGTATCCTTCGCAAACTTCTCTTTTTTTCCTAGTTGAGTAACTTGTTGTTGACAACCCGCAATCGACTGTCCTTTTTGTTGAGATTCCGCTTTAGGTCTATTATCCACAAATCCAAAACCCTGCAAACCATTAGTCTTTTTCTGAGTAACAGAATTAGCAACTTCCCTACTTTTATTCTCTTTTGGCTTCTCTACTTGTTCATACATATCTCAAACCTTTTTAATTTGTCACTGTGGTATTATAGGCTCCCGATAGCTATCGGGACTCGTTGCCCATAACATGCCACTGTGGTACACAGTGGCTTTTATTTTTACTTAATCATTAACGCTTAGTGAACTAATAACGCCCAATAAGGCTGTTATTGGTTCACTTTTATATTTCCATATCATCTAACGGAGATGGTATATTTTCAAAACCTTTTGTGGTAATGTGGGTATAGAGTTCTGTAGTTTTAGAACTACTATGCCCTAATAAGGACTGTATATACCTTAAATCTGTTCCTCTTTCTAGTAAATGTGTTGCAAAACTATGGCGTAAGGTATGCAAATGAGCATCTTTTTTTATACCTGATTTAGCTAATGCTTTGTGAAATATTTTACGAACACTTGTTATCGAATATTTTCCACCATTTACTCCTTCAAACAAATATTCTTTTGGACGATATTGCTTAAAATAATCCCTTAGCAGTAATAACAACTTTTTACTCAACAGCGTATTTCTATCTTGCTGTCCTTTGGCAGCACGAACGATAATACAATTACGCTCCGAATCAATATCTGAAAGTTTTAAATTTAAAACTTCAGACCTACGTAAACCCGCAGAATAGATGGTAAATAAAATACATTTATGTTTTAGATTAATAACCTGAGCAAGAAGAATAGTAATCTCTTTTTCGCTAAGCACTACCGGAAGTTTTTTCGGTTTTTTTGGTCTTTGCACGTTCATAGGGTGCAAGGTTTTACCCAACACTTTTTCGTAATAAAACTTTACAGCATTAACCACCTGTCTCTGGTATACTGCTGTTACATCTCTATTTTCAACTATATGAAACATGTATTTTCTTATCTGCTCTTGAGTAATGTCTTCGGGCTTATCGTCTTTGTAAAATTCAAAAAAAGTATTTAATACTGAGCTATAGGTACTTATTGTGTTTGGGCTATACCTTTTAATTTTCATTTGCTCAATACACCTATCCGGAACAAGTTTTTTTCTAGTTCTATTAACCCCATTTATCTCACTTCCATTCTTGTGGTCTACTCTATTTCCAATAAAAATTTTATTTACAATATTAAGGTTCATATCATTATCCGGAACGTGCCAGCATCGCATAGTCGCACTCCATCTGCAATCGTTAATGGTTCTTATTTTACGTATCAATTCATCATTTCTTTTAAACAGCAATTTTATCCTTCGCTTATTTCTATGGACAGTATGCTCTATTTGTATATTTTCAATTGTTGTCATTGTTCAATTACTCTAACTACTTAATGCCTTCGCCCCCATCACATCTGCTTCACTTTCTAAACCGGCATTATCGTTTACTGCCATTCCATTAACACTTGTTGTTGGTTTTACACGACCTTGTGCCTGCTGCACCACATGCCCTAGTTCATGAGGCAAATGTTTTTCTTGTCCGCTGGCTAAATGGATATTGCTGCCTTGTGCGTAAGCATGTGCTTGTACCGCTGCAGGTTTAGATGAATTATAATGCACCTTTACATGATCCAAACTCATACCAGATAGGTTTTCCATCCCTGATTTTAAGTTATCGGGCAAGCCAGTATTGTTCTTTTTCTGAACTGTTTGGGAAGATAGTCTATTATCCACCAATGTTACTCCTCCACTGTTTCTTCCCATAGCGTTAGATACTGGTACTGATCTACTTTGTTCAAATGTATTTTCTCTTTTATAGCCCATGTTAACTTTTTACTTAATTATTTTCTTAATCACCCCTCTAACTCCCCTCAAGGGGAGAACTTCCATTTTGTTGTTACCAATACCGGACCTTTAGCACCAGCGTAATCCATAGCTGAACAAAAATTAGCGTTACTCACCTTATCTTTTAATCTTTCTACCTCAGCATTGTAATACCTCAATTCTATTTTTTGCCCAGTAATTAGTTGTATTAAATACTGATTTGTAAAAGGGTGTTCTTCATACAAATCATCTAAATCAATTTTATCAGAGTTCCTCATCTCTGTAATTGCTTGGGCTATTTCTTTATTAAAAGCAGTCAAAACATCATCTACATGTTTTCTACTTCCTGTAACTATTAAAAATATCTTTTCCGAAGTTAATAAATATCCTATAATTTTCAAACTTTTATGGTGAACACAATTATTTAAAGCTACAGCGATAATTATTTTAATTTCTTGCTCACTAAAACCACTACTCCATTTACCAATGTGTAATTCCAGTTTCTCATGATGAGGCCATGCTTTTAACAAAGCCATTTCGTTTGGTATGGAGCGTTTTTGGGTCAAGTTGTTAGTTGTTAGTTGTTAGTTGTTAGTTGTTAGTTGTTAGTTGTTAGTTGTTAGTTGTTAGTTGTTAGTTGTTAGTTGTTAGTTGTTAGTTGTTAGTTTAAAATAAAAAAATGCTCTCAATTCTAGTGGTTTTATTTGCAAAAAGACCCCTCTGTTCCTCCGTCTGTTGACGGATCCAATCGGGATGACAAACCATTAACTAGCAATGGTTAATGTTTTATTTTCTTTTCCAAATTCTTTTCTTAAAGCAGTAATCAGTTCTTGTTTGGTTACCACATTATCGTTTCGTTCAATGGCAGATAATGCACAGTAACGCAATACATTAATTATTGAACCTCCTGTTATTTCATAGTTTTCGGCTATTTCCCATACATCAATTTCTTCGCTTAAAACACACTTACCTGAAAAGGCATTGTTCCATAATTTAAAACGCTCGTCTACCGCTGGAATTCTAAAACGAATCATGCTTTGAAATCGTCTGGTAAAGGCTTCATCCATATTCCCTTTAAGGTTAGATGCCAAAATAACAATGCCCGGAAAGTCTTCTATTCTTTGTAATAAATAAGCTGTTTGTTGGTTGGCATGCCTGTCATTAGAACTACTAGCAGCTGTTCTTTTTCCGTACAATGCATCCGCTTCATCAAAAAACAAAATCCAATTTTTATGTTCTGCTACATCAAAAATACGAGACAGGTTTTTTTCTGTTTCTCCAATGTATTTAGATACTATCATAGATAAATCTATTTTATACACCTCTCTACCAGATGTTTTACCCAACAAACTAGCTGTTAAGGTTTTTCCTGTACCTGGCGGACCATAAAACAAGGTTCGATAACCCGGTTTTAATTGTTTTATCAATCCCCAATCGTTCATTAAGGTTTCTCCATGTTTTAACCAAGTATTCAATTCTAATACTTGGTTCATTACCCCTTCATCTAACACCACATCTTCCCACTCTAAATTGGTGGTAATTTTTTGTGCAGGAAAAGAAGCGGTATGTTCTTCTGATAGTTCTTCTCCTGTTAAGAAATAATGAACCCAACGACTACTTACACTTAAAACTCCATTTAGATTAGGAATAAAACTATCGGTGCTTCCTAAATCTAACACCTGCTCTTTTATTAGTATCCCCTCTTTATCTAATGCGTTTTGAACTTCTACTCTTAACGAATAATCGTTTCCACTTACTAAAAAGTTAAAAGTTTGTCCGGTTGGTAAAAACCCATTATGGTTATCGTTAACAAGACCTCCAAACTCTGTAAAACCTCTATCGTACATCTGATTCTTACCAAAGAATACATCCAATACTTCGGGTTGTATATGTGGTGTTATTCCTAATACCAACGCTAAGCGTTCATACAACGTAAGGTCCCACTCTTTTACTTTAGTTCCATAAGGAGATGCTACTTCCGATAAATCGGGAGGCTTAATGTCCATCCAATTTTTCTCATGTCCTTCTTGTTTTAAGTAGGAAACAATCACTTGGTTAATAATTTGAGTTAACCAAGTGATTTCATTTTGAAGGGTTTGTATTGCTGTGTTAGGGTTCATAGTTTTAAGTTTATGAAGTAAGCTTATTAATAAAGTGAGATTGCTTCTTCATTTCGTTACACTTCATTCATCGCAATGACGTAGTTTTAATTAAGCTAATGCAGCAGCTGTTGCTGCAGCCATACCAGATTTATACGAGGTTAATTGCACTTCCTCTTTATCTAGTTTAGCTTTTGCAGAGCTTAACTGTTTAGTTGTATCAATACTTGCTTTATGTAATATTTCATATTCTACTAACGCATTTTCGTAAGCTTCATACAACAATTCTTTAATGCATTTGGTTACTTTTTTACTGTCAGTACTTTTTGATTTTACAATTTTAGTTGCATTTATCATGGAGTCTCCTTGCAGCTTATCATCTGTTTCGGCTACCGAAATTCCAGTAAGTGAAGTGTACAAATCTTTAACTTGGTTGTATTGTAATGCTGTAGTTGCTCTAGATTCAATACCTGAACTTAAAGCTGTGTAGGCAGATTTTAACGCCACCAATGTTAACGCTACAGCATTGTTAGCATCTGCTCCTGCTGCACCAACCATTGCTACTAATTCATTAGAAATTAAAGGGTTTTGTGCCTTTTTTCTAATTACTAAATTAGATAGTTTATTAATTAGTTCTGCAGAGAAAATCAATTTATCGATCAATGCCTTTATTTCTACAGAAACTACTTGTGTTTTAGCTTTTGCTGCAGCCATTTCAGAGAAAGCAATTTTAGAATTGCTTTGTAAATTTTCGGCAAGTGTTATTATTTCATCTACCAAATTTCTGTTTGATAATGCTTGTGCGCTATTATCTCCTGCAACAGTTAAAAAACCTTTTAATTTTTCAGATTTTTCACTTAATGCTGTAACAATAGCTTTTTCCTGATCTACGTTACGCTGGGTCTTTAATAGGTTAATTTGTAATTCATCTAATTCTTCTTTCTTTTTTTCTGTAACACCATATTTTCCTTCTGATAATGAAAATGGTGCTTTTGATATAGTTGTTGTCATAATTTTTGTTATTAAGGTTAATAATGGTTTTAGCTTTGTGCTTTGTATTTAAACATTGGTGTAGCATTAAAATCCGATAAAGCACTACTGTATTGAACTGCTTTTTGTTCGTTCTCACTGCTTACAGCCAATACAACTGGAACATAATAGTTATCATTAACCAACATGTTTCCAAAATTATCGGTTATTCCTGGCTCTAAAACACAAGAGTAATCAGCAGATGTACTAACTGCTCCCTTTTTAGCTTTTTGAATAACTGGAATAGCTTTAACATAACTACCTACAGGAACATGAGCTGCCAATGTTTCATTAAAGAAAAAGTGAAGCGGTTTAATGTTCGCTTTTAATTTTGCTAATTTCACTTTAGGATTATTTTCGTTTTTGTTCTCATCTAGAGAGGATGAAATTATTGCCATTTCATCTTCTACAGCACTCAATAAAATTTGTTCTTTTATTAATTCTTTCTCAAGGCCTTTTAGACCAATAGCAAGTTCTCGTAATTTATTTAAAGCTACTTCTGCTCCAGCCACATTCTCAGCACTATATTTATATCTTAATCTTCCAACCATCTTTTGGTTGATATCTTGTTTTTCACGCAATTCTTTCAATTCAACTTCATTAGCTGCCATATATTCGGCATACCTTTCATTAATTGCTTCTATTTCTACTTTATGTTCGGTAGCACTTAATTCAAGAGTAACCAGCTTTTCTTCCATGGCTTCTTTGGATAAAATGGCCTTCATTTCATCTTTTTCTTGTGGTAAAAACATACATCTATATTCAACATTTTTATCTGCATTACCCGAAACACTAAATGTTAATACATTATCTATAACACACATATTATTAGTATTATCATTAACAGCAACCTTAGCATCATTAAATTGTGGTGCCACTAGTTGGTTAGTTAACATAAATGTTGCTGATGGTGCAGATAAATAATCTTCAAAATTATTAAGGTTCTTTTTGTAGGCTGTGTCATAAACCGCTAATACAAAAGCCGAATAGTTTTGTCCTAATGCAATTGGATCACCATCCGTATCAAGAGCATTGCTTCTCTTAATTTCAATAGAACAAGAGTCTGTTCCTTCTGCAATTGCTTTGTTTGTAGCAGGGTACTTTACGCATAAGGGGAGTGCTTTAGTACTTTTTTGTAATGCATTTTCGGCATTTGATATTGAAAATATTGAAGTCTTGGTCTCTTTTACCAGCATTACATAATATGCTTCTACAGGGTAAAGTGGAGAATCTGAACCATTAGTTAATAAAAAAGGCATTTGAATAAAGTCGAAATCTACCGTAAAACCATTGCTACTTTGATTTTTTACTGGTACTGTAAGATTAATATTTAATGCATTGTTACTTTTTTTGTAAGCAGATTCTGCCGACAAATAGTAAACGTGAGATTTTTCTAAAATACCTTCAGATTTTGTAGCCAACTTACTTGCAAGAGCCATATTTGCGTTATCTGCATCAACAATTTCAGAAGATTTAATATATTCTTCTTCAGCTATTTTCAATAATTTTGTTACTGATAAATTAGTAACGGTTGCTCTTTCTACTACAGTTTCTGCAGTAACCTGAGCTGTTAAAGTTGATGCTTCCATTGCATGCTGAGAAGTTATCTCTGCACAATAAGCTGTCTCACTAATCTTTTCATAAGCTTCTTGACATTGTTGATAAATGTCTGAATTTAAATCTGCAGCACCTAAGATAGTAAATATACTACCTATATCACTTGCTAACTTTATAATTGCATTAGCAGCTACTTGCATATTTGCTGCACTTACTGCAGTATTACTTGCAGCTCTATCAACATATTCTTTTTCATGTGTTGTAGCCTCTAAAACATTAGTTGAAGCATTACTGTTTTCTACTGCTAATTGTTTAATTGTTGCTTTTTCTAGTAAAGCACTTTTTGCTTTACTATGCTTTTCTATAGCACTCACTTTTGCATCATCAGCATAATAAAGTGAGAATACGGAAGCATTAACTTTTGAGTCTGTGCTCTTAGTTTCCAGTTCCTGATTGCGTAATGAATCCATTACACTGGCATGTAAGTTATTGTTATAAGTATTCATATCAATTGGTTTTTGTTATTATATATATTCCTAAATTATTTCATTTTAGTATTGACAAACAGGGCAAACTCATACTTTTTTTCTTAATCAATAAATTGGTTGAAAAATTAAAAAGCTGTCAGTTCGAGTGTTTTGAGGTACGAAAAATAGCCTGTGCCGAATTTATTTCGGTATATCGAGAACAAGCTTTTTTTGTTCTCGATACAAATTTTCAAAAAAGAAAATTCACTCGAACTGACAAAAGCTACAAACCCATACTTAATTAGCACTTTTTTTAGATTTAACTTTTAAAAATAAAAAGTATGAGTTTGCCCTGTATTGAAAAAAGAGGACTAACTGCTATTTATTCTATTTTTGTAATTTAATTTTTTCATCTTTTATTTTTTTAATAAGGCCATGTTACGTGTATAGGTTTTTCCATCCATGGATATTTAATAATAGAAAAGGCAAATGGTGATTTATTTATTAATAAGTCATAGGGTTTTTTATCTACGACTAACTCCCACTTATCGTCTTGTTCTGTAAGCAAGCCATTTCTTACCAGCCAATTACCTCTAAAACCATCTATAGAGGTTTCTCCTATTGCAGACCAATAACCTATTACCGCGTTAACTAATCCATTAATCAACTCTTTTTCATCTTTTGTAATTTCTATTCCTTTTGTAATTGGTTTGTTAGGATGAATGCCGCATATTACCTTGTTCAGGGTTAACAATGATTCTTCGGTAGCCGAATGCCCTGTTATTACATATTGTAAATAATGAATTGCGGCTATCTGAAGTTTTTTGTTTTTAAACTCGTTATCTTCAAGTAAGTCTAACCGATCAAAAAGCATTTTAATATAATCAGAAAGTAAAACCATTCCAGCATTTTTTACTGTTATTCCTCCCTTTATAATTTCTGGTTTATTTTCAAATATTGGTTCTTCAGCCACCTCTTCTTTAGGCTCTTCATTAATTATATTAGCACTTTTGTTTTTATCTAATAAATAGTTTAATGTTACTTGCATGGCTGAAGGGAAGCGTTCTTTTCTCGTTTCCATGGCATCTAAAAAACGCTCCGCTTTAACACCTCTTTTGGTGCATATCTCCCACATTAATTCATTCCATATTTTCTCTGGATAAAGCAATTGCCAAAAATTAGTAGACCAAGCAAGCATAATTTTCTCCATAAGTATTGCTTGAAGCTGGCTTCCTGATACTGTACCTAAAGAAAGTTGAGAAAATGCCTTGTGCATTCTAAGTAACGCATCTAATCGATTTGATAAATTAGGATTTAAAGCTTTAATTGTTTTAACCAATACCTCAACATCTATTCTTTTAGCGATATCTTGCTGGTCTTTAGCAGATATTTCGTACCGAAAAGTCTTTAAGAAAATTACTGGATGGCACTCAATTAATTTATTAAGAGTAGTTTCAAAAACATACTTACTTGTTCCAGAAAACCAAGAAGGAACTTGTTTATTAATAAGTAAAGCTTCACTAAACTCTTCTATTAATCCATTTTTCTCGCATTTTTCTAAATGGCTGTTGGTATCTTCTGTTTTTACTTGATCTGGAAGAATTGAAAAAACTTCATGAACCTTAAGCATAGCATCTTTTAATGTGTTATTAATAGAAATCTCATGGACTGTTATTTCTTCTAAAATAAATGATGCTTTAACTTCTTTTTCTTTCGCTATTTCAAATACAATTTTCTCAACTAATTTAAATAGACTATTTGTATCTATCTTTTTTGTCTGAATGTTACTCCACACCTGTTTCCATAAATCAACTAAAAACCTATCTAACAACTGTTCCGAGCCTACTTTACCTCCTATTTTATATAAAGAGATCATTGCTTCAAAAAATGATTTCATCCCTATTTTAGCAGACATCAACAAACAAAAATCAGTAAATGAAATAGCGCGAATCAGGTTTTCAATTCTGTTATCTGTAATCGAAATTTTTAAAAACGTTTGTTCTATTTTAAGTGCATCTAATTCTAACGCCAATGGTAAACACTCTGTTAATTCAACGTTTTCTCTTCCATCTTTAATTGTTAACACAGCCTCTTCTATCCCTTTTACTACTATAAGTTGAAGTTTTTTCTCTGTTATTTTTTTACCTGAAGCTAATTGGATGAGCCTGTTGTTAGCTGACTTATCATTTTTTATAACACTTATGTTTCTATTAAAATGAAAAGCAACTGCTTTATTAAAAGAGGTCTTAAACTTCTTAGGAATACCTTCATGTTCCCTATATGAAAAAATACATTTCCAAAACAACTCTAACAGTTCTGAGGTAATTTTATTTTTTGAATTTTGGCTTCTAATCGTTTTAAATTTATTTAGTGCATCTGTTGTTAAAGAAGTTTTTAATACGCTTCCTTGTCTTAGAAAATAATTTAAAATTAATTTCAAATCGCTATCATTAGACATCCTTGCCGCAATAAACTCTCTGTCTTTAAAATTGCTCAATAAAAAGTTTCCTACTTCGGATTTATCGCTGCCTTTAATTGAAATTAATTCATGAGCTCTAATCAGTATTTCTTGATCTTTTTTAGTTGTAAACTGTTTTTTTAAATCTTCAACCTCAACTTCTGAAACTTTAAAAATAATTGCTTTTTTACTACTAAATATTTTAGTAATTAATTGATTAAATACATCTAATTGCTTTTTCGTCATTAACTGCGAAGAACCAAACAGTACCTTTTTAATAAATTCTACATCAGAAATATTAGGATGGTTTAACATTACTTGAATGCCTTGTATTGTTAATTTATCCTCAATTAGTTGAACAACTTGATTCAACTCCTTTGCTCCCTCAATACCTTTAAATATTTCTTGAAGGGTTACAAGTATAGTAGAGGTTTTGGTTTTTAATTTTTCTAAAATTAATTTTGAGTGTTCACTTTTTAGCTGTGTATTCAAAAACTCTTGTAATCGATTTTTATGCTCATACTCGAACATTGCTTCAAAAACTTCTTTAGGGTTAGTTTGAATCCACCTTTCCAATAATTCATAAATATGTACAGAATGGCTTCTATCCTCCAATACATTATGGTCTAACTTATTCAATAATTCTGCTATACGTTGCCCTACTACTAGTCTATCAACTGTTCCAGCTTCTTCTTTATATAAAGAGATCATTCCTTCATACAAATCTATATTAGAGAATGTCTTCTCTTTAGGCCAATTATTCAGATTTGTAAGCTGAACTATTAAGTCAACCTTATATGATTTTTCCTTTCTTGATAATGCTTCTATTAAATACTTTGCATAAGATTTACTATTGATTCCATTTTGCTTATTTGCAATTAAATAATCAAGGTTTAGCCCTCTTAAATCATTGGGTTTAATTGAAAGATTATTGGTTTTTAATAATTTTAATGACAACTTAAAAGTGGATATAAATTTATCGGATTGAGAAGGAATTACACTATAAACTAAGGCATCATAAGCTTGTTCATTTACGGTTTTAATTAATTTTAGCCAAGCCTTTGTATTCTTTTTAATGTTTAATACCCAGTTAATAAACTGAGATCTATTTTCACTAGAAAAATTAATTATTAGATCACTAATATCTTCTGGACTAATTTCTGTTGTAGTATTCGTTTTATCCAACAAATAGTTCTCTAACAAATCCCCATAAGTAACTGCCGTACTTTTTTTCTTTTCAAGCTTATCTTTTTCTAATACACTTTCGTTAGATATAATCGCTAAGGTTGTAATAAAGCCCGATTGTGTATTCGTGTTTTTTTCTATCTTCTTAACTGCTTTTTGTACTAGTGTAATTAAATCTTCATAAATAATGTTATAACGAGAGGCCATTTGTGTTAGCATACTTTTCATAAAAGCCACTTTATTAAAAAGAGTTCCTCTATCAACTAACAAATGGTTTAATACCCAGAACCAAGCCTCTTTGGAAAAGTCAGCAACATTATCTTCAATTATATTTTCTCGATTTTTTATTTCTATAAACCTATCTTTAAAATCAATTATTTGTTTGTAGTTATTTGGCTCTATACCTTCTACAATTTTAGTTAATGACTCATTATTGAACTGCCAAGCCATTCTCCTTCTAACATTGTGTTTTTTACCCTCAGTTTTAAATAGCTTAATTATTTCAGGTTTATTATTTTTTATTAATTCGTCTAAAATCTGCTGAACAGTCCCTTTCTCTTGTAGATGTTCCAAAGGCATATACCCGTTTAATAAGTAATCTTTTATTAACGATAGATTTGAGCCTATTGTATCAAAAAATTGAATATTATCTTTCCTTTTATCGGAATAAAAAAGTAGCTCTTGTAATTGATTTGAAAGAGCTTTAGAAAATTCTTTTGATAAACTTTCATGTAAATTATCATAATCAATTTGCCCTAAGTCTAACTCTAAAGAGTTAATCTTCCAGACTTGCTCGGGAGGACAAAATTCATCAAAAACTCGAATTAATTCATTCTCCATTTTTAATTTACTCCAACGGCTTATTTCAGATTGAAAAGAAAATACTAAATCTTGGTCATTGAAAGAGGTATTCCAACTTACTTTAGAAACGATATGTTTGTTAGACTTAATCATTCACCTCTTTATGTATTTGAGTAATTAAAGTGATTAATTCTAAAGCATTTTTTTCTAGTTCAATTTCATTTACCAACTCTTCTTCTTGGGTTTTCCCTACATTTCTTAAGCTATTTTTCCAATTACAAAATTTAGGTATTAATTCGTTAAGATCGTTGTTATTAACAGTGTTTACAGCTGCTTCTAAATGAACGGGAAGTTCACTTTCTAGAAAAGTATTTATTCTCAGTAAGAAATCAAATTGTTTAAACTGAGGTATAAATTCAGGAAAAAACAACATTGTGGAATACTGAAAAATAGAATGATCTAATGCTACTGGCTTATCATTACCAATTTTAGCTCCTATTGCAATTTTATTATTTGTTCCTGGAATGGTTTTCCACAAATTTTCTGCCCAATCGCAAGCATCAGTTTTTACTACAGAAAATGTTTTCTCACACACTTTAATTATCATTGACTCAGCAAGGGTGGTATCTGATTTTTGTAAATCTCCTCTAAACAATTGTTCAATACCCAAAGCGGAATGGTAATTTACCTTTTCCTTTACAACATGATACTCTGGTTCTTCTCCTCCTGTTAAATAAGCTATTTGAAAATGGAGCGATTTAACCAATAGGTTTGGCTCAATACATATCGCACCTTTTCTATTCTGAATCATCCAACAAGATAATTTTATCTTCTCTTTAGTCTTAGAATCAGTAGTTTTCTGAGTGTTATTTTGATCAGTTTCTATAATTTCAGACATGAAATTCTTATATACTGCGTTTAACCCAAAAAGCAAGTTCATTCTCAGTTCTAATCCCGAATAATTATTAAAATCTTCTTTGGCAATTCTCTCTAGCTGATCTACTTTTTGAGAATCAAAAATAAAATCGATGTTGTACGCCTGCAACCAATCAGGGCTTAACTCTTCAGGCAAATCAACCAAAGTAGAATCTAAGACATCCGCACCAAAATAATTAAATGATTTTTGTCTATTATAGGAGAGAAGCGCCAAGTTTTGTAGTAACAAACTTTTAAAAATAACCTGTCCTTTTGTAGTATCTCCTGTGTAAATTGATGCATCAATAATTGAATTAATCAACATTGGTGATTCTCCATGGCGAGCTAACAAATGATCTAAGATTTCATCTCTTCGATCCAAACTCACTTGTTCTTCTTCCATAACTTGCATTAAACCCCAGATATAAGAGTTATAAGGATCGTTTTTATATTTTGTCCAACTCTTGGTTTCCAAGTCATG
This sequence comes from Flavobacteriales bacterium, assembly GCA_002401955.1. Classification (GTDB taxonomy): domain Bacteria; phylum Bacteroidota; class Bacteroidia; order Flavobacteriales_E; family Vicingaceae. The sequence continues at coordinate 3,721 of NVUQ01000044.1, read as the reverse complement.
TTGGCTCACAAAGCCCAAACTAAAGTCGAACGCATTATTATTTTTCAATAATGGTTTAATAAACGGAATATCATAGAGTGATTGGTAAAAATATGTTGGAGAAAACTTCTGATAAGGTACAGGGTATTCTTTCTTCTCTGGGTTCAACTTATCTTTCTGTGCATAAAAATTTTGTCTATCAGATGGAGCTCCTGAAGTTGAATTAATAAATGAAAACAATTGAGGAATATTAGCTAATTGCGAAAATTGATTTGCTAATTGCTGATCGAACAAGGTTAAATATCCCCTTAACTGTCTCGACTGTGAAGTTTGAAGTGGGGATGTATCAGACTCAACTGATGATAATCCTACTGCAAAGGCTTCAGGAAATGTGTTTTGAATGGAATAATAACTATTAATATCTCTATAATTCCCTAAAGGAATATCGGGTTGTAATTGGATAGCTGATCCGATATCATTAAGGAGTAATTGTCTTGGAGCTATTTTTACTTGCTTCCTTTTTGTTATCCCACTATAAACGTTTTGATCATTACAGGTAATTACTAAACTTTGTTTTAGGATTGAATCAATCAAATCGACCACTAAAAGCTCATTTAACATAATGTCTAATTCATATACATCAGGAGATTTACTAAAGCTAATATCGGACACAGCACCTACCCCATCAATCAAAGAAATTAAATGCGTTATGTCTTCAGCATGAATAATTGAAGGTTTATCTTTTAAATTTGATTCTAAAATCCAACCTTTTTTTAGTTTCGGACCATTAAAAATATCATTAGTGTCAACGTCTTTCTCTTTCAAAGAATCGTAGCCTTTCTGATTTACTCTAGGAAGCACTAATTCTTCTATTACATCTCTAATCTTACCTAAAATTATTTTAGCATTATTCAACTTGTCTATTTCTATTGACCCAAACAGTTGTGTAGTTTTCTTTTTTAAGGGCTTAGGCATTAAAAACAGCTCTCCTAAATTGCGACTTTCATTTAATCTATAAAATGTCTCTTTACATATTTGGTCGATTTCACTTGAAGGTTCTTTTGCTTCTTGATTTTGTTTGTTCGTTTTAGAATTAGCAACCTTATCTGTAATAACAGGATCTATATAAAGATGAACTCTATATACATGACTCACATTAGAAATAAAGCTATTAATAGGTTCTATTACTACATCTTCTACTCCATCTATTCCGTCTATTAAATATTTACGATAATCTGCTATAGTTACTGGTGAGGTTGTTAATATTTGTTCTGGAGTATAAAATTGATTTTCCAATTCAAGCTCCCCATCTTCTCTTGTAAGAATATCCTGAATTGGAAAATTATTGCAATAACCAAGCTCTGTTAGAGCAAAACATACTTGCTCTAAAATGGTAATACCAGGATCACTAGGGTTAAAGTTTGTCCATTCTTTACCACTAAACTCTTGAAGATAAGAAATAGCTTCTTCCTTAAGTCCCTTAAAGTTTTGATTTAAAGGTAGCGGTTTATCTATTATATTGATCTTATCTATCATACTAAATAACTACAGTTTAATGTATGTTTTTCAGATGTTACCAAAAGCGTTTTAGTTTGTGGTTTTACTGTATTAATCTTTAGTCCTGAATTAGAGATTTCTCTATGTATCTGAACTGAAGAAACACTTTTTACACCTTCAATTTTTTTAATGAAATTTGAGATTTGAGATTTTGTTAAACCTTTATCTATTTCCAATTGAATAGTTTCTGATTCTATCCAAGGAGATAAGAACAAATTAAGTTTTGCACTTATTTCTTGTTGAACACTTCCTAGTCCAAAGCTATTCTTCACAACAATATCTGCTGTAATACTAACATATTCTGGATCAAAATTTAATGCCTCAATATTAGCAAAAGCAGGAGCTTTACTATTTAAAAATGCACTAATTGATTCTTCCTGACAAACACTCACTAATGGCATAAAAGCATTAACAGCGTTAGCATCTTCTATTTTTTTAACTAAGTACACTTTAGTTTCTCTATTCACTTTATCATACACACATTTAGAGTAAAATATATCAGGAAATTCCTGTTTAATTAAACTATAATAGTCTAGTGAATTAACTACTCTCCCTTTTGTCTTTAACTGCGTACTAACTCTTTGGTTCCTCATTAAAGCATCTTCCGCTCCTCTACCTGGTAATGATGGAAACACCTGAACTATTTTACTTATTTCTGGTATTGCATCTTTTGATTTTTTAATTGATCCAGCAGGTAATTTAGGTGCATTAGTATCTGATAAATAAAACTTTCCTGTACGCTCTACTTCAAGTACGTTGCATCCTAAATAAGTTGTATTTGAATATAAATTCGGATTATTTGGTGCTCCTATAGATAACCAAAATTGATTGTCTGCCATACTTAGATGACTACTTGAAATATCATCTGAAATACTAACTTTAAGGATTCCTGAACATGTTAAATTTTTCGTTCCGTCAGTCAAAACTGGCATATTCACCCATCCTAATTCGGTTAAATAGCCACAATTAATGTCTTCTTTTTCAGGAATACTTCCTGTTTTTCGTGCCAGCTCAAAATACAAATTGAGTTCACATGGTGCAACAATTTTATCCATTGATATATACAGAACCCCTTTACTTTCTAATGCTGGATATAAAGGTAAAACGTTCATATTTGTCATGCCATCCAATGTTGCTCGGTTCATATTCGAACCAGCCTGAGGATTTAAACTATCGTACACTTTGTATGTGCTATTAGGTGTGTAAGAAAAGCATTCTAATGGGTTTTTACTTTGACTAAAATCTAACTGATAAGATGCCGAAGCAGAATAGTTTGCGGTTAATAACTTAACTGTTGGTATATAAGGTAAATTAGCAGGGGCATTTGTAGTAGCTTTTTTCTTCATTAATTCTGCAGCATTCATCAATGCAATATTCGAAACTACTTTTCCATAAACATCACTTCCGAACCCATATTCAGGACCTATCAAATTCATCTTTATAAAACCAGAATTACTACTCTCACTGTAGTCTAATTCCATTAACTGAAGTAATGGCTCTGGCTTTATTTTATTTGCATCAACCTGAAATGAAAACACACTATTATTAAGTAATTTATTATCTACAGAAGTCCCAAATAATAATTCATTTATTGAGCTTTGAGCTCCTTGTTCATTCTCATTCGCCTGATAATGATTACAACTAAAACTACCTTGTTCATGATTAAATTCACAAGTTGCTTCTTTTGTTGCTGTAAGTGAATTCCAGTTATGGTTTTGAAGCACCTCGAAATCAATTTTAAAGCAGTTATTATTAAAAGGGTTATTTTTTACAACTTGTATTTGAACTTTAACTTTAGCAATCTGTACATTTAACTGTTTCACTGCTTGAGTTTTTGCCTCTAGTTGTACGCTTAATTTTGTATTTATTTCTGCGTTTCTAATTGTTATCTGTGCATTTTTCACTTTTGTATCTGTCAATTCTAATGCACTAACAGCTGCATTTACCTCTTTTACAGCATTAGTCGCAGCAGTTTGTTTCACCTTTACTTCTGTTTCTTTTGCTGTTGTTGATGCCTGCACTTTCTTCAATGCTTCATTTGCAGAAGCAGCCTGAGTCTTTGCCGCAGATACGCTTACTCCATCTGCTTTTATTGGTAAGGGGTAACCTTCAGGAACTCCTTCTCCAGGAATATATTGAACATATTGCGAACCTTTGAAAAGGTAAGCACTTCCGTTAGAAAACG
>NVUQ01000076.1 GCA_002401955.1 Flavobacteriales bacterium | reverse complement strand
TTGAGCGATGAGCTAAATTCATACAAAAAATAAAAATATGATTGAAAATTGCTGTACCGCATATGCCACCGCGGTAAATAATGTCGACAACTATGGGTTTTCCATTAAATCTGAAATACGATCTAAAATTATTCATAAGGTTGTGGGCCGCCCCATTAGTAAAGAAAGTGAGGCGGCATTTCATGACATGTTGATGGAGACAAAGCCAGATTATAGAATTAGTTCTGAATTTTCAATTGGCATAAGTTACTGCCCATGGTGTGGAATTAAGTTGAAGGAATAAAAGAAGGCACACCGGTAGTACATGACATTTATTCACGCCATAGGCGGACATATGCACCAAACCCACACTCTTCACAACTCCCAGACTACCCATTTTCTACCATTTTGGACGGAGTGGGAAACAGCTATTCCCGGTAACGTCCTAGTGAGAACTGGACCATCATGTTCCTTATAAGGACATAAGCCTAGTAGGGGCTGTAGCATCACACGATTTTTATTTGAGTAGGACTACCTATAATGAAACCCTGTTTTTCTATGTGAAAAATCGCTGGTCAGCTCTGTTTTGAATAGCAACTATAATTCTCTGATTGATCTTCATCAAATTGAGTTCTTATTTTCTATTTGAGGCATTTGTTACACTTATTTTCTCTGTTGTAGGCTAATCTTTTCTCTCTGGCCAGCGTTAGTACCTTCATCGTTTCTTTTTTAGTTGGTTTAAGCCCAATCCAAGCTTGATCAGGAGTAAGTCCATCTAGTTGGCCATGTGGTCTTCTGTTGTTGTAATCATCAATAAAATATTTGAGTATTCTTTTTAAGTGTTTTAAATCCCGAGGACTCTTTGGAAATAAATACCTGTATTTAAAAACTCTGTTTACTCTTTCAATCATGGAATTAGAGAAATTAATATCTCTAAGAGCAACGAGCTTTTGAATATTAATCTCAGATCGAGAGATAAAATTATCAATCACAATGTTATTGTTTTCAGGTCCACCATCTACAATCAAAGTTACATTGAGGTTTATGGTAATTGCTTTGGCTTTTAGATAGGCTTCTTCGAGAACACCTTTGGTAACTAAACCTGAAACAGCTTCTTTTACAGCATAGGATAGAATTTTTCTAGAAAAGTTGTCGATCACAAAATAGACGTAGTACTTTTTGTTATTGATTGCTTTGACAACAGTAATGTCTGTATGCCAAATTCGATTTGGAAGAGTAGCTCTAATTCCTTTTGGATGTCTCTTTTTCTTTTTGACGACTGATCTGGTTTTCCTTATGGCTAGCAGCTTATTGATCTTATAGATGGTGTTTAATGAAATGGTCAAACTCCCATCTTTAATCCCTTCAAAATGAATACTTTTAATAGGCCAATGTAGGTTTCTAGGATTCATAAGGGCAGCTTTAGCTGCTTTAACTTCCATTGGAGTTACCTGATTAGAATATATGCTGTTACATTTCTTGAAGTAGGATTTTGAACACTGAAGTTTAACATCAATRACCCAAGTATGAAAAGTAGATTTAGAAATGTTAAATACTTGGACTGCTTTTTCAATTGAAATAATTCCTTTGGATTTGTCTATTGCATTTACGATTTCTGTTTTTGCATTCCTGATCACATGTGAGTAATCGCTAAGCTGAGAAGTAATTTGAACAAGTGTTTTTACCAAATGCCCATAAGCGATAAACATTCTAGGGTAGTGGTTGAGTGTTTGAATGAGCTCGGTATGCTTATCTGCAATTTGATTGATATCAGAACCAACGTACCGTTGGTAATCATCATTTCTCCACCGATGAATATTTGATCTAGGAATATCTTTCAGATACTTATTTGGGAGAAGTTCGTGAGAAACCAACTCTTTAAGCGTGGTATGATAGGAAGCTCTTTTCATTGAGAAACAACGTTCCTAATAAGAGATAAATTGCTGACGTAAATATTTTGGAATTTTCCGGAGGCTCTAAGAATCTCTGCATCCCCTAGCGGCTCCAAAGGTATTCAGTCGGTTCTCATTTTGTTTCATAAACCACACAATCAAGGGTGATATAAACAGTGAAACAGCTCTTGTTGTTAGTGTTTTCTTCCATGTGCGGAAAGAGACCTTTAACCTCGATTTCAAACGACTCATTTTCTTGTGTTAATGTGCTGGGAAACTCCATGTCACTTCATGTCACCCCATTACCACTTCATGTCACTCCATCCGAGAATCCTGCAAGGTAGAGTGCTTTGAAAAAAAATGTCTCCCTCCTTGATTTGGTAATAATTCAGCGTTGATAGGTTGCTTTCTTCAGCACCGCACGGTGCAGCGTACGGTGGTGTGAGAGGCGCACTCCGTCAGTTAGTTCTGGCGGAGCCGTCTACTCGATGTGTGCTGTGAGCTGTCGTGAGACATCGTAACTAGAATAAAGATGGTAGTAGGTCTACCGATTAGGGTTTTTAGGAAAACTAATCAAACCACTTCTGTGATATGTTTGCGGTAACAAAGATGTATGAAGCGACAGGAGAAAAGGCTGTATTAAACAGTCAGGTATGAATAAAAGAGTTGAGCGAAAGCGAACCTTTCGATGAAGTGGCGAAAAGACAAGTTGTTGTCGAAACCTAAGAATTATCGAGGTTTTAGGGAAGAGTGTAGCGGACACCTGATTTACTGGCTATGCGGCAACCGTCATTAAGGAGGCAAGACTTTTATTCAGGCTTTATTTTGGAACGCAGGAAACCTAAAGAAGGTTATAAAGGGAACCCCCAAGCAGGAACTACCTGTAAGGCAATTACCAATACTTTTTTAGGTGGCGGATTAACCCGTAGTAGTGTTGAAGCAGCTGTAATGGCAGTGGAGCAAAGGGGTTAACGGAGTTAAGGCTAGTTTGCCAACTCGCAAGAGGATGAGCTAATTACACAGCCGATACCTGTAAAATGGTATCACTACTTCGAAGAGCCGTATGAGTCGAGAGGTTCACGTACGGTTCTGTGAGAAGTTAGGGGTGAAATTCCCCTGGCTTACTCGACTGGCATGTCGTTTTATTTATTTGAATAATATATTTTGTATTCTTTTCTTGTCTTTTTGTTTGGTATTAATTGATTACAAATTGTCAATAAGCTGTCGAATGTTGGGTGATAAGTATTGTCAACATTGAAGTGATATTCCTTTCCTTCTATTTTAATATCAACATCAAATTGGTATCCGTCTATTGTAGGAGTTATTAATTCCTTTGGAACTGTGTCCCAATCAATGTGCTCAAGAAACGAAGTCAACCTAGGTTGGTTAAAGTCACTATAGGTATGTACGTTTCTGAAAGTTGTCGAATCATAATTTGGGTTATAGAACTCTTCAAACACCTTTATCTGACTATTATTAACTAAGTATTTTGTCGTTATTGGACTTGGTAATCCGATAAAAGAAATTCTGACTTCATAACTGTCGGCTTGTTGAAAGCTGTTCGAAGAGGTCAGAATGAAAAAACTCAATATGGCTATTATCGTCTTTGTCATTTTTTTAATGCATGCCAACGTATTTGCTAAAATACGTAGAATCGGTTAGGTAGGTTTGGTCTATGTTTTTTAGCTCTTGTTGTACCCAGTTTTATCTAATTATTAGTTTTTCAGAGCCAATGATTCGATTGTCTG
>NVUQ01000075.1 GCA_002401955.1 Flavobacteriales bacterium | reverse complement strand
AATCTTCAGTAATTAAAAAAACAGTGTTGTCCGTTAATCCATCAGAGGCATCAAAATTTTCAAACTCATAACCATTAAAACGGCTAACACCAGCATCGGTAGCAAACCACATATAGCCTTTAGAATCTTGAAAGGCAGAATACACCTCTGAAGAGGGTAACCCGTCCTCTACTCCATAATGTTTAAATACATGAGATTGGGCAGAAATGTTAATCCAGCTTATTAAAATGCTTAGAGCAAGTAATATTGTTTTTATATATCGGTGAAGTATTAACATGAGATTGCTTCGTGCTTCGCAATGACGTTCGCTAGATTAATGTGCCAACAACCAGTTTTCAACAGCGTTGCTTTCTAAATCTAACGGAACGGGTAGCTTAATGGTGTTTATCATAGCAGTTTTAATGAAAAAAGCCTTCTTATTTAAAATACGAAAGCTTTTTTCAAAGATTATTCAGTAGCCATTCGTTCCAAAAAAGCTTTTTTTCGTCTGCGTGAAAGTTCTACTTGGATTCCATTTTTTAACTCAATAATTTCTTTCGTTTTTACATACGATTTGATGTACTTTAAATTAATCAAACATGACTTACTTACTCTAAAAAAGTTTTCGTATTCACACAAAATCTCATCAAAATATTTTAACGGTTTAGTGGCAGTAACATCACTTCCATTTATCATTTTAATAACTGAATAACTTTCTTCTGCAGCACAAAAAAGAATGTCATCAACATCAACAAACTCTATTTTTGCTGCTCCTCTTATTGTTAATCTTTTATCTCCAGCGTTTTTATTATTATTAATGAGTGTTTTAATTTGGGCTTTGTAAAAGTTTTCTTTGTCAACGATTTTATCTCTCTTAATGAGTTTTTCTATCTGAACTAGTACATTTTCCAATTCATCTATCCCTGTAGGTTTTAATAAATAGTCAATGGCACTGTATTTAAACGCCTTTATCGCATACTTATCATAAGCAGTAATAAAGATGACCTTAAAATCAATCTCATCGAATTTCTCTAACAAATTAAATCCTGTACCGTCCAACATTTCTACATCCAAAAAAACCAATTGTGGGTTTTCTTTATTAATCACTTCAAATCCAGCCTCAACAGAATCTCCCTCTCCCACAATGGTCAAATCAACATCCACCTCCTGAAGCAATCTTTTAAGTACCTCTCGTGACTTTATTTCATCATCTACTATTACTGCAGTAATCATATTCTTTAACTTTTAAACTTTATCCTTATTACCATTTTAGTTCCTGAAGCATTTCCTTCTTCATCATACAAATCAATAGTATCCACATTAACTTCATTATCACTAATTAAATCTAGTCTTTCTTTTGTAACACTCATCCCAATTGATTTCTGTTGAATGTTTCTTTTGGCCTTTATTTGTGCAGCTTTTTCTCTTCCAATCCCATTATCTTCAACCGAACAACAAAGATATTCGTCTTCTCTGGTTATCCAAATTTTAATTATTCCCTTTCCTGTTTTATTCATTAATCCATGCCAAACGGCATTTTCTACATAAGGCTGTAATAGCATAGAGGGTATTTCATCATAGTCAACATCTACGTTATCACTAAATTCAATTTTGTAATCAAATTGTTCTTCAAACCTCATTTTTTCTAAATCCATGTACATCGTTAGGATATCAATTTCTTCTTGAAGTGTAATTACATTTTTCTCAGATAAATGAAGGATTGTTCTTATCAGGGTTGCAAATTGAACAATGTACTTATTAGTGCTTTTAAAATCGTTAACAGCAATGTAGTGTTGGATAGAGTTTAGTGTGTTAAAAATAAAATGAGGATTCATCTGAGAACGCAATGCTTTTAACTCTAATTCAATCATCTTTTTTTCTGCTTCAACAATTTTTTGTGCTGCAATATTTTTTTGATCCATCTGTTTTTCTCTATACCAAAATATGCCCAAGACAATTCCAATTCCGAATAAAATTTCCAACGAAATAAACCACCAAGTTAACCAAAATGGTGGAGAAATGGAAAATGGCAAGCTCTTAGGTTCACTCCAAATATTATCCTCATTTTTCGCTTTTACTTCAAATTGATAATCATTTGGTTGTAATGTTGGATACTGAACTGATCTTGAAGTTGTACTTGTCCAATTAGTATCTACCCCCAGCATTCTATATTGATATTCTACCTTTCCTAAACTTCTATAGTTTAATCCTTCAAAATGAATTTTGATGAAATTTTCTTTATAAGATAATTTCATATTTTTCTTTATTTTTCTTTCTTCTGAATTTATAATAAATTGGGTAAAAAATACAGGTGGCGGTGTTGTATTTGTCTTAATCTTCGTTTTATCAAATTGAACTAATCCTTTAGATGTTGCTAAGTATATAATATTCTTATAAGAACAAACCGCATTAATTTCTTCCGAAACTAAACCGTGTTGTGTTGTTAAATTTTTTACCGTAAACTCGTCTGTTGAACTAAAATCAATCCTACTTAACCCTTTATTGGTCCCTACCCAAACTACTCCCTGATTAGCAACATGTATGGCTTTTACTAAATTACTAGAAAGACCCTCTTTCTCAGAAATATTCGAAATGACAGAATCTCCACTTACCAGTAAAATACCATAATTTTTAGTTCCTATCAATAAAACATTAGAAGACCATTCTGCCATACTTGTTATTGAAGATGATAAAAGTTGATCTTTAACAAATGGATTAGTAATTTTTTTATTAGAAAAAATTCTAAGTCCATCTTTCGTACCTATCCATATCTCGTTATTATAACTTATCACACTTGTACACCAAATCTTTTCTTCGCCTTCATGATAGGAGAAATATTTTTCTTTTTTATCTTCAAAAATGACAAGACCATAACTACCTGCCCCATAAAATTTATCATCTTCCATCATCATTGATTTATAACCCCCAACTCCAAAGGATTTAACATAGCGAATTTTATCATTTTGAAAAGTTGGTAAATAGCTATGAACATCTGTAACTCCTATTATTAATAATTCATTAGAGTAATCATATAACAATGAATAACATGCACTTGAATAATCAAATATTTCTTTAAAATAGCGTTTATTATTTACTAACTGGGTTATCTTACCGCTTGAAAACCCTGAGAACAAGTCGCCAGAAATCGTATCAATTTCTAAACAAAGTACAGCATCCTTCTCTTCAGTCTCCATGTGGACAATTTCTTTTGAAGGCAAATAATATACCCCCTTGTTAAGTGTCATAAACCAATATCCGTTCCGTTTGTCTTTGAATACCCTAGAGACATTAGTCTTACCTAGGAAATGATTTACAACGACCACGCTATCTCCCTTAATTTTACATTGATATACTCCTTCGGTAGCTATGCAAAACCATAAATAGTCATCATCTACTAAAATAGAGTATGTATTGTTTTTAAATATATCACTACTTATATTCTCATTTTTTAAGACTCCATCCACAATTTTAAACCGAAACAACAATCTATCAATTAAAAGATAATAAGAGCCCTTATATTTTTTTAAATGACGTGAACTAACCTCATGTTGATTGTAATTAACAACAGTGTCCTTATAAACTCGTCCATCGCAATTGATAGATAAATCAATAATGTGTCGAATACTGTCCGGTTTGTCTATAGTTTTAGACTCATTTAAGTACTTATGGTAGTACTCATAGTAGTAATGCTCATTATTTAACAAGGACCCCGAAGAGGATTTATCGCCATGACTATAAAGGGTTATGCTGTAGTAAGATTTTTTAGGTTTATCAATCATTTGATTCACCTTTCCTGTTGAAGATATTTTATACAACCCATGATGATAAAACCCCATCCAAACCGTCTCGTTAGAATCAACAACAAATGATTGTAACACTCCTTTTTCTCTAAACCCAGCTTGGTCTAATTGTTCATTATGCTCAAAAGGAAAAATACTGTCATTTTGATAA
>NVUQ01000074.1 GCA_002401955.1 Flavobacteriales bacterium | reverse complement strand
TATTTATCAACGATCTTTTTATAAAATCTTCTTAATTTTTCTGTTTTATAATCCACAAAAATCGACTTTTTAAATTTAGCTTTATTGTATTATAATAGTTACCTATGCAGTTTCGGCGATAGGCCTATATTTTACTTTAATAGATTCCGAACTTATTTTGCATTTATGCATTATAGGTTTGATTGTTAATTTTGTCTTATCTATTCATTGAACCTATTTATAGGTGAATAGGAGACGCTCCGTTAACCATTAACAATTTCTAAAAACTTAGGTTTTATCTAATTTTACTTTGTCGTTAGTCTATGATAACAACATTTTTAAAGGTATAAAATGATTGGGACATTAATAAATTTCTATGCTTATTTTGATTAGTTCAATTTACTAACATTATTTTCAAAGTCATTCCTCCCTATTTTCGACTCTTTTGTTGATAATAGAATTTTGACCAGATCCTATGATCACCTTAATCGGCCCATAGCTTCGAACGTTTCTTTAACTAGTTTTTCTTAACTTTGTTATTTTTACGTTGTTTTTTAATTTTCTTAATTTCATATTTTTATAAACTTCTTTACTTTGTAGGCCCCATACAAATATTATATTTAAAAAATTAGCTATCACAAATTATTCCATTTAGGGTTAATATTTGAGCGACATTTTTTTCTTACTTATTATACTTAAGGCACTCTTAGTAAAAGCTAGTTTATAATTTTATGATTTTAAGATTTTTAAATAACTATAACAGATATTTTTGGATATTAATATAACTGTTAAAAGGTTATCTAGCAACTAGAAACCTATATTCGCTCCTTAGCTTATATAAAAATTTTTCGATCGATTTTCCCTTATCGTTATTAGGAATCTTTTCGAATTTCTAAATCACGTCTTTTTGTCTTTTAATCTTTCCCTTCTTTTTTGGCAAAACCCCTTTTTTAAGGCATAATCGCTGAAATCGCTAAATAAAGGGATCATATGATCATTAGACAAGAACGTGCCTGTGTGTATACGCGCGCGTATAACACACATATTATAATAGCCTTTGTAATTATCTCATTGCTTTAATAGCTTTGATATTATCATCGTCTTTATAAGCTTTTATAATCGTCTTTATAAGGCTTTTATAATCGTCTTTATAAGGCTTTTATAATCGTCTTTATAAGGCTTTTATAATCGTCTTTATAAGGCTTTTATAATCGTCTTTATAGATCATTTTCTATATCGCTGTTTATAATGGCTATAGATCATTTTCTATATCGCTGTTTATAATGGCTTAGATCATTTTCTATATCGTTGTTTATAATGGCTTAGATCATTTTCTATATCTTTGTTTATAATGCTATAAATCTTTTTCTATATCGTTGTTTATAATGGCTATAGATCATTTTATATATCGTTGTTTATAATGGCTATAGATCATTTTCTATATCGTTGTTTATAATGGCTATATATCATTTTCTATATCGTTGTTTAATAGCTATTGATCATTTATATTTTAAAAATAAAGCACTATAGGTAATCCTTTACACATCGCTATATCGGCTATTCTTATAGGTCCTTCCTAATTCGATTATTAACATTACTTACTATACTTATAACTATCATAAATGTTAAAACCTATTCAATATATACTTATAGCATTAACTATATTATTAACACTTTGTACTGTTTGGTTTACTAACTGAATCCTCTTTTTTGGGCTACTCTCTCGTTCAAACATACACCGTTGTAACGGCGACATTTTATTCATGGAGGTATCTACGTTTCGTCTATTATTCCCTTGATTGCCCATGGAACCTATGTATAGGTGGGCATGTTACGGATCTTAGCAACTTGAACCTAACGGATTCTTGTATCGATAGGTTATAGCATATGTATTTTACTCCTATTTTACCTCTCCCATTGTAGCGCTAAACTTTGGGGTACCATGTTGAGAAGTAGCTCGTTTTAACAAATAACATTTTCTTATGCTTCATTAGTTTTTTTCATGAGACTTTATTATGCTCCATTTATTCTGACATACTTTTATGTAGTTGCAATTATTAACCTTAACACTGAAAATTCAATTTTATCTAGAGTATAATTTCTCTCATACCATCAAATTCGATTACTATTGCTTGTAATTTTTACTTCTTATTATCTTCGTTATCTTTACTTTTCACGTGTATCTATGTATAAACTATCTTTTTTCTTTAATACTATCGATCTTTGCTTTTATTATAATGATATTTTCAATTTATTAAATTAACTTTTATACTTATAAGACTTTAAGAATTGATGGTGATATTTTTAGGGTAGTCATTTCTTTCTCATTCTCTTAGCTGATACTATGGCATGCTGTGTAGCAATATTCAATCATTGAAGTTCCCAATTTATAATTCGTGTGTTTTTCCATTTTGTTTGTAATACTTTACTTTCAACCAATTATTTTTAAACTATAATTTTATCTTTCATAAGAGGATAGGTCCTTGGCTTCATTTTCGTTGTTTAGGCTTAAACACTTTTATAAGTTATATTGTATTATGTGGCATGCCAAGGTTAACAAGCATATGATACTTCGTGTGTTCCTATGTCGACTTTTTATTATTAGGTTTATATAGTATATTTATCATCGTTAGTTGGGTTTAAAACAGTTCAAACTAGGTTTGATATTATCTATGAACATCTTTTATTAATTCAAACTCTGTACGCAAGGATTTTTACATGATTTATAGCATGCTTTATAACGTTCTCTATCTCTATAGCTTTATGTCACTATACTCTAATAACTTTATCACATTTTTGTTTAGTTTGAATATTTTATCTATCGATCTCATGATAGCTTTATATAACCACGCTTTATAAATCTTATTTTGGGTTAATTGTCGTATAGCAAGTTATCAACTTTTTATTATTATGTTTCTATTATCATTTTGTTCATTACTTTGTAATTACTTGAGGGTTTCCTCTTTACTACTTGACATTGTTTTCTTAGAACACATGTATATCGATTTTACCTGCAATTTAATAGTGCCAGTTTTTACGGTAATACTATTGCTCTAGAACGTTGATTGAAAGTAAACAATGTTACTAGTTGACCATATCATATTAAGGATTTTTCTGTATCTGATAACATTTTTCATTGTCTTTTCAGAGATGTTTAATCATGTATTTCTATATCGTTGTTTTATGAATACATAATAGCTTATATAGTATTCGATTTTAACGTTGCATATTTTAAGCTTATCATAAGGTTTTATCTTTCTTGAGGCTTTATCGTAATCCACCATCAACTGCCTTTGTAATTTGAAATTATTATATAAGAGATAACTACTGTATTATGTATAAGAGGCTGTATAAGAGGCTGTATAAGAGGCTGTATAAGAGGCTTATAGGTATTTATAGGTGTTTCTTTATAAATATGGCTWATTWWTTGGAATTATGGCTAATTATTTATAAATATGGCTTATTTATTGGAATTATGGCTAATTATTTATAAATATGGCTTATTTATCGATATTTCCTGTTCTGCCGAGTTTTAAGGTGTTAAAAGTCTCGAGAATTTTGAAGTTCGAAAGTTCTCGAGGATTTTGACCTGTCAAATCTCGACAGGATCCTGTGACATAGGCTAATGTATTAAATTGCACACACTTCTGGGAAATACCACTCGAAACATTTTCGAATGTCAAAATTCTTCGAGTATTTGCCGAGAATTTTCGATTTTGACATGTTAAAACGTCTCGAGAGCTTTTTTACTACATTTTTAATTCTTTAAATACCGCTTTATTTTACCCAGATCTGGCGCATATATACAGGATTCCTGGTCTTTCGAGGTTTGACAGGTCAAAACTCTCGAAAATTTTCGAATGTTAAACCTCGAAGGCACGATTCCTGGCTTATTTATAAATATGGCTTATTTATTGGACTTTTTTTATAAATGTGGCTTATTTATTGGAATTATGG
>NVUQ01000073.1 GCA_002401955.1 Flavobacteriales bacterium | reverse complement strand
TTGCTACTAGAAAATTGTATTACAAAATCTTACATTGTTTATCTATATTAGTTTTTATTGTATCTGAGAAGCAAGTATTAAAATAAGGTGGTGTCATAAAAATTATATTAATCCACTTTGATTAAGAAATGACCTTTCTAAAGGTTATGTTAGAGCACTTATGGGTGTGCTATAAGTATCTATAAATAAGTCAAAAAAGAGTAACTCACAAAAAAAAACACCTCCTACATTAACACCTATTGGCTGAAGACCAATAAGAAATCCATCTACACCACAACGTCCTAAACTATCATGAAAATTGAAGTGGAATATATTGATTAAATCAATAAGTATTTGATTAGAAACAGAAGCTGCTTGATTAGAAGCACTATTGCTAAGTGCATAAAATCCTAATTCTGAATTTGTATTTACAGCATAATGTAAAGTATACTGAGAATGTCCACTAACAAAAGTAAATAGTAAGCAAAGGGTTATTAAGGTCTTTTTCAAATAGTTCATAAATATCTTTATTAAAGCAATTCAAAATTAAGACAAACACTCAGTAAAGGCAAAATAACATGGGGTACTTAGAGGGTATGAATATTAGCGCGCAGTCGTAACACCTAATATTTATAGGGCTAAATAAATCCTAGTGGCTTTCATTGTTAGAAATGATCTAAGGATAAGCGTTAAGTTTCTAGAGCATTTCTACAGAAAATGGTAATACAGCAATAATTAATTGATTTTTTTTGCCTCTTTTGGCGTTTAAAATCTCAAATTGAGTACATTTTAGTTAAGAATGGGCGTACATCATCAACAGATAGTAGAACTTGATTGGCTAATTATACCGATTTGTAATCAAAATGCCCGATAATTTCGTTACCCTCATTCTCTGGCTTTGATTATCTATCGGCATTATACAATAACCATTGTTGGGTGTTTTGAAATTAAATTGGTATTACTTATTACTAAAGGAGGTTAACTTTCACATTTTTTAAACTCTAGTCGTCTACAAATAAAAAAGGGAGTACAAAATGCACTCCCTTTTCTAATCTTATATGTATTTCTTTTATCTAATCAAACTAAACCCACCTTTTTTAAAGTACTCTACTCCATCAACTCCAATAGCAGTTATTATGTAGAAATAAGTACCATCCGGAGCTTCTTCTCCTGCCAAGGTTCTTCCGTCCCAATGACCTTTGATATTAGACCATGAGAACATTTTTTGTCCCCATCTATTAAACACCTCTCCTTCTACCGATTCTAAATTCGTTCCTTTAACAGTAAACATATCATTCTCCCCATCTCCATTAGGTGTAAATACATTCGGTATTACAATAGTCGATTCTCCAAAGACTTCAATACCTACCGTAATCGTTGATGTACAACCTGCTGCATCTTCAACTGTTAACTGAACAGTATAAGAACCTACTCCCGTATAAATATTACCTGTATTAGCTCCAGACCCAGTAGTTCCATCACCAAAACTCCAACTATAAGAAATAATACTCCCAGCAGACCCTGAACCATCTAAGGTAACATTTAATGGAATTGCTCCTGTTACAGGTGTTGCATTAATATCAGCAACCACACCTCCAATAGTTACTTCAAAAGTATCCATTACACTTGGACAATTTCCATTTTCGAAAACGTAATATGTAATACTCCCCATTGCACCAGTAGGCGGGGAATAAGTAACGCCTGTATCCAACACATTAACTCCCGCAGGATCACTTGTCCAAGTAATAACTCCCGAACCATTTCCTATCGCTGTCATAACTAGTGTTTCATTTAAACACCTATTCGTATCAGGAATCATCGCTATTACAGGCTGAGGGCTAACTATTAATGTTATTGAAGCAGTATCAGAACATGTTGTTGTAGCATCTGTTACTTGAGCATAAACTGTTGTTGAACTTGTTACAAAAGCATTGTCTGGTGTTGCTAATATAGTTAATCCAGCATCTGTATACCACACCACTCCATTTGCTCCACCTACCGTAGTGTTCAATGTCGTTAAATCAAATATTGCTTGACCACTACCATCATCACATAAATTCATTGATGTTGGATTTACTACTGGTAAGGGATCTACTATTAATGTTATTGAAGCTGTATCAGAACATGTTGTTGTAGCATCTGTTACTTGAGCATAAACTGTTGTTGAACTTGTTACAAAAGCATTGTCCGGTGTTGCTAATATAGTTAATCCAGCATCTGTATACCACACCACTCCATTTGCTCCACCTACCGCAGTATTCAATGTTGTTAAATCAAATATTGCTTGACCATTTCCATCATCACATAAGTTCATTGATGTTGAATTTACTACTGGTAAGGGATCTACTACCAACGTTATTGAAGCTGTATCAGCACATGTTGTTGTAGCATCTATTACTTGAGCATAAACTGTTGTTGAACTTGTTACAAAAGCATTGTCTGGTGTTACTAATATAGTTAATCCAGCATCTGTATACCACACCACTCCATTTGCTCCACCTACCGCAGTATTCAATGTCGTTAAATCAAATATTGCTTGACCATTTCCATCATCACATAAATTCATTGATGTTGAATTTGCTACTGGTAATTGATTAACTGTAAATGTTACCATTATATTATTATTACAATTTCCATCTGTTACATCAACATAAAACGTATCATTAGTTGTTGCAACAACAGTAACATTTGTAGGGGCAGGCACAAGCACACTCATTGCCGCATCACTATACCAATTGTAAGTTGGTGAAACTCCTGTGAAAACTGATGGATTATAAGATGTTAAATCAACTCCTGATACACTTCCTCCCCCAAAGACATCTTCACATAGTGAATCATTTGGATTTACTAGCGATATTGTACTTGTTACTGAATAAGTAACCATAGCGGTATCAGTACAAACACCATTATCAACAAGTACATAAAATACATCCCCATTATTTACTGTTGTATTGGTAGGTGTAGCTACTGGAATTGTTAAAGGTTGATTTGTAAACCAAGACAAAGCACTTCCTGCACTTCCATCAATAGATGGATTAAGTAGGGTTAAGTCAACTCCTGCAACTGAATTACTCCCTAAAACATCCTCACATAATTGAAGTGTTTGATCTAAGGCTACTGGTAATGGATTCACTGTTACTGTAAATTCAGCTGTATCATCTGGACAAGGAGATGTTCCTGCAACTATATAAGTAAAGGTATAATCACCCGCAGTAAGTCCACTCACATCAAATATTCCTGTCCCGATATTAAATTGTCCACTTGTAGTGGTATCGGTCCAAACTCCAACTGCTGTATTACCTGAAAGCAATACGTTTAAATCAGTAGTGTTTCCATTAAAACTACACAAGGTATCAACACCATCTCCTCCTGCACTAGCAGCAGGAATAACAATTAACTCAACTGAAGCTGTATCAGAACATGTTGTTGTTGTATTTGTAACTTGAGCATAAACTGTTATTGAACTCGTTACAAAAGCATTGTCTGGTGTTGCTAATGTTGCTAGTATCGCATCTGTATACCAAACAACCGTATTTCCAGCTCCACCATCTACTGTAGCATTCAACGTAGTTAAATCAAATGTTGCTTGACCACTTCCTAAAACATCTTCACATAAACTCATGGATGTTGGATTAGCCAAAGGTAATGGATTAACCGTAAAATGGACATATATACTAACCGTTGGACAACCCGTTACTGTTACTTGAACCATAACACTATCTCCATCATTAATAGTAACACCAGTTGGTCCGGTTGCCCATACATAAGATGTCCCTGTTGGATAAACAGCAGTATTAAATGTAGTTAAATCTACCCATGTTACTTGACCACTTCCAGCTGCATCTTCACAAAATTCAGGAGTTGGATCATTTAATGTTATGTTTCCTGTAACCGTATAAGTAATGCTATCCTGTAATACACAACCATTAATTGTAATTTCAAAATAAAACGTTTGTCCATTATTCACAGTTACATTTGTAGGTTGAGGTGCAGATGGTGTTCCATAGGTATTGTCTGTAAACCATACAAAAGTTCCTGAGCCAT
>NVUQ01000043.1 GCA_002401955.1 Flavobacteriales bacterium | reverse complement strand
AAAAGTAATTGTTTTGCCAACAAATACAATTGGTTTTTCACCTCGTTTACCTCCATTATATTCCATTATTATGAAACAAGGAGGTTGTTGAGAACCGCTAGCTACGCCTAAAAGGCCGCCAAAACCTAGTTTTTTGAGTTTATCAGTATTAAAAACTGTAGTTTTGAGTGGTCTATTTGATGAGATTTTTTTAGCGCGAGAAGCAAGTTGTAGAGGAGTACAATCTCTACTAGGAAGATTAGAGATATCACGAGAAAGCATTATTGCGTCAGCAATGATTTCACCGTTTCTAATACTTTTTGTAAGAGAAGTTTTAGTTTTATTTTTTATAATGGTTTGTGAATAAATAATTTTACCAATTGCATCAAATATTTCTAATGAAGAGTTATTAAAATTAGTATGTAATTCTATGGTAAATGTTCCATTTGTTGGACTAGGATATATTTCAATTTCATCAAAAGTATTTTCTTTAATTCCTGTACAGGTGGTTACATTTATATTAATGGTATCTGTATTTGTGCAACCATTGGTTTCAGTTACGTCTACCCAATAAGTAAACATTCCTGTTCCTGTAATGCTTCCGTCAACCAATATGGTTTGAGAGGTGGCTGCTGTACTCCATAAATAATTATTGTAACTACCAGCATCTATGGTAATGCTTTCATTATCACAAATTGTGGTGTCTGTTCCTAAATCTATAGTGGTATGGTTTAACGATGGTAAGACATAGCCCGTTGTTGTAAATTCTTGTGTAAATACATCAATATCAGCACAACTATAGCCCATATCAATTGCAGCTTGTCTAACAGCAATAGCGGCATCTTGTTGATTGGTTGATGAACCCGTCATGGCTAGACCTTCTAAAAAAGCTTTGTCTACTTTTTCTCTACCAATAATATCATAAATACGCATTAATGATGTTGCCCAAATTTGTCCGTCAGTATGGATACTTCCAGATAAACCTCCTGGGTAATTTGCTCCATAATTGGTAATCCTTCCATCCCAAAAAGGGTTGTGACCATCCCAATTAAAAAACCATTGGTATTCAGGGTCTGAGGATGTCCATTGGTTTAAACTTCTGCTGTAAGATTGCCCCCAATAATCGCCAGATCCTTCACTTAAACCTTCAGATCCAGAAGCATTTCCACCAGTAGCCCAATCATGAATGCCATGTCCTAATTCATGTATGATAACATCAGCATCTTCGGCATCATCAACACCACCTTCGCCAAAAGCAAGGGTGCCTGATCCAGGGCTGTAATGAGAGTTATCAGAACCATTTAATCCATGCGGATCATATTTTACTCCACCAGAATATTGAAAAGGCATTAGTGTAATTCCTAATGTTTGATTAATGTATCGCATACTTTTATCAATAATATAGTAGCAATTAACAGCTTCAAACGCATCATCATTTCTGTTGAAATTAAATGTACTTGTTCCTTGAGTAAATAATCCGTTAAAAGGGGATTCATCATCAACTATTTCTGCAAAAGGTCCTTTTAACATATATGTTCCTGTTGTTAAATCTATGTCTAACAATGTAACAGAAGCCATGGCGGCATCAAGTAGGGTAGTTGTAGCATCATTATTATCATAGTAGCCCCCTCCATAAGTTGCATTAGCAAAAGATAAAGGGTCTGATAAAAAAACATTTCCTGTACCATTTACTGGAGGAACAGGCTTTGGATGAATATGTTTTTTTTCAGGATGTTGATAATAATAAGCTTTATCTTTTGCACCAATAACATTTCCGTTATGAGCATTAACGAGAACTTCCCAGCTACCAATTGGAGTTTCAGACTCAATAATTACTTTATAAATGAGTTGGGTTGTTTTTTGTTTGTTGTAAATCAATAACTCTTTACTACTGAAAGCTAAATGTCCTTTTGCTTTTATTTTATTTTTTGAAATCTGAAAAGCTTCTTGTTCGGTGATAGAAGGGATAGTGCTAATTTTTTGAACTGAAGGATCAAAAGTGTTTCCAATATAAGTTACCATTTTAGTGTTTGAAATATGAACCAAAATTTGAGCTTTATCAACAGGTATATTATTTAAGTATTGTTGGAGTCTTATGTTGTGTCCAGACAAACTACTTCTTTTAAAATTAACTTTTAAATCGGTTGTTTTTTTAATCTTTAGGAGTTGTTGATTTTTTTCTATCCAATTAAAAGCCATTTCAGAGGGAGTGTTGCCCGTAACTTTATCGTTTATATTGGTAAGGAGTAGCGGAGTGTTATTTTTCTTGCTCATTTTAACTCCATCTTTATAGTAGTAGGCTATTTCATCATTAAAGGAATGAGAATTACCCATTTTATTTTGGCTGAAACCATTAGCAATAAAACAAAAAATAAGTAAGGATAATAATGTGAATTTAACTTTCATAAAGATTCTGCTATGCATAGGAAAATATTTTAATAATAAAGATAGTAGTTTTACTAAATTAGAAAATAAATAAGAGAAAAGCGAATCAAAATTTTGAAACAACCAAAGAATTAATACTTTTGAACAAAACACTACAATTTGGATTTCGAAGACATAAGACCTTACAGAGATGATGAGTTTCATAAGATAATTACAGAATTATTTGAGATACAGCCATTAATGGCTACAATAGATAATTATCTAGAAGATTTTACCTTGCCTGAGATTAAAAAAATGATGCTCTCTTTTGATACCATTCAAGAATTTCAGAGCAAAATGGTTTGTCAATTTATTTCTAAAATAATAGATCGTTCTGTAAATAACTTTAGTTATGATGGAATTTTAAAGTTAGATAAAAATGAATCTTATTTATTGTTATCTAACCACAGGGATATTGTTTTAGATTCTGCTTTAATTAACTATTGTTTAAACGATAGAGAATACAATACCAGCGAAATTGCCATAGGAGATAACTTGTTATCAAAAGATTGGATTAAGAAATTGGTAAGAATTAATAAGAGTTTTATCGTAAAACGTAACATTCCTAAACAAGAAATGTTGCCTTCTTCACAAAACCTTTCAGCTTATATCGATTATACCTTAAAAGAAAAAAAACAATCTGTTTGGATCGCACAACGTGAGGGGAGAGCAAAAGATGGTTTTGATAAAACAAATCCAGGCTTACTAAAAATGTTTGGAATGGCAGCTAAAGATAATTTACTAGACCATTTAATTAGCTTAAATATTACACCTGTAAGTATTGCTTATGAATTAGATCCATGTGATGGATTTAAGGTTCCAGAATTAATTAAAAAAGAAGCAGGAGAGGAGTATATTAAAGCTAAAGGAGAAGATGAAAAAAATATGCTTTTAGGCATACAAGGAAATAAAGGAAATGTTCATTTACAATTTGGGACTCCAATTAATGAGAAAATAAAAGAATTTTCAGCTATCAAAAACAGAAACGAGCTGCTTAAAAATATAGCGGGAGTTATTGATAGAGAAATTTATAAAAACTATCACCTCTGGAATTCTAATTATGTAGCTTATGATGTGTTGCATTCATCAACCAAGTATGTATCTAAATATGATAAAAATGGTAAGGAACAATTTTTAGATTATATGAATAGTAAGTTAGGTAATCTTGTTGGAGATAATCAGGCTGAGAACATATTTTTACAAATGTATGCTAATCCTACAATAAATGCTGAAGCAACTAAACAATTCCAAAAATTAATAAAATAGAAATTACTGCAATCAATGCTGAAACTATATATTGTATAGTATTTATAGTAATTTTCTTTAGTAACATTTTCCCGAAATAAGCACCAACAAAAGCACATATTGTTGCAACAGAAATAATACCAATGTTTTCTTGCACATTAATGTTTTGAACCTTACCAAAATAAACAGCTAATCTACTCACATCTACAAAACAAGCAATTACAATTCCGGTAGCAATAAAGGCTTCTTTAGATAAACCACTTTTAATTAAAAACATCGTTCTTAATGCACCTTGATGCCCAGTTAACCCTCCAAAAAAACCGCTAATTGATCCGCCAATCATTAGGTGTTTATGTTTTATAGTATCCTTTTTAAATGAAGGAAAGACTTCTGCAATAGCAAAAAATAACATTAATAAACCAACAATCAGTTGAATAAGATATACGTTACATTCAAAACCTAAAATTGTAAAACTTGATAATAATGTGTTTTCTGTAGAGATTGAAACCAGCAACCAAGCTCCTAATAATGCAAATGGAATAGCGGGTAGTCCAAACTTTAAGAGAACCGATTTATCTATGTTTTTGTAAGTTAAGCCAAACTTAAACAAGTTGTTTAAAAAATGAACAATTGCTGTCATTGCAATAGCAATTTCAATAGGAAAAAATAGAACAAAAACAGGAGTAAGAATGGTTCCTACACCAAAGCCAGAAAAGAAAGTGAGTACGGAGGTAAATAAGGATACAGCTCCAATAATTAAATATTCCATCTTAACCTCCTAAGCCAGGTACCATACCCATTGCAGCATGACTCATTTCGCTTTTTTCAACTCTTTCAGCTTGCTCTAATGCTCTGTTTGCTGCAGTTAAAATTAATTCAGTAATTTGTTCTTTGCTAGCCGATTTGTAAAAATCATCATTAAGTTCAATACTGTTTAGTAAACGATTCCCGTTTGCAACAACTTTAACATTTCCATTTTCAGCCTCACCAATAACGCTAATGTTGTTTAGTTTTTCTTTGATGCTTTCTATTTGCCCTTGCATCTTTTCCATCATTTTTTTATTGAACATGTTTCCTAACATCTTATTTATCTTTTTTATTTAAAACAAACATTGTAATTATCCAAGCAGCTAAACAAAATCCACTTACGTACTTCATAACAGGAGATTCTTTACCAACAAGCATTAAAACTGTAATTAATAGTACAACTAGAACAGCAAGTACTATGAATTTTATTTTATCTTTTGTTAACACAAGCTTAATTTTTAAGGTGCAAAATTAAGAATAGTAATTTATGTTTAAAAATAAATATTTAGGTTAACAAGTTTTTTGTCTACCTTTGAAAATAATCTCAAAACTATTTAATTATGAAAATCAAACACATTGTCGCCTTAATTATTGTTGCAACATTTTTTAGCTGTAACAAAGTAGATACAAACCCTAATAATATTTCATCAACTGGAGGAAGTGAAGAACCATCTATGCGAATTGTAGGTGATGGAGTTAAAATTGCTGAAAGAATGAATGGAAAAACGGATTGTTCTTTAGATGATGATATTTTGGATTTTGCAATAGCTACTTATTTTGGAGCAGGTACTACCATTAAATCTCATGGTTTAGGAGAGTATAAGAAAAAGAAATCATCTAATTTTTATGTGTTAGAAGGTAAAGCCAAAAAGGGTATTCATACTATTCAATATGCTTTTGAGGTAGTTCCTGTAAAACTTAAAAATGGCGATTTTGAATATTTCTTACCTTTTGATGGTGTAGTACAAAGTGTCAGTAGTGAAAATGGTACTTCAGGTAAATTAAAACTTACATCTTCAACTACTGGCTACATGAACCCTGGTAATAATAGTTCTAAATATACTAAGGCTAAATTTTCTGCATATATGCATCCAGACCAAGAAGATTTACTTGTTTTAGAGAGAATTAAATTTTAGGAATTTTAATGGTGTAATGATAACCTTTAGTTTTATTTAGGGTCATTACACCATCTAATTGTAAAACCAATGAATCAATGAGTTCCATCCCTAATGAACCATGATTTTCTTTTGTAGAGTTATTATCTTTTTCAGTTCCATTATCTGATATTTCTAAAAAGTAACCTTTATTTTTTTCAGCATAGAACTGTATTGATATTTCAGCATCTTCATCATTGTCATTAAAAGCATGTTTTAAAGAGTTTGAAACAACTTCATTTACTAACAGGCCTATTGGTATAACATGGTCTATGGAGGCTTTGTCGTCAGAAATATTAATAATCTGTTTTACCTTAGTGTTAGTCTCGTAGGATCTAAATAAATGGTCTATTAATTTTATTAAGTAAGCTTTTAACTCTAAGTTTTCAAAATTTTTGGTTTGATATAGTAATTCATGCACCATTGCCATCGTGGTAATTCGATGTTGAGTTTCTATAAACAGTTCATTCATGCTATCATCATTAATTTTATTTTTTTGCAATCGGATTAAACTAGAAATAATTTGCATATTGTTTTTTACACGATGATGGATTTCTTGTAAGAGCACTTCTTTTTCTTCTTTACTAATTCTTGTAGCAGATAGCTCTTCATTAGTTACCTCTAATTCTTTTTTAATCTTATTTGTTGACCTATATTTCCATGAGATAATGATAATAATACCAAATAGCATGCTAATAACAATTATCAGAGAATAATTAATTACATCCGTTTTTTCTTGGGTTAATGTTTCATTTTTTTCTTTAAGGATTTGCTGATTTATCATTAGACTATCAGAAATGGTATAAAACTTAACATCTTGTTTCTTTTCAAAAAGTTCAATCAACGTTGCTTCTTTGTCAATCCGGGATCTCTCATTTAATTTTTTTGCTTTACGAGCATAATTAAGAGCTGCATTGTATTCTCCTTGTTTTTCATGTAGTTCAGACATTAAGCTGTAAACTCCTATTTTCCGATTATTAGCTCGATCTCCAATTTGTTCAATCATGGCAATTGATTTGTTACCATATATAAAAGCTGTTTTTAAATTTCCTTTTTTCTTATATATTACACTTAAATTGATGTAACCTACCGCCATGCCAAGTGTATCATTAAACGATTTTTTCAGTTGAATAGATTTTTCATTGTTTAATATGGCTAAATCCCATTTTTTTGCTATTTGATATATATTTGCTAAATTATTATAGGCTTTAGCAAGGTTTAATGGCTTTTTTTGGCTTTCAAAAATGGTAATTGCTTTACTAAAATATTCTACACTTTTATCAACTTCTTTTAAGTTTTTATAGTTTAAACCAATGGCATTGTATGTTAAAGCTAATCCAGAAGAATCTTTTTTAGCTTTATAATCCGACATTACTTTAAGGAGAATATTGTTTGAGATACCATACTTTTTTAATCTTTTATGACTAACAGCATTTAAATACAGTGCTTTTGTTGATAGTTTTTCTTCATTGAGTTTTGTAAATAAAATCTCAGCCTCTTTAAACATTTTTATAGCTAACTGGGGCTCTCTAAAATGTAAGAAAACGATACCAAGTTCTTTGCTAGTCTTCGCAACTTCAATTTCATTATTTTTTCTTTGCGATAATTTTAGTGCATCAAAAAATAATTTAAAAGCAGCTATGTAATCATCTTTATTTAATTTATCTATTCCTCTAAATCTCAAAAAATACTCTAGGTTCTGTTTATAGAAAGTAGGGTCGTTCTCATATAATGAGTCAATGTAAAAGATTACTTGATCTTCATTTTTATTATCAAGCCATGTTTCTATTGTATCGATAAGCTCAACTGAAATTATCTGATTAACAATAGTTTCTTGAGAAAAAGAATTACTAGTAGATAGCAAAAAAATAAAAATGATTGAAATATGTTTTGAGATGTTTTTTAAATTCAAGATTAATTGTGTTTAAGAAAACGCTATATAAATAACACTATACGTATTATCTGTTAATTTAGTTATTGAAATAATTACGCTGTTAAATTAATAAAAATGATGAATACAATTGTTTTAATGATATTCTAATTTAAACAGAAATAAACTCATTTTTATCTATACAATATGTATGGTAATCGAAATAATACTTAATTTTGTTTTGTAGCAGATACTCAATATTTTACCTAAAAAAACATTATGAGAAAGATACAAATTTTAGCCTTGCTGTTATTGTTAAATGTAGGAGCATTTTCGCAATCTTATTTTAAATATTTTAATGATGGAGAAAGTTCTTTAAAGAATAAAAACTATTCTCTTGCAATAGAGCATTTTACTAAAGTAATAGAATTGAAACCTAATCATGATAGAGCTTTAAATTTAAGAGGAGTTTCTTATAAAGAATCAGGAGACGTAGAAAAAGCAATAATAGATTTAAAAAAAGCAATAGAAATAAAACCAAAAATAGCTGAATATCATAATAATTTAGGAATGGCTTATTATAGTATTCAGAAATATGAAGATGCAGTTGCTGTCCTTAGTATTGCAATAGATCGAAATAAAAAACTGATGCCAGCTTATGAAGCAAAAATATATGCCCAAATTGCAATAAAACAATATGAAGAAGCTGTTCAAACTGCAAAAGTTGCTGTTTTAAAAGAAAAATCAGGAAACACTTATTACAACCTAGGAGTTGCTCATGATAGTTTGAAACAATATAAAGAAGCAGTATATAATTTTGGTAGAGCAAAATTTTATTCTCCAAAGATGGCTGGTGCTCATATTGGTATTGCTCATGGACAAATGCATTTGGGTGATATGGAAAAGGCTATAACAGCAGCTAACAAATCGTTAGAATTAGATCCAGAAAATGTTAAGGCTTTAATTGTAAGGGCAGAAATTCATGTTGCAAGCCGAAACATACAAAAAGCAGTAGATGATATTTCAAGAATAATTTCTTACCAACCTACAGAAGTAAAATATTATATGTTAAGAGGTGGAATCTATAAAGAATTAGGTCAAAACCAAAATGCAATTGCAGATTACACCAAAGCAATTTCAATTAATAGTGATGATTACTTTGCTTATTATGAGAGAGCAAAATCATATGAAATAATTTCTGATTATAAGTCTGCAATCAAAGATTATGAGAAGATAAAAGAGTTATCTCCCTATGATGGAAAAGCAAGAAAATTATATGATGATGCAAAAAAGAGACTTTATGAGTTAAATAAAGAAAGTAATAACCCCGAACTGCTTATGATTGATCCTGTTTCAACACAAGAAGGGATTGTATCTGTTCCTACAGGTACAGTACTATATATATTAAAGGGAAGAATTAAAGATCAAAGTAAAATAGAGTTTATTAAGATTAATGGTAAAGATGCTATTTTTAATAAAGATACGATTAACCCAACTTTTGAATTAGAGTTAAATATTCAAGAAACAAAAGAATTAGCAATTACAGCTTTCGATGTTTATCATAATTCAGAAACATGGAATTATAAGGTTTTAGAAACAGAGGCTAACCCTCCAGTTGTAGTTCTTATGGCTCCTTATGCATCAGATGATGGAACTGTCTATCTCGATACAGATGATGCTACTTTATACGTAGAGGGAAAGATGAATGATGAAAGTCTAATTAAAAATATTTACATAGAAGGAGCAACTGCTAGTTTTGTCCTAAATGCAAAAAACCCTAAGTTTTCTGCATCAATCAATATTAAAAATAAAGATGACTTTACCATTACAGCAGAAGATAAATATGGAAATAAAGTAGAAAAGAAATTTATTATTAATAGAGAAAATGTTGCATTATTAGCCGATAACCCTATGGGTAAAACATGGGTCATTTTTATTGAAAATGCAAAATACCAATCCTTTGCAAGTTTAGATGGACCAACAAAAGATGTTACCATGATGAAATCTGCTTTTGCCAAATATAAGATACATAATATTGTACATAAGAAAAACATGACCAAAGCACAATTAGAACGGTTTTTCTCTATAGAATTAAGAGATTTAGTAAAAAGTAATAGAGTAAAATCATTACTGGTTTGGTATGCCGGACATGGTAAATTTATTAACGAATCGGGCTATTGGATTCCAACCGATGCAAAAAGAGATGATGAGTTTTCCTACTTTAATATTAATAACCTAAAAGCAGGGATGCAGTCATACTCTAAAATGATAACGCACACATTAGTCGTTACAGATGCCTGTGAATCGGGACCATCATTTTACCAAGCCATGAGATCTACTGAACAAGCTAAAAGTTGTAACGATTGGAAAGCAACAAAATTTAAATCATCTCAAGTATTTTCTTCCGCTGGGTACGAACTAGCTTCAGATAATTCTCAGTTTACTAAGACTTTTGCAAACACCCTAAATAGTAATCCTAATTCATGTATTCCAATTGAAACAGTAGTTAAAAAAGTGAAAACAGCAGTAAGTAAAGGAGGAACAAAACAAAAACCTAAATTTGGTAAAATAGCAGGTTTAGAAGACGAAAATGGTACATTTTTCTTTATCAAGAAATAAAACAATATGAATTCTATTAAGAAATTTTTAACCGACAAGAAATTTATCTTGTCGGTTATTTTTTTACTTTTTATAAGTGCTTTTCAAGCACAAAGCTATCATTTTGACAACTATAGTGTAAAAGAAGGCTTAGCACAATCGAGTGTTTATTGCATTGAACAAGATAAGAATGGATTTGTTTGGTTAGGAACAGCAAGCGGTTTGTCTCGTTTTGATGGTCACGAATTTATAAATTATACTGCAGAAGATGGATTAGCTGATGGTGCGGTTAAAGCGATTTATATTGATACGCTCGGGGCATTATGGTTAGGGCATTCAGGAGGAGGAGTTTCCAAAATGTATAAAGAAAATTTTGAAATACTTTTAAGTGTTAGTTCAGATATAACTTCTTTTGCTGCAGATAATGATGGTAGCTTATGGATTAGTTCTTATGGTGCGGGAGTTATTAAAATAAGCAACCCTTATAATTTGATTAAGGATTCATTAAATTTTCAACAATACAAAGGACAAGAAGGATTAAGCGATGTTGTATTTCAGATTACTAAAACTCAAAATGGAAACATTTATTTTGTTACTGATGTGGGAGTTAAAAACTACAATTATCAAAACAATGATTTTAGTTTTTATAAGTTGGCAGGTATGCCTGCTTACTTTCAGATAACTTGTTTGTACGAATCTGCTGATGAAGACCAGTGGTTTGGCTCTTATAATGGAGGACTTTATCATTACGAAAAAGAATCTGGGGATTTAAAAATTTATGATGTAGTTGATGGCTTAGCTTCAAATTTTATTAGTACGATAAATGAAGATTCAAAAGGAAATATTTGGGTTGGAACTTGGGGTGGAGGAGTAACTAAAATATCAAAAGGAGTTCTTACAATAATTAATAAAACCAACGGATTAAAAGATCTTCATATTAGATCTATAAGAGAAGATAGAGAAGGCAATGTGTTAATAGGCACAAAAGAAACAGGCTTGTTTGTTTATAAGGGCGATCAATTTATTTCTTATGGTGTTGAAAATGGTCTAGCTAATGAACAAGTTTGGGCGGTATTAAAAGATCATCAAGGTTATGAATGGTTTGGGACTAATGAAGGTATTTCAGTTTTTAAAGATGGTAAATTGGTTAAATCTTTTAATGAAAGTAAAGGTATGCCTTACCAAGAAGTTAGATTTATTAAACAAGATAAGAATAATGATATATGGGTAGGAACTTGGGGTGGAGGAGTAATGAAATACAACAAATCTGTTAATCGATTTGAAATGAATTATATGATTAATTCTCAAATGAACCAACCTTTAATTACCGCTTTAAACGTAGATAAATCAAATAATTTATGGGTTGGTACAACAGATGGATTAGTTTATTATGAGATTGACAACCAAAAAGTAGCCCGTTTAACTCAATCAAATGGAATAGCTGGAAATGAAATTTCAACCATTTTTACAGATGCTAATAATATAGTTTGGATTGGATCAAGAGGAAAAGGCTTAACAAGGATAAATGGCTCTAAAATTATTAAGGTTAACTTAAAACGTAAAATTACTCCAACCTCCATCATTGAAGATAAAACGGGTAACCTTTGGATAGGAACAGAGGGGAAAGGGTTACTAATATTTGATGGCGAAAAAATTATTAAAGAATATACTGTAAAAACTGGGCTTTTGTCTGATTATATTGCTTTGTTAAACATAGACGATAATGGAAACCTATGGATAGGTTCAAACAGAGGGTTAAATAAATATGACCTTAAAAAAGATCGATTTTTCTCCTTCTCCGAAAAAATGGGATACATAGGAATAGAATCCAAACCAAATGCAAGCTATAAAGATGCTAATGGTAACTTATGGTTTGGCACCATTAAAGGAGCTGTAAAACTGAATATTAAGAAAGAAACAGTTAATTCTTTAGAACCTTTAACTCAGATAACTAAGTTTAGTGTTAATCTCGAAGAAAGAGAAATGCTTAATAACCTTGAATTAAAATACAAGGAGAAATCCATTGTGTTTAATTATTCGAGTATATGTTTAACTAACCCCGAAGAAGTTTACTATAAAGTAATGCTAGAAGGATTAGAAGAAGAAAGTAGTTGGAGCCCTGCAACACAACAAACTTTTGTTACTTACTCACCTTTGCCACCAGGCGAATACACCTTTAAAGTTAAAGCGTGTAACAATGATGGAGTATGGAACGAAACACCAGTTACCTATCAATTTGAAATTATTCCACCCATATGGCAACGACCTTGGTTTTTAATTTTAGTCGTTTTTGTGCTTATTATTTTGATCATCATTTTTATAAAAATACGAGAAAGAAACCTCTTAATAGAGAAAAAAATATTAGAAGATAAAGTTGCCGAAAGAACTGAAGAGGTGGTGCTTCAAAGTTTGGAATTAGAACGGAAAAACAAAGATATTATTGATAGCATAACCTATGCAAAACGAATTCAAGATGCCATTTTGCCTACAGGAGATATGTTTACCAACCAACTTACACAAACCTTTGTTTTGTTTAAACCCAAAGACATTGTTTCTGGAGATTTTTATTGGTTGGCAAATAAAGGCGAAAAATCCCTTTTTGCCGCAGTAGATTGTACCGGACATGGTGTCCCTGGAGCATTTATGAGTATTGTGGGTTACAATCTATTGGATAAAATTGTAGGTGAATACGGTACCACTGAGCCGCATAAAATTTTAAATGAATTAAACAAAGGCGTTTCTGATACTTTGCGTCAAGAGCTCGATGCTGATGCCATTAAAGATGGTATGGACATTTCCTTATGTACTTTTGATAAAACAACGAGCATATTAGAGTATGCCGGAGCTTACAATCCATTATACATTGTTTCTAAAAATAAATTAGAAGTTGTAGGTGGGGAAGAAGTAACACCCAATATGACTGACGATAATGGACTATCCTTATACGAAATTAAAGCCAATAGGCATCCTATTGGTAGTTATGCCGAAGGGGCTAAAGAATTTACAAGACATGCTTTTAAACTCAATAAGGGAGATACTGTCTATTTATTCTCCGATGGATTTGCCGATCAGTTTGGTGGAGTAAAAGGAAAAAAATTCCGTTACAAACAATTTAAACAATTGCTGCTTTCTATAAACGAACAAAGCATGGAAGTTCAACGGCAGCAACTCAACAAAAGCTTTTTAGATTGGATGGGAGATTTAGAACAAATTGATGATGTTATTGTTATTGGTAGTCGATTGTAGTGCATCAGCTCTAATAAGCGACTTTGTGTTCACCAATAAGTAAACAAGCTGATTTTTCATTAAATGTTTGCCTATAAACAATAATAAACGATTACAATTATTATTCGTTCTTTTACAACTCACTAATTTAAAATGAAAGTTTAAGCAAGGTTGAAACCACTTTTAACATATCTACTGCTATTTATTTATTTCTATAAATGGCTTTTGCCAAGAACCTTCATATTTTATCCTTGGCGAAAGCCAACTGGCCAATACCGACATTTACTCCATCAACCAAGGAGAAGCCGGTCGTTTGTTTATTGCCACTAATGAGGGTTTAATGGAATGCCGGCATGGTGTCTTTGAAGTCGTTCCGTGGGCAGATGGGCAGAATCATGGTTCTCTTTTTAACCTTTGCCGAGACAATAATGGAGATTTGTTTTGCTGTAACTTGAAAGGCGAAATATTTAAACTCGAAAACAATGCCCTCACACTTTTCTACAGACTAGAAAAAGAACATATAGGGCCAAGAGTACAGTTTCTCTTTGACAAAAACAATGATTTAATCATTTGTTCATCACTGGTTTATAACGTCACACAAGAAAAGGTAATCTACAATTCGGTGTGTCTCGAAAACAACATTTCTAGGTTATCAGATGACCAATTGCTATTAAATACATTAGGCAAGGGGCCTATTGAAATTCTATTTTACCGCAATGACAGTCTGGTAATAGCTTATGATGATTCTTATTTCAAAAAAATGCAAAAGACTAGTCATTATGGCACTCCAGTTCTGTTGAATGGTAAAATCTCCTTTTTCTGGAATGATGGAAACATTGCCTTACTGAAAAATACTGAACTCGTTAATGAAGTAACTCCGATTGAGAGTGAAACCTATTTTCAGTTATGTGAAGAGGAGATTATAGCCATCGGAAAAACCAATGGCGTGCGCACAATTCAAGCTCGCAATAATACCTTATTTGCTAGCGATACCTATTTTACTCAATTTCATGTTTCAACAGTTGCCCTAGGAAAAAATCAAAATAAGTATTACGGAACTTTTGGTAGGGGCGTAATAGTTGTTCCTAATGATCAGGTAATTAAACACAATATCAAAAAAAGTGGGAGCGATTTATTGTCAGTGGCATCCGACCATTTAGGAAATGTCTTTTTAACACAACGAGAGGTTGGACTTGTTCTTTACGATGGACAAACTAAGCCAATCCTTACAGACCCCGACATTGCTAGCCAAAAGGTGTTTTATTCTGAAGGGGTTGATTTTAACATACACCAGGCATTTCCATCCCTGTATTCAGGAGGGGGAACAAATTATATATCTTCGGTAAAGGATGCTGTCCAGGTTGGTAAAGAAACGAGTTTATTGGCTTCATCTATAGGGGTGTTCAAGATTGGACGCCACTCTGTGCTGCCTGACAGCTTATGGTCTGAACTTGGACGTGTTGACAGATCATCATTAATTCATTGGGCTTTGAAAGGGATTAAAACTCGCTGTAAATCCGTTGCTTTCAATCCAGAAAATCAA
The DNA here is from genome assembly GCA_002401955.1 of Flavobacteriales bacterium. GTDB lineage: Bacteria > Bacteroidota > Bacteroidia > Flavobacteriales_E > Vicingaceae. The sequence continues at coordinate 10,126 of NVUQ01000043.1, read as the reverse complement.
TTGCTATACGTTGCTACCCAATTTGATGTATTAACAATTGATGCAGCCAACAAAAAAACACCTTTACTTTTTAAAGGAAAACCGATTGTTTGTAACAAACTTATTTGGCACAACGGAGCAATTTGGATGGCCACAGCTTCTAATGGAATTTTAGTCTATCGGGATGAAACCCTATATCGACAATACAATCAAGCAAATGGTCTTTTTAACGAAAATACACTCAAAATAGAAATCAAAGCAAACAAGCTGTTTGTGGCTCATAAAACGGGGGTTCAAGTAATGGATTTGTCTACCGAAGAGTGGGTGACACTGGGCCAAGCAGAGGGAATTATTGGAGGCCTTGTTAGAGACTTTTCTGTGAGTAATGATCGACTTTGGCTCTTAGCTAATGATGATTTATTATCAATCAATTTAACTGACATCCCTAGCCATAACTCACCACTTAAGTTACAACTAGATTCCTTGGTTGTTGCAGGTAAAAAAATGGATTGGACCTCCTCCAATATCTTTAAACACGATCAGAACAACCTTAAAATTTACCTTGATTATAAAAACATCTCCTGTCAGGAACATGCGGTAATTTATTATAGAATGGCTGGCTTTGAGGTTGAATGGAACCAAGTGCCGTCTACTACCAACTTAGTTCGATACAAGTCTCTTCCCGCAGGCAACTATACTTTTGAAGCTAAGGTGAGATATGGTAACACTGAAAGTGAAATCATTACATCTTCTTTTCAAATAATTGCTCCCTATTGGGAAAGGTGGTGGTTTACGCCATTGATTGTGCTGCTTACTTCCATCTTCTTGTTTCTGTTGTTTTTCTACAGAATTAGGAGCATTAGACAAAAATCCCAGGAAAAACTTGAGAAAAAAAGAGTGGAGGCCGATTTACTTGAGTCGCAACTAAAGGCGCTAAGATCTCAAATGAATCCTCACTTTATCTTTAATTCATTAAACTCTATACAGGACTTGATTTTAAAAGAAGAAACAGACGCTTCTTACGATTACATCGTATTGTTCGCAGATTTAGTAAGAAGCACCCTTAACTATTCCAATCAGGAGTTTATACCCATAGAGAAGGAATTGGAATTTCTAAATGTTTATCTAAGTCTGGAGAAGCTCCGGTTTAAAGAGGATTTTAATTACAACATCATTTACACCGGATCAACAGACATTCAGATCCCTTCATTAATTGTTCAGCCCTTTATTGAAAATGCATTGATACATGGCCTTTTGCACAAGGGTGGACCTAAAGATTTAGATATAGAATTTAAGTTAGATAATCAACTTATTTGCCTAATAAAAGACAACGGAATAGGCCGTAAAAAAGCAAAAGAGATTCAACAAAGACAAGGATGTGAGCATGAGTCTTTTGCACTTGAAGCCATAAAGAAACGACTTTCCATTTTAACTGAGCAATACGGAAATGCTGTAGGGTACAAAATTCACGACTTATATGCTAACGAGGAGCCTATTGGCACATGTGTAGAAATAACCATGCCTTATTCACGTCTGTTTTAGTGGTGTTTGCTGTAAATTTTGACCATTTATAAACTAGATTGGTGCATTGGTAAAATTAAAATAGGGGTGTCGATAAAAGAAAGTAAATTTAGTGCCAGATGAATAAAATAGACGCCATAATTGTAGATGATGAACAAAGTGCAAGAGATGTTTTGTCTAATTTATTAGGACGTGAGGGCTCTATCATCAATGTAATTGGCACAAGTAGTAATGTGCCAGATGCTGCAGAAAAAATTAAAGCACTAAAACCTGCGGTGGTGTTTTTAGATGTAGAAATGCCCAACTATGCTGGTTATGAAATTGCAGACTTTTTTGAGGAAATTGATTTTGAGATTATCTTTGTAACTGCTTTTGACCAATATGCCATTAAGGCCTTTGAGTTAAGTGCGGTAGATTATTTGATTAAACCAATTAACAGAATGCGGCTCGAAGAAGCCGTAAACAAGTTAAAAGACAAAGTAGAACAAAAGAAAACCATCGGAAATTATCAGGTCCTTTTGGAATCCATTAAACAGAAAACTTTTGAGAAAATTGTGATTCCTGAAGCAGGGAACAGGCGGGTTTTGCTTTTAAAAGACATCATATCCATTGAAGGTGAAGGTGCGTATAGCACAATTCACCTGCATAAAGATAAGCCGATAATGGTGAGTAAAAACCTTAAGTATTTTGAAACCGTATTGCCCGATAATTCCAAATTCTTTCGTCCGCATAAGTCGTGGATCATCAACTTAGATCACATCACCTCTTATAACAAAGGTAAATCTCAGATTGAAATGACTGACGGTATTTCTGCTAAATTATCTAAACATAGAAAAACTGAATTCGAGCAAAAGCTAACTACTTAGTTGTTCTAGTAATCTTTCTTTTTCATTGCTCTTTATCCACAGGTAAACCAAATCATACCATTGGTAAAGTGGTTTTGGTATTAGCCCACAGTCACCATAGCTTTACCATGAATATTAAAACAAAAGAGATGAAAAGAATTTTACTAAGTGTGCTGGCTATCACAGCGTTGGCAAACATTAATAATAACTAAAATAGAAAAAAAATGAAAAAAACAATTACCACATTGATTGCCTTACTAGTTACCATAGGGATAAATGCCCAAACCCTTGAATGGGCAAAATCCTTTGGCGGGGCAAATGAGGATTATGGGTACTCTATCACTGTAGATGCATTAGGGAATGTATATACAACAGGACATTTCCAAGATACAGTAGATTTTGATCCAGGAGCTGGTACAACCAACCTTAGTTCAAACGGTTTTAATGATGTTTTTGTGCAAAAAATGGATCCACAGGGAAATTTACTGTGGGCAAAATCCTTTGGCGGAACGAGTAATGAATATTGTAACTCCATCACTGTAGATGCATCAGGGAATATATATACAACAGGACATTTCGAAGGAACAGTAGATTTTGATCCAGGAGCTGGTACAACCAACCTTAGTTCAAACGGAAATAATGATGTTTTTGTGCAAAAAATGAATTCATCAGGTAATTTGCTGTGGGCAAAATCATTTGGGGGAACGAATGTTGATCGTGGTTACGCCATCACTGTAGATGCATCAGGGAATATATATACAACAGGACATTTCCAAGATACAGTAGATTTTGATCCAGGAGCTGGTACAACAAACCTTAGTTCAAACGGATTTGCTGATGTTTTTGTGCAAAAAATGGATCTATCGGGTAATTTTCTTTGGGCAAAATCCTTTGGCGGAACGAGTAATGAATATTGTAACTCCATCACTGTAGATGCATCTGGGAATGTATATACAACAGGAAGATTCAGAGTAACTGTAGATTTTGATCCAGGAGCTGGTACAACCAACCTTAGTTCAAACGGATCTGATGATGTTTTTGTCCAAAAAATGGATCAACAGGGAAATTTACTGTGGGCAAAATCCTTTGGGGGGTCGAGTGTTGAAATTGGTCGATCCATCACTGTAGATGCATCAGGGAATGTATATACTACAGGACATTTCCAAGATACAGTAGATTTTGATCCAGGAGCTGGTACAACCAACCTTAGTTCAAACGGTGGTGCTGATTTTTTTGTGCAAAAAATGAGTCAATTAAATACAGGTGTTATTGAGAATAATTTTGAACATAAGCTTACCGTTTATCCAAATCCAACTTCTGGGAATTTCTCAATAGACCTTGGAGCTGTTTATGAAGCTTCAATAGTTTCAATTACTGATATTTCAGGTAAATTGATTGAATCAAAAACCATTACTCAATCTCAAGTTCTGAATCTTTCTATAAAAGAACCTGCCGGTATATATATTGTTTCCATTCAAACAGGAAATAAGAAAGCTACTATTGGGCTAGTAAAAGAATAAAACGATTTGCTAACAATGTATAAGCGGCATTAAAACGGCCGCTTATACTGACGCTAATATTGATTCTATAACTTACAATACAGGCGTAGCAAATTGTGGGTTAATTACTGATTCTCGTGACGGAGAGACATATACAACAGTACAAATTGGCAATCAGTGCTGGATGGCAGAGAATTTGAGATACAATGCTTCCGGATCATGGTTGAACTCCGCCAATCCCTCCACAACCTATGGCCGTCTCTACGATTGGGCTACAGTAATGAATGGTTCATCAACAAGTTCTTCCAATCCAAGTGGTGTGCAGGGTATCTGTCCGAGTGGCTGGCATTTGCCTTCTGATTCTGAATGGAATGAACTAGAAATGGCCTTGGGTATGTCTGCGGTAGATACGGTCAATACTGGAAATCGTGGTACGCACGGAACAGGGATGAAATCAACAACAGGTTGGAGTAGTAGTGGAAATGGCACCAATATATCAGGATTTAATGCGTTCCCTGCTGGCTACTACTACTACTACTACTACTACTTTAACTTCCTCAATTTTGGAGCCTACACGTACTTTTGGTCGTCAACGGATAACTCGTCTTCCACCGCATGGGCCCGCTCCCTGCCCTGGGGGCCTGCAGTGTACCGCTATAACTTCAGTAAGAGCTTTGCGTTCTCCTGCCGTTGCGTCAAGGACTGATACTGCGCTAGCAGGCAGTGCAGGCTAGATAGCCTGCTTTTTGATTATTTACTAGCGTGATCCCGTAGGCACAGCGAAGCTAATCTTTGATTAGAAATATTATACAGCACCTCCTGATAATTTTATAAAGCAAATTATTTGGGGTGCTTTGTTTATATATTGTTGAGGAGGGTGGGGAGAGGAAGAAGTGTGGAGGGGGAAGAAATTAAATAGAACACCCAATCGTACACTGCAACAGCCAACGGAAACTACGCAGTAGAAGTAATACCAATTTAATTTCAAAACACCCAACAATGTTTTTTGTATAATGCCGATAGATAATAAAAGTCAGAAAATGAGTATAACGAAATTATCGGGCATTTTGATTACAAATCGGTATAACCTGTAAAGTATAATGTTTTGTTTATGTGATATCCAAGTTAAGTTTTGCCCTTTTGTTTCTGAAATAGCCAATAACTAACACCTTGAATTTGGTATCTTTGATGAAATATTTTAGAAAAATGACGAATAAATTAGAAAACACTACTTTCTTCAAACAAGCAATAGAACTACTTAATTCTGCAAGACAACAAGTTGTAAGTCAGGTTAATTTAACAATGATTCAAACCTATTATGAAATAGGTCGAATGATTGTCGAGGAAGAACAGCAAGGTAAAAGCAGAGCTGAATATGGAAAATCGCTATTAAAAGAGCTATCAAAAGTGTTAACTAAGGAGTTTGGAAAAGGTTTTTCGGTTGACAATCTTGAAAATATGAGACGGTTTTACTTAGTTTATGGGAAATCCGAAACACTGTCTCGGATTTCTTCAAAAGCAATTTCCGAAACATCATCTCGGAAATTGCAACAAGAGGAATTTATTTTAAGTTGGTCGCATTACCTTAAACTAATACGTATTGATGATGAAAACGAGCGAAAATTCTATGAGATAGAATCTTCTAAAAATAATTGGAGCGTAAGAGAATTGCAACGACAGTATGATTCTGCATTATTCACTAGACTGGTATTGAGTAGGAACAAGGTTAAGGTAAAAGAACTTTCAGGAAAAGGACTTATTATTGAAAAAGCAAAAGATGCCATAAAAGATCCATATATTCTCGAATTTATTGGTCTGCCTGAACATTCAGTGTATTCAGAAAGCCAATTGGAACAAAAGATAATAGATAAACTTGAACACTTTTTGTTAGAACTCGGTAATGGATTCACATTTGTAGCAAGACAAAAAAGAATCTCATTTGACGACAAACATTTTCGTATAGATTTAGTTTTTTACAATCGGATTTTAAAATGTTTCATGTTGATTGATCTAAAAATTGGAGAGATAAAACATCAAGACCTCGGACAAATGCAAATGTATGTGAACTACTATGATAGAAAAATACGATTAAAGGACGAAAATAAAACAATCGGACTAGTTCTTTGCCAAAACAAAAGCGAGGCAGTTGTAGAATACACACTGCCAGAGAATAACGAACAAATATTTGCGAGTAAATACAAGACTGTATTACCAAGTAAAGAGGAATTAAAACTATTAATAAATAAGGATGAATAAGCAACGCATAAAATTTTAGATAAAAGCCCATTCTACAAACGTAGGGTGGGCTTTTTATATGTTTTATGAATTCAAATTACGCTCTCCACAAACCCAAATTGACCTTGATAAATCTTTTACCCAATTAACCCCTTATATCTTTATCTTTATCCAATGAACAAAATTAAAGCCATCATTGTAGATGATGAAAAACGTGCTCGCAATGTCTTAGACCAATTGTTATCCAGAAACTTTGATAACATAGAAGTAGTTGCCCAGTGTGCTGATGTGCCTTCGGCTGTTGAAGAAATAAAACGCTTAAAACCAGATGTAGTATTCTTAGACATTCAAATGCCCAATTATGTGGGGTATGAACTGGTGAACTTCTTTGATAAAGTAGATTTTGACATCATCTTTGTAACCGCTTTTGATCAATATGCCATTAAGGCTTTTGAATTGAGTGCCATAGATTATATTGTAAAGCCAATAGACCGAAATAAATTGACCCAAGCAGTTGAAAAATTAGCCTTAAAGTTAAAACAAGAAAATAAGCTGAAAGATTACGAGGTACTATTTGAGACGATGAAATCTAATGAGTTTAAAAAAATAATTATTCCTGAGTTAGGCAACAGAAGAATTGTAAATTTAGACGAAATAATAGCTATTGAAGCCCATGGGGCCTATGCCAAGATATATTTATTAAACAATAAGCCAATTACCATGAGCAAGAACTTAAAACATTTTGAAAGATTACTCGGAAATTCCTTGGGATTCTTTCGTTCTCACAGGGCATGGATCGTAAATTTAAATCACATTGAATCTGTTAACAAAGCAGATCTTTGCTTAACCTTACCAAACGGTTTAAAAGCTAAAATAGCAAGAGGCCAATACGATGCTTTTGAATTGGCAATACGTTAAACTGCTCTAAACGATTATTATTGTTAAGATTTTTAAACTACATACTAGCGGTTTGCACAATTATTCTAATTAGTGTTGGTGGTTTCAGTCAACAACCTACATACTACCACATTGGAGAGAAAGAACTCGCTAATGTGGATGTATATTCCATACTGCAAACAAGCGATGAACGATTGATCATCGCTACAGATCATGGCTTATTTGAATTCCACCAGAATAAATTTGAGGCCATTGCCAAGCACAAAGACCAAAAGGGGAGTGGGCTATATAATTTAATCGAGAATAAAAAAGGGGAGGTTTATTGCTGTAATTTAACTGGGCAAATCTTTCAGCTGCAGCAACAAAAGCTCAAGCTACATTTTGAGGTTCCAAAACAATACCTTACTTCATCTACCATACTGCGTTTTGATGATAGTGACAACCTGATTTTTGCATCTAAAGGATTTTATAAAATAAGTGATAACAAAATTGAATTGATATATAACAACAAGGAAACTTACTATTCTCTATTAAATAAACTACCCAACAATGAACTTATCTTATCCTCGGAATTCAAAGACAGCCTTCTATTTATAAAAAATGGGGTGATTGTTTCAGAACCACTTTCTCCTGATTACAAAGGCACAATCAGCGCTTTTTCCCAAATTTTATTGCTTGAGGGTAAATTGCTGATAAATTATAATGGAGCATTTTATTGGATGAATAATGAATCGATACCAAGTGCTATTCCTATTATAGGGCTGGAACGGTATTACCAATTCAATGACGAAGAAATATGGTCACTCCTCACTTCAAAAGGAATCCGATCCATTCGGCTTAAAAATGACACCCTCGTTGCGCAAAACTACTTCCCAGATCGATTTATTTCCAGTATTACTAATGGAGGCAACGGCACATTGTTTTTAGGCACCTTTGGCCAAGGGGTACTTGTTGTTCCCAATAGAAACATGCTACAGCATGAGTTGAACTCTAGCCCTAAAAACCTGAATCATTTAGCCGTAGATAAAAGCAACAACGTATTCATTACCGAAAATGGAAAAGGGGTTATTCATTATAATACTACCCCCACTGTGATTGAAATGGATGAGACTAGTAATTTCCAAAATGTTTTCTATACACCAGGAATTAATTTTGGTGCCATTAAGAATTTTCCTGGCTTATATTTCGATAAACCACTCTTGTTTGGTAAAAAGAACAATATTACCCCTGTTAAGGACATTTGTAAAATTGACAACAATAAAGTGGTGATTGTAACATCATTTGGAATATTCGTAAAGAAAGCGGATCAGTTGGATTATAACACCATTGATTATACTGGAATACGATACAACGCTGTTGTTTATGATGAAAAAAATGCTTACATATATACGGCTTCGAATACTGGCGTTATTCAAAGAGATAAAGAAGGAAATGATTTACAGCTAAAATATAAGGGAGAAGAAATGCGCTGTAGCGACCTGCTTTTTTACGATGAAAAACTATGGTGTCCCACCCAAGAATATGGTATTCTTAGTTATAAAAATGGAGTATTCACAGAAGAATATGATGTTACCAAAGGATTAAAAAGCAATGCTATTCGTAAACTTGAAGTGCAGGGAAACTTGCTTTTTCTACTCAATAATGGCGGAGTGCAATACATCAATCTCAACACCCGAGAAGTTACAACACTTGCTAAGGCAGAAGGGGTAATGGGGTATGTGAATGATTTTGCGCTGAGCAAAGACAAACTCTGGATGATAACGGACAATACCGATTTAATTTCTGCCGATTTAAGACTTCTTCCACAAGCTCCACCTGCCTTAAGCTTGAGTTTGGATTCTATTGTTGTTTCAGGATTAAAAAGAGGCGTTGAAATTTCAGCTCCTTTTAAATTTGATGATAAACCATTTCAATTTTATGTCAATCTAAAAAACATCCATTATCAGGAGCAAGGTATTATTTATTATCGAATTAAGGGATTTGAAAAGGTGTGGAACAGTATGTCAGCAACAGCTTCTCTAATTGAATATCGATCCTTACCTACTGGCGATTACCAATTTGAAGTATATGCTAGCTATGGAAACTCCAAGAGTTTGATTATATCCAAACAGTTTGTGATTGAATTGCCTTTTTGGAAAACTTGGAAGTTTTATTTATTAATTACAATCACAACTATACTGTTTATTCTAGTGGTGGCATATTTAAGAATAAAAGCCATTCGAAAAAATAACAAAGAAAAAATTGAAAAACAAACCCTCAAAACTAACTTGCTCGACACCGAATTAAAAGCCTTGCGTTCACAGATGAATCCTCATTTTATATTCAATTCACTCAACTCCATTCAAGATTTAATCTTACAAGAAGATACCGACTCTTCGTACGACTACATTGTACTTTTCGCCAATTTGGTGCGCAGTACCTTAAACTATTCCAATCAAGATTTTATCCCCATAGAAAAGGAAATGGAGTTTTTAGAAACCTATTTAAAATTAGAAAATCTACGTTTTGAAGAAGATTTTAGCTATAAACTAAATTACAGCGGAAGTAGCGAATTACAAGTCCCTTCCCTTATTGTACAACCCTTTATAGAAAACGCCTTGTTTCATGGTTTGTTACACAAGTCCGGAAAGAAAACCCTTGAAATAAACTTTGAATTTAACACCCAATTAACCTGTACCATTACCGATAATGGAGTGGGGCGAGCAAGAGCAAAAGAAATTCAAGAGAGACAAGGTCATTTACGTGAATCCTTTGCCTTATCCGCCATAAAAAAACGACTAGCCATACTCAGTGAAAACCACAAAGGAGCAGGTTATACCGTACACGATTTGTTCGAAGACAATCAGGCTACAGGTACCCGAGTAAAGGTTGTTATGCCCTTTAAAGAGCCTTTTTAGGTTATTTTTTAAAACATCAATACTTTTAACTCTTCCTTCCTAAAGGGATGGATTTCTTCACTCCACAAAGCCAAATTGCTCTCCGTAAAACGGATACGGTTAATTCCTGCGAGCTTTGTTATACCAATTTAATCAAGAGAATTCCTCGAAGCTATGCTTCGGGGTTTCCAAACACACCTTTCCTTTCGGAGAGGTCAAAACTTTGTAAAAGTTTTGGGTGAGGCAAAATAAGTGAATTTTGGGTTTTGACCTT
>NVUQ01000042.1 GCA_002401955.1 Flavobacteriales bacterium | reverse complement strand
CAAAATGAAAATTTTATAAGCGATTATGGGTTTAACCATGAAAGTATTGGTACTGCTGTTCAAAAAGAAAATGGCTTTTTAGCTTTTAATTATTTGATTAAGACTAAAAAACCGATACATATTATATTTTACGAATCAAATCTTTCTGGAATAAATCCCTACCAATTCAATAAACGATTACGATCTAAAATAAAGCTTGATACTGCTTCTTTTATACTTTTAAATGATCATTTATCAAAAAAAGAATCCATTTATGCATTAAAGCAAGGAATTGATGAAATTATAGTTAAGCCCTTTTCTTTTAATGATTATTTAAATAGGATCCAATTTTTATTGGAGTATAGACAGCTAAGTACAACTGATCGGAAAAGTTCTAAAAACAGAAGAGAACATAAAATCCCAATAATAAAGAGAGTGTTTGATATTGCTGTGGCAGGAACAGTTTTGCTAATGGTTTTACCAGTTTTCATAGTAACTATGATTGCAATGAAAATAGAGTCAAAAGGCCCTTGGATTTACTCTTCTAAAAGGGTTGGGAACGGATACAAGATTTTTAATTTTTACAAATTTAGATCAATGTTTGTTGATGCAGAGGAAAAATTGAAGGATTTGAAGGGATTAAATCAATATAAAAACAATAATGATTCTGAAAAAATAAGTGACGAGTGTCCGGATTGTAATGGGTTGGCTATTCCATGTTCGCCTATATTGTTTGTGGATGGAAAAGAAATTTGCGAAAATCACCATTTAAGATTAAAAAAGGCTCAAGCTGTAGGCACATTCATTAAAATCAAGGAGGATCCAAGAATAACCAAGGTAGGTAAATTCATTAGGAATACCAGTGTAGATGAACTTCCTCAACTTGTCAACGTCTTAAAAGGTGATATGTCTATTGTAGGTAACCGGCCTCTTCCTTTATATGAGGCAGAATTGCTTACTTGTGATCAATGGTCTGAAAGGTTTTTAGCCCCAGCAGGTATTACAGGATTATGGCAAGTAGAAAAGAGGGGAGGCGGGAAAATGAGCGAAGAAGAAAGAAAGCATTTAGACAATAATTATGCAAGAAACTACACATTTTTTTATGATATAAAATTGATTTTAAGAACAATACCTGCATTGCTTCAGAGCGAAAACGTATAATTATTTGAATTACTTCAACAGACATAAAATTTCTAGCCTCCTGTTTATCTGGTCACTAATCTTCAACTCTTTGTGTGTCGCACAAATAGATACTGGACACATTGCAATAAAATTACCACCTTTAAACACACTCCTAGATACTGCTTATAAGACCTCTCCATTACTTAAAGTTCAAGAGCAGTTGTTAAATAAAAAAAAGATTTTAACTAGCATTGAAAAAAAATCATGGTTAAAAGCAGTATCCATTACTGGTAATTATTCAAGGGGAACCAATAATGCCCAAATAGATGGTAATTTGATCCCTACTTATACAACAACAGTTACAAATTTATATGGAGCTGGATTCTCATTGAATTTATCACTTGCTACTATTTTAAATAGGAAAAAAGTTATTTCAGTCTCTAAAATAAATTATGAAATGGAAAAATATTTATTTGAAGATAAAAAAAGAGAATTAAGAAAATTAATCGTTGAATTATACTCAGCAGTACTTTTAAGTCAAAAAGTTTTAGAAATTATTAGTGATGGGTTAACCATTTCTGATATGAATTATAGCTATGCAGAAATTGAATATAAAAACAACACCATGAGCCTAGCTGATTTTTCTAAAGTACATGCAGAATCTCTTAGAACTAAAGTGTATTATGAGGAAGCAAAACGAGAATATCTATTGTCTATTGTGACTTTGGAAGAAACTGTTGGTATTAAAATAAGATAAAATAATGACTTTATTATCCTTTATACGATTGTTGGTTTATCATTATAAGTTATTAATGATAGCATCTATTTTCTCTGTGGTTATGGTTTTGCTATTTATGAAAGACAATGAACGAAATTATGTTACAACAACAACAATCTATACGGGATTTGCCTCAGGTTATTCAATAAAGAATAACAAAAAAATAGATTATTATACCACAAAAATAAAGTTTGATAACTTCTTTGAGAGTATCAAATCAAGAACAACAAGAGAAGAAATTATATTAAAAACCTTAGGATTCTATTTGTCTCAGGAGGAAATATTTGAAAGGGATATGTCTACTAAAAATCAACGTGAATTTGCTGACTTAATACCTAAAGAGTTAAAGAGTAAATTGGTAGTTATAAATAATGAAGATCAAACGTATAAAAATTTATCTCGTTATTACCGAAGTAATTTTGACAATGAAATTTATTACATTCTGAATTCAAAATACTCACCATTAAAAAACTTTTTTGGGCTGAAACAATTATTAAGTTTAGAAGGGAATCAAGAAGGTGCAAGTGATCGTGTTTTAATAAGTTATAAAGCAACAGATTCTGGCATTTGCTTCCACACCACAAGAATAGCCTTAGAAGTAATTATGGATAAAGTTAAAACGATAAAATCTGCCGAATCGAATGATGTTGTCAATTATTTTTTAGATGAATCAAAAAAAGCTCACTTAAAATTAGAAAAGGCTGAATCAGATTTGGCAGCATTAATGAATAAAAATAATGTGATTAATTATTATGAACAAACAAAATTTATTGCAGCAAGGAAAGAAGATTTTAATGTGGCTTATCATGGAGAGAAACTAAAACTTGCTGCAGCACAAGCTGCAGAAAGGGAATCTGCTCTTATAATGAATAAAAATGGAGAGCTAATATCCCAAAAAAAGGAACTGATGTTTTTAAGAGAAAAATTAAGTGTCATCACCTCAAAAATTGCACAAATAGAAGTACGAGAATCTTATCGTATGGATAGCATAAATTCTCCAGAGTATTCAGACAGTATCATTAATCGCAATAACGAATTGGTAAAATACAAGATAGAATTGAATGATTTACAAAAAAAAATGAAACAAAAAATAGAAAGCTTATATTTTAAGAGTCATACTGCTGCAGGAATTAATTTTGACAAAATTGCTTCAGCTTGGCTAGAAGCTGTTATTGATGTTGAGGAATATACTGCAAGAATAGAGCAATACATTTTATTTAAAAAAGAATTTGAAGATACTTATTCTAGGTATGCTAATATTGGATCAAAAATAAAACAATTAGAAAGAAAAATATCAGTCCTTGAACAAGATTATTTAGGCTTATTGGCTAATGTTACCGAGTCAAAATTAACTAAACAAAACATCGAAATGTCGTCAAAATTTAAAATAATTGACCCTCCATTTTATCCTGTCAATGCTGAAAAATCAAAAAAAATGTTATTTACCATTTTTGGAGGTTTAGCTGGGCTTATAATCACACTCAGTATATTCATTACCTTAGAATATATAGATGATACGATTAAAACACCTGAAAGGGCTAAAGAACTCACTAAACTGCATATAGCTGGAGGTTTGCCTTTGTTAGTTTCTAAAGAAATCCAAGAATTCAGGACATTATATAGTCGTTTAATTAATCAAATTTCCACCCATATTAATTACACCTATTTTACAAGTAAAGAAAAGATAAGCCCCTTTATTGTAGTTTTTTTTAGTACACGAAAGAGAGAAGGTAAATCTCAGCTGAGTCAATTAATTGCAAGAGATATGAGAATAGCTGGAGAACCTACTCTAGTTATTAGTCCAAAATCCGATAAAAAGGAAAACTACTTACTTTCCCATACAGACAAAGATAATATTGAGTATCAAGTGCCAGATAATATTTGTGATATAAAACTAAACGATGTGGAAATAATAGGTGAAAACAAACTCAAGAACTATCGTTATATCTTTTTTGAAATTCCAGCAATCATTGGCAGTGATTTACCAATACAAATTTTACGAAATGCCCATCTTTCATTGTTAATTCTTAAGTCGAACAGAATATGGAACAAGGCAGATTGTATGGGATTAGAGACTTATTCCAAAATAATTACACATCCTATTAGTGGAATATTAAATGGAGCTCACTCAGATAATTTAGAATCAATTATTGGTGAAATACCAAAAAAACGAAGTTGGTTAAGAAAAAAGATTAAACGATTTGCTAAACTCCAATTTAAATCCAAACAGTTTTAATGAAAAAGATATTAAATCATATCATATCTTCAAATAATTTCTTATCCCTTATAGGACAAGGAATATTTGCCTTAGTTGGATTTGGGTCATTGTTTCTGTTAACAAGATCTTTTTCTGTAGAAGAATTTGGTGTTTGGATTTTATACCTCACTGCCGTTACAATGGTTGGTATGCTAAGAGATGGATTTCTTCAGACCGGTTTAATTCGTTTTATATCAGGAGTTTCTAAAACATATGAAAAATCATATATCGGATCTAGTTGGGTGTGTGGTTCAGTGTTTACATTAACATGTATTTTAGTAATAATGTTAATTTCCATTATTGACCCTGTTTTTGTTGAAAATTCTCATTTTAAATTATTCTTCATGTGGTCTCCATTATTTTTTATTTTGACCATGCCTTATAATTATGCTTTATCCATTTTACAGGCAAGAATGATGTTTGGAAAAATTATTATATTAAGATTAATCCATCAATTAAGTTTTTTCAGTTTTATTATTTATAATTTTTTTACTCCACAACCTATTGAATATCTTATTTATGCTCATTTAATATGCTCATCTATAAGTAGCTTATATGCTATTACAATTGGTTATTCTGGCGTTCAATACTTTTTTATGTATAAAAAAAGACAAATTACAGAACTCTTTAATTTTGGGAAATATAGTGCAGGAACATTATTAGGAACTAGTTTGTTAAAATCCTCAGATATTTTTATAATTGGGATTTTCATGGGCCCTGCTGCAGCGGCATTCTATAGTATCCCTCTTAAATTAATAGAAATGTTCGAAATTATTTTACGAAGCTTTGTTTCGGTAGCATTACCCATATTATCCAAAGCAAGCATTAAGGGAAATATCCAAAAGGTGGAGCATACTTTTTATAAATATACAGGTGTGTTAACAATCATCTATATTCCTATTGTCATTGCTTGCTTTTTTCTTGCTGAAGACTTCATCATTATATTCGCTGGCGAAACATATGCACATGCAGCAATAATTTTTAGAATATTTTTGATTTATGCTTTATTTCTTCCTATAGATCGATTTACTGGAGTTACTTTAGATAGTATCAATCAACCGGAAGCAAACCTTATAAAAGTAAGCTTTATGGTTGTTGCTAACGTGTTGGGTGATTTACTTGCCATTTATTTGTTTAATGAAGTTTGGGCAGTTGCTATTGTAACAATAACAACAGTATTGATTGGTGTTTTTTTAGGGATTTATTTTCTTAATCGAACAATAACCCTGTCTTGTTTAAAAATAATTCCTATAGGAACTATCGAATTAAAATTACTACTAACTAAATTTTTATTTAATCAAAAAACATGAACCAATTTAATAAAACAGGAGCATTTAAATTATACAACAGAAAAGGAATTTCTCTGTTTGTAATTACTGTTTTATTAATAGGATTCTTAAGTGCAAAAACAATGCTAACATTACCTATTTTATTAGGTTTTATAGTCACATTATTTATAATTATAAAATTTGTAAAAAATCCATCATTGACACTAACAGTCCTGTTTTCACTTTCATTTATTTTATTGGGTTCAACTCGCTTTATTCAAACAACATTACCAGTTGGGTTAACAGTTGATATCCTTTTAACACTCTCTTGGATAATTGTTTTGTTAAAAAGTAATCGAAGAACAGACTGGTCAATAAAAAATAATCTACTTACCAATTGTATGGCGGTCTGGGCTCTTTATAATGTGTTGCAAATATTTAACCCTGAATCTGTTAGTATTGAAGCATGGTTTTATGCTGTTAGAGCAATCGCTTTGTATCCATTATTATTAGTTCCTTTAGTCTTTTTAATTTATAACCAGCAAAAAGATTACAGGTTGTTTATTAATATTTGGTTTATGGCTTCGATGATATTAGCCTTATATGGACTCAAGCAATTTTATTTTGGCGTAAATAGATGGGAGCAAGCATGGCTAGATGCAGGAGCAGATATAACGCACGTATTATGGAATAGGTTAAGGGTTTTTTCTTTCTTGTGTGATGCAGGTCAATTTGGAGTTTTTCAAGCTCAAGCTGGTACTACTGCCTTAATTTTTGCAATAGGAGAACTTAAAACAAAAAGACGCATATTTTATTGGTTAACTGCTATTTTGAGTTTTATCGGAATGATTATTTCTGGTACTCGAGGAGTATTAGTAGTTCCAATTATTGGACTCTTTGTTTTTCTAATTTTTTCTAAAAATTTAAAACTTTTAATAACAGGATTTATTATTGGTGGGATCTGTTTGTATTTACTTATATTTACGATGTCACTTAATCGCCATGCTCCAATTGCAAGAATGAGAACAGCATTTAACACACAAGATGCTTCTTTAAATGTCCGGAAAGAAAATCGTTTGATTTTAGATAAATATTTAGAAAATCGTCCATTTGGTGGAGGTATTGGTTCTGCCGGATCATGGGGCGCAAGATTCAGTCCAGATACATTTTTAGCTAAATTTCAAACCGATGGGCAATATGTTAGAATTTATGCGGAAGAAGGTATTGTTGGACTCTACTTGTACATTGGTTTATTTAGCATTATTTTATGTAGAATGCTTTGGATTACTTGGCATTTGAAAACACCAATTCTTTCGCAGCAAATGATTGGTCTCACCTGCGGTATTTTAGGAGTAATGGTAGCTAATTATGGAAATAGCTATTCTAGTCAAATACCCTCCAATTTAATCTTTTTTTGGTGCATGGCTTTTGTATATATGGCTCCAAAGTGGGACAAAGGAGAAGAGTATCCTAAATTTGGTGATTTGCCTCAACACAACAATCTGGAAAAAATACATCAAGAAGAAAAAAATAGAACAATAGATAATATCAAACTAGATTAATAATGAAAAGACGAACAGCCATAATAAGTATGATTTCTGCCTCTATAGGGGTAACAGCAGCTAGTTATATTGGCTGGAATTATAAGCAAGTTACAAAAGAAGTTAAATTTAATGATTTATCTAATTACAAAGATATGTTGGCCGATTTGGTTGATTTAATAATTCCCGAAACGGATAGCCCAGGAGCTAAAGAGGTTGGGGTTCATTATTATGTTGTTTTAATGATTACAGATGCTAAAGGGCGGAAAGAACAAAATAATTTTATTAATGGATTAGCTGATTTCAGAGATTATTGCAAGGATAATTATAACACTGTTTATGAAAAATGCTCGGAATCAGATAAGATTAAAGTACTTAACTATTTTGAAGAACAAGGTGTTCAAAATGGAATAATGGCAAAAATCCGAACAAAAATATTTGGTAAATCATTTTTTAGACTTTTAAAAGAACTAACCATAGAAGGTTATTGTACTTCAGAAGTTGGAGCGACTCAACTGTTGGCTTATGAATATGTACCAGGACGTTACAATGCAGTTATAACTATGAATAAAAATACGAAAACATGGGCGACAAAATAACGGATACAAAAGAACATAAAAACTTATCCTATGATGCTATTGTAGTAGGTTCTGGAATTAGTGGTGGTTGGGCTGCAAAAGAGTTAACAGAAAAGGGCTTAAAAACCTTGGTGCTAGAAAGAGGTAGGAATATAGAACATGTAAAAGATTATCCTACTGCAATGAAAAACCCTTGGGAGTTTAAATACAGAACAAACAATTCTAATGCAGCCTTAGCCGAACGCCCAATACAAAGCAGCCATTGTGACGAAACCAATAAACATTTTTTTGTGAAGGATACAGAGCATCCATACATACAAGAAAAAAGTTTTAAATGGATTAGAGGTTATCAAGTTGGCGGAAGATCATTGACTTGGGGGAGGCAATGTTATCGTTTTTCTGATTTAGATTTTGAAGCCAATAAAAAAGATGGTCATGGAGTTGATTGGCCAATAAGATACAAAGATATTGCTCCTTGGTATGATTATGTTGAAGAATATATTGGAGTGAGTGGACAAAAAGAAGGGTTAAAGCAATTACCAGATGGGAAATTTTTACCTCCCATCGAAATGAATTGTATAGAAAATCATTTGGCAGAAAATGTAAATGCTAATTATACCGATAGAAAAGTGATACACGGTAGGGTTGCCAATTTAACCGAATCAAAAAATGGAAGAAGCAAATGCCAGTATAGGAACTTATGTAGCAGAGGTTGCCCCTATACCGCTTACTTTAGTAGTAATGGGGTAACCTTAAAAGATGCAGAAGTTACAGGGAATATGACGTTAAGAGCCAACTCTATTGTTAAAGAAGTGCTTTATGATGCTAAATTAAATAAAGCCATAGGAGTAAGAGTAATAGACACTATAACAAAGGATGAAATTGATTTTTATGCTCGAATTATTTTCTTAAATGCTTCAACCATTGCAACTGCCAGTATCTTATTAAATTCTACGTCCGATACATTTCCTGATGGATTAGGAAATTCCAGTCAACAAGTTGGGCATAATCTTATGGATCATATTATTACTTCAGGTACAGTAGGTGAGTTTGACGGTTATCAAGATAAATACTATTCAGGCAGAAACCCGGGGGCCATTTATATACCACGTTTTCAAAATCTTAATGGCAAAAAAAATAAAAACTTTATTCGAGGATATGGCCTGCAAGCCAAGGGGGAAAGAAAGGGGTGGAAGGAAAAAAATATTAAAGGATTTGGAGCCAGTTTAAAAGAGCAATTAGCTAAACCTGGTAAATGGGGAATTTGGCTGGGAGGTAGAGGAGAAACACTTCCGGATTTTGATAATAAAATAAGCCTAAATAAAACACAAAAAGACCAGTGGGGCTTACCTTTAGTAAGTGTTCATTTTAAATATGGATCAAACGAGTTGGCTATGATAGACGATATGCAGGAAGCAGCAGAAGAAATGCTGAAAAAAGCTGGTTTTATTAATGTTACAAGTTATCGATCTAACCCCCCTCCTGGTTCAGCTGTACATGAAATGGGTACCGCAAGAATGGGTAATGACCCAAAAACTTCGGTATTGAACAAATACAATCAAATGCATGATGTTAAAAATGTATTTATTACAGATGGTAGTTGTATGAGTTCATCAGGCTCTCAAAACCCATCGTTAACTTATATGGCTTTAACAGCAAGGGCTTGTGATTATGCAGTAAAAGAATTAAAAAAAGGAAATATCTAAAGAGATGAAGAAAAGAATAAAAATATTATTATCCTTAACAACCATATTCTTAGGGTGTACTTTTTTCATTTTTTCATACAAGGGTGGCTACCAAATAAGAACAGAGGGTGTACTCTATATTGTTAATAAAGCTAGTAGCAATATTACTGTTTTTGATTTGGACAAAGGAGAGCACATTACAAAAATTAAAATTGATATAGAACCCCATGAAGCAACAACATTATCAAATAATGAATATGTTATTGTGACCAATTATGGCAATGAAAATACCATAGGAAAATCCTTAACGGTTATCAATACTAAATCCAATAAGATTGAAAAACTCATTGAATTAGGAGAAAGTTCCAAACCCCATGGCATTACAGCGATTCCCAATAGTAATAAAGTAATTGTTGTTACGGATGTAGGAAATGATTTATTGATTGTTGATGTCGTTTTAGGTAAAGTATTAAAGCGCATACCTACAAAACAAAAGCTTAGTCATATGGTAGCCTTACATCCAAATCATAAAATCGCAGTTGTTAGCAATATTGCTAGTAATTCCATAAGTATAATTAACATAGAAGAAGGAAAACTCATTAAAAATGTAGTTTGTGGAAGTGGTGCCGAAGGAGTTGATGTAACAAAAGACGGAAAAGAAATATGGGTCACCAATAATGTTGACAATACCATATCTATTATCGATAGTGAAACACTTAAAATAACCGCAACACTTACAACCCAAAAACAACCATTGCGATTAATGTTTACAACAAATGGTAAGCAATGTTTAGTAGCAAATTCGCAATATGGAACCATAGGAGTTTATGATGTGGAAACAAAAAAAATCATTAAAGAAATTATTTTAGACGGTAAAAGAAACATTTTTGAACGACTAATTTATCATACACCACGGCCGGTTGGAATATTAATGCATCCCAATGGAAAATATGCCTTCATTGCCAATTCCAATGCCAATAGAATTGAGATAATTGAGCTAAATACATTAACAGTAGTTAGTACCATAAAAACCGGTTCAATTCCTGACGGGATGACTATTTTAGAATAGAATAAATATGTATTATAACTATGAATACCATGAAAAAAATAAGTGAAACGACTGATAATATGAAATAAATAATTCAGTATTTTTAAAATAATTAGTAATTAAAACTTTTATATCATGAAAAAAATATATTTCTTTTTTAAAGGCCTCTATTGCAGTTTATACTGTTTTGTACTTGGGCTAAACGCTAAAAATTACTTTGTTATAAGCGGATTCAAATTAATGAACCATGAATCATTTGGCAACGAAGTTCTGTGGTCGGTTAACAGGAATCATTATGAACATCATGAAGTTGATTTGATTAATGAGTTTATGGAACCAACCGATAGGGTTCTAGAACTCGGGGGAGGCATGGGGCTTCTATCAATGGTTACTTCAAATATTGTTCCAGATGAAAATATTTTTGTATTTGAAGCTAATCCTTTGATGTATGAGATCAACAGTAACAACTACCGTGTTAATAACCTTAACAATATAAACGTGTATAATAATATTTTAGGACATGGTGAAAAAACTAGATCTTTTGGAATAACAGATTCATTTGAATGTTCCAATCTATTAATGACAGATGCTGTTGACACAATTTCAGTAGAGCAGTTAGATTTAGATAACTTTATTAGGGAAAATAGCATAAATACGATAATGATAGATATTGAAGGAGGAGAATACGAATTGATTTATGATGGATATGTTTTTCCCGATGTAGTCAAAAAATTATTTGTTGAAACGCATCCTAGTCAAAATTTTAACAACATTGATTTGACTGTAATTATAGAAAAACAAGGATTTAAAGCAATTAAAAGTTGGGGACAATCAGTTTATTATGAAAAATAGTATTTAATGGAAATATTAATACATATATATCAAATCACACAATTTTTACTGTTAATATGGTTAGGGTATTATATTGTTTACGTTACAGTGTTAGCTGTAGCTGGATTGTTTTTTAAACAAAAAAGAACAATTGAATTAATATCTAACATACCAAAAATAGCATTATTTATACCCGCCTATAAAGAAAATGAAGTAATACTTCATACTGTGGAAGAAGTACTCAAACATGATTACGATAAATTTGATGTTGTAGTAATTGCTGATTCTTTAGATATTAAGATCCTTGAAAAGCTAAAACGATTAAACATTATTTTAATTGAAGTTTCTTTTAATAAGAGTACTAAGGCTAAGGCATTAAATTTCGCGATGGATAAACTTAATGAAGAATATGACTTAGCTGTTATTTTGGATGCAGATAATGTAATGAATAATAATGCACTAGAACTTTTTGCAATTAATTATGCCGAGGGATATAAAGCAATTCAAGGGCACAGGACAGCAAAGAACAAATCAACAAATTTTGCACTGCTTGATGCTATTAGCGAAGAAATAAATAACCATATATACTGTAAAGGAGCACAAATGCTGGGGATAACCTCACGGCTTGTTGGTTCAGGGATGGCTTTCGATTATGTATTATTTAAAAAGTTAATGAAAGGAATAGATGCTGTTGGTGGATTCGATAAAGAGTTAAAACTTAAACTAATTGAATTAGGGCATCCCATTTACTATCTGAATGAAGCGGTTATATATGATGAAAAAGTGAGTCAGTCAAAGGTCTTTTTGAATCAAAGAAAAAGATGGGTGTCTTCGCAATTTTATTACTTAAAAAAGTTCACATTAAGGTCGATTACACAACTATTTAAAGGAAATTTTAATTATTTCATTATTGTAGCTCAATTGTCATTTCCTCCAAGATTGTTGCTCCCAATTATTTTACTTGTTCTATTCATACTATCCAATATTTTCGATAATCAGTTTTACACTTTGATTTGGGGGGGTATATTTAGCTTAAATGTACTAGTACATTTCATCTCAATACCAAGAGAATTTTGGAACAAAAATCTGATTAAGGCATTTTTTTCCCTTCCGAAGGCGTTGATTATTATGCTTTCATTAGCTTTTAAATTGAAAAAGGCAAATGATGAATTCATTCATACCCCCCATTCTTTTATTAAAAATAAGGACTAAATATATTTCTATGGAATTTATAAATAAAACAAGTTACACCAGAGAAGAAGATTTGAAAAGATTAAAATTTATTCAGTCTTCAATATTAAATTTAAATAATCCCAGTACTACGGTTTTAGATGTAGGTTGTGGTAATGGAAATAACAGTAGACAGTTGGCATCTTTAGGGTTTGAAGTACTGGGTATTGATATTTCGAATTCAACTATTAATGAGGCTAATCGACTAAATACCTATGCTAACCTAAAGTTTGAATGTATAGCAGCTGAAAAACTTTCAATAGTTAATAAGTTTGATGCTATAATTTGTTGTGAAGTAGTTGAACACATTCATCAACCTGCACCAGTAATACAAACACTCACTAATTTGCTAAAAAAGGATGGAGTTTTAATAGTTACGGTTCCCAATGGTTATGGTCCTAGAGAAGTAATCATGACAAAACCCATGCAAGCAGCCATGAAAAACAAATTTACATGGTCAATTATTGCTGGGGCTAAAAAATTATTAGGTTTTAAAGGTTCTACCATACAATCTGAAGCAGAAGATTTAATGCATGTTCAATTTTTTACAAAAAAATCGTTAATAAAGTTATTGCAAAATCAGGGCTTAGTACTACAAAAGTTTAAACCAACAAACTTTATGGAATCGGTTTTGCCTTTTTCTATTGTAGCAAATAGAGTTAATGCCCTACAAAAATTTGATAATTGGTTAGCGGATCAATTACCAATTTCTTTTTCGAGTGGTTTTATGACAACATGGAAACTTAAGGATTAAAGAAAAATTTATAATTAAACAATGGCTAAAAAAATAAAAATATTAGAGACGATTCGCCAAGGGAAAATAGGTGGAGGAGAAACACACGTATTAGATTTAATTGCTAATATCGACCATTCTAAATTTGAGCCAATAGTACTTTCATTTACCGATGGACCAATGGTTGATAGAGCAAAAGAGCTTGGTATTGATGCTCATGTCATTTATACGGAAACCCCATATGATCTAAGAGTTTGGTGTAAAGTGAAACAATTTATGATTGATCATGAAATTGACATTGTACATGCTCATGGAACAAGAGCGAATTCAAATATATTTTGGGCAGCTAAAAATTTAGGCTTACCTATTATTTATACTGTTCATGGCTGGTCTTTTCATCAGGACCAAAAACCATGGGTTAAATTGCTAAGGGTAAAAAGCGAAAGCTTTTTAACAAAAAAAGCAGATGTAACAATTTCGGTTTCGCATAGCAATCAAAAAGATGGTGTAGACTTATTTGGGATGAGTAACTCTCAAGTAGTCAATTATGGTATTGATACAGAAAAGTATGATCCTGGAAAGGTGTTAATAAATTTAAGAAAAGAATTGGGATTGCCAGAAACCAAAACCATCGTTGGCTTCCTGGTTAGAATGACCATACAGAAAGATCCTTTAACATTAATTAGAGCTATTAGAAAAGTAAAAGATAAAACTGATGACATTGTTTTTCTATTAATGGGTAATGGTGATTTACTTGAAGATGCAAAGGCCCTTGTTAAAGAATTAGATGTAGAAGATATGATTGTTTGGTCTGGGTTCAGACAAGACATTCCTAGCGTGCTCAATACCATTGATATCTATGCCTTGCCTTCGCTATGGGAAGGATTACCAATAGGATTGTTAGAGGCAATGACCATGGCAAAGCCAATTGTTGCTACAGGGGTTGATGGTTCTAAAGAAGCAATACAAGATGGTGAAAATGGAACACTCATAGAGTGTGGAGATTATAAACATTTAGCTAAAGCGATATTAGATTTGCATCATAACAAAAACAAAATGGAGGAATTTGGAAGGAAATCCAGAGAGATTATCCTTAAAACATATAGTGTTGATAGAATGTGTAGAGAAACTGAAGCAATATATTTAAAACAATCTTAACTTATGATTAGTGGGAAAAATATAGTAATTATAGGGCTTCAATCATGGGATGCTTCTTTAGGTGGTAATTGTAAAAACATTTCCGAAGAATTAGCAAAAAACAATAGAGTTATCTATGTGAATGTGCCACTCGATAGAAAAAGTTATTTGAAATGGAGTTATAACGAGCCTAATGATTTAAGAAGATTGTCAGTTTTAAGAGGAAGAAGTTCGGGTTTAGTTGAAATTGATAAGGATTTTTGGTCTTTTTACCCATGCATTGTTTTTGAATCTATTAACTGGATAAAACATAAGCCGATATATGATTTTTTTAATAAAAAAAATGCTAAAAGACTTGCGTCAGAAATAAAACGAATCACTAAAGAATTGCGTTTTGACAACTTTATTTTGTTTAATGATAGTTCTATGTTTAGAGGTGCCCACCTTAAAGAAATGTTAAATCCAGAACTTTATATCTATTACATTAGAGATAATTTAATTACTCAAGAGTATTTTAAAAAACATGGGGTAAGGTTAGAAAAAAAGGTTATGCGAAATGCAGATATTGTTCTTTCAAACTCTCCTTACTTAAAGGATTATGCTAAACCCTATAACTCCCATTCTTATTATATAGGTCAAGGTTGCGACTTAACCCTTTTTAGGCTAAATGAAAAAGAAGGGCCTTTAGATTTAACAAAAATTAAAGGTGTTAAAATTGGTTATATCGGGTTTTTAACTCAAATGCGATTAGATATCAATTTATTAATTGATATTGCTAAAAACAAACCTAAATGGCAAATTATATTAGTTGGTCCAGAAGATGAGGCTTTTCAATCAAGTGAGTTGCATCGGCTTAATAATGTCCATTTTTTAGGTCGAAAGAATCAACATGAATTACCTCAATACATTCAATTCTTTGATATCTGTATTAACCCGCAACTATTAAATGATTTAACTATAGGTAATTATCCCAGAAAAATTGATGAATACCTTGCAATGGGTAAAGCAACTGTTGCCACTCAGACTCCAACAATGGAGATTTTTAAAGACCATGTTTATTTGGGTGAAACGAGTGAAGATTATATAAAGTTAATTGAGAATGCATTAAAAGAGGACAATGAAATTAAACAGAACGAACGCATAGCTTTTGCTAAGACCCACACTTGGAAAAATAATGTAATTGAAATAGGCAAAGCCATCCAAGAATATAAAACCATTAAATCGGATTAAAACTATGGACACAGCAACAACAAAACCATTAGTATCTATCGTAAGTGTAAACTATGATCAACCAGAAGTTACCTGCGAAATGTTAGCGTCATTAAAAAAAGTTGCCTATCCAAATTTCGAAATATTGATTGTAGATAATGGCTCGCCAACTACTTCTCCATATATAATAAAGGAAAGGTACCCAGAGATTAAGTTAATTATAAGTGAAAAAAATTTGGGTTTTGCAGGGGGTAATAATATTGCTCTAAAACAAGCAAAAGGAGATTATGTGTTATTACTAAACAACGATACTGAGGTTAAACCAGATTTTTTAGACAGCTTAGTAAATTTGATGGAATCGGATGATAAAATTGGAATAGCTAGCCCAAAAATATTTTATTTCTACGACCATAATGTTATGCAATATGCAGGAACACCTCCTTTTCATCCTATTACATCGAGAGGTAGACATTACGGAAATAAAGAAAAAGATAACGGTCAGTTTAATAATGTTGTAGAAACTCATTATCCACATGGAGCATGTATGATGTTTCGTAAAAGTTTATTAAACGAATTGGGTTTGTTGTATGAAGGTTACTTTTTGTACTATGAAGAATATGATTTTACAGAAAGAGTAAGACAAGCAGGATACAAAATTTATTTTCAACCTAACTCAGTAATACTTCATAAAGTTTCCGTCTCTACAGGAGAAAATAGTCCCTTAAAAACATATTATATGAATAGAAATAGGCTGTTATTTTTAAGAAGGAATACAGAAGGCATTACTTTTTTGTTGGCAATGGGATATTATTTTCTTATTACTGTTCCTTACAATACGTTTAAATACCTTTTTCATAAAGAACATTTATCAGCTTTGTATAGGGGGTTTTTTTGGAATTTTATGCATTTCAATATTCATCAAAATCATAAGTTTTAAAGATTAATAAAGTAGCTATGAGTATAATGAGTAAAATTAAAAATGAATATAATTCATTAAAAGGAAGTACACCAAGGAAGAATCCTTTTATGCTTTTGATTAAAAGAATATATAGCTCAATTTGGCGTATTATTCTTGGAAAGTGGGTGTTACGAGATTGTAAAACAGGAAGGCTATGTACGACAAGAGGAGTTCCAAGGATTGATGCTAATGGAGAGATTATATTAGGGGATAGAGTTAAAATTTGGTCTCATATACATACAACTCAATTGTCTGCCGGAGGGAGAGGGAAACTAATAATTGGAGATAATACATTTATAAATGTTGGCTCAATTATATCTGCTCATCATTTAATAAAAATAGGTAAAAATGTACAAATTGCTCCAGGGGTTATTGTGATGGATAATGATTTTCATGGAGTTGAAGACCGAGAGGAAGAAAAAGTTCCAACACCAATTATTATTGGAGATAATGTATGGTTAGCAACTAGAGTTGTAGTACTTAAAGGAGTTACAATAGGAGAAGGATCTACTATTGCCACAGGTGCAGTAGTAACAAAAGATATCCCTTCATATTCACTAGCAGCAGGAGTGCCTGCTAAAGTCATTAAAAAATTAAAATAGTATTGAATTTAAAAAAAGTAAAATGAGAAATCAAATAATATACACTGTTACAATAATTTTAATGCTGATCTCTTGCGAGTCAGAAGTTAAAAAGGAATCTAAAACAGAAAAATTTGTAGAACTTATAATTGAAACTGAACAGGAAACAAAAGAAGAAATTACGGTTAAATCTAAATTTGCATCCATAGGTTGTATTGCTTGTCATCAGCCAAAATCAAAAATTGTAGGACCTTCATTAGAAACTATTGCTACTGCTTATAAAGACAATAAAGAGGGGTTGATTGCCTTTTTAAACGGTGAGGGCGAAGCAATTGTTGATCTTAATCAAACTGCAATTATGACCCCATTTATTGAAACAACTAAGGCTATGGATGAAATAGAAAGAGCTGAAATTGCAGCATATATATTATCAGGAAAATATTGAAAATAGAATCTATGAATACTTATGAAATAATTTTTTGGTCCTTACTTTTTCTTGTGTTTTACACTTATGTTGGATACGGAATAGTTTTAATTATTTTGGTAAAAATTAAAGAATTCTTTATAAGAAAACCCATTAGTGATGGTGTATTGTATGAGCCTCACGTTACAATGTTTGTTGCAGCATATAATGAAAAGAATTATATTGATGCCAAGGTCCAAAATATGCTTGAACTTGATTATCCTAAGGATAAGATGCAACTCCTTTTTGTAACTGATGGCTCAAATGATGGTACTCCAGAATTGTTGCAACAATATAAAGAAGTAAGCCTAATGCATAAGGCTGAACGAGCAGGGAAAATTGACGCAATAAATAGAGGTATGGAGCTAGTTAAAAACCCTATTGTTATCTATTCAGATGCTAATGCCATGTTAAATGCGAAGGCAGTTAGAGAAATTGTAAAACATTATAAAGATCCAAAAATAGGATGTGTTTCGGGTGAAAAACGGATATATAAAAAGGATAAAGATGGAGCAAGTGGAGCAGGAGAAGGAATTTATTGGAAATATGAATCCCTATTAAAACAATTCGATTTTAGATTATATTCGGCAATTGGTGCGGCTGGAGAATTATTCTCCATTCGTAAAGAACTTCACCAACATGTTGAAAAAGATACTTTGTTAGATGATTTTATTATATCATTGAGAATTGCTCAAAAAGGATATAAAATAGCATATGAACCTAATGCCTATGCATCAGAAAACGCCTCTACATCAATTACTGAAGAAATGAAACGAAAAATTAGAATTAGTGCTGGAGGGATTCAAAGCATTATTAGGTTAATGAGCCTACTCAATTTTTTTAAATATGGGGTTTTAACTTTTCAATACATATCCCACCGTGTTTTACGCTGGACAATTACACCATTAGCTTTGTTAATCTTATTACCAATAAATTTTATGTTAATGCGACAGGATAGTGGCCTTGTATACGAAGTCTTGTTCTGTGGGCAAATACTATTTTATATTTTAGCTTTGTTTGGCTGGTATTTAGAAAACAAGAAGATTAAAGTTAAAATTCTATTCATTCCTTTTTACTTTTTATTTATGAATTTATGCGTGTTTATTGGGTTTTTCCGATACATCAAAGGAAGTCAATCGGTGCTATGGGAAAAAGCAAAACATGCCAAGTGATTCTAATCTATTAAAATAATAGCAAAATACGATAGAAAACGAATCAAAGAAGAGCTCATTAATCTCCAATTATCGTGAACTAAAAGTCTGTTACAATTTCAAGTTTTCAATATCGAAAAAACTACTTAAGTGCTCATGAGTAGGTTATAAAACCTGGGTTTTTACATAGAAAAGTAAAAATATATTTAATAGGTTTTATTAATATAACACAAATGCTTGTTCATTATCTTATGCAATTAATTTATAAGGATTTTTATTAAAGAACAATTATAGCTAAACTCAATTATATTTTATTGGTCTAACTGTAAAATTCCAACTTTGGGAATTTATTTCCATTTCTGAAAAATATCCCTTGTTAGTATACTATTTAAGGCGCTGTATTTCAGCATGTTGATGCTTGCTTTTTAGTTTGGAATAGGGTTTGAAATCTGTTTAAGTGAAAACACTAAAAAACACTAATTATGAAAAATTTTCTAAAAACACATATTAAAGCAATTGTCTTGATTCTGGCTATTATTTTATGTTCATTTCCACAAGATATATTTGCTCAAGGACCACCACCACCACCAGGTGTTCCTTTAGATTTTGGTTTGTTTGCTTTTCTTGCTTGTTGTGTTGGATATGGCGTATCCAAATTAAAAGAAAGAAACAAATAAAGAAAAGTAATATGTTACAAAATTTAAAAAATTAATGTTATGTATCAAACCCAAAAATATCACACTAAATTAACTAGCTTTTTGTTTATGGTTAGACAGCCAAAAAATGTTCTATTTATACTGTTCTTAGTATTTGCGAATTTATTTAATGCCCAGCCTACAAAAACAAATGTTATTAATCAAAATCAAAATTTACAGCAAGTATATCCCCAAGTACCTGGCTATAACAACACATTTAACTCTGCCAATAAGGTAGGAACATCATGTTGGAATGATTTGGACGCAACCTATACGAATATCCGTAATAGTATTACTGGGGATGAGCCATATTCTTCGGCATACCCTCTAGATGACGGATCTTACGGACCAATTAACCTTGGCTGGACCTATACCTTTTATGAGGTAGATTATACCTCTCTTTATATTAACGTAAATGGAAACATCACTTTTGGAGACCTCTATAGTGCATATTCAGCATCAGGTTTTCCTGATGCAGCTGTACCAGCTATGATTGCTCCATTTTGGGGGGATGTGGATTTGAGAGGGACGGGGGTAGGTGCTAACCAAATTTATGTTAAAGAGGAATCCAATAAAATTACTATTATATGGGTAGGAGTTGGTTACTATAATCAAAAAACGGATCTTACCAACACATTTCAATTGGTATTAACTGATGGAACAGATACAGAAATTGGACTAGGGTATAATACCAGATTTGCTTACGATGATATGAATTGGTGTGTTGGTGATGCCAGTGGTGGATCAGGAGGTTTTGGATCTGGTGTTTATGGAACAGTAGGAGCACAAACCTCTGGAGGAGCTAACTATTATCAAATAGGATTGTTTGGACAAGATAATTCGGATTATGACGGAGCAGGAGGTGACTTAGATGGAATTCATTACCTCGATGGTCGTTGTTTTACGATGGATTTAACTGCATTAAATGTGCCTCCGGTGGCTAATGACCTGCCAAATAATAGAGAAATAAGTTTGTGTCCTAATATGTCGTATTCATTAAGTTCGAGTTTTTCATCTCCCGAAGTAACACAAACCACAGTAACAACAGTTACCAATTCAACTTTAACAGATTTTAGCGTTACTTCTGTTGATGGTAATTTATCAACACAAACCATTACCATTAATACCGATGTTTTAGATGTAGGAATACATAAAATCTTATATACAGCAGTTGATAATGGTACTCCATCGGCTGTAGCTTACGACACTTTAACTGTAAATGTTTATAATTGTTCATCTTCTGGTGATCCGGCTTCACTTTATTTTGATGGTGTTGATGACCATGTTGTTGTTCAACATCATAACAACTTGCATAGTGGAGGATCAGGCACTTATAGTGCTTGGGTTTATCCCGAAGCTCCTGGTGGTAGTGGAGAGATTCCATTTATGGAGAAAGAGGAACAGTTTTTTCTTGGACTAAATGCCGCTACAAATATCCCTCGTTTTAAAGTGTATATTGGTGGAGCATGGTATACCCTTGATGCTAGTTCAGCATTATCAACAAACGAATGGAATTCTGTTGCAGGTATGATTACTGGTACAGAAATGAAAATTGTAGTAAATGGTGTGGTTGAAGCATCCACTAGTTTGGTAGGAGCAGTTAATACAAGTGCCTATTCATTATATATTGGAGCTAATAATACAACAGGTATGTATTATAATGGAAGGTTAGATGAATTAAGAATATGGGGAAGGGCTTATTCCGATGAAGAAATAGATGCTATGAGGTGGGAGTTAGGATCTGCTTCTAACGTTTATTTGAGAGCGCATTTTAAATGTAAAAATGAAGTTGTTTTGACTAATAACGTAACCTCTAATCATGGAACATTAACCAATATTAATACTGCCAGCTGTTGGAAACAAAATTATGCCAGTGTTTGGGAAGGATCTGTGAGTAATGATTTTAATGACATAGAGAATTGGGAAGAAGGTTTGGTGCCTGACCCTATTGGTAGTGGATCTCTTGATGCGAATGAATATGTAATCATACCAAAAGTTGGGGCCGGAAATAATAATTTAGAAATTGATGCTACCATAGAAGTAAATATCATCATATTTAACGAAAACAGTGCCGTAACTTTTACCAGCCTAGGAGACCTTACTATCTTAAAAGATATGTATTCATATGAATCTCCTAACTATGAAGATGGTGACGTAACCTTTTCAGGAACACAAACGCAATACATCTATGGCGAAAATGATTTTTATAACTTAAATATTGATGCGAATGTTTTATTGGAAGAGGATCAAAATATTTATAAAGTTTTAACATTAAATACTGGTCAGTTAGATGTTAATTCAAATGAACTAACTCTTATCTCAAATGAAAACTATTCTGCAGAAGTATTTCATAACTCAGGTTCATTAATTGGAGATGTTACTTTGCAAAGATTTATTGCTTATGATGATGCTGCATATGGTTGGCACTATTTAAGTTTACCTGTAAAGAATGCAACTTTTAACCAAGTAAATGACGATATAACTTTGGTAGCAATGGGTTCAGGCCCAATGGATAGTCCTTGGCCTAATGTGATGACTTATGATGAAACAAATACAAATCCAGACCCTCAAATTGGTTGGTGGGGTCCAGGAAATGTATCTACAACATTAGAAGATATGCAGGGTTTTGTGTTATTTATTCCTGGCGGAGATTTTACGATAGATGTAGTTGGTGAATTTAACTCAGGTAGTATTTCACGAATATTAACAAATACAACATCTTCAGATGTGGATGCTGATGGATGGAATTTTTTAGGTAACCCTTATCCTAGTATGATTGATTGGGATTTGGTAACTATACCCGAAAATATGGATAATGCCTTTTATGTTTATGATTACGAAAATGACAGCTATGCTAGTTATGTTGATGATGTAG
This sequence comes from Flavobacteriales bacterium, assembly GCA_002401955.1. Classification (GTDB taxonomy): domain Bacteria; phylum Bacteroidota; class Bacteroidia; order Flavobacteriales_E; family Vicingaceae. The sequence continues at coordinate 3,482 of NVUQ01000042.1, read as the reverse complement.
GAGCAAATGGTGGAAGTAATAAAATCGCAACCATGCAAGGTTTCTTTGTTCATGTTGACCAAACCACTACACTTGAGCTAACTAACGATGTAAGAACTGTTGGAGATAATACATCATATATGAAGATAAGTAAAAATGAAAATGATTATTTGTTAAAACTAATTTTAGATGGCGAGGGATATAGTGATGAAACGGTGATACGATTTAAAGAGCTATCAACCAATGGGTTTGATTCTGATTATGATGCTTTTAAATTAATGGGATCAGGAAATAACCTTAATTTCTATACCAAAATTGGATCCGATAAAATATCAATTAATTCGCAGCCTTTTCCAACCTCTAGTAAAGTTATTCCAATGTATTTGGAAGTTGGAAAAACTGGAACCTATACATTTATGCTTAATTATAAAGATGAAATTGATACCAACATTACCTTGTTTATTGAAGATACAAAAACAGATTCCCTACACGATATTAATAAAAGTGGACCCTTGACATTTTACTTTGATAAAAACGAAAGTAATAACCGATTTAATTTACGATTTAAATTTAATGGAGAAGAAGAGGAAATAGAAGAGGAATTAGAAGAAGAAAAAGTTGATTTTAAAATGTATTATTTCAATGATTGCATTCGTGTAAAAGGGTTAGAAGAATTTGCAGAACTAGAAATCTATAGTATCACTGGTCAATTGGTAAAGAAAGTATCTATTAATACTAAAAATGCTGTTTTAAATATAAAAGAATTGTCATCAGGATGTTATGTGTTAAAGTTAAATAAACATAATGAAGTTATAACAGATAAAATATTAATACATAAGGCTAATTAAATCAAACTTGAGTTAAAAATAGTGTTGCATTATTATTTCGAATAAAGAACAAAAAATCCAAAAACAGAATAAAATGATTGATAATATATTACATACTATTTCTCCAACTATACATAATTATTTTAAGCAACATGAGAGTGTTTTTATATTCTTAATTCGCTTTGGAATTTTATATTTTATATGGAAACTTTTATTTCATTTTATATGGAAAGAAGAGATTTTGTTTCAATTGTATAGTGAATGGAGTTTGTTGCTCATTAATTCTATTTTAGAATGTTGTTCATTTTTTTTAGGATTATTTAATGTTGAAACAGAAATAGTTTCTATAGATAGAATTCTGAGATTACCAGGAACAATTGGTGTTACAGTAGGGGAGCCCTGTATAGGATATGATGTAACAGCATTATATGTTGCTCTAATAATGTCGTGTAAAGGAGCAATTAAGCAAAAGCTATGGTTTATACCTATGGGAGTAATTATCATTTTTTTTGTTAATGTGTTAAGAATTTCCGCCTTAGCCCTATTGGTTACTATTAATCAAGAAATATGGGAATTAAATCACAAACTAATATTTACAGTTGTTGTGTATATAATTATTTTTTTAATGTGGCGATTTTGGTTAAATATTAATCTCTCAGTAAATAACTGAATTCATTCAAATTATCTTTTTTATTATGCTAATAATTTTGCGAAAAATATTTTCCCAAAATTAGAATCTTTATCTAATAATGGGAGTTCTCGTTTCGTTATAAATTGCTTTAAATGCTGTAATATAGGTTGTTATAGATCTGTTTTTTTATTGGAATAAAGTTTGAGTAAAAAACAATGAAACTATAAAAATAATTTGTTATGAGTCGTTCCCGCATATTGTTCGCACTAGTTCTGTCCTTTTGTTTGTTAATTGGTTATCAGTCAACTGCTCAAGTTTATTCTGATTTAGGAGCTTGGTATTATGGTGCTACCTTTAAAGCAACAGGCGATGCCTACCTTGATGGATTTACGATATACACCAATGCACCTAGCCCTGGTTATGCATACCTTAGAATATATGGTCCATTTACAGATGAAAATGAGGCGTCTACGCTTATTGCAGGATCTGGTTCCTCAGCATTAAGTTTAGCCACTCCCTTAATAAAACTCCAAGCTTTTGGAACCTCAGATTTTACCTATTCTACATCACCTCCTCCCGTTGCTTATTCTGGATTCCTTTATGGCTTAAGTTATTGGCAGACCGACCCCGATATTAAAATAGTTGTCGATGATTTGGTAGAAGGAGTGGAAGTTGAAGAGGATAAGTATTATTTACTCTTTTTTGCAGTATCCAATTCAAGTTATACTGGAAATCAATATCGAGTAACACGGGTAGTTACCACAGAGCCAACAGGTAGTGGTTATGAATTAGAAAATACCTACTACCTTCATTATAGCTCTCCATATCAACGAACTATTTCTCCTTTTTTAGACATCGAATTGAGTTTTACTCAAGATAACCAATGGACAGGAGAAGCAGATACCGATTGGGAAGAGGGGGATAATTGGAACAGAGGTCTTATTCCTTCAGACTTTACTCAAGTTAACATTGCTGCATCGAGCAATGACCCTGTGGTAACTACAACAGAGGAAATATCAGGTTTAACTGTTGATGTGGGAGCAACGTTAACCATTACTGGTGAGGTGTCGGTTACAGATGAATTATCAAACTCCGGTGACATTTCTGGTGATCTTGTCCTGAATGGTTCCAGTGCACAATCGCCCACCGTAGGAACCTGCGAAAACTTAGAAGTAGACAACTCCAGTGGAGTAACTATAGACGAAAATTTAAGTTTAACGGGTGATTTAACTGTTACCAGTGGTTCTATCGTTGATGTTAGTCCTACCTACGAATTGTCGGTAGCAGGCGCCTTAAGCAATAGTGGAACCATTACTGGTGACTTAGTGCTCGATGGGTCGAGTGGCCAATCACCAACCCTAGGAACCTGTGAAAACTTAGAAGTGGATAACTCCAGTGGAATTACAGTTGGAAGCGATGCTACAGTAACTGGTAATTTTACCGTTAACTCTGGTACAACAGTTGATGTTAGTTCTTCCTACGAAATAGCCGTTGCAAAAGTATTGCTCAATGGAGGAACCATTACTGGTGATCTTGTCCTGAATGGCTCCAGTGCACAATCGCCCACCGTAGGAACTTGCGAAAACTTAGAAGTAGACAACTCCAGTGGAGTAACCATAGACGAAAATTTAAGTTTAACGGGTGATTTAACTGTTACTGTTGGTTCTACCGTTGACGTTAGTCCTACCTACGAATTATCCGTAGCAGGCGCCTTAAGCAATAGCGGAACCATTACTGGTGATTTAGTACTCAATGGATCAAGTGCTCAGTCGCCCACGTTAGGAACGGTAGAAAACTTAGAAGTAGATAACTCCAGCGGAATTACAGTTGGAAGCAATGTTATCGTAACAGGAGATTTAACCGTTACCAGTGGTTCAACAGTGGCTGTTAATTCTTCTTATGAATTATCCGTAGCAGAAGCTTTAAGTAATAGTGGAATCATTACAGGTGATTTAGTTCTCAATGGATCTAGTGCCCAATCGCCCACAGTAGGAACTTGCGAAAACTTAGAAGTAGATAACTCCAGCGGAGTAACCATAGCCGAA
>NVUQ01000041.1 GCA_002401955.1 Flavobacteriales bacterium | reverse complement strand
AAGAGTAAATTTAGAAAATTTAATTGGGGATTTTTAATTAACTTTTCAACAATAACAATGTTAAAAACATAATTAATACCTTTGTATTTATGAGTTCGATAAGACAACAGAAGGTAGCAAGATTATTACAAAAAGAGATTAGTCAAATTTTTCATTTAAATGGAGCCAATTGGTTTCCTGGAACAATGGTTACAGTAACCGTAGTAAGACCTTCTCCTGATTTTAGTTTTGCAAAAGTTTATTTGAGTGTTTTTGGAAAAATGGAACCAAAAGAATGTGTTGATCTTATTTCTGCCCATTCTAAAATGGTTAGAGGAGAATTAGGAAAAAGAATAGGAAAACAGCTCAGAATTACTCCAGAGGTCGCTTTTTATGTGGATGATTCATTAGATTATGCAGAAGAGATTGAGAAGATTCTTAAGGAGTGAGCAGTTGTTGGTAGATAGTTGATGGTTAATTGTATAATTCCAACAACAAACAACAAACAACAAACAACAATTCAGTGAATTTACCATTCTACATAGCCAAACGATATTTGATTTCTAAGAAGTCACACAATGTGATTAATATTATTTCTTGGATTTCTGTTTTAGGAATTGCTGTTGGAACAATGGCCTTAATTATTGTGCTTTCTGCATTTAATGGGTTAGAAACATTAGTAGAAGACCTATACGCTTCTTTTGATCCTGATTTAAAAATTACTGTCGTAGAGGGTAAAACATTTGATTCAAAAGACTTTCCTAAAGATAAAATTTTAGAAGTTTCAGAAGTTCTTCATTATAATTCTGCTTTAGAAGAAGTAGCCTTAATTAAGTATGAAGACAAACAAACGGTGACTACGATTAAAGGCGTTGAAGAGAGTTTTTATGCGATGACAGGTATGGACTCTTTGATGATAGAGGGGAATATTAACCATAACCCTGAAAATAAGAACTCGGTAATTATGGGTTGGGGAATAGCAGATCAATTGTCGTTATTTATATCTCAAAGTGTTTATCAAATAAGCTTAATTGTTCCTAAACGAGGAACTAAAAAAGGAATTTCTCCAGGATCAGAATTCACTAAAAAGATAGCCTATGCAACAGGCGTTTTTTCTGTTAATCCCGATTTTGACACAAAATATGTTTTAGCAAATCTTGAGTTTGTTCAAAAATTATTGAAGCACAAAAACAGGTTGTCTTCAGTAGAATTAGGATTAAAAAAAGGTGCAGATTGGGACAAAGTGAAAGCAGAAGTACAGCAAATTGTTGGCGACCAATACAAAGTTCAAACACGTTTCGAGATGAACGAGTTGATTTTTAAAACTAATAAAACAGAAAAATGGATTACGTTTTTAATCCTCTCATTTATATTGGTAATAGCTTCTTTTAATATTATAGGCTCACTAACAATGTTAATCATTGATAAGAAAAAAGACGTTTGGATATTAAAAACGATGGGAGCTAACAATAAAGTAATTCGTAAAATATTTTTTGCTGAAGGGATGCTTATTAATTTACTAGGAGCAATTTCAGGAATGGTAATAGGAGCTTTTGTGTGTTGGTTACAAATGCATTTTGGGCTACTACGATTATCAGGAGGAGTAGTAGATTTCTACCCTATAGAATTAAACATTTTAGACTTTGTAAATGTTTCTATTATTGTAATAATAATTGGATTAATTGCCTCATGGTATCCAGTAAGAATTTTAACGAAGAAGTATTTGTAATACCAATTTAATTTCAAAACACCCAACAATGGTTATTGTATAATGCCGATAGATAATCAAAGCCAGAGAATGAGAGTAACGAAATTATAGGGCATTTTGATTACAAATCGGTATAACAACCTTCTTTTGTGTTTAATGGGGGAGTCTAAACAGAAGAATGCTAGTCCAATTCTATGGTTGGCTTTCTTAAATATTTAAAAAGAATGAAGACAAATAGAGTTGGAATTCGTTTTTTATAACAAAAATGAAGTTATATAATTTTGAACAGTATTTTTTTTATTAATTTAATCACTTAAAAAATAATTTTAGACTTAATTAAACCTTTTATTTTTGACTTAGTCAAAGACGTAAATAATTTAGAAAAAGAATTTAAACTCATTGATTTTATGAAAATACTTAACAAACTAGTTGCGCTTAGTTTAATACTGATAACGGTAAAAATAACTACTGCACAAACCTTTGATGGTTATGCATTATATAATTTACAAAATAGTAATACCACTTATTTAATAGATAAAAATGGAGCCATTGCGCATTCATGGACATGTGCTTTAACAGGAAATTATACGGTACATTTAAAAGAAAATGGAAATTTAGTAAGAGGAGGTAATTACGGAAGTAATCAGTTGTCTGCTCCAGCTGTTTCAGGTATCATTCAAGAGTTTGATGCGAGTGCTAATCTTGTTTGGGAGTATATTTATTCTACATCAACTGTAGTATCTCATCATGATTTTTGTGTTTTACCTAATGGTAATGTTATTTTAACTGCCTATGAAGTTAAGACAGGAAATGAGTTGGTTGCTGCAGGTTACTCTGGGGGTTCTAGTTCGGATAAATGGCCCACTCATTTTATAGAGTTACAACCAGATGGAGCAGGTGGAGCAACTATTATTTGGGAATGGCATATGTGGGATCATTTAGTTCAAGATTTTGATAATACAAAAGCAAATTTTGGAGTAGTTGCTAATAGCCCTGAGTTAATGGATATTAATGCTGTTTCTGGTGGTGGAGGCGGTGGAGGGCCTGGAGGTCCTAGTGGGGATTGGTTTCATGTAAATGGATTGGATTATAACCCAACCTTAGACCAATTAGTTTTTACCTCTCGTTATGCAAGTGAGTTTTATATAATAGATCACAGTACAACAACAGCACAAGCAGCTTCTAGTACAGGAGGACTTTCAGGTATGGGCGGAGATTTTTTATACAGATGGGGAAATCCTCCAAATTATGGTTCGGCAACACCTCAAATTATTCCTTCAGCAGTTCATGATCCTAGGTGGATTAAAGCTGGAAGACCAAACGCTGGATATATAGAGTTTTTTAATAATAATGGTGGTGGAGGTAGTACCTCTACAGTAGATGCAATTAATCCGCCTTTATCTGGCTATAATTATACATCACTTGCAACACCAGCTACTTTTGATTGGAGACATACAGCTTTAGCTTATTCTTCAGGACAGTCGGCACATGATAGAATGAGTAATGGAAATACATTTGTAAATGTATCTAACCAATACATGTATGAAGTAGATGCAAATGGATCCATGATTTGGCAGTATAGTGCAGGTCCATCTAAAGCTTTTAGATTTGAATGTGATTATCCAGGTGTTATTGCTTTATTAGGTAATGATCCATGTGGTTTAGCAACAGAGATCAAGGAATTTACTGATGCAAATATTAGTATTTACCCAAATCCTTCAAAAGGAATTTTTAATGTAGTAGGATTATCAATAGAAATGAATTCTTTTAGTGTAGATGTTTATGATGTATACGGTAAACAAGTGTTACAAACGAAAAATACGAATGTTATTAATTTATCAGATTTTGATAATGGAGTATACATTATACATCTTGTAAACGAAAATGGAGTAACAATTGTTAAAAAAGTTTCATTAATAAAATAACCGATAAGCAAAAGATATAATAGTAGAAAAGCTTTTTTAGTATTTACATAAAAAGCTTTTTTTAGTTTTTTTTATATGATTAATTTAACCGTTCATCAAAAGAGAAGTGAAATTATCAGTAAAATGACGTTCTTTGTGTGAAAAATTATTTTCACTAAATAAAACAAAAAAATGAAAATTATTAGCAGCATTATTTTATCGGTCTTATTTTCCCTGTTTACTGTTTGTATCTCAGCTCAATCTTTTGACGGATATGCATTATACAGTGATGGAGGATCATACAATGCTTATTTAATTGATAAAAATGGTGCTATAGCTCACACATGGGCATGTGCAGAAGAAGCTAATTATGCCACGTTATTAAAAGATAATGGAAATATAATAAGAGGGGCTGTAAATCAAAATAACACATTTTCTGCACCAACTGTAGCAGGTATTATACAAGAGTTAGATCCAAGTGGTAATGTTGTTTGGCAATTTGATTATTATGCTAATAATAGTCATACTTCACATCATGATATTACATTAATGCCTAGCGGAAATGTATTATTAACGGCTTATGAAATTAAATCAACATCAGAGTTATCGGCTGCAGGTTTTACACAAGGGTTTTTTCCAAGCGAAAAATGGCCAACACATTTTGTGGAGGTAGCTCAAAATGGAACAGGAGGTCAAATTGTATGGGAATGGCACATGTGGGATCATATGATTCAAGATACAGATGCAGGTAAACCAAATTTTGGTATTGTTGCTAATAACCCTCAATTAATGGATATTAATGTTTCAACAACTGCTTTTGGTTTTAGTGGAGATTGGTTTCATGTAAATGGAGTCGATTACAATCCAACTTTAGATCAAATTGTATTTACATCTCGTTATACAAATGAATTATATATTATAGATCATAGTACAACTACTGCAGAAGCAGCATCTCATACAGGAGGTAATGCCGGAATGGGCGGAGATTTTTTATATAGATGGGGAAATCCTTCTAACTATGGTTCAACATCAACACAAACAATTCCAGAAGCAGTGCATGATCCAAGATGGGTGAAAGCAGGAAGACCAAATGCAGGTTATATTCAATTTTTTAATAATGAAGGTCAATCTAATGGGAATTCAGCAATAGATGCTATAAATCCACCGATGTCAGGATCTAATTACACCAGTAATGGACCAACTACTTATGATTGGAGACATAATTGTTTAACGAGTGCAACAGGTCAATCTTCACATGATAGAATGAGTAATGGAAATACATTTGTAAATGTATCTAACCAATACATGTATGAAGTAGATGTAAGCGGGACTATGATTTGGCAATACAGTGCAGGACCATATAAAGCGTTTCGTTACGAGTGTGATCATCCAGGAATTATTGCTTTATTAGGAAATGACCCTTGCGGTTTGGCAACAGGTGTTGAAAAGCTTTCTGAAGCTAATGTGATGATTTTTCCAAACCCATCAAAAGGAATGTTTAAAATTTCAGGATTTGAAGGAATTGATTCTTATGAGATTAATGTTTTTGATATGTATGGAAAACAAGTGTTAGCTTCTTATAAAGGATTAACTATTGATCTTTCTAAATTCGATAATGGGATTTATGTGATTAATATAACAACAGAAAGTGGCGAAACACTAGTAAAAAAAGTATCGCTTATAAAATGATTATTGATTGATGAAAAAAATTGTATTTGCTCTTATTAGTTTTTCTTTATTGGTAAACAATAAGAATGTTTTTGCTCAAACAGAGTTTTACTCTGTTGATACGATAAGAGAAATAAAAATTTATTTTGATCAGCCCAATTGGGATTATTTATTAGACAGTTTATTCCTTGCTGGAGATGAAAATCGTTTAGTTGCAACTACTGTTTCTGTAGATGGAACTCAATTGGATAGTGTAGGGGTCCGATATAAAGGATATAGTTCTGCAAGTATTAATAGAATAAAAAATCCTTTTAATTTAAAGTTGGATTATATTAAGGGTAATCAAACTTATGAGGGGATAGATAAAATAAAACTGAGTAATGTTATTCAAGACCCTTCCTTTGTAAGAGAAGTACTCTCTTATGAAATTGCTCGTAAATACATGCCGGCATCTAAAGCAAATTATGCAAATGTATATGTTAATGATACCCTTATAGGATTATATACAAATGTAGAGGCAGTAGGGGGAGAGTTTTTAGAAGAACATTATAATTCATCTGATAATACTTTTTTCAAAGGGAATCCTGCTAGTTTAAATTTAAATGGAAATAATGCAAATTTAGGTGATGCTCCAGGAACAGACAGTACGTTGTATTATCCGTTTTACTCTTTAAAATCTGATTATGGATGGTCTGATTTATATGATTTTATTGATACCTTAAATAATTTTCCAACTGAGATAGAAAAACTATTAAATGTAGATAGGACTTTGTGGATGCATGCTTTTAACTACTCATTAATCAATTTTGATAGTTATGTTGGTTATGCTCAAAATTACTACATCTATAAAGATCATCATGGTAGATTTAACCCAATTTTATGGGATTTAAACCAATCATTTGCAAGTTTTCGATTAACAGATGCATCTATTCATTTTCCAGGATTTACAATACTGGAAGCAAAAAATATGGATCCATTGTTACATTATAATAATATTTCAGTTTATGAAAGACCATTAATGAGAAACCTCTTTAACAATGGCAGATACAGAAAAATGTATATTGCTCATATGCGAACCATTATGGAGGAGAATTTTGCTAATCAGGATTATTACAATAGAGGACAAGCTATGCATAGTTTAATTGATGCATCTGTTCAAAATGATACCAACAAATTTTATACTTACCCTGATTTTCAAAATAATTTAACTTCTACTGTTACAGATTTAATTGATTACCCAGGAATTACAGATTTAATGGATGCTAGAAACACCTATTTAACTACTTATCCAGGCTTTCAAGGAGCACCAACTATATCAAACATCAATACCTCTCCAAGTACCTTAGCTATAGGAGATAGTGTTTGGGTTACCACTAAGGTTACAGCCGCTGATAGTGTTATTTTAGCATATCGTTATAGTTCTACAGAATTATTTAGTAAGGTTGATATGTTTGATGATGGTTTGCATAATGACGGTATAGCAGGAGATAGTATTTATGGTTATTTATTGCATAACATCGGACATACAGTAGAGTATTATATTTATGCTGATAACGATACCGCAGGAAGATTTTCTCCAGAACGAGCTGCCTATAAATATTATGAAATAACAGTTGATGGAGATGTTGTACTGAATGAATTGTGTGCAATTAATGATGGCTCATGGTTAGACCCTCAAGGTCAAAGTGAGGATTGGATTGAGTTGTATAATAATTCTTCAAGTCCAATATCTTTAGAAGGATATTATTTGTCAGACGATAATTCTAACCTAACAAAATGGCAATTTCCGAGTACAACAATTGCAGCTAATGATTATTTAATTGTGTGGGCTGATAAAGATGTTACAGATAGTGGCTTACATGCTGATTTCAAATTGTCATCAACGGGAGAAGCAGTATTTTTAAGTGATTCATCAGGTGTTTTAATTGATGAAATTTTATTTGGAGTACAAGCTTCGGGCAATGCAACCTATGGAAGATTTCCTAATGGAACAGGTCCTTGGACTTATATGAATTCATCACATAATTCAGAAAATTTATTTCCTGTTGCTGTAGAAGATATAGAAAATCCTAAAGAAAATAGCTTTGTTGTTTATCCTAACCCTGCAAAAGATGTTATAAATATTAGATTAGATAAAACGGGAGTATATAATATTGTTTTAAGAGATATAAATGGAAGGGTATTAAGCACAAGAAGTATTAATACTAGCTCCAATGATTATACTATTGATATTAGCAATTATTCAAGCGGATTTTACCTTTTAACGCTTACCAATTCAGAATATACTTTAACTCAGAAATTTATAATAAAATAATAAAATATGGAAAAAATTACACGTTTAGTATTGAGTATCTGTTTAGTCTTAGGAATCTTTTCTTTAAAAGCACAAACATTTACCAATTATACCACTTCAAATGGAATGCCCCATCTTAATGTAAATTGCCTTGCAGAAGATGCAGCAGGAAATATGTGGTTTGGAACTTCTGCTGGAATCGCAAAATTTGATGGTGTATCAAATTGGACTTATTATACCACTACTTCACATACTGGATTAGCAGATAATACAGTAACAGCTATTGCTGTTGTAGCTAATGGAGATATATGGGCAGGAACAGATTTTGGAGTAAGTGTGTTTAATGGTACTACTTTTACTACCTATACTGTTGCAGCTGATGGATTAGGAAATGATAGAATTAAATACATTGCTCAAGCAGCTAATGGAGATGTTTGGTTAGGAGATTTTAGTGGAGCAACTAAATATAGTAGTTCAACTTTTACTGCTTATGGAACAGCTGCTGGATTACCTTTTGGAGGAATTGATTACATAGATTTTGATTCTAATGATGATGTTTATATGGCAAATGGTTTATTTGGATTTATTAAATATGATGGTTCAACTTTTACAACTTATAATACATCAAATGGTTTAGTTAGTAATAATGTAAGATCAATTACAGTTGATGCCTCTGATAATAAATGGGTAGGAACAGCTGAGGGGATTACTGTTTTTAATAGTACAAATACCGTGTTAGATACACACGCTACTATTGTAGCTATTACTCCTCCGCATGTTTTAAACCCTGTAGAAGATGTTAAAATTAATTCTCAAGGAGATGTTTGGGCTGGCATATATGTAGATTACTTAGGTACAGAAGGTGGTGTTGGAGTTAATACAGGTGGTTCAGCCTGGACTGATTATCACGTAGCTGATGGACTTGTTGGTCCAGTAATTAGAAAGATGCATATCGATCAATCAGACAATGTTTGGGTGGCAACAAGTACAGGAGTTACTAAAATTTCGTTTCCAACAGGAGTTGATAATACTCTAATGGCACAAGAAAAGACATTTAGTGTGTATCCAAACCCAACAAGCAATAAACTAACAATAGCTTTGTCAGAGAAAAATAACACAGATGACAATATTGTTTTTTACAACACAACCATGCAAATGGTAAAACAAGTAAAAATTGCTGCCTATGAGCAATCAATAACTGTTTCGTTAAATGATTTAGATAGAGGAGTTTATTTCGTTAAAAATGGAACTCAAATAGCTAAAGTAATAATACAATAATAGTTTAGTAAAATATTTTAGATGATAAAGAGTGCTATTTTATTAGCACTCTTTTTTGTTTCTAATTATTTACAATTTCACCGTCAATAGTGTCAAAACCTAAAGTTAGTTTCTCAAAGCAATTAGTACTGTCATTAAATACTTCGCAAGATTGGAGTGGTTTAATGTATAAATGTAATGTTATGGCTTTTTCTTCGCTTAGGTTTTTAAGCATATGACATCCCATATTATCATGCATATATGTAAGGCTTCCAGGAGTTAATAATTGTTTATTAGATTCAATTAATTCTCTTTCAGCATTTTGTTCATAACGTATTTCTACCATTTCTCCATTTACTTGATAAATCCAACATTTTTGATTGTCGTGTCTGTGAATAGGAGTAAAGTCATCTTTGTTCCAACAAAATAAAATTAACTCAAAAGCTTCAGTTCTTATAATACAATTTCTACTATAACCATCTTTCTTCCAAAGGAGGTACTTATCAAAATCACTTAAAGGAATGATCATGTTTTTGGCAAGTTTAACATAATCTTCCGCATTAGAATGTTTTAAAGAATTTATTAGTCCAGTAAGTGACTTAATCTCATTCATTGATTTAATATGTTATATGTTTTATTAAAATAAAACCTAATTTTGTAGTGTAAATTTTACTTTTTACAAAGGTTGAGTTTTTTGGTGGTTTTGAACTTGTTTTTGTTCATTTCTAAAAAAAAACTTATTCTAATTAGAATAAGGGGAATTGATTATGGATAATAGCTTAATTATTTTTAATGAAATAGCTAATAAATTATTAGCTGATGAAGAACAAAATCCAGTTTCGGAATTTATTTCTTCAGATGAGTTGTTTGATCAATTAGACATAGATCTATCTGATAATCCTATAGACGAAGAAAGATTTAAAAAAGCATTAGAAGATTTAGTTTTAAAAACTCCAAAAACAGCCACTCGTGCTTTTTTTAACCAATTGTTTGGAGGTAGAAACAGCAAGGCTGTTTTAGGCGATTTATTAGCTGTTATGTTAAATAATAGCATGTACACTTATAAAGCTGCTGGACCTCAAGTTGGAGTAGAAAAAGTAGTAATAGCTAAAGTTTGCGAAATAATAGGTTGGAATGGAAATTCAGGAGGAACATTTGCCACAGGAGGTTCTATGACCAATTTTATGGCGATGTTAATGGCAAGAGATTATGCTAATCCATCTATTCGAGATGAAGGGATGGTTAATCAACACCTTACAATTTATACATCTATTGAATCGCATTACAGCATGCCCAAAAATGCTTCCTTTTCTGGTATAGGAAGAAATAATGTAAGAAATATTGGTACTGATAATTTAGGCAGAATAGATGTTCAAGAATTAAAACTGAAAATAGAAGAAGACATTGCCTTAGGTAAAAAACCAGCCTTAGTTAACTTAACTGCCGGAACAACTGTTTTAGGAGCTTTTGATCCAATAGAAGAAATTGCGTTGTTGTGTAAAGAATACAATATTTGGTTGCATGTAGATGGTGCTTATTGTGGCTCTGTTATTTTTAGCAATAAATACAAGCATTTACTTAAAGGATTAGAAAAAGTAGATTCATTTAGCTTTAATGCACATAAAATGATAGGAACACCTTTAACTTGTTCTTTAATAATGGTTAAGAATAAAGAAAACCTTTATGATTCGTTTACCAACGAAGCAAGCTATTTATATCAAACCGATAGAGATGAGTTTAATTTAGGAAAAACATCTTTACAATGTGGTAGAAGAAATGATGCACTAAAGTTTTGGACATTGTGGAAAAGTGTAGGAACAAAAGGGTTAGAGAAAATTGTAAATAAACAGTTTGAATTAGCAGATGTTGCACGTAATTACATTAAAAATAATGATGATTATACTTCTTATGGAATAGAAAACTCCATATCAATCTGTTTTAACTATAAAGGAATTCCTGCACAAAAGTTGTGTACAGAACTGTATAAAGAATCTAAATTGTTGGTTGGTTATGGATTGTTTCAAGAAAATGAGTTTATTCGTTTAGTAACGATTAATGCTCAAAATAATCCTGAAGACATTATCAGTTTCTTTAAAACATTAGAAGGATTTGTTGAATATCATATGAATCAAATAAGTGTTGCTGCTGAATTTTAATTCTCTTAAACTCCACATTTTTAATCTAATCCAAAATGTTATATTTATGCTTTAATGCAAAATAATATGAAAAAAATAATTATTACACAATATGCTCCAATGCCAATTGGCCCTTACAATCAAGGAGTATTATCAGGAAATACTTTATATACTTCTGGTCAAATAGCTATTAATCCTGAAACAGGAGAATTAGAAATTGACGAAATAAAAAGTGAAACAAAGTTGGTAATGGAAAACTTACGAGCAGTTTTACTAGAAGCCAATATGGACTTTGAGAACATTGTAAAATGTTCGATATTCATTTCTGACATGAACAACTTTACACAAATAAATGAGGTTTATGGATCTTATTTTACAGATGATTTTCCGGCAAGAGAAACTGTAGAAGTGGCTTGTTTACCTAAAAATGTGAATGTAGAAATCTCAGCAATAGCCTGTAATACCGATTTGTAATCAAAATGCCCTATAATTTCGTTACTCTCATTCTCTGGCTTTGATTATCTATCGGCATTATACAAAAACCAATGTTGGGTGTTTTGAAATTAAATTGGTATAAAATAAAAAAATCTTCAGTTTGCAGTACTCAAAATGAGGTACTGTAAACTGAAGATTGACAACTGTTGACTGAATCTTAGTTCAGTATCAATTCAATATGGTCTAAATTTTTAGATTTTCTAACACTCAATGCTTTTGAGTAGTTAAGAATATTGTCTACTGTTTCCTTTTTAGGAGTATAAATTTTGCCCTCCTTTGTTAGATTTAAAAACGATTTTAGTTCGTTTTCTTGTTCAGTAATTTCCAATAAATCAGAGTGAGTAAATTTTTGCATAGGCTATTGTTTCTTTTGTTTTAGTGCTTAATTGTATCTTAAACGTTAGTTATTATTATTTATTATATAACGATTAAAATAAATCAAAAAAAGCTCTGAGAATTAACTCAGAGCTTTTATCTAACTAAATGAAACTTTATTGCTCAAAGCAATAACGAGTTGAATTTATCCCGTTGTAAAACGGGATTTAATCCATATCATTATTAATGAAGAGTCAATGATAAATTCTTCTCTTCAGCCATTTTTCTTAGGTTAATCAATGCATAACGCATTCTTCCCAAGGCAGTATTAATACTAACATCTGTTGTTTGAGATATTTCTTTAAAGCTCATATCGTAATATAACCTCATCATCAAAACTTCTTTTTGATCGCTTGGTAAAAATTTCACCAATTCTTTAACATCAGAAAGTACTTGTTCTCTTTCTAAATCTTCTTGAATATTGTTGTCTGGATTTTTTATCACATCAAAAATATCAAAATCATCTTTTCCTTTAATAAAAGGCATCCTAGTACTTTTTCTATAATGATCTATAACCAGGTTGTGAGCTATTCGCATTACCCAAGGTAAAAACTTTCCTTCATCGTTATATTTTCCTTTTTTAATGGTATTAATTACCTTAATAAAAGTGTCTTGAAAAATGTCTTCTGCTAGAGCTTTATTTTTCACTTTACACACAATGTAAGTGTAAACTCTACTTTTAAAACGAATGATTAATTGTTCAATTGCAAGTTCGTTACCTTTTATATAGGCTTGAACTAATTCTTGATCTGAAAGTTTTGAAAGCTTCATAATACCTCTCCTCCTTTAATTGTTATACAATAATGTAGTCTTAATGACTTATTTATTTAAAAGAGTAGATATTACTTATAGGCGTTTTTTTTATTTTTTATTCTTTGCAATATACAACAAACGGTGTTTATTTTGTTTTATTGTGTTACGACAAAATTATTTTTTTGTTACTTCAAAACTACTAAAAAAGAAAGTACTTTTGAAACTGTTAACACTCTTTAACACTTAACAAGTATTATGCCTAAAGTAGTTGAGAAATCAATAAGTGCTAAATCCCATATTATAATTAAGGGAGCAAAGGTGCATAATTTAAAAAATGTTAGCGTTGCTATCCCTCGAAATAAGTTTGTGGTTATTACTGGGTTATCAGGTTCTGGGAAGTCTTCTTTAGCTTTTGATACACTTTTTGCAGAAGGCCAAAGAAGATATGTAGAGAGTTTATCATCTTATGCTAGGCAGTTTTTAGGCAAGATAGAAAAACCAGATGTAGATCATATTTATGGCATAGCTCCTGCAATAGCTATCGAACAAAAAGTAAATACAGTTAATAAGCGTTCTACAGTAGGAACATCTACAGAAATTTATGATTATTTAAAATTACTGTTTGCACGAATAGGAGTTACTTATTCACCAATTTCAGGTAAAGAAGTTAAAAGAGATAGTTTAGATAGTATTGTAGCATACATCAATTCTTATAAAAATGAAACTAAGGTTGTTTTACTTTCGGAAATTGAAATAAGCACTAAAACGGTTCAAGAACAAGTACAATTATTAGTTAAACAAGGATTTTCACGAGTTTGGATAGATAATCAAGTAATTCGGTTAGAAAAAATAGATACTAAAAATTTTAAAGGGAAATCATTCAATTTATTAATAGATAGGTTTGTTGTAAGTGATGATGAAGATAATATTAGTAGAATATACGACAGTGTAGAAACTGCCTTTTTTGAAGGAAAAGGAGAATGTAAAATAATTGTTCTTGGAAAAGAAAAGAACGAAGAAAAATCATTTAACAATCGTTTTGAAGCAGATGGTATAGAATTTCACGAACCAGATGTACATTTTTTTAGTTTTAATAACCCTATAGGTGCCTGTAAATTGTGTGAAGGATATGGAAGTGTAATAGGAATTGATGAAAACTTAGTTATTCCGAATAAGAATTTATCGGTTTATGATAATGCCATTGTGTGTTGGAAAGGAGAGAAGATGCAACGATGGAAAAATGAATTGGTAATGAGTGCAATGGAATTTGATTTTCCCATTCACAAACCATTTTATGAGCTTACTTTAGAACAACAGCAATTAGTTTGGACAGGTAATAAACATTTTAAAGGCTTAAATAAGTTCTTCAAAAAAGTAGAAGCTAAGAGTTATAAAATTCAGTACAGAGTAATGCTTTCTAGATATAGAGGTAAAACATTGTGTGGAGATTGTAGAGGCACAAGATTGCGTAAAGATGCCAATTATGTAAAGGTTGCTGGCAAATCTATCACAGATATTGTTTTAGCCCCTGTTAATGAGTTATCCTCTTTTTTTGAAGATTTAAAACTAACAGAACATCAAACTAAAATAGCCAACAGGCTGTTAATAGAAATTAAAAGTCGTTTACACTATTTGAATAATGTTGGATTAGGTTATTTAACCTTAAACAGATTATCATCTACACTTTCTGGCGGAGAATCACAACGAATTAATTTGGCAACCTCTTTAGGCAGTAGTTTAGTAGGCTCAATGTACATATTAGATGAGCCAAGCATAGGATTGCACTCAAAAGATACCGAACGATTGATTAACGTGCTTAGAGAGCTTCAGCAGCTTGGTAATTCTGTAATTGTTGTAGAGCACGATGAAGACATTATTAAGGCAGCTGATGAAATTATTGATTTAGGCCCTGAAGCAGGAAATTTAGGCGGAGAAATCGTTTTTCAAGGTGATTATACCAGTCTGCTAACAAGCAACAGTTTAACGGCTAAATATTTCAACGGTATAGAGCGTATAGAGATTCCTTCTAAACGAAGAAAATGGACTAAACGAATACGGATAGAGGGAGCAAGAGAAAATAATTTAAAAGGCATTAATGTTGAGTTTCCATTACATGCCTTAACTGTTATTACAGGAGTTAGTGGATCAGGAAAATCTTCTTTAGTTAAAAATTGTTTGTTGCCATCCTTAAAAAAGATGTTCGATGGTTATGCTGAGCAATCGGGAGTTATTGATAAGATTAGTGGAGATATTGACAGTTTAAAAGGAGTGGAGTTTATCAATCAAAACCCTATTGGTAAATCATCACGATCTAATCCCGTAACCTATGTAAAGGCGTATGATGAGATAAGAAGTTTATATGCAGCCCAAGGATTAGCAAAAACTAGGGCATATAAAGCAGGTCATTTTTCATTTAATACCGATGGAGGAAGGTGTGATACCTGTAAAGGTGAAGGTGAAATTACAGTAGAAATGCAGTTTATGGCTGATATCCACTTAAAGTGTGAAGAATGTAACGGAAAACGTTTTAAAGAAGAAGTATTAGAAGTTAAATTCAAGAATAAAAATATTGCCGATTTATTAGCAATGACTATTGATGAAGCGATTCAGTTTTTTCAAACATCAGATGGTAGAACAGAAAAGAAAATTATAGATAAATTATTGCCTTTACAAGAAGTGGGGTTAGGTTATGTTCATTTAGGACAATCCTCTAGTACGCTATCAGGAGGAGAGGCTCAACGTGTAAAACTAGCATCGTTTTTAACCAAAAAAGATAGCTCAAACAGTTTGCTTTTTATTTTTGATGAGCCAACAACAGGTTTGCATTTTCACGACATTAAAAAATTATTAAAAGCCTTTAATGCCCTAATTACTCAAGGGCATTCAATTATAGTAGTTGAGCATAATTTGGATGTAGTAAAGTGTGCCGATTGGGTAATTGATTTAGGACCAGAAGGTGGAGAAAAAGGAGGGAATGTTGTTTTTTCTGGAACACCAGAAGAACTCATAACTGTAAAAGACTCTTTTACAGCTAAATACTTGCAAAACAAAATGTAGTTGATTAAATTTGATAAGCTAAACTAATTTGTGTGAATAAATCAATTAATAATATAAGTTTAGATCATGCTGAAATTTCTCTTAGAGAAGATGGAATTGTTGAGATTAATACAAAATCATCTTCAGAACTAGGAATTGAGCAATGTATGGAAAATCAAAAAGCCTATGCACAATTGCTAGAAGCGAAAAGATATCCTATGATACATATCGTTGGTAAATATGTAACCATCGATAAAAAAGCAAGAAAATATGCAGCTTCAGAAGAGGCATTAAGATTCTCTGTTGCTGAGGCGTATGTAATTACTTCTTTAGCCCATAAAATATTAGCTAAATTTTATTTGAAGGTTGATAAACCCTCTGTTCCAACCAAATTTTTTAGCACTAAAGTAGCAGCAGAAAATTGGTTAAAAGAGTTTTTGTAGAAATACTACTTTTGCTTCGTGAATTATTACCTCAATAGATTTTCTTTTAGAGAACAAATTATTAATGATAAACCTAATACTGATTTAGGTATTGTTGTTGTTATCCCTTGTTGTAAGGAGACTGATTTACTAAGATCATTAAAGAGTTTACATGATTGTAATCAACCCAATTGCAGTGTAGAGGTTATTGTAGTGATTAATGCGTCAGAAAATGCAGAAAAATCCGTTGTTAATCAGAATGAGAAAACTTTAATTGAAGCAGTTTACTGGCGGAAAGAAAATCGAAATGATTATTTAAATTTTTTCTTTATTGAAGAAAATAATTTACCTAAAAAACATGCAGGAGTCGGTTTAGCTCGTAAAATAGGGATGGATGAAGCCGTTAGAAGATTAGAAGAAATAAAGAACCATAATGGAATTATAGCTTGTTTTGATGCTGATGCTATTTGTGAAACCAATTACTTGGTAGAGTTAGAAAAGCATTTCAAAGATAACCCAAAATCTCCCGCTTGCTCCATTCATTTTGAGCATCCAATAGTGGGTAATGAGTTTTCTGAAGCTATTTACAATGGAATTATGCAATACGAATTGCATTTACGCTATTATAAAAATGGGTTAGCTTACGCAGAATTACCTTATGCCTACCATACCATTGGCTCTAGTATGGCGGTTCGTTCTAATGTTTATCAAAAACAAAATGGGATGAATAAGCGAAAAGCAGGGGAGGATTTTTATTTTTTACAAAAGCTTATTCCTTTAGGAAATTTCACGGAACTTAAGACCACTAAAATAATTCCCTCTCCTCGCGTTTCAGATCGAGTTCCTTTTGGAACAGGTAAAGCAATACAAAATTGGTTAGATGAAGAAAAGCAAGAGTTATTGAGCTACAACCCAAAATCATTTACCGATTTAAAAGAATTTGTTATAGCTGTTCCTCAATTGTATAATGATGAAAATTCAATTCCAGAAACTGTTCAATCATTTTTAGATACCATCGATTTTAAAGAGAATTTGATTAACATTAAAAAGAACAGTAAATCAGAAAACCACTTTACAGAAGTGTTTTTTAAATGGTTTAATGCCTTTAAAGTATTAAAATACATGCACTTTGCTCGCGATAATTATTATCCTGATGTTATCGTTTTTGATGGGGCGAATAAGTTATTAGTAATGACGGAGAATAATAAAAAAGAAAACCTTATAGAGTTATTGGAGTTGTATAGGGAGTGGGATAGGGAGTAAGTTTTTGTAGGGCGATTTAAAAGTACATATTTTCGTTTACCTAATTAGCCAAAACTTTGGCTTTGGGGTTTAACTTTTTCTGCTGATAAACGTCAAAACAAAGTTTTGGCGGAGTTTATTAATTGCTTTACTGTTTCAAATCACTACCAACTGACCTATAAAATATAGATGATGTTACCCAATGTTTTCTTTTTATTATTGCTTGTAAATTCAAAGAAAAAAGGCTATCAAATATTGATAGCCTTTTTTCTGAAAACGGAGTTTACATGTTCTTGTTGCTAATTATTATTCTTTAATAAACTTTTTGTTTACCAAACCTTTATCTGTATGGATTTGTAAAAAGTAAATACCTTTTGTCAAATTAGAAACATCAATGGTCTTAGTGTTTTCAGTTATTATTTTTATAATTCCCCCTGTAATATTTAAAATTGAAATGGTATTGATTTTCAAATTTCTATTTTCTATTGTTAATTTATTTATTGCAGGGTTAGGGTAAATATTAACATTGTTTGTCAAGTTTTGGTGATAATCCAATCCTATAGTACTAATGTTAACACAGGAAGATGTGTCTGAACAATTTCCTACAGTTACCACAACAGCATAATCACCATTGGCTGTAGCTGTAAAAGTTTGGCTAGTATCACCAGCCATAGCAGTATTATTACTACAGTCTATCCATTGGTAAGTTGCTCCAGTTTGGTTAGCTGTAATGGTAAAGTTACTAGTATTAGTTGTTGTATCTATTATAGCACAAAAATCAACGCTCCATAATTCAACTCCATTAGTTCCATCATTTGCATTAAAAAATAAATCTGACCCTAGTACTGTGAAATATTGAGGATTAGAGCCTCCTGCACCTGGATAAATGTCTTGTACCATCATGGCAGAGTCTAACCCAACATCACATTTCCATAATTCAACTCCATTAGTTCCATCATTTGCATTAAAAAATAAATCTGACCCTAGTACTGTGAAATATTCAGGATTAGAGCCTGGTCCACCAGGAGTAATGTCTTGTACCAACATGGCAGAGTCTAACCCAGCATCATATTTCCATAATTCAACTCCATTAGTTCCATCATCTGCTCTAAAAAATAAATCTGACCCTAGTACTGTGAAATATTCAGGATTAGAGATTCCTGATCCTGGATTAATGTCTTGTACCATCATAGCAGAGTCTAACCCAGCATCATATTTCCATAATTCAACTCCATTAGCTCCAACATCATATGCACTAAAAAATAAATCTGACCCTAGCACTGTGAAATATTCAGGATAAGAGCCTCCGGTTGGATTAATATCTTGTACCATCATGGCAGAGTCTAACCCAGCATCATATTTCCATAATTCAACGTTAGCATTACCACCATTATCATATGCCCTAAAAAATAAATCTGACCCTAGTACAGTGAAATATTCAGGATTAGAGCCTGGCCCACCTGGATAAATGTCTTGTACCATCATGGCAGAGTCTAACCCAGCATCATATTTCCATAATTCAACTCCATCAGTTCCATTACGTGCCCCAAAAAATAAATCTGAACCTAGTACTGTTAACCCATTAATCCAAGAGCCTCCTGGACCTGGGATAATGTCTTGTACCAACATGGCAGAGTCTAACCCAGCATCATATTTCCATAATTCACGTCCATTGGTTGCGTTATATGCACTAAAAAATAAATCTGATCCTAGCACTGTGAAATTTTCAGGATAAGAGCCTGGTCCACCAGGAGTAAGGTCTTGCACCAACATGGCAGAGTCTAACCCAGCATCATATCTCCATAATTCAACTCCATTAATTCCATCATCTGCTCTAAAAAATAAATCTGAACCTAGTACTATGAAATATTCAGGATTAGAGTTTACTGATCCTGGATTAATGTCTTGTACCATCATAGCAGAGTCTAACCCAGCATCATATTTCCATAATTCAACTCCATTAGTTCCATCATTTGCATTAAAAAATAAATCTGACCCTAGTACTGTGAAATATTGAGGATTAGAGTTTAGTGACCCTGAATTAATGTCTTGTACCATAACAACAGCTTGAGCACTGATTTGTTGTAGGCTAAGGGCCATTAAAATGATACTGATGTAGGTTTTTAATTTATTGTTTGGCTTGTTCATGATAAATTGTTTTAGGTGGTTGTGTTTTTCCGTGTGCACGGAATAAAGGTTTTTTTCTAGTTTGGCTACACCATAAATGTAATGTCTTAATAATCAGTAATTATATTTTATTATTTAAAAGTAATTAACTGGAGCAAAGGTAATAATTCCATTTTTTGACACAAACAAATGTTGCAGGCTACCAGTTTCTGTTTCATATGACATGTAATAATGAAATTTAGCATAAATATTTCTATCGGAGGCAACTGTTTTAATAATTTCATTAAAGTTTTGGACAGTTATAGTTCACGCTATTAGGCAAGTTAAAGTGAAAAATATTTTTAGTGTTCTATGTATCATTGTTATTTTTTTTAGGTGTCTCATATGTAGGGTTTAAAATGTAAAAATAAGTGTTTTTTTCTTTTGTTTTTTATGTTGGGTAACGATTAGTATATGGCAAGTAGGGCAGTAGAAATCGATAAACTTTCAGGTTTGCTCTGAGCCATATTTTTATATTTTGTTTTTAACTTATTCATTTTAAAAGCCAAATTAAAAATTTGGCGGTGTTAGTAAATAGCACTGAATTTTCGGAATCCACTGAACGCCCTATTTGCTATATACAGTGTTGGGCGTAGTTATTTTTGATCCAATTTAATTTTGTCATTTAAGTAAGTAGGCATTGTATTAATAGATTGTTCCAATTGGGTTAAATTTTCTTTTTGCTCATCTTCATTTTCTAAATAATTATTGTAACTGATGAATAAGAAATAAGAAAGGACTCTGTTATAGTCATCTAATTCTGAATCTTCAATCATAGACAATATCTGTTTTTCAAACTGTTCTTTGTTTTTTGATTCAGAAATCGCTCTACCAAGTCTTCCGATACTTCCATAATAATGATTTGTTGAAGGATTTTCAATTCGAAGGGAAATTCCAATTAACAAGTCAAGTACATTAATATCTAATTCTTCCAGCTCTTTGATGTAAGTTTTGCGTTTTTCCCAAGCATAACTTCCATCTGACATCCTATCAAATCTATCATTCATTATGTCCAAATGGGATTTTAAAAAAACTTCCCAATTAGTTGTTTCTGCTGAAAGTAAAGCTATGTGAATTGCGTGCTCTCTTGGTCTGCTATCCATACTGCAACCTCCAACAACTTTTGTAGAGCGCATTTTTTCGAGAAGTTTCTTTTGTTTCTTTGAAGAAATTTTTTGCCAATTTTTAGGAAGTTCAACCCATCCTGATTTTGTATTATTTTTGAATTTAGTAGTCAGAGTATCAATTAGACAGTCAGAATATCCTATTTGTCTGCAATACTTTAAATCAAGTGGTTTGGCCTCAAGTTCTTTAGGGAAATAGAACGCACGTATTGATTCTTTCGAGTATTCAGATTTTTCATTATAATCGTATAACCAAGTACTTTTTACTTTTTTGTTATAAAGTTCCTTTTGATTGGTTTGCTGTATTTCAAATCCGTAGCTACTATTAAGGTCAATTTCACTGAATTCCACAACCTCCTCATTTTTATAGTTTTGGTATTTATATTTTACTATCAATACATTTTTTTCAATTTCAGAATTCGGATATTTTGTAATAAATGATTCGAAAGAAATATTATTATCCAGATCCTTTTTTGCTTGTTTTATATCATTGGTATCTAATCTAACAATATGCCCAATCGTTTGAGATTTTGATTTGAATACTTTATTTAAATCACAAGTCTTGTACTTGAGGTTTAATGAATCCACGATACTTCCAAGCTTATTCATAGTTTCTTCACTATAAATAAGTCCATTCTTGTAAGTCTCAAATTCTGTTTGCCCGAATAGCTGTGAGGTTAATATTATACTTATCAGGATTAAAAGCAATCTATTCATATGACTTTTCATTTAGGTTGTTCTTCATTACGCCCAACGCCCAATCTATGTTTTTGTAGGGCGATTTAAAAGTACATATTTTCGTTTAACTAATTAGCCAAAGCTTTGGCTTTGGGTTTTAACTTTTTCTCCTGCTAAAATGTCAAAACAAAGTTTTGGCGGAGTTTATTAATTGCTTTACTGTTTCAAATTACTACAAACTGCCCTATAAAATATAGATGATGTTAACTACTTTTTATTTTTCAGATACTTTGAAAATACATTAGCGTAGTGGTCTTCAAAGCTTAATTTGGTTATGTTTTCGAAATCATTGGTTGTGTTTTCATTGTCATAAATTCCTTGAGCATTGAAATACCGAATTGAAATTGATTTTTTATTGATTCGCTTTAATTCTCCAATACAGAATGATTGAATTTCAGGATGTTCACATTCAGAAATAATAGTTAACCCTGTTTTCTTTATGTCTTTGCAAATAGATTTCCAGTCAGTCAGATTTATTTTATGTTTTAATCGAACATCGGCAAGTAATCCTTCTTCTTTTAAAATCCTTTCGTAAGTTTTATCATTTTTATTAAATCTAACGTGTTTAATTGTGTCAATGGGGAATATTTGATACCCTAATATTCTAAATTCATCAGTATCTTGAATTAAAATAAAATTTTCAGACATACCAAGAATAAAACCGGTAGAGATACCTTCAAATCCATCTCTTTTCCGGGTAAGTCTAACGTAGCGTTTTTCAGTAAAATGCTTCTTTAGTTTTTCAATTACTTTATCCTTTTTCAAAATTTGTCTTAATTGTAGTTAACGCCACTGTATGTTGCGTTTGCTTAGTTTATTAATAGCTTAAAAGTAATAATTTTTGTGAGCTTTCCCAAGCTAAACAATTGCAAATAAGCAAACCCTTACCAAGCCCAAAGCAAGGATGCAACTTGCTAATAATTAACTTAAAAACTGCTAGCAAAAATTATGGCACTAACTGACCAAGTTCACAAAAAACTACAACTGCTCGCAACCCAAATGCAATATGACAGAATGTTGTACACTGTTTTACTTTGCAATTTTTCCGTTTTTATAAATGGCAATGCCTTCATATTCGCCACAAGAATTAAATATTTTTAAATTTCCATTTCCTTGTTTAAAATTAGACCAATCTATTTTTTGGCCATCTAATTGGTTGTAATCAAGAATATCTATAAGATTACCTTTTTCATAAATTGCTTTAAACCATATTAATCCATTTTCATAGTATTCTGTTACTGTGCCATTGTGATTTCTGCCTTTTTTTTCAGCAACCAATGCAATTGAACCACTTTCATAATACTCATAATAAATCCAATTCTTTTTCTGCTTGCCTTTATTGAAAAAAACGGTTGATTCGACTTTGCCATTAGGAAGAAATGTATGATGTGGTCCATCATTTATATAAATTTCTTTGGTTTTATTCCCTTTGTTATTAGAATATTTACCTTTAAGTACTTGTCTGTTACGTGTCCATGTCTTACCACTTATATAGTTTTCAGTAAAAAGGTATTCAATTCCTTCTGATTTTTCCAACCAACTATTTTCCAGCATCATAATTTCGCCATAACTATTAAGTTTATATGAGAAATCAAGAGATTTAATTGTGTCAATAGGGAGTTTTAAATTTCTATCAGGAACTGATTGGCCAAAACAAAATAATGTAAGAATACAAATAGATATAGTAAATATTATTTTCATACGTAATAGTGTACAACGACAACTGTATGTTGCGTTTTTTTTAGTTTATTAATAGCTTTAAAACTAATGAAATTTTGTAGAAATTTCAATTTACGATTAACAATCAAGTAGGCAAGTAGTTCGCTGTCCGAAGCAAGGATGCAACTTGCAAAACCTTTAGATAACCACCTGCAAAATGAATGGCACTAACTTACCAACTTGTCAAAGAGTTAAAACTGCTTGCAACCAAAATGCAATATGACAGATTGTTGGCACCAGTTTTTATTTCTCAAGTTCGCCTATGGTTGTTACTTCTGCAGTTCCTTTAAACTTTTTCCCTTCGGCATTAACTCCAATGAAATACCAAAGTGTTCTTCTTTTTTGTCCGTTTAGTTGGTCAGCTTTTGACCAATTGTTATTGTCAGTAAATGATTTTCCTTTTTTGATGACAGCGCTCTCACAAGAATACCATTTAGAGAACTCCTCTGGGTTAAAAGGGCGTCCATAAATTGAGCTGAAAACCCATTCCTTTCCATCCCATAAATAGGCGCCAAATTCAGTGATTGTTAAGTCTTCATTTGAGGGGCTTACTGTTGTTTCGAAATGCCATTTATATTGCCCATATTTTTCAGGGTCTTTTTTATTTGGGATAGCATATACAATAGTTTTGCTATGTGTGACTTCTATTCCAGTTGGAATTTTTGCTAATTTATCAGGTAATGAAACATCATTGTTATTTGAAGGTCCACAACTTAAAAGCAATGATAATATAATACTTAAGAATCCAGTTGTCATTATTTTATTTTTCATTTTATATTGGTGCCAACGACCCGGCTATGCGTAGTGCGGGATTTGAAAAGCGGAGTTTTCAAATTTGCACGTAGCCAAGAGTTTATATTTTGTTTTTAAATTATTCATTAAAAATACCAAATTAAAGTATTGGCGGACCTTATTAAATTTACTGACCTTTCGTTTAGCAGAAAACCCGCATTACGTATAGCCATTGTTGGCATTAGTTGTTTATCTTTTCTTGAACCTCTTTAAATGTTAGTCCGTCTTTATTAACCCATTCTGTGAACCCATTTGAGTTACGGCCTAATATCATATTTGATGCGGCACTTGGACTGCTAAATACCGCATCTTCAGCAAAAATTAATTTGTCTTTATTGTCAATCATAATCTCAGTTTCCACCAACTTCCTCCTCATATTTATATAAGTCTCAGTACAAGAATTTGAGAGAGTCTTTTTTGCTTCACTACCTTTAGAAACAATATAACCTTGATCAGTCTCAGTCATTTCTGCTTTAAAAGTTTTCGTTTTTATAAAATAAGTTTCATTATTTGAATCTGTCTTGGCAGAGTCAATTATGTCTTCATGTTTTACAGTTGAAGAAATGAGGAATTTAAAACCCATTACAGGTAGAATAAGCTTTATTTGGTCAAGAAAATATTCCATGTCAGAAATATCAGCTTCATGCAGAGTTGGCAAGCTCGGTGAATTTCCATTGTCAATTTGAGCTGTTTTAGCTTCAAGTGCAAGTTGTACCATTCTCGACTCCAAATATCTTATTTGAGTTTTTGTTAATAGTTCATCTTTACTAACAAAGAATATCAATTCTTTAAAATCCTTTTTAGGGTCGCTAAGATGCTGTTTTAAACGGTTTTTAATATTCTCAGCTTCTCCGATATATATTTTTTCATCAAATGCATCATCCGTTGGGTCTCCCTTAAGACAGTAAACACCTGGGTTGTCAAATTCAGGGCGATTAATGATTTTATTTACAGAAGCTCTTGGACTATAAATTGCTTTGCCGACCCAGTTACCAATTTCGCTAAATCTTGGACCATAAGCTGTACCGTCAATCATGTATACTGTTAATTTTTTTCCCATATTCTTTAGAATTTATAAATAACTGGAACATGATCGCTAATATCTATCCAATTTTCAAATGTACCCACTTCAAATGATTTTGTATTGAAACTTGATGAAGTAAAAAAGTAATCAATGTGATAAGGTTTCTCTTTTTTTCGTTGGAGAAAGAATGTAGGTGTACTCTCTTCCCCTTGATTTTCATTTTTGTTTGCGTGATATACGCTATTGATGTTTCTCTTTTGTAATATTCCAACTACATCAGAGTGATTCCACCAACGATCCCATTCATCCCAAATGGCATTGCTGTTAAAATCACCTGCAATTATTATTTTATCGAAGTTTGTGAGGTTGGTTTTTAGATATTTCCAAAATTGTCCCATGTAACCGAAGTTAGGTGAATTGTTCTTATGTGTCCAAACTCCAAGTAGCTGAAAGTCATTGTTCACTAGGCAGGGTAAAAAATACTTAACAGAATGATCTCTATATCCATTAGACCAATCGAGTTTTTCTAAATTGATTTCTTCACGAGCAAATATCCCAATTCCTTTGTTTTTGTTGTCTCCAATCCAAAGATGGTTATTTGCCCATTTTGAGTATTCAGGGTGATTTGCTTTTGTTGGATCTTCACATTCTTGAATTATGTATATGTCAGCATTTAAGTCAGCTACGTGCTGAAATTTTTTTCTTAATGCTCCATTACAATTCCAAGAGATGATTTTCATGTTTTATTTATTTGAATAAAAGTCGAAATCAAAGTAGTGTCTTTTATTTAACTCCCAAATTTCGCCAATTAAACCTTGTTCACATTTATTAACTGGTATTGCTTTACTACCATTTAAATCATCTAAAGATCCAAAATAGATTGAGAATTTAGTAGTGTCAAATTGAACCGCTAACCAATAAGCTTTCGCTTTATATTTCTCTTCGGCATATTTAGCTTTTTCATATGCATTTGAACCTAGATTGTAACGGGTGTTCAACTTGCCACTTATTTGAAATTTGTTCCTTGCTTTTACACTAATAGCGTATCGTGTTCCGTCCTTTTCACAAATAATATCCGCAAACTTTTCATTCATTGTCTGGTCGTTCAGATTTCTGATTTTATCAAACTGTTGATCAACCAGTGCTTTTAGGGCAAATAATTCTCCTAACTCACCAAGTGATTTTTTTCTCGCAGCTTCTTTCTTATTTATGTTTTCTTGATTCATTAATTAATGCCAACGCCACTGTATGTTGCGTTTGCTTAGTTTATTAATAGCTTAAAAGTAATAATTTTTGTGAGCTTACCCAAGCTAAACAATTGCAAATAAGCAAACCCTTACCAAGCCC
>NVUQ01000040.1 GCA_002401955.1 Flavobacteriales bacterium | reverse complement strand
TCCCTATTCTTACGCCCTAACTAACCCTTAAAATTATCCTTATACCCTGAAAAATAAGCGGTTGTAATAACTAGTGAAGTGAGGGAATTACACCCAACGTTTAGTATATGAAAAGTAGGCGGTTTTGAAGCTCGAAACTTTCCGTTAAATACAAAGTTTGATACGAGCCAAAAGCTTTGATTTTATTACTGTTTCGCCTATTTTTTATATACATTGTTAGCCACTTTTTTTTAAAATTTAGTTGAACAATGTTTTTGAATATTCTTTGACGTATTTACCTTTATGGAACTTCCATTTAGGATTGTCATTAAAAATTTGTTCAAATAGGTCTTTGCTCATTGAGTATCCAAAACTATGGAATACCATAACCAAGATCATATCATATGCTCTGAAAACTAACTTATTAATATCGTTAAACATTTTTGAAGATTCAAATCCTATTGTATTTCCTCTTTCATAATTTCTTACTTGTTCATCTATTTGCTTTTTAGAAGGATGGACATACGCACAAGCTTTATAAAAGAAATCTTTAATTTCACTGTGAAACTGGTCTTTTGTATCAGCAGAAAATGGGGTTGAGTATTCATTAACTATATCAATCGAAGAATTTGGTATTTCGTCTCTCAAATATTCTGTTTTAATTTCAAAACTTTCGCCCATTTTAGCATAATCAACAATTACATATTTTGTAATCATTTCTATTAAATATCGTAACTCTCTTTTAACTGTGTTATGAATTCCATTTTCAACTAAAGTTAGAATAGCAATAGCAGATTGTATTAAATCATCTATTGCTCTAATGCAAAGAAATTTATTGTAAATGTCTCCTCCTCTTGTCGAATAAAAAGATATCGCTCTTAATGTTTCAATATAGTCGACTGAAATATCTTTGATGTATTTTAATTCTTGCTGATACTGTTGTGAATTATATGTTTTCTCAACCCAATTACTTTTTGTGGATATAAAGTTTTCTAAAATTTTTTTCTTTAATTCTTCAATTGGATTTTCCATAATAATTTTAGTTATTAATTAATTCAAATTCAACATTTTCAGCTAATTCCGTTAGTTTCTTTTTTCCGGAACTTACTAATTCACACATTTCAGCGTCACATTTAGAAATCATATATGGCTCTCCATTTTGCTTAATATATCTTATCTCTAAATGTGGTTTTCTTGTTATAATCCATAAATTAGTTAAGAATTGTGATGAATGAATTCCTCTCATTTTAGCATCTCCATTCGTCAAATCTTTTAAAGTCAAAATTGCTTTTGGGATGTTCTTATATTCTAAATCTATAATCTCAAATCCTTGGCTCATAATTCCAGATGATATTGTCAGAAAATCTATTTCCTCTCTAGCTTCCATATCACTTGGTTTTGTGAAACTTTTAAACTCATTCATATTGTCGTAACCAAATATTTTATGAGCTAAATTTAAAATTTCTGTCGAACGCATACATTGTTCTAACCTTTCATATAGTTGCTCTCTCTTTAGTACAATCTTTTTCTTTTTTTCTCCTGTTCCGTATTCGCAATGAATAAGTTCTTTTTTTATAGAATAATTATGATGAGCAGAAATATTTCTCCAATCTGAAAACTTGATATTATCAGGAACCGTTTTAAATAAATTTGGATAGTTTGAGTTATTTATTAATTCGTCAATAACGTTACCTAATTTAAGTTCAATTACTTTTTGAATATCGAAGGTCTTATTTCTCAAAACTCGGTTAATCATAAGTTGTTCTAAATACAATGTTTTAGAAATTCCTTCTATAATATCTGAAATGTCTTTAAGTGAAGTTTGAGTAAATTCTTCTAATTCGAGCTCTTTTTTATCAACTTCTAAATTTAAAAAACTCCAAAATTTATTACCTGCTTCTATATGCTTTGGTGATAAAGAAGCTAATATTTCAATAGTTCTTTCTTTATTAATTCTTTTTGCTGATTTGTAGTTACTTAACACTAATAGCAAGTCTCTTTCAATATTAGGATAGATAATTGAAACACGCATTATGTTTATCCAGTCAGGAACTAAATATTTAATTGCGATTTCATCAAGTATATTTTTATTCTCAAAATAGGTAGAAAATGTTTCAATTATCTCCTTTTTTATACTTTCGGGTGTATATCCATTTTCAAACAAAAGAGGTAATGGACTTTTGTCTTTAAGTCCAATTAGTATTCTCTTAAATTTCTTTAAATCTTTCAAAAAAGAAGTTGATTTTATTGATTTATAAAGTCTAAATACCCACTTTCCTGTAATGAATTTTCAATTTCAACTCTATTTAATGTCATATTAGGCGAATCTAAAATTGTTTTTGATAAATGTTGAACAGCAGTCCAAAATTGTTCTTGTTTAAACATATTTACCACACTAATTAAAGTCTCAGTAATATAATTTGGACTATGATTATTTGTCGTTCTTGAAAGGAATCTGTCAATGTTCGTAACGCTGATTAAATCAGGACCACTCATTTCAACAGGCAAGTTTCCTTCAAATTCAATTCCAGCAAGGTGCAGAGCTTCACTAACGGGACCGCCCATTAAAACCCCACTACTTTTAAATGCAACTTGTGAACTTGCAGTTTTTAAGTTTTGTGGCAAGTCGTTATAAAAGGATTGGTCTGTAATGTAATTTTCCATTGAAGCGATAAGTAATGTTATTCTTCTATCTCCATAATCAAACCTTGTATACCCACTTCCTGGGTCATTTTCTAATAAAACAACTTCATCAGCTTTATATCCTGATAGGTACGCCATAATAATATGTCCGCTTTCGTGAAAAGCACCTTTTTCAAATAATTCTTCATTCATAGGCTTGCGTGAAATAATTTTTTTAACCCAATTTAATAGTTTCATTCGTGATTCTTTTCTAATTGTGGCTAACAATTGGATAAGTTGCACTAGTGCAACTTATCCATCTTATGGTTATCAGGTTTTTAATTTCCATTAAGAACTTATTTTTTTTATTTAATTCATTGTTTTTCAAGCGTTTATGTTTTGCTGTCCGTTTACAAATGACAATAAACGTTTATAAACGACTAAATTCGAATAATTTAAAAAATGCATGCTGTTTAATTATTCAGCCATAAAGTAACGCAACAATATTTAATTTCATCAATATACGAATTTGAGACGAACGAACGTGTTTTTGAGACGAGAGGAAGCAGTTTTAATGAATCTTTTAACGTTACCTCTATAAATAAAATAGATTTCGTGATGTGAGGAATATTACCAGTTTACTTATTAGTCGCTTTTTAAAGTTCCTTAAAATTGTTGTTAAACGACTTAAGTTTGTTTTGGTCCTAATTCAATTACCTCTAAATCTTTTATATCTTTTTTATCTATGGTAAACCGTACGAGTGTTTTTACCTTATGAAATCCGCTTTTACCCGCTGCACCAGGGTTAATGTGCAATAGTTTTAGTTTTTTATCGTATATCACTTTTAAAATGTGAGAGTGCCCGCAAATGAACAAATCAGGAGAATTAAATTCAATTCGTTTTTTTACATCTTTTGAATATCTGTTGGGGTACCCACCAATATGAACGAGCCAAACTTTAACTTCTTCGCATTTAAATTTTAATTCTTTCGGAAATATTTGTCTAATCTCTTGTCCATCTATGTTTCCGTAAACACCTCTTACAGGCTTTATTTTGGTAAGTTGTTTAATTACTTCTATGTTACCAACGTCTCCAAGGTGCCATATTTCATCACATTCCTTAAAGTATTTTTCTACTTTAGGATCCAAATAACCGTGTGTGTCTGATATTAAACCTATCCTTATCATTTGTTCAAATATAAATATTGGTTTGATTTATTTGGTGGTTAGTTATAGAAATAATTAATTTCACGGTTTAAGATAATAAAAAAGAGATAATACAGTTCTTATCTCAAATTGAACAACTATGAAGAAACTAAGCATCACACTTACCATTATATTAGCATCAACATTCATTGTTAATGCACAATCAGATACGTTAAAATCGAGAGATGGAGACTGGGGGTTCGCCTTAAATTTAACAGGATTAATTAGTAATATTTCTCTTGGAAATGTAACTGACGGTAACAATAATAACGCAATTTTAGCGAAACATCATTTAACTGATGATAAAGTTTTAAGATTAGGTTTTGGAATTAAATCTGTGAGTAATAAATGGTTGTTAGAAGATAGTATTTCTTTAGGCTCAGGAAATAGAGCTTTGCAAACTATTGATTCGACAGAGAGTAGGATTGATTTTTCTGTTTCAGTTGGTTATGAAAAGCATTTAGGATCAACCAGAAGGTTAGACCCTTTTATTGGAGGAGAATTAATGATAGGTAGAATAGGGGGGACAAAAATTGATGCCTCCACTGATATTACAGATGTAACAGGAACGGAAAAAATTCAGGATATTACTCAAATTGATGGAGGATTTAATTTTGGATTAAACTTTATTGCAGGTTTTAACTATTTCTTTTCAGAAAGAATTAGTATTGGAGCAGAAATGAGTTTAGGATATTTGTATACTAGTAATGGAGGAGATTATAGTCATACTAGAAATGTAACTCCTGTTAATGGTGCAGAAATTAATGATTTTGTTAGCTCTAAAAACAGTTCTTCATCTAAGGGGTTTGCAGTTAATTCAACTGCAGGATTAATGCTTGCGTTTTTCTTTTAAATTACCTGATTAGCGTAATAGTACCTTTATAAGTTTTACTTTCGGAAGAGGAGTCTATTGTAACAATGTAGAAGTATGTTCCTGCAGCACATTCAGATCCAGCTGTAGTTCTACCGTCCCATCCTTTGTTAATTAAATTGTCAGCACTAAATAAATTGCTTCCCCACCTGTTATAAATACTAAGTTCAACAGCGGTTATTCCTGTTCCTGTTATTTGAAATAAATCATTTTTCCCATCACCATTAGGCGAGAATACATTAGGAATTATAAATTCGAAAGGAATCGTATTACAAGAATCTACAGTAATGTAGTTGGGAAGATAAATAGTATCATTTCCAAAATCATTAGAAACAAAAAGTGCAACATCAAATGTTCCCGTAGAATCATAACAAATATTACTAGGATATTGATTGTTTGATGTACTAGGATTAGCCCCAAAGAAATGCCATGACCAATTATCTGGTGTACCTGTACTAATATCAGTAAAATTAACACAATCATTAACACAAACAGAAGTATTTGATGCGTTAATAGCTGCAATAGGAGCTGAGCATAGATTAACTGTAACGATAGTATTGGCATTATTTTTACATCCATTAAGA
Organism: Flavobacteriales bacterium; assembly: GCA_002401955.1. Lineage (GTDB taxonomy): Bacteria > Bacteroidota > Bacteroidia > Flavobacteriales_E > Vicingaceae. The sequence continues at coordinate 21,263 of NVUQ01000040.1, read as the reverse complement.
TCTGTTCCTTGCACAATGTAATTACCTGTTTGTGTAGGGAAAATAGTATCGTTTTGTTGTACTTGTCCCAAAGAATTAAACCATTGATAAGAATTTGCTCCGTTAGCAATTAAAATAACAGAATCTCCAAGGCATATTGTATCGTTAGATAGTGATGCCGTAACAGTAGGTAAAGAATTAACAAAAATGGTAATGGTAGTATCATCTGTTCCATTAGCATCAGTTATAAATAAGTTAATATTATGAGAACCTAGAGTATTAAAGAAAACAGTATGTGGTCCTTGTGTGTTTGCAGTACTTGGATTCCCATTAGGGAATGTCCAGTTCCAAGCAGAAATGTTAGTTCCAGTACTGTTGTTTGAAAAAATAATGGAGTCACCAAGGCAAACAGAATCAGTTGAAGTTGTAAAAGAAGCTGTAGGTTGTGAACAGTTATTAACTGTTAAGGTAATGGTATCAGTATTTTCACAATTATTAGCATCAGTACCAGTAACAGTATAAAGGTTAGTGCTTGTTGGATTAAAAACAATACTATTTGTTACACTATTATCCCAAGTGTATGAAGTTGCACCACCACCAAATAAAGAAACCGTATCTCCTAAACAGATAGGATTTGTACTAGCATTAGCTGTAACAGTAGGAAGAGGGTTAACAGTAATAAAGTTTGGCATATACAACGAATCTGTATTAGAACCATCACTAACTACAAGTGAAACATCAAAATTACCTAAAGTATTATAGCAAATATTTATTGGGTTTTGTACGTTAGAGGTAGCACTATCAGAATTAGGAAAATACCAAGTCCAACCTGTAGGAGTTCCTCCAAAGCTTAAGTCAGTAAAATCAATACAATCACCAATACATAAAGTGCTGTCTGTTGAACTAAAATTGGCAGATATTGAAGGGCATGGGTTAACTGTAACGGTAACAGGTACTCTATAAGGAGCAGGACAAACTCGAATATAATAGGTCGTTGTAGCAGTTAAGGGTGGAGTTGTAAATGAGGTTCCAGTAAATAATAATGTACCTCCAACGTTAGCATCATACCATTCAACTACAGATCCTATAGGAATTGTTCCTGTAATTATAGCTGTTAAAGTAGAGGTTGCATTAGTACAAATTACATCATTATTGGCAGAAAAATCAAAAGCATCAATCGTTTCATTAGGCAGACCAATACCACCACTAGTAGCTCCATTAGGAGGAAAATTTGAAATATGAGGACTGTTAGTTGTTCCGTTAGTTCCTCCATTCGTATTTCGAGTAGGCGATCCTGATGAGATTGCTATATAACCACCACCACCACCACCACCAGGTCCTTCAGCTTCAGGTGTAGCGATGAAACCTAATTTCAGTACTTGATTGCCACCATTACCACCATTTGCATTAATTGAAATAGAAGAAACAGTTCCTGTTGTTTTTATTATAATAGTACCACCTGCTCCTGCTCCACCAGATCCATCTGTTCCAGTTATCTCGTTAAATACAGGAGTTCCAGCCACCTCACAGTTAAACCCGTTTTGTCCGTTCGCATTTATATTTCCTGAACCTGTAATATTTCCATAACTTGATATAAAAATGATTCCAGCACCATTACCTCCAGCACCTGCGGCAACAGGGGTTTCGTCTCCATCTCCAGCACCTCCAGCACCTCCCATAAATATTTTTCCTAAAGAATAATCTAAAGGTCTTCCTCCAAGTCCACCCATGTTTCTTCTTAAATCACCGAACCAACCCGCATCTCCTGGTGCTGATACTAATGGATTTTGATTAGTAGAAGAATGAGTGTATCCGCCTCTTCCGCCACCTGAAGCATTGATAGAAGAAATTGAAGGCGATTCTAGTGCCCATGCGGTGTTATAAGTAGGATCAGGAACCCCGACTCCTTCTGCCCAATTATTCGGATTTCCTGCGTTAGAACCTCCTCCTCCTCCTGCACTAACAGATGTTCCTCCACCTCCTGCATTAGCAGGAGCACCTTTGCAATATCTAGCTCCTCCATCATTAAATGAATCATAAAATATTTGATCTCCAGCAATTCCTTCACCTTTTTCTGCCCCTTCAATTGGGTTACTATCAGCAAACCTTAAAGCAGTTGATGTACTAAAGTTTTCAGGTTGACCACCTCTAAATCCTATACTGGAAACGTCAATACTTCCGTTAACAGTAGTGTTTCCATTTACTTCTATAGCAATAATACCTCCTGTTGAACCATTCCATGGGTCGGCTATTAAATTAGTTCCTGAAGGAACAGATAGAGAGGAATACCTTGGTACTCTTAGTATTACCACGTTTCCTAAAGCTGTATAATCAAAACTAAGAGCACAGTCTAAATTGATGGTTGTAGCATTTGGAACACTTTCTACTTGAACAAATTCATAATTTCCACAATCATTATAATCAATGATTGCTCCCCATTTTGATTGAAATTTAGACCAATTTGCTACTGGACCAACTACAGAATCATCAACTGACGTTCCTTGAACTTGAATGATCATGATTAAGTCTCCAGCTGAAAGGTTTCCAGAAAAGTTGGAAGATAAATTAGAATTTGCTACAGTTATGGAAATATCTCCAATATTAGCATCTAGTGCAAGAGAAGTGTAAGCATTAACAACTTCAGTTCCTGTAACTGTTTTTGAACCATCTTTTCCTCTTTGTGCATTAACTATTGTAAAACTAAAAATAGTTAGAAAACTCAATAAGATTCTTTTTTTCATAAGAAATAAACTTAATTACACTGATTAAGACACAATTTTTTTGCAAAAAGTTGCATTTATATTAAGAGAATAAATGTAATAAATTTTAGATTATTTAAATCAAAAAAAACCAATCAAACAAGAAAAGGTTATGCTAGGTCGTATTTACCTAGTTGCTTTAAGTGTTTTGTATGGCTTGAAATAGCCCCCAATAGTGTGTTCTGGTAATAAGGCAAATCAAATTCTTGTGCAGTAGATTTAACAATATCAGATATTTTACGGTAGTGAACATGGCAAATATTAGGGAATAAATGGTGTTCAATTTGAAAGTTTAGTCCACCAACAAACCATGACAATGGCAAGTTGTTTTTTCCAAAATTTGCAGTCGTATAAAGCTGATGAGCAGCCCAACTACTTTCTATAGACCCATCAATAGCTGGTTTAGGAAAATCGGTTTCAGAAACAACATGTGCTAATTGAAAAATGGTAGAAATAAATATGCCCGATGTAAAGTGCATAATAAAATAAAAGAGTACGGTTAGTCCCAATGCTTGAGAAGAAAAAATAAGAGGTAGAACTAAAATAAATGTGATATAAAATATCTTAGCAAGAACCAATCTTGAAAAAGCTTTTTTGTAAGTTGTATTTTGAGTTTTGATTAAATCTTTCTTTTTATATCGCTTAAGTTGAATAAAATCTTTTTTTGTAAACCAAGCTACAGTGATTAAACAGTATAAAAACCAAGCGTAAAATTGTTGGAAACGATGAGCTTTTAATCTTTTTTGATGTTCATTAAAACGCATTAACGTACCATCTAAATCCTCATCATGCTCATTAATATTGGTGTAAGTGTGGTGAAGTACATTGTGTTGGATTTTCCAGTTTACTGAACTTCCTCCAATAATATTAATTAAATAGCCTAAATATTTATTTACTTTTTGATTTTTTGAATACGCTCCATGATTGGCATCATGCATAACAGAAAAGCCAATTCCAGCCATACCTAAACCCATTAATATCCATAATCCTAATGTAATTAAAGGGCTGGTTGTTACGTTTAGAATAACAAGAAAGTAAGGCACTAAATAAATGCTCAACATAAAAATGGTTTTAATAACCATATTTGTATTGGCATGTTTAGATTTGTTATTTTCTTTAAAGTAAGCGTTAACTCTTCTTCTAAGTTCTTTAACAAACTCTGGGCGATCTGCTGTGTTAAATTTTATTCTAATTGGTTCCATTTTGGCTGTTATAGTGTATACAAAAGCACTGCAAAGTTATGTTTTTTTATTTTTTGATAGGTATTTTATGAATTTATGTTATTAACTTGTTAGGTTTTAAACCTATTTCTTGTTATATTTACCCTCATGAAGGTAACTAAACCAGCGGTGTTTAATTGGGATCTTTGGTACGAAGGTATTGGTGGGAGAACAGTAGAAAGTTTAGGTGTAAATCAAATTTTAGACAAAATTAAAGAGGAGCAAACCCCTAGATTTACAGGTAAAGTTGCTAAAATCAAGAAAACATTTAGCTCACAACAAGAAGCAGCTTTACATATTAAGCAAAAAGCAAAAGAATTTGGAGCCGATTTAGTAGGTATTTGCGAAATACAACCATCAGATTTATATAAAGGAAGAAGCACAGATGAAAAATATGCTATTTCTGTGGGAGGAAGAATGTCGTACGAAAAATTTAACACCGTTCCTTCGGATTATTCTGCAGTAGAATGCTTAGAAGTTTACTATAGATTAGGGGAGGTAGTGATACAGCTTGCAGACTATATTAGAAGCATTGGATATACTTGCGAAGTAGAACATCCAATAGGAGATAGTAATTTATTACACATTCCTATCGCACTAAAGGCAGGTTTAGGAGAAATGGGTAGGCACGGCTCAATTATTAATCCTGAGTTAGGCCCTCTTTTTAGATTGGGAAGTGTTACCACCTCAATTCCGATGCAAATTGATTATCCTATTGATGCAGGTATTGCTGCGTTTTGCGATAGTTGTAAGGCGTGTAGAATTTATTGCCCGGCCGATGCTATCCCTGATGAACGAGACGCTAAAGCAGGAAAAGATCATTTAGGAAATGATTTATATAAAATTGATACAGGAAAATGTTTCCCTTACTTTGCTAGAAACAAATACTGTTCAGCTTGTTTGCCAACTTGTGTGTACAACCATAAAGAATGGGCGGTAGATTTTGACACTGGGGAAAGAATTAAAAAGTTTCCAGATGTAATAATGACAGAACCTTCATTACCATTCGATGGTGTTGAAGATAATCACAAACATTACTACCCAAAAGTAAATAGAGAGGAAGAAAAGAAATACAATCCTAAGAAAAAAAGTACAACGTTGCCTCTTTAATTAGATGATGAAATACTAAATTTAGTTGTAAATTTGGTTTCCTAATTATTTCATTAGTAATGAATTTTAAATCAGTTTTCATATTCTTTATATTCTTGCTTATAAGCACGCAATTTTTGTTTGCGGAGCAGTGGGATATTGTTAAATCGAGAGGAAAAGGAACGATTACTGTTTTTTATTACAATTCAGAACATTTTATTAGTGATTCTTCAGGAAAATTAGAGGGGATAGAATATGATATTTTTATCGCCTTTAAACAGTATCTAAAAAATCAAGGAGTAGATATCACTATTAATTTTAAAAAGGCAACTGATTTTTCTAGCTTATATGAAGAGATAAAGTATGGAGGAAGTGGTGAGTTTGGAGTCTGTTCATTCTCTATAACAGAACAAAGGATGAAAGAAATTTCTTTTTCGCCTAGATACATGCCAGATGTACAAGTGTTAATTAGCAGTGGTAATATACCTTTTGCTAAAAATGAGGAAGAATTTATTAATATATTTTCAGAATTAACGGCTATTGCTGTTCGTAATACAACGTTTGAACAAGATCTTTTAAAATTACAAGAAACTGTTCCCAATTTTAAGATTGAATATGAACAATCTTCAAGTATGATAAGAGATAGAATAATTTCGTCAGATAATTTGTTTGGATATATAGAGTTACCAACTTATTTAACCTTGTTTAATAATGGACTAAGATTTAAACGACAAAATTTATTTAAGGTAGAACGAGATGGCTATGCAATTACTCTTCCCAAAAATAGCTCTTGGTTAGAACCTATAAATGATTTTTTTAATAGTGATGCTTTTAAATTAGAAGTTAATCAAATTATAAAAAAACATTTAGGAAAAGGTGTTAAAGATCTTTTATGGAAAATTGAACATTCGGAAGAAGGAGAAAGTCAAAGTGAAATTACCTTGTTAACCATGGAAAGAGAAACGCAAGAATTGGAAATTAAGCAACAAACTCTAAAGGTTCAAATTCTTGTTGGAGGAGGAGCTGTAATTCTAGTTATATTGTTCTTATTGGTTTTTGGTTATAGAATGAAACGATCGGCTAATAAATCGTTAACAGAAAGAAATAATTTAATAGAGAAACAAAAAACAGAATTAGAACGACTTTCTATTGTTGCCGAAAAAATGAATGAAGCTGTTGTTATTGCGGATTCATCTGGTAAAATTGAATATTATAATAATGGATTAGTAAGGAATTCTGGATACTCTGAAGAAGAATTTAAAGTGAATTTTAAAGACTTAATGTATTTACAAAAAATTACCAGTAGAAATGATATTCAAGCTATTATTGATGGCTTTCAAACAGATTCAACACCTTTTCTTTATGATAGTCAACATGTAAAAAAAGATGGATCAACTATGTGGACTGCGGCATCCCTTTCTCCTGTTTATGATGATGAAAAAGAACTTTATAAGATAATTGTAGTTTATACAGATATTGATGAAAGTAAAGAGTTTTCGAATCAATTATCAGAAAAAAATAAAGAGATTATGGATTCTATTCATTATGCTAAAATGATTCAGGATGCAATGCTGCCTTCTGAAAGCATGATGGGGAATGTTTTTGATGACAACTTTATTTTATTTAAACCAAAGGATATTGTTAGTGGTGATTTCTATTGGTTTGAAGAGATTGGTGATTATTTTATATTGGTTTTAGCAGATTGCACGGGACATGGAGTTCCGGGGGCTTTTATGAGTATGATGGGCAGTAATTTTTTAACTAATATTATTACTGATAATGCTATTAGATCTACAAGCAAAGCGTTAACATTATTAGATACTAAAGTGAAAAAAGCATTATTGAGCGAAAATCATCATTCAAGAGACGGGATGGATATTGCTTTTATGGCATATAATAAGATCGAAAAAACACTTGATTTTTCTGGAGGAAATAATTCTATATTTATTTTAAGAGAAGGTGAACTAATGAAATATAAAGGCGATCGGTTTTCTATTGGATCGGATGGGATTGAGGATAAAAAATTTACTGAAGAAAGGATTCAACTGCAAAAAGGTGATATCGTTTATACTTTTACGGATGGCTACAAAGATCAATTTGGTGGGCCTAAAGGGAAAAAATTTATGCAGAAGCAGTTGCTATCAATCATAACTGAAAATGCTGCTTCTCCATTAAAAAAACAAAAAGAAATTTTAGATGACAGAATAGAAGAGTGGATGAAGGGCTATGAACAGATAGATGATATTTCTGTAATGGGTTTTAAAGTTTAAAGTTTGCTTTAATGGAATCTTTTGTGGCTTTCGCCAATGCTGGTATCTCAGAGGCTTTTTTAGCCAAGTTAATATTGTTTCTTTCTTTAGAGAATAAACTATATACTTGACTAACTGAAACATCACTTACCCGCTTGATGAGTTTAAATTCATCTCCCACTTGTACTTCTCCTTCTTCTAATATCCTAAGGTATGTGCCTGGAAAAGAAGAGTCATTAAAAAGTTTTATCATTTCTGGGCTTCCAAATCGAATGCCTAATACCTTACAAGGTCTGCGAGGTTCAGAAACCTGAACAGTAGCAGTTCCAACTTTATAAGTGTCTCCAATGTTTACCGTTAAATCATTGTAAGCTTCAACCGTTAAATTTTCACCAAACATGCCATTTGTCCAATGCAAATCGGGGAACTTTTGTTCCCAAAAGGGATAGTGGTCTGCTGAAAAAATATAACAAGCTTTATCTAAACCTCCGTGGTGTTTTCTGTCAGAAACGGTATCGCCAACTACATCCGTTTTGCCAAGCCTAATTGGACCAATTACTGAAGTTTTGTAAATGCCCGTTTTAAAGTCTCCTTTTTTGTTAGCAATGGTAGTTCCAGTACTTATGTTGGTTGAAATAATTTTCATTTTTCAATTTCTTAACTAATTCTTTAATTTAAGCAATATGTTGCTATTTTCCTCCAGCTAATTTCCAACCTATCCAAGCCATTGGAATATATGCTCCAACTAAATCGACAATAGTATACCAAGTTGGAGAGGGCAGTATAAATATAGCTGTAATTCCTCCTAATAAAAAGAGGACACCAATAACTAAGGCAAATATCATTTTACGGTTTGCTGCAATTTTTGCCGCTATAAATGCTCCAACAAGGGCTCCTAATCCGTGAGATAAAAATATGGGTATGTAGTTGATAGGTTTTAAAACATGAATAGTTGCCGCGAGTGTTTCCATGGTGGAATTGTCAAAGCCTTCAGGGTTTGCTATTACAAGAGGACCTAATTCAAGTATTCCCATATTAACAACCATACCCGCAAGGTAACCAGCAATTACTGCTAATATGTTTCTTAAGATTGGATGCATAATTTATCCTGTTTTAGTGGTTGTTATTTTATTAAACTCCAGCAAGAGCTTTATGTTTTCCTTTACTTTTTCTAATTCTACAACTCACTACTTTATACTCTGGGCACATTGCTTCAGAACAATGTTCGTCAGAGGTAATTATGTTAAGCATTACTTCTGGGAAATGAAATGTAGAACTTAAAATTCCAGGTTTCATTTCATCAGTTACAGATGCTTTAATGTCTACTTTCCCCCTAGGAGATTCTACACAAACCATATCACCATCCTCAATTTGGTTCTTGATAGCATCTTCTGGATGAAGGAGTAAAACATCTTCAGTTAGAATTTCCACATTTCCAGTTCTACGAGTCATTGCTCCACAATTGTAGTGTTCTAACTCCCTATTAGTTGTTATGATGTATGGGTAGTCTTTTTCATACTTTTCTAATTCAGGTGATAGTTTCCAATCAAAATAATGGAATTTTCCTTTACCCCTTTTAAATTCTTCAATGTGAAGCATTTGAGTGTCAGTTCCATCTTCTAGTACAGGCCATTGTTTACCATTGTCACCTAATTCATCCCAAACAACACCTTTAAAGAAAGGTACTATTTGAGATATTTCTTTTAACATACTCTCTGCACTATAATCCTCTTGCTCATAACCCATTCGGTTCATAATATCGACAATAATTTGTCCATCAGGTTTTGTTCCTTCTAAGGGTTCAACAACTTTGTTTACTCGTTGTATTCTTCTTTCACCATTGGTAAATGTTCCTTCTTTCTCTAAGAATGATGCTCCTGGTAAAACGACTGTAGCATATTTCGCTGTTTCAGTCATAAATAACTCTTGAACTACCAATAAATCAACACTCTCCATTGCCTTAATTACTTTGTTAGTGTTAGGGTCTGTTTGTACCACATCTTCACCAATTATCCATAGAGCTTTTAAATCACCACTAATGGCGGCATTAAACATTTCAGGAATTTTATACCCAATATGACTTGGAACTATATCCGTATTGTAAAAGGTATTGTATTTTTTATGCATAACAGGATCAGTTACGTCCATGTATCCTGCACCTTGGTGTGGTTGACATCCCATATCGGCAGCACCCTGTACGTTGTTTTGCCCTCTCAGAGGATTTACTCCAGCACCTTTTATTCCGATATTACCAGTAATCATGGCCAAATCTGCAATTAATTGAATGGTAAACGTTCCTTGGGTATGTTCTGTAACTCCTAAACCGTGAAATTCCATCGCAGCTTTTGCGTTGGCATATGCTAGAGCTGCTTTTTTAACAAGATTTTTGTCAACCCCAGTAATTTTTTCTAACTCATCAACATCAAGTTTTAAAACACTTTCTTTAAAGTCTTCATAACCTTCTGTTCTATTAGCAATAAATTTTTGATCTTCTACCCCTTCAGTAATAATAAAGTAGAACATCATGTTAAGCATTGCAACATTACTTCCCGGTCTTAATTGTAAGTGATAAGTTGCATACTTAGCCAAATCAATTCTTCTAGGGTCAATTACAATACTTGTAACCCCTTTCATTATTCGCTGTTTAATTTTCGCTCCAGTTACAGGGTGAGCATCAGTAGCATTGGTTCCAATTAAGAGAATACAATCTGTATGTTCTAAATCTGCAATAGAATTTGTTGCTGCACCAGTACCAAAAGCTCTTTGCATTCCTAAAGCAGTAGGAGAGTGGCAAACTCGTGCACAACAATCGATGTTGTTGGTACCTACAACTGCTCTAATAAATTTCTGCATAATGTAGTTCTCCTCATTAGGAGTTCTTGCAGAAGAAATTCCTGCAATGGCATCAGGTCCGTTTTCAGACTTAATTCTATTTAACTCATTCACGATATAATCATAAGCTTCATCCCAAGTGGCCTCTTCAAGCTTTCCATTTCTTCTTACCAAAGGAGTTCTTAATCTATCTGGATGATCATAAAATTTAAATGCATAGCGACCTTTTAAACAAGTGTGTCCTTGATTAGCCTCAGCTTCATAAGGAGCTGTTATCGATAATATTTCACCATTTTTTGTAGAAACTTCTAGGTTACAACCAACACCGCAATAGGTACATATTGTTCTCACCTTTTCTTCTGCTTCTATTGCTTTTGATTGGAACACATCTGATATTGCAGAAGTAGGACATGCTTGAGAACAAGCTCCACAACTTACACAATCAGATTCCATAAATGATTCGTTGTTTCCTTTTATAATATGGGCATCAAAACCTCTTCCTGCCATGTTTAGTACAAACTCTCCTTGTACTTCATCACAAGCCCTAACACAACGGTAACAGTTAATGCACTTTGATAAATCTGAAGTCATATATGGATGACTTAAATCTTTTTCTCTATGTAAATGATTTTCTCCTGCTGGGTAACGAACTTCTCTAATGCCAACTGAAGCGGCAACATCTTGCAGCTCGCAATTTCCATTAACCTCACATGTTAAACAATCTAAAGGATGATCAGTTAGCACTAATTCAATAATATTTTTTCTAAGCTTTTGTATATTTTCAGAATCTGGATAAATGTGTAGTCCTTCCGACATAGGTGTATGGCAAGAAGCCTGAGCTTTTGTTTTTCCTCCAGCTTCAAATGCTACGTCTACACTACAAACTCTACAAGCTCCAAAGGGATCAAGGTTAGGTGCATCACATAATGTTGGTACAGATTTCTCTCCTTGGTGTCTTTTTAAAAAAGACAACATAGTTTCTCCAGTCTCAAATTCGTGTGGTTTATTATTTATATATGCTGTGTTTTTCATTTCGAAAAAATTAGATGTCTATATTTTTAATTGTAAAAGTATATGCTGATTTATTTCTGGTAAAATTCCCTTCTAATTGTTCTACTAGGGTTTGTATTAATCCTAAGCCAAAACCAGTATAATTTTTTTTTGGTTCTATCCAGTTTCCATCATCCGAATAAACCAATTTAAATTCATTCGTATTACTTTTTAGTATGTTGATGCTTATAAATCCTTTTGCTTTTTTTGAAAAAGCATGTTTGATGGAGTTGGAAAGTAATTCGTTAATTAACAGCCCTAATGGTACGATGGTTTTTAACCCTATTTTATTGACTTCAGATTTAACACTAAACCCTATAGGCAACCCCATGTTTGAGATACTAATTAAATCTTCTGATAAATCGTTGAGGTAGGCTTCAATTTGTATTTCAGCCATATCAGATTGTTGATAGAGCTTTTTATGAATTAGTGCCATGGCCATAATTCTATTGATGGCTTCAGAAAAATGAGTCCTAGATTCAACTGAATCCAATTCATGTTTTTGAAGTCTTAAAAGACTAATTACAATTTGTAAGTTGTTTTTAACTCGATGATGAATTTCTTTAACAAGGATAATATTTTCTTCATTTTTATTAGTTAGGGTAGTGTTTGCATTGGTCAATTTATAGGTGAAATAATCATTAAATACGATGTATTGATGGAGTAAGTAGGATATAATGGCAATGGCAAAGGTAATTTCAACGATGGCTTCAATTAATTGTGTTAATGTTCTTTCATCTAAGAGTTCTATGTGTTTGTTTAAACTGAATAAAAAGAAATAATAAATTCCTAAGGTGTTTATTACGATGAATACATAACCAACTTTTTTTCCTAAACCAACAAATGCTAATAATACCGTAGCAATTATCCATAAGAAATCTACAAAATGAGTAAATTCATAGATGTAGTTAATGGAATAGTGCACCAAAATGGTTCCGCAAATGACATAGATCCAGAAAAGCACCTTAAAATTTTTAGATTTCCTTAAATAAATAAAGCACACTAAGGATGCGATCAGAATAATTAAAAAAACCGAAAAAATCCTTATGTCGCTAGTAATAAAAATGACAGAAAGGATAAGGAATACAGAGATAAAGGCGATGGATAACCTCCATGCCATCGCATATTTGGCTTTGTTGAAAAAACCTTCTAAATCATCGGTATTTGGTGAAAAAAAGTTCACTTCTTAACTAATTAAAATACTGTTTTAGCTCACTTTCAAAGAAAGTAAGTGCATTTTTTGCAGGTAAAGGAATCCCTCCGCCATGTGCACAAAGTGATCCTTGCTCCAATGTGCTCAATAAATCATTAAATAATTCTTTACTTATTTTATAATCTTCATCTCCTGCTTTTTTGAGCATTTCGTATGCTCGTGTTGTTCCTAATCTACAAGGAAAACATTTGCCACAACTTTCATATGCCGCAAAATCAAAGAGATGTTCTAAATATTTTATCATAGGAAAATCTTCAGGTACAGAAATAAATCCTGCATGACCCAATAAAAATCCTTCGTTAGAAAATGATTCAAAATCAATAGTAAGATTTTCAATTTTATCAACAGGAACTAAACCTCCTAATGGTCCTCCAATGTGCAATGCTTTAACAGGTGATTTAAACCCTCCCCCAAAGTCATTTACAACTGTTGAAAGTGGTGTTCCCATTTCAACTTCATACATACCTGGGTTGTTAAAGAAACTATCTAAACAAACCAACTTGGTTCCTGTAGATTTTTCTGTACCTAAAGTTGAATAAGCTTCTCCACCATTTTTAATAATCCAATATACAGCAGCCAATGTTTCTACATTATTTACGATAGTTGGTTTATTAAATAATCCTTGTTGAGTAGGATAGGGCGGGCGTGTTCTTACTTCAGGTCGCTGTCCTTCAATAGAGTTAATTAAAGCGGTTTCTTCACCGCAAATATATGCACCTTGAGCTTTTATTATTTTAAAATCGAAATCAAAACCACTTCCATTAATATTTTCTCCTAGTAAATTATTTGTTCGTAATTCATCAATTGCATTTTGCACTATTTCTATCGATTCTGGATATTCAGCTCTGATATATAAGATTCCCCACTTTGCATGTGTACAATAACCTGCTACCATCATTCCAAATAAAACGGCATGTGGTTTTTCTTCTAAAAGATATCGATCTGAATATGCTCCTGGATCTCCTTCATCTGCATTACAGATGATGAATTTATCTTTATTATCTTCATTTCTACACGATTCCCATTTGAATCCCATAGGAAATCCAGCCCCTCCTCGCCCTCGAATATTAGATAATTTAATTTCTTCTAGTACTTGTTGAGAATCTTGAGATAATGTTCTTTTTAAAATTTCATAATGTGCTTCAAACCCATCATAAGGAGCTGTTAATACTTCGTTGTTAGATGCAACGTTATATTTATCTTTGTTAGATCCATTTCCTGAAATGATAGCTGTAATTTCTGTAGCAGATTTTCCAGAATAGTTTTTTCCTCCAACATTAAAAGCTCCATTTTCGTGGCAACGACCCAAACAAGTCATGTGACCAATTTCGCTAGGATCAAACTTTTTTTCTAATTCAGTAATAACAGCTTCTTGTGTTCCTGCACATAAACATGCAGAACCATTGCATACATATGCTTTTTTGCCCTTGTTTTCAGGTTTCATAAAGTCATAAGCCGTAATAGTACCATAAGTAGATGATTTACCCACTAGAAACTCTTCAGCTAACTCGTCTAATTTTTCTTGGTTAGGACTTCCATCGGCAATGGCAGCTTCACCCATTTTTTCAAATAGGTTATCCACGATTCCTTTTCTACCAGATAATTCACTTAAGTTTTTTGACATGCAATTATAGTTTGCTATAAATTTAGGAATATTTACTTAAAGAGATTTAGTATTTTCGTCAAAATATGATAATTTATCTATGACTAATAAAACAACAGAATCAGACTCAAAATATAACGATCTTGAAAAGATGGAGATCAAAGATCTTTTATCCAATATAAATAATGAGGATAAAACGGTTCCTCAATCTATAGAAAAGGTAATACCTCAAATAGAATCTTTAGTGAAAGTGATTGTAAATAAAATGAAGCTGGGTGGAAGATTGTTTTACATGGGAGCTGGAACAAGTGGAAGATTAGGTGTTGTTGATGCATCAGAATGTCCACCAACATTTGGTGTGGAACATGGTTTGGTAATAGGGCTAATTGCAGGTGGCGATTCTGCTATGTGGAAAGCTGTTGAATTTGCTGAAGATAGTACAACTCAAGGTTGGGAAGATTTACAAAAAAATAATATTACTGACAAAGATGTTGTAATTGGAATTGCAGCCTCTGGAACAACACCTTATGTTATTGGAGCACTAGAAATGTGTAATAAAAATGAAATAGAAACAGGTTGTATAGTATGTAATTCAGCTAGTTCTGTTGCTGCTGTAGCTAAATACCCCATAGAGGTTATTGTAGGGTCTGAATTTATTACAGGAAGTACAAGAATGAAATCAGGAACTGCTCAAAAGTTGGTGTTAAATATGATATCGACTTCAGTTATGATAAAGTTGGGTAGGGTAAAAGGAAACAAAATGATAGATATGCAATTGAGTAATAATAAGCTAGTTGATAGAGGTATAAAAATGGTAATGAATCAATTAAATATTGATTATGAAACTGCTAATGAGTTGTTATTAAAATACGGAAGTGTTAGAAAAGCGGTAGATTCAATAAAGTAAATTATTTATTTTTTTTTGATTCCCCCAATTCTATAACCTAACACAAAAACCATAGCACCTCTTAATTCTTCATCACTACTTTCTGGAATAGTATAGTTGATGTAAGTTTTGCGAGATTTTTCTGGTTCGTAAGTGTAAACATCTCGACCTTCTTTCTTGTCTAATGTATAAAGTTTTTTTCTTTTTTTATGACCTTTAGGTTTGCTGTATATATCAACTTTAACATCTACAGGTAAGCATTTGGTGTTAAATAAAAAACGGTATTTTTCGCCCATAAATAATGGAACTTCCATTTCTTTACTTTGAGTTTTTGTTTTGTAAGTAAATCGAGTCGTTTTTGAAGAATCGTATTTAAAATTTGGTTTAAGCTCTTTTTTAAGTTCTTTCTTTAATGATGTAATATCACATTCTGTTGCTATTTGAACTGCAGCAGTTGAAATAAATCCTATAGCTAAAGTTAATATTAGATACGAAATTTTATTTTTCATTACGCTACGTTTATTTATATCCAATTACACAAACCATACACCTGTAAGGTTTTGTTTTGTCGTTGTTGGTTTTAATAATCATTTAGTTTAGCCAACTTTATAGCCCATTAAAAATACAATACACCCTGTTACACCTTTCTCTTCTGTACCTGGTAACATATAGTCTATATAGATTGTTTTAGAGTGTTTAGGCTCATAAACAAAAATATGTTTATCAGTTTCACTTCCTTTTACTGAGTAGAGTAATTTTCTATTTTTTGCATCATGTTTTTTATCATAAATCAAGATTTCAAAATCTGTAGAAATTCCAGCAGTATTAAACAATAGTCTATAACTTTCGCCAGAGAATATAGGTACTTTAACTTCGGTGCCTTGTTTTTTAGCTTCTAAAGTAAAGTGATTAATATTAGATGAATCATATTTGAAATCAGGTTTTAATTCCTGAGTTAATTCATTTTTTAACGCTTTGGTATCGCAGTTACTATTTTCTGATGAAGAAGATAAAAATATGAATGCGGAAAATAATGTTATATAAAGTGCAGTTTTTTTCATTAGAGATAAGTTATAAAAGTGAAATGAGATTATTCTCCTACTATTTTAGTTCTTAAGGTAGTTAAGTCATCACTTAAACTTTTAACAGCTTCAGAAGATAATGTAAAATCTTCATCACTATCGCTATCAAAACCGTCAAAATGTTTATTGATTCCTTCTAAATCAACAATCAATTCAGCAAATTCGTTGTCATCATCGTTTTGTTTGATAGAAGCAACTAAGCTTTCTAAGACAACAGCTTGTTCAGATAGCCTTGAGATTAATTTAGGGTTAGCTTCAGCTTCATTAACTTTAGCAGCTATGTACATTGTTTCTATCCACGCTCCAGCAAAGATGATAGAACCAGTATAACCCATTCCGTTTTCATCTAAATAATCATCCATTTGCATTTGTAAATCAGCCATAATGTATGTTAACGAATCTTCGTTACCAACGTTAGCTTCTAATCTTTCGGTTAATCCCATAGAGCCCATAACATCTGTCATCCATAATTTTTCAGATAACTTTTTTAATGTAGCTAGGTAGTTGATAGATTCTTGAGTTTGATTATTCATAATGCAATACGCCATGTTAGAAGCATAAACACCGTAGTTTAATTTTTGGTCATATTTAGAGTTGTAGTTATCAACTTTATCAATAGAGTTTGTTAAATCACCAATATAAGTTAATCCTGCACTTTTAAATAGTTCTGCTATTTGCAAAGGAGATGGAAGTATATAAGTCATATCATCGGATTCCTCCATTGTTACTTCTTCCTCTGTAATTACTTCTTCTTCAATGATTACTTCTTCGTTACCTCCACAAGCGTACAATAAACTTGTTGCAACTACTATTGTAGCTATTTTGATTGTTACTTTATGCATAATATAAAATGTTTGATTTTGAATGTAAATAAATGGAATTATTATGATTAAAACAATTTTATATTTGAATAATTTAAGGAGATTATAATTTTTAAGGAGCTAGTTCTATTTTTTTAAGAGTACTCTTAATCTCCTAGAACAACTAGAAATCCTTTTTTCTCATAAGTTTTTATGTCTTTTATGTCTGAATAATGTAAAATGTAGTAGTATGTTCCATTTGGCACCTTGCTTCCATTGTGCTTTCCATCCCATTTAACTTCAGTATCGTTAGTGTAAACAGCATTTCCCCATCTACTAAAGATAGTGAAATCTACTATTTTTACCCACCTCTTGTGTGTTCCAAAGAGTAATTCAAAAAAATCGTTTTGATTATCTCCATTTGGGGTGAATACATTTGGAATAATAACAATAGGGTCGCAATAAAGGGTTACTAAAATTGAATCTTCAGATTTACAGCCAAGAATTGGTTCGGTAATTTCAACATGATAATATCCAGTATACCCATTATCTGTAATAGTTTGAGAATTTGGAAATGATGGAGTCCAACTGTAGGACATTCCTGGATTTAGTGCATCCAAAGTAATGTCCTCAATTTCTGGGCAATATTCTAATGAGTCGTCAACAAATGATAATGATGGAAGATCTACGACTGTTACAGATATAGTGTCTGCGGACGTGTTGTTGTTAAAATCAATATTCAATATCAGGGTGTCAGAGTTTGTAACAGTAAAGATGGTATCGTTTAAATCAAATGGTGTGGGATAGTCAATAGAATTCCAATCTACAATAGTATCTCCTGCTAAATTAGACCAAGTATAGCTCGTTATGTTATCTGTATAGAAGCTTACGTATCCTGTATCATTATCACAAAAGGTAATATCTTCTAAATTGATACTGGTTTGAGGGAAACAGATTTGCTGTAAGTTTATCGATCCACCAGTAGATGCGGTAAATCCCCAATAAACAAGGTTCGCTCCGTTGAATACATTGTTTACAAGATCTATCTGAGCTGAAACTCTTAAGTTCCCGTCAAAATACATGGTTAAACTATGTGTATTTATATTCCAAACAATTCGTGTCGTGTGGTAATTTCCATCCTCTATGTTAGCTCCTCCTGGATCTAAAGGAACTGATGATGCAATGGGTGTGGTCCAGTTGCTATTAACATACATTCCTGTATGATCACTCCCAAGATCATTTTTTAGAGTTCCATTATCGTAAGTGTCGTATTCTATAGCGATAGAGGGGGTGATTCCTTCGTATCCAAGACCACCGCCAACGTGACCTATACTATCTGATCCAATACTTCTCATAACAAAAGCAAACCCGTCAGCTCCATGGTCATCATTCCCTAATGTTAGACAAAATGTAGCATCGAAACTTTTGGATAAATCTATAGGGCTTAGATCCCAGACAGCTCCAGCTTGATTGTTCGCATTAGGAGTTAAGGTAAAACAAGTGTCAATGTCTGAAGTGCAAGAAGCTATCTTATTAACTCCAAAGGCATCTCCAACTAATAAGAAATTTTGACTGTAAGCAGAATTTTGATTGCAAATAAAAGAAAGTGCAACAAAGAAAAATAGGATGAAATTCTTAGAGTGCAAGTTTGTGTTTGTTGATTTCATGTGCTATATAATTGTATTGATAAGTTGCAAATATAGAAATGATTTCTGCATTTAAATCCTAAGTACCCTTTTAGTACCCCCTCTTTGAGATGTGTGTTCCGACCCTTATAGTAGCTGTTTTATAAAGATTGTTTAAGACAATAATTCTGAAAATAGTTTGCATTTAAAAAAGAACGAATAGCACTGAAATACAATTTTATGTTTGAATATTCTAAAGAGCTAGTTCTATTTTTAAGAGTAGCCTTAATTCCCTAGAATAACTAGAAAACCTTTTTTCTCATAAATTTTTATGTCTTTTATGTCTGAATAATGTAAAATGTAGTAGTATGTTCCATTTGGCACCTTACTTCCATTGTGTTTTCCATCCCATTTAACCTCAGTACCGTTAGTGTAAACAGCATTACCCCATCTACTAAAGATAGTGAAATCTACTATTTTTACCCACCTCTTATGTGTCCCAAAGAGTAATTCAAAAAAATCGTTTTGATTATCTCCATTTGGGGTGAATACATTTGGAATATCAACAATAGGGTCGCAATAAAGGGTTACTAAAATTGAATCTTCAGATTTACAGCCAAGAATTGGTTCGGTAATTTCAACATGATAATATCCAGTATACCCATTGTCTGTAATAGTTTGAGAATTTGGAAATGATGGGGTCCAATTGTAGGACATTCCTGGATTTAGTGCATCCAAAGTAATGTCCTCAATTTCTGGACAATATTCTAATGAGTCGTCATCAAATGATAATGATGGAAGATCTACGACAGTTACAATCATAGTGTCTGAGAACGTGTTGTTATTAAAATCAATACTCAATATCAGGGTATCAGAGTTTGTAACAGCAAAGATGGTGTCGTTTAAATCAAATGGTGTGGAATAGTCAATAGAATTCCAATCTACAACAGTATCTCCTGCCAAATTAGCCCAAGTATAGCTCGTTATGTTATCTGTATAGAAGCTTACATACCCTGTATCATTATCACAAAAGGTAATATCCTCTAAATTGATATTGGTTTGAGGGAAACAGATTTGTTGTAGGTTAGTAGCTCCTCCAGTAGATGCGGTAAAACCCCAATAAACAAGGTTTGCTCCGTTGAATACATTGTTTACAAGGTCTATCTGAGCTGAAACTCTTAAGTTCCCGTCAAAATACATGGTTAAACTATCTGTATTTATATTCCAAACAATTCGTGTCGTGTGGTAATTTCCATCCTCGATGTTAGCACCTCCTGGATCTAAAGAAACAGATGATGCAATAGGCGTGGTCCAGTTGCTGTTAGCGTACATTCCTGTATGGTCACTAGTAAGATCATTTTTTGTCGTTCCATTATCCCAGGTGTCGTATTCTATGGCGATAGAGGGAATGATCCCTTCGTATCCAAGGCCACCACCAGTTAGACCTAGACTATCTGATCCAATACCTCTCATAACAAAAGCAAATCCGTCAGCTCCATTTGCGTCATTACTCCCCAATGTTAGACAAAATGTAGCATCGAAACTTTTGGATAAATCTATAGGGCTTAGGTCCCATACAGCTCCAGCTTGATTGTTTGCATCAGGAGTTAAGGTGAAACAAGTATCAATGTCTGAAGTACAAGAAGGTATTGTGTTAACTCCAAACGCATCTCCAACTAATAAGAAATTTTGACTGTAAGCAGAATTTTGATTCCAAAGAAAAGAGAAGCAAACGAAGAAAAATAGGATAAAATTCTTAGAATGAAAGTTTGTGATTGTTGTTTTCATCTACTATATAGTTGTAATTTGATAAGTTACAAATATAGATATGTTTTTTTGCTTCCAAGCTCCTGCCATCTCTTCAGTCCCCCTTTAGTCCCCCCATTTTTAGTCCCCTTTATTTAGACAAGTGCTCCGACCCTTATAGTAGCTGTTTTATAAAGATTATTTAAGACAATAAATCTTAAAATAGTTTGTATTTAAAAGAGAACGAATAGCACTGAAATACAATTTTATGTTTGAATAATTCCAACATTGTATTGTTTCTCAATTGGAGCATGATTGGCAGCTTCTATCCCCATCGAAACCCATTTACGAGTATCTATTGGGTTAATAATAGCATCGGTCCATAATCTAGCAGCAGCATAATATGGAGAAATTTGTTCATCATACTTATTTTTAATTCTATTGTAGATTTCTTCCTCTTGTTCTTTAGAAATTTTTTCTCCTTTACTTTTTAGAGAAGCAATCTCTATTTGCAATAAAACTTTAGCTGCAGCGGCACCACTCATAACTGCTAATTGAGCAGAAGGCCAAGCAACAATTAATCGAGGGTCGTATGCTTTACCACACATAGCGTAATTACCAGCACCATAAGAATTACCAATGATTACAGTAAATTTTGGAACAACAGAGTTGGCCATAGCACTTACCATTTTAGCTCCATCTTTAATTATTCCTCCGTGTTCTGATCTTGACCCAACCATAAAGCCACTAACATCTTGTAAAAAGAGTAATGGAATTTTCTTTTGATTACAGTTCATAATAAATCGAGCAGCTTTATCAGCAGAGTCAGAATAGATAACTCCTCCAAATTGCATTTCGCCCTTTTTAGACTTTACAACTTTACGTTGATTGGCAACAATGCCAACTGCCCAACCATCTATTCTAGCATAACCACAAACGATAGTTTTTCCATATTCTTCTTTATACTCATCAAACTCAGAGTCATCAACCAGACTGTTGATAATGTTTTTAATTTCGTAAGGTTTATCTCTTGTATCTGGAAGAATTCCATAAACATCTTCCACTTTTTGTTTTGGAGCTTTTGATTTAGTTCGATTAAAACCAGCTTTTACAGATTCACCAATCTTACC
>NVUQ01000039.1 GCA_002401955.1 Flavobacteriales bacterium | reverse complement strand
TCTAATCTCTAATCTCTAATCTCTAATCTCTAATCTCTAATCTCTAATCTCTAATCTCTAATCTCTAATCTCTAATTTTCATTTTAACCAGTTTCTTATAGAAAATCAATAAAGGAAAAATCGATATAAAAATAAACAATCCACTAATAAAATAAGTCCAAGTAATATTATTTCCCTTAGAAAAAAACGTTAACGAAAATATGGTGATAAATGTAAATCTAATTAAAACGTTTAAAGTTTGAAAAACACTACCCGTTCTACCAATAATGTTATTCGGAACATGATTAAATAAATAAGTGATTCTTAAAACTCTTGTTCCTGCATTGGTTAATCCTAAAACAAAACATACAAAAATTAAAATGGTAGAACTTTGTGTAAAGGCGATTAACTCGAAAACAGCAAAACTTAAAACCATCATTATAATTACTGCTTTTACGGTGTTTGTATTTTTAAACACCCATCGTATTCCTATTCCAGAAAGCATTGCTCCCAAAGCGTATAGCATTTTTGCTCCAGCATAAACTGCAGAATTTGCTTCTAAATGGTTGTTAACATAAATGGGCATAAGCTGATGAATGTGGATTAAAAACATAGCAAATATGGCGTATGAGCCTAATCCGAAATGAAATAGTAGTGGGTGGTTTTTAAGGAATGAAGCACCCTGTTTTAATCTAGTGAAAACGGAACCAAGATCTGTTTTTTCTTTAGCAACAGGAGTGTATTTAATAAAAAGAATGAGGATGAACGCAATGAGATAAGTGCACGCGTCCATCAAAAATATTTCATGAATAGTCCATGCTTCTAGTTTAAAGTCTATAATTCCATAGAGGCCTATGTCAGTTAAAAACTGTTGGTCTATCCCTGTAATTAAGACTGCAGCAAAGGCACCAGAAATAACACTTGTGGCTTGTCCTTGAATTTCTATAAATGAATTCATTTTACCATAATTGGCTCTTTCACTTATCTCTTGCCCGAAAGCATATAAAGTGGGATAGTGAACATTGTAAATAAAAAGGGTGGTGCAAAAAACGAATCCTATTAAAATCATAGGAACTTCACCTAGTATAAACCCGGTAGTAGCAACTGATCCAATAATTAGTGATCCTATGAGAGATATTGATAGGAAAATATTTTTTCTTGGATATCGATCAACGAGAGTTCCAACATATAAACCCCAGAAAAGTGTTAAAAATGTAACAATTCCGTATATAGTTCCAAAAGTTGAACTGGCATCTAAAATATCAGAAAAGTACCATGGTATTGCAAGCATACTTATTCCTTGAGCAAACCCTGAGACAGCATTGGCAGTTAGTAATAAATATAAGGCACTTTTGTTTTGCATTTATTATTTTTGAGGTGATAAAGGTAGTTGAAAAATGAAACAATACTCTAGAAATATGTCGCTAGATAGAGCGCGAGAGAAAGCAATGAGATATTGTTCTTTTCAAGAGCGTTGCCAGTTAGATATCACCAATCGTTTTATTGCATGGAATGTTGAGAAAGAGAATTGGGATAAGATTTTAGACTATTTAATTGAGGAGGATTTTTTAAATGAATCTCGTTATGTAGAGGCATTTGTGAGAGGGAAATTTAAAATAAAGAATTGGGGGAAGAATAAGATAAAAATGGGTTTAATGGCTAAACGTGTTTTTGATGAAGCTCAATTTAATACTGTTGTTTATGCTGAGATAGAAGATGAAGATTATCATCAAACAATAAATGTTTTAATAGAAAAGAAAAACTTATTGATTACAGAAGAAGATGATTTTAAAAGAAAAGATAAACTGTATCGTTATATGCTAAACAAAGGTTATGAGTCCGAATTGGTAGTTGAAGCGTTAAGTAGGTTGAATATTGGAGCGAAATAATTTATGATTTAAAATCAATTATTGAATTAACTCTCTTTCTTTGATAACATCATATCCAAATAATCCTTTAGAAATAGTAAGTTTTAAGTATTTCTTGTTCATTAACTCATAAGGAGAAATGTCCGTTAATTCTACTATTTTTCGTTCACCAGAAAAAATGTTGTTTTCTAGAATTACCCCAAAAGACTTATAACTTTCATCTCCTTCGAAATACATTTTTTCTATTTTGTATTGATGAACAAAAGGGTTGGAGCTGAAAGTGAAATTTAAAAGAAAAAATAATCCTGTTAATAATGGCCCTGTACCGATAAAGTTAAAAATGATGGTTTCGTATTTTATAAAGTGAAACCATTTTTGGTAATATTTTAAAGGAATTAAAAATCCAACAACAGTAAAAACAGCTAAAATTTTAGAAAACCCATAAAGATCAATTAGTGTGTAGGGATAAAACCCAATGCAAAATCCAAAGCCAATAAATAGAGAAAAAACTGCAAAAGTTAAAAAGCGAAGGCTTCTATCTTTTTTTGGTTTATAATTATCAATATTTTTTTTTATTGGCTTCACCAGTTCTTTTACTGATTTAAGAACGGATTGTTACTTTTTTCAAAACCAATTGTTGTGCTAGGTCCATGGCCTGTGTAAACTTCGTAATCATCAGGTAGTATTAAAAGTTTTGTTTTAATGCTTGTAATTAAGGTTTCGTAATCTCCTCCAGGTAAATCTGTTCTACCAATACTTCCTCTAAATAATACATCTCCATTAATAACAAATTTATCTTCGTGGCTAACAAAAACAATGTGCCCTGCACTGTGCCCTGGTGTAAATAGAACACTTAGCTCTGAATTTCCAAATTTTACTAAGTCACCTTCATTTAAAAGGGTGCTAGGCTCAGGAGATGGATTAATATTAAAACCAAAAGTGTGACCATATTCTGGGGTAACACGTAATGTTTGAAGATCTTTTTCATGCATTTCTAAACCAATATTGTATTTGCTAGCAACAAAATTATTTCCTAAAACATGATCAATATGGCAATGTGTATTTAGTAATTTAACAGGTGTTAACTCATTTTCTGAAATAAAATTTGCCAATACTTGCTCTTCTTCATTACTATAGCACCCTGGGTCAATAATTACACATTCTTTGGTGTCATCATATAAAATGTAGGTGTTTTCTTGAAAACCGTTAAAAGTAAAATAGTGGATATTAATCATCGCTAAAATATTGGTTATTATAGCTGTAAAAGTATTTACAATCCTTATAAAATCACTATTTTTACGGATAAAATTTACGTCAAAAAAAATTAAAGCGCTAACACATTATATTATCCTTTTTTTATTGGGATTAGGGTTGTTCTTATTCAGCAACAACCTAAATGCTCAGTTTTATAATGGAACTCATGTTGGTTTTGGTAAAAATAGAGTTCAGTATGATTATTTTGAGTGGAAATATTATCGCTACAAAAAATATGAGACTTATTTTTATACAGGAGGTAAAGAACTTGCTATATATACTGCAAAAGTAGCCCGAACACATATTAAAGATCAACAAGATTTTTTTGAATATGATTTGCAGGATAAAATCCAATTTATCATCTACAATAAACAATCGCATTTTAAGCAAAGTAATGTTGGATTAAGTCTAGAAAATGGTGATTTGGGAGGCATTACCAACATTATGGGGTCCAAAGTTTACATTTATTTTAATGGAGACCATGATGATTTTAACCGTCAGATTAAGGAGGGAATTGCTCAAGTATTAGTTAATCAACAAATATTTGGATCTAATTGGAGGCAGGTACTTAAAAATTCTAGCTTAATGTCTATTCCAGAATGGTATAGTAAAGGATTAACTACATACATTTCTGAAAAATGGACTCCAGAAATAGAAAATAGTGTTAGAGATGGTATCACCTCAGGAAAATATAAGAAGTTTAACCGATTATCGGATAATGATGCAATTATTGCGGGTCACTCTTTATGGGCATATATTGTTGATACTTACGGTGAATCTGTAATTCCGAATATTTTATACATGACTCGTATTACACAAAGTATTGAAAAAGGATTTTTGTATGTTTTAGGTGTTTCTATGAAAAGCTTAACTAAGGAATGGAAAAATTACTATGAGAAAGAATATAAAGAATTTGAAAAAAGTGTTGAGGAAGAGTATTTAGAAAAAGAAATTTTTAAAATCAGAAAAAGAAGAGATTATTCAGAGTTTAAGATGAGCCCTGATGGAAACAATTTTGCTTATGTAACCAATCAGTTAGGACAATATAAAATATATATTTATTACAAAGACAACCAGAAAAAGTATAAAATATATAAAAAGGAGTTTAAGCTCGATAGAATAAATGATAATTCTTATCCAATTTTAGAATGGCACCCATCAAGTGAAATCTTGGCTTTTGTTACTGAAGAAAAAGGTGCCTTGTTAATGCATTATTTCGATATTAATTCTGGAGGAGTTCAAGTAAAAGCACTTTTTAAATTAGAAAAAGTTACATCAATGGATTATTCTGATACTGGCAAGGAAATGGTGTTGTCTGGAGTACACAAAGGACAATCTGATTTATACCTGTATTATACTGGTCCAAATTCTCAAAAACAATTAACTAATGATGTTTTTGATGATTTAGAACCTCGATTTATTGAGAATTCAACAAAAATAGTATTCACATCAAATAGAACAAATGATTCCTTGGGATACCAACCAACAGATGTAGAATTGTTTTCTAATCAAAAAGATGTATGGATATTGGATTATCAAACAGAAGAGAAAAAGTTAACTCAAGTAACCAAAACACCTAATTTTTCAGAAAAATTACCCGTTGGTATAGATTCTATGCTTTATTATTTAGGTGAAGATGACAAAGTATTAGTACGATATAATGCTGTTAAAGATAGTTTTATAACACATATAGATACGTCTATTCATTATTACCATTTTTATGATGCAAAACCAGCAACTAGTTTTTATGATAGAGGGTTGTTAGAACATAACATCAATCAAGAAGGGAAATATACAGAAATTCTTAAGGATAATTATAAGTTCCATTTAATGGTGAGAGATTTAACTGAAAAACCTAAGTTAAAAACAGAAAATACTATGCTTTTAGACACAAGTGATAATAGCAAAATTCCTAAAAATACAATAGAGTATAATGTTAATACTCCAGTTTTATTAACACCCTCGGTCGTACCGAAGGATACCTCTATAAATAATTTAATTAACATTAATGATTATGTTTTTGAAAATGAAAAAGAGGATATTCAACGGAACGCAATAGTAATAGGAGATAATCCTAAGGTGGTAAGTGATAGTGTTTGGGAGGCTTTTAAAATACCCAATCAGAGAAACTACAACATGTCATTTTTCAATGATAATTCTGCATTAAAATTGAGTAATTCTTTTGTTAACGGAGAGTATCAGCAGTTTACAGGAGGTCCTTATGTTAGCCCAGGATTAGGAGCTTTAATCAAGTTTGCTACTATTGATTTGTTTGAAGACCATAAGATTTACGGAGGTGTTAGAATTTCATCTAAAGCTAGAGAATATTTTATGACTTATCAAAATCTAGAAAGAAGAACAGATAAGGAATATACATTTTCGAGAACAACATCGAATGTTGATAATGGATTAAATGTATTTGGATTATCTACAAATTCTTTAAAATACTCATTGAAATATCCTTTTAGTGAAGTTGCAAGTATAAGAGGTACCTTAACTGGAAGAAATGATAATGTTATTGTTAAATCTACAGGTGATTTTTCCTTGAATGCTCCTAATGGTAGAGAATATAGAGCTATTGGTAAAGTAGCTTTTGTGTTTGATAATTCTAGAAATAAAATGACCAATATTTATTATGGAACAAAGTTTAAACTATTTGGTGAGTATTATCAAGAATTAGGAGATGGTTCTTTTGCCTCAACAGAAAGAAAATTTAACGATGAAGGAGGAATGTTAGGTAAAGGGAATGGAGTTAACGGTAATATGCAAGTTGCTGGGTTGGATTTTAGGCATTCACAAAAACTAAGTAGAGAATTGGTTTGGGTAAATCGTTTTGCCGCTAGCTCTTCTTTTGGGTTTGAAAAATTGATTTATTATTTAGGAAGTACAGACGATTGGATTCCAATAGGCCAAGAACAATTTATTAATCAAGATGATATAGATTTTTCTGTGAATTATCGTTATCATGCCTTAGCGGCAAATATGAGAGGGTTCCCTCAAAATATAAGGAGAGGAACTAATTTTGCTGTTATTAATAGTGAAATAAGATTTCCTGTATTTAAGTATTTTATAAGAAGACCAATCCGTTCTAAATTTATTAAAAATTTCCAAGTTATTGCTTTTGGAGATATTGGTTCAGCATGGAATGGCTGGGATCCTTGGGGTAAAGAAAACTCGATTGATGAGGATACTTATAATGAAGGTACAATTGATTCAGAAGGAAAATATTCTATTATAGTAACTGTTTCTAAAAGAATAGATCCAATTGTAGCGGGTTATGGTTTTGGAGTTAGAACAACATTACTAGGTTATTTTTTAAGATTAGATTGGGCCTGGGGAGTTGAAGATGGCTACACAAAAGAAAAACCAATATTTTATTTATCATTAAGTTTAGACATATAGTTATGAGTGCAACAACATTAATTATTTTAATTTCAATAGGATTATTTGCAGGTATTATAAGTGGTATGATTGGAATAGGAGGGGGATTAATTATGGTTCCTTTTTTAGTCTATTTATTAGGCTTTAATCAATT
This sequence comes from Flavobacteriales bacterium, assembly GCA_002401955.1. Classification (GTDB taxonomy): domain Bacteria; phylum Bacteroidota; class Bacteroidia; order Flavobacteriales_E; family Vicingaceae. Next base: position 20,019 of record NVUQ01000039.1, on the reverse strand, counting down.
TTCAGCCCAAGGAACAAGTTTAGCTGCAATGTTACCGCCAATAGGAATATTAGCAGCTTTTAATTATTATAAAGCAGATGCTATTAATTGGAAATTTGCCATAATAATATCACTTACGTTTGTTGTTGGGGGGTATTTAGGCTCAAAATTAACATTGAATTTTATTAGTGAATCTGTTTTAAAAAAAATATTTGGTGGGCTAATGTTAATAGGTGCCATTAAAATGATTTTTTTCTCCAAATAATAATGAAAGAGCTATTAAATATTATAAAGGATAAAGCAGCAACTTACAAAGAGGAGGTAATTGTTATTCGTAGACATATCCACCAAAATCCTGAATTATCATTTAAAGAGTACAACACTTCTAAATATGTATGTTCTAAATTAGATGAATTTGGAATTGAATATCAATCAGGAATAGTAGAAACAGGAATTATAGGTTTAATAAAAGGAAATAACCCTGAGAGTAAAGTAGTAGCTCTTAGGGCAGATTTAGATGCTTTACCAATTTTTGAAGAAAATGAGGTTTCTTATAAGTCTACTAACGAAGGAGTAATGCATGCTTGCGGTCACGATGTTCATACATCCTCTTTATTAGGAGCTGCAAAAATATTAAATGAAGTTAAGAGCCAATTTGAAGGAACCATAAAATTGATTTTTCAACCGGGTGAAGAACGATTACCTGGAGGAGCTTCTTTAATGATTAAAGAAGGAGTGTTGGAGAATCCAGCACCAAATTCAATTATAGGGCAACATGTTTATCCTCAGTTAGAAGCAGGAAAAGTAGGTTTTAAAAGTGGTATGTATATGGCATCTACTGATGAATTATTTATGACTGTTAAAGGAAAAGGTGGTCATGCGGCATTACCTCATTTAAATGTAGATCCAATTTTGATTACAGCACACATTTTAACAGCTTTACAACAAGTTGTAAGCAGAATGAGTCATCCAACAACACCAACGGTTTTATCTTTTGGAAAAATGATTGCCAATGGAGCAACCAACATTATTCCTGATAAAGTAGAATTAGAAGGTACTTTTAGAGCAATGGATGAAGAATGGCGATCTGAAGCTCATGTGAAAATGAAAAAAATGGCAGAATCCATAGCTGAAAGCATGGGTGGCGAGTGTGAGTTTGAAATTGTGAAAGGATATCCATTTTTAGTAAATGATGAACTGGTTACCAATAATGCAAAACAATCGGCTATCGAGTTTTTAGGACAAGAAAATGTAATAGATTTAGACCTTAGAATGACGGCAGAAGATTTTGCTTATTTCTCACAAGAAAAACCATCCTGTTTTTATCGATTAGGTATCAAAAATGAGGCTAAAAATATCAATTCAGGATTGCATACTTCAACTTTTAATATTGATGAAGATGCTCTAGAGACTTCAATTGGTTTAATGGCTTGGATTGCTATTAAGGAGTTGCAATAGTTGTTGGTTTATAGTGTTAGATTTTTTATTTTTCTCTAATCTCTAATCTCTAATCTCTAATCTCTAATCTCTAATCTCTAATCTCTAATCTCTAATCTCTAATCTCTAATCTCTAATCTCTAATCTCTATTTATCATCTTTAGCTTCTTTTTCGAGTTTGTCTAGCTCTTCTTCATCACTTTTACTTCCTTTTCCTTCAGCACCAGCTCCATTTTCGATAATAATTTTTCCTTTACGGTCTTTGTTGTCTTCATCATCCTCATCACTAAAAAATGAACGCATAACTCTATCTTCTTTTGCAGCTTTTTTTGCAGCAGCCTTTCTTTCCTCTAATGCTTTTTTGTCTAATTCGTCTGGGTCATACTTTTTAAATACTTCAATCAGTTTTTTAGCTTTATCAGCATTGGTATAATCATTTATAGAGCCTCTAAATAGTTCTTCAGCCAATAACATTCCATGAGCCAAAACATCTGATGTTGCTTTTGTGGGAACAAAATTTTCATCAATTGATTTCATAGCTAAAGCCAATGATTTCTTTCCTTCAACAGAGTTTTTAGATTTCATTTCTCCAATTCCTTGCCATAGTAATAAAACCGGATCACTAGGTATTGCTTTGTATGCGGCCTTGTATAATGATGCTGATTTTCTATATTTCTCATTTAAGTATAACATCTGTGCTAAATTATTAGATGTATCAGCCAATTGAATGTAATAATCTTTAAAATCATCAGCCCAGCTATTGTCATAATACTTCGGAGCTTTTTTGTCAACTTTCAAAAATTTATAAAGGTGCTTTTGAGCCATTTTTAAAGGCTTAGGGTATTTAGAGTCTTTTTCACCTACATCAAATGTTCCGGGCTTACGAGACATTTCATAATAGCTCATAGAGGCGTAAACATATATTAAAGGGTGTTTTTTATAAGAATCGTTTTGCATTAAACCTTCTGCTCTATGAATAACATCTTCATATTTTTCATCAACAAATAAGAAAGTTAGATCATCTATTTTTTTTCCTGCTTTTTGAGCGTATGACTTTGATGAAACAATTATCAAAAGAATACAAATTAGTTTAAGAGTTTTCATGATTATCAATTTTAGAATCTAAAAGTAAAAATTTAGTAGATTAGTTACAAAGATAATGCCTAATTAATTAAACTAGTCTATTTTTGATGAAAAATTGTAACATGAGTAATCGGATTCAAATAACTAAAAATAAGGAAAGCCTTAAGGTAGTTATTAAAGCATTTTACGATGATAAAAAGCAAAAAATGCTATTACTATGGATTGTTTTATTTTCTCTTTGTGGTGTTGCAATTATCTCACAATTTTTTGAAGATTACGATTCAGGAACTAAAGTCTTTTTTGGAGTTTATGTTGCTTTCTGGTTATTTTTTGAGTTTAAAGTTATTTATGCTTACCGTTGGAGAAAATATGGAGAAGAACAAATTATTATAGAAAATAATGAGTTGTTGTTGGTTAAAACAATTGGCGAAAGAGGAGTTACTCAGCGATTTCAAAAAGAAGAGATTAAAAAGATTGATTTTTATAAAGATGCGAATGGTGGATTTATAAAATCGATGAATACATCTTATTGGAATATCAATAAATACCACCTTGTATTAAATCTTGAAAACACCATAGTTCCTTTTGCAATAGATATTACCAATAAGGATGCGAAACATATTATTAATGAATTAGGTAAATTTAACTCATGAAAAATCTTATACTGTTTTGTAAAAAATACTCCAATTACTTCGTGGATGTATGGCAATATTTGGCAATAATTATACTGTTTATACTCGGTGCAGTTATTTTTCTTTAATGATAATAAGATTTCTCCTCTAAATAATTAAGCAGCCTTCTTGATATTAAAAAAGTTTAAACAAACTATAAAAAAGTAGCGATAGCATTAATATTACAATTACTGCTGCCGCTATTTTACTTAATTGCACATTTTTTTCTGTTGAATGCTGAATTATAGTGTTAATTTTTTTTTTCACCTTAGGGAGTGTCTGTTTATCCTTAAATAGTAAATTTTTAGCAACATTAATTTTAGAGATAAGTTGAAATTTTTTATCTGAAGAAATTAACATAACCTCTGTTTCAGGCGATTGTTTTTTAATAATCTCCGAAACTTGAGCACCATTCATGGCATATGGATTCACACCATCTAAATGATAATCTAAAATAACTAATTCTGGTTGAATATCTAGGTAGTTTATACATTCTTCTCCTGTAGAAAATGCTAATACCGAAAAATTCTTCCTCTTAATAGAGTTTTTAAGGAGGTTTAGGTAAACAGGATTATCATCCACAATAAAAATAGTAATGTCCTTGTCACTATCTTTATGTGCAATGTAATTTGTCCCATAATAATCTTGAACAATTGCTTCGTGCGTTCTCATAGCGTTAAGTTTTAAGTTAATAATCTCTAATACAGTTATTCTTTTTCAAGATTATTATGTATTAGTTTAATTTGCTTCTGTACTCATATTGTTTAGTTCTAAGTTTATATCATTTAATATACTTGGTATAAAATCTACTATTATGGTAGATGATTTTTTAATGTCTTCTAATGGTTTATTGTTTACCCCAATTTCATCACAAAGCTTTCCCAATCGATTAAGACCTAATAAGTAAAGGTTGGGTTTCATTTTATGTGCAATTGATTTTAATATTTTACCATCATTATTTTGTAAAGCGATGCTGAATCTTTTTTCATCTTCAGCTAATGTTTCTGATAGTAAATGAAGGGTTGAGATAATTAGTTTCTCTTTATTGTTCGTAAATTCTCTTAGTGTTTTTATATCAAAGTTTTCCATCTCTTTATGTGTTCCGTTTTCATGTATTTCTGGTTTGCTTTTTTTAGCATGAGTCATTACTTCAATAATGTTTAATAGTTGGTTTGGTTGAAATGGTTTAGACAGATAATCGTTAGCCCCAGCATGTATACATTTTTCGCGTTCACCTTCTGTTGCATGTGCAGTTAAAGCAACAATAGGTATGTTTCTTTTTTCAGGCTCAGAAAATTCTCGTATTTTTTTCATTGCCTCATAACCGTCCATTATTGGCATTTGCATATCCATTAAAATTAAATCATAATCTTTTTTCTCTAAATAACTTACTGCCTGCTGACCATCAGAAACGATTTTAACATTAATACCTTTCTCAATTAACAAATCATTAATTAAGAGCTGATTAATTGAATTATCTTCAGCTAATAAGATATCAAGCCCTTCAAGATTACAGAAGTCATTGTATCGTTTAGAGTGCTTCTCAATTACATCATTTTCTTCATTTGGAGTCTGAAATTTTAATTTCACAGAAAATGTAGCACCTTGATTAGCCTCACTATTAACTTCTATGACTCCCCCTTGTAGCTCAACCAATTTTTTTACAATAGTTAAACCTAAACCTGTTCCACCATATTTACGTGTTGTATCTTCTTTTGCTTGAGTAAATATGTCAAATATCTTTTTCTGACTTTCTGCAGTTATCCCTATTCCAGTATCAATAATAGATATATCTAACGAAATGCTTTTACCCGAGTGAGCTAATTCATCTACTTTAACCATTACTTTTCCTTTAGGGGTAAATTTTATAGCATTATTTAACAGGTTATATAGTATTTGATTTAAACGAATGCTATCACCTATTAAATATTCTGGAATGGTTTTATCGATATAAAATTCGAGATCGAGACCTTTTTCTACCGCTTTAGCTTCAAATATATCAACTACAGAAGAGATTAAATCTACGAGTTTAAACTTTTTATTTTCAAAAGTCATTTTTCCAGACTCAATTTTAGAAATATCAAGTATGTCATTTACCACAACTAACAATGTGTTAGATGAGATATCTATAGCATTAAGGTATTCTTTTTGTTTTTCAGACAGTTTTGTTTTTAATAGAAGCTTAGTTAATCCAATAATTCCATTCATAGGAGTTCTAACTTCATGACTCATGTTAGCAAGAAAATGAGACTTTGTATTAGCAACCTCTTCTGCAGATTCTTTTGCTTTTACTAATTCTTGCTCCATTTTTTTTCTTGATGTAATATCTAGATGAGCACCAATTGTTCCGACTACTTTTTTTGATTCATCATAAAGCGGTGCACCGCTAATAATAATCCAAAGCCATTCGCCATCTTTTTTCTTTAATTTTACTTCGTAAACACCATTTATTCCATTTTTTCTTCTGGTATTTTCTTCTTCCATCACTTTTTTATAATCGGAATCAAGAAATATATCAATGTATTTTTTACCTAAAAGTGCTTTATTAGAATAGCCAGTCATTTGTTCTAGTCTATCATTAACACTAACAATATAATCATCATTATCTACCTCAACCAAGCCCAATTCCATGTTACTAATAATATTCCTGTATTTTTCTTCACTATGGATTAAGTTAATCTCTGTATTTTTTCTAATCAGTATTTCTTCTTTTAATTTACTATTAACAGCAATTAACTCTTCAAATAGCTCGAATTCAGAATCCTTTACTGATTTATGGGGTTTTACATTTTCCATTTCTATATAATTCTATTGGTAAATATTTTCAGTTTTAACTGTTAGTAACAATGTTATTTTCTTTATGCAGTAATGAATTTACTTTGTGTAACAACTCTTTTGAATCAAAAGGTTTACTGAAAAATGCTTGGGCATTAATTTTTTTACTGAAATATAACCCGTCCTCTTTATCTATAGAAGAAACTACTACTACAGGAGCCTCATGGTCTTTGTATAAATTAATTAATTCTGAACTGTCATAAATATGAGGAATCATCATATCTAATATGATTAAATCAGTTGACAGTGCATCTATGTTATCGAATAGTTCCTTACCATCCATAATTGATTTTATAGTATAGCCTGCCTCTGTAAAAAGGTTTCTTAGTAAGAATTGCATTACTATATCGTCCTCTATAATTAATATCTCTTTCATAATGCTAGTTTTAGTGTGTTTATTATATTGATACGGAGGTTTAGAATAAATATGTACTATTTTCAACTAAAGAGCTCTTTTTTTCAACTAAATGATTAATTTTTACAATTAAATGCATAAAAAAATTCGATAAATGGTAACTTTATTCGGATTAATGAGTATTAATTAAAGATGAATTGTATAGTAATAGAAGATAACATTGTTCAAGAGCAGTTGATAGTTAGTCATATCAATGAAACTCGAACCTTAAACCTGTTAGGAAGCTACCCTAATTGTGAAAGTGCAATTATAAAAATGAACACTTCTAAAGTTGATATTCTTTTTTTAGATATTGAAGTTCCAGGAATGAATGGCTTAGAATTTCTTGAAAAATATAATCTACAAAAAGATACTCATGTTATTATAACAACAGCTAAATCTAAATATGCTATAAAAGCTTTTGATAATGGTGTTACTGATTATTTGCTAAAACCTATTTCTTATAACAGGTTTACCAAAGCAATTAAAAAGGTAATTGGTAAAAGCATAATAGAAAGTATTAAAAAAGATTTTATGTTTATTAAATCTAAAGGGTCATTTATTAAACTGTTGTTTCAAGATATTGTATGGATAAGGTCTTCTTGTGAGTATGTGATAATTTATACCATTAATAAAAAATACATGATTTATTCATCTATGAATAAAATCATGGAAAAACTTCCTAGTAGTTTTATTAGAATACATCGATCTAATATCGTTTCTATAGATAAGATAGATAGGATTGACGGTGACTCTTTAGAGCTTGATGGTCAGATGGTTAAGATAAGTAAAACATATAAAAATGATTTAATGTCTAAGTTGGGGATTGCCAATTAAATTAGTTAGAAATTTTAAAAACAGCAGTTTTAATTCTTTTTGTTGTCACATTTTCAATTATTTCTTCTAAGATTAAATCTTGAGTTTTTTTGTTTTCAAAAACCTCCTCTAAATTATTAATTACTCCAACAGGAATATTCAATTCTAAAAAAGGTACCATTAATTCTTCTTTTGTTTTTTGATTAAAAAAAGGATTTAAATCAGTTGCTAATTTTTTTCTGTGAGTTACTCTTAGCTGATTGTTAGCATAGTTTTTGTTTTCCAATAACTTTTCTGCACCGATAACACCTAATAACATTTTAAAATGATGGTCGGTTCCTATAGCAAGTATCAAGAGTTTACCATCTTTAGTTTTAAATGTTTCTCCATAAGGAGCTATATTAGGATGTAAAGATCCAATAGGTTGGGGAATGAAGTTGTTCATTAACCAGTTTGTTGCTTGGTTTTTTAGAGAGGCTAGAGCAGTATCGTACAATGAAACTTCAACGAAAGCACCTTTTTTAGTTTTTTCTCTATTTAGCAAAGCCAATAAAAGTCCTTCTTTTAATTGATGTGCAGCAAGCACATCAATTAAAGCAACAGGCATTTTAATAGGTCCACTTTCTAGAGTGCCATTCATAGACATAAAGCCAGTTTCTGCTTGTAGAATTACATCATAAGCAACTCTTTTACTATTAGAACCATATCCATTAATTACACCATAAATAAGAGATGAGTTGTGATTTTTCAAAGTAGAATAATCCATGCCTAATTTTGTGTCGTCACCAGGCTTAAAGTTGGTAATAACAATATCTGCCGAAGCAATTAAATTATAAACCTTTTGTTTGTCAACTTTATCTGTTAAATTTAAAAAAAGGTGTTTTTTATTCCAATTAACAGAAGAAAAATAGGCTGATACATTGGTGTTTTTATCTTCATTAGCACTTTTCCATTTGCGAGTTACATCACCATTTAAAAGCTTGTTTTCTATTTTAATAACTTCAGCTCCTAGCTCAGAAAAAAACATTCCAACATCTGGTCCAGCTAATACACTTGCTAATTCTATTACTTTTAAGTTTGATAACATTTTATAGAATATAGAGTTGAAGATTAAAAATAAAAAAACACCTTGAGAAGTTCAAGGTGTTTTCTATAAAAAGTGTTTAAAATGTATTATAAATACGTTTGAAGACTGTTGGTTTTAGATAATCTTCTCAATCTTCTTAAACCACGTTCTTTAATTTGTCTTATTCTTTCTCTAGTTAAACCAAAATGGTTTCCAATTTCTTCAAGTGTCATTTCTTTTCTTCCACTAAGCCCGTAAAACAAACGGATAACTTCAGCTTCCATTCCTTTTAAGTAAGATAATGTTCTTTCAATATCTGTAGATAATGATTCATGAATTAATGTGTCATTTGGAGCAGGAGTAGAGTTACTTTCAATAACGCTAATTAAACTATTGTTATCATCATCATTAGCCATTGGAGCATCTAAAGAAGTTTGTTTTTTAGACATCTTTCTTGAGTTCTGCACCTTTTCTAAATCCATTTCTAAAATTTCAGAAAGCTCTTCATCTGTTGGCTCTCTTTCCATTTGTTGCTCAAATTCACTAGAAGCTCTGTTTATTTTTTGAATCTCACCTAAGCGGTTGTGTGGCAAACGAATTGTTCTTGAGTTATCTGCCGCAGCTTTAAGAATACTTTGTCTAATCCACCATACAGCATAAGAAATAAACTTAAATCCTTTAGTATGATCGTATCTTTTAGCAGCTTCAATAAGCCCTAAGTTACCTTCGTTTATTAAATCTTCTAATGTTAGTCCTGTGTTTTGATATTGTTTGGCAACACTAATTACAAATCTCAGATTGGCTCTAACTAATTTATTTAAAGCATATTCATCACCATTTTTAATTTGTTGTGCTAATTCAACTTCCTCATCAGCTGTAATCATTCCTTCACGAGAAACTTCTTGTAGGTATTTTTCGAGAGATTTACTTTCCCTCTTGGTAATTTGTTGTGTAATTTTTAACTGTCTCATAATCTCTTTCTCTATTTTTCCTTTTATCTATCAAAAACTGTGCTAAAATTTTTGTCGGTTGAATTGTCTCTTAATTGTCTCTTTAAAAACGTAAATAAATAACAAATGTTTCTTAAATCATAAAAATTAACACGTTTTAACAATTTTTTAGCACCATATTGTCAGTTGATAGACATTCTTTTGTTCGTTAACTCTATTTAATTTTTTTAATAATCACCTTATTATTGGTCTTTTCAACTATCCATTTATCGTTAAAAACCCTTTTGATATAACGATTATAAAGTGCTAAGCGTACATTCCTATTTTTCTCTTTTTCTTTTTCACTTTGTTCACCAGTATATTCAAATAAATTGATATTAGGGTGTTCTCCTTTATATTTACGTACAACAGCTACAATGGTTGCCATAACTTTATAAGCTTCCCCTTTATTTGTTATACTATACTCTTCTCCATCATACTCTTCATTGGTTACACCAAAAACAATGGTTGCATTTAAAATGTTGTTTTGTTTTCTTCCAAATCGTACTTCATAATTTACACCACTATCAGTAGTAAAGGAATATACTGTTCCACTTTTAATTACGGGGGGAATAATATCGTATGGTTTTAGACTGTTTTCCAAGTAATTTACAAAACGCGAATATTCAAAAAAAAATATCAATAAAAAAAATAATAATTGAACGATTTTAGTATTATTACATTTGAGCTAAAAAAAAGTAGATAAATGGCAAAATTTGGAAAGTGGATAGGAGGAGGATTAGGTTGGGCTGTAGGTGGTCCGATAGGAGCATTGTTAGGATATGCTATAGGTTCAATGATAGATAAGAATGTTGATGTTAAAGGAGGTGATTTTCCTCGAAGAGAATACCAATCTACACCTAATGATTTTGGAGCGAGTTTATTGGTTTTAGTTGCCGCTGTTATGAAAGCAGATGGTAAAGTTTTAAAAGCTGAATTAGCATATGTAAAACAGTTTTTTAATAAGCAATTCGGTTCAGAAAAAACGAAACAGCATATGCTAATGTTGAGAGAATTGCTTAAAAAAGATATTCCTTTACAAGATGTTTGTTTTCAAATTAAGACTTACACAACGTATCCAGCTCGTTTGCAATTAATGCACTTGTTGTTTGGAGTAGCAGCTGTTGATAATGATGTGCATGATGCTGAAATACAGGTTATTCAACAAATAGCATCTTATTTGGGTATCCGGCAGGCAGATTACACATCAATTAAAGCAATGTTCTTTAAGGAAGTAGATGGAGATTATAAAATTTTAGAGGTTTCCAAAAACGCTACCGATGAGGAGGTAAAAAAAGCATATCGTAAAATGGCAGTAAAATATCATCCAGATAAGGTTAGCCACATGGGAGAAGAGTATAAAGTCTCAGCCAAGCAAAAGTTTCAGAAAATGAAAGATGCTTACGATAATATTAAGAAAAAAAGAGGAATGAAATAGCTTTAATCTTCTTTTTTGTACTGGGTAAAAGGCGTTATTTTTGTTTTAACTGAATCAGGTAATTCTTGTGTAGTTACAATAGAAAATAATTTAAAAATATTGAAATCATATTTCGATTTCTCAGTTTTTTCATTCTTTTGTTTAGGTTTGTTGTCTGTCGCAAAAGCTTCTGTGCTAATAACACTAGTAAGTAATAAAAGAAGAATTAGTTGAGCTTTCATAAAGTTAATTTTAGTATTCAAACTTACAAAAACAGTTTTGTTTATGACAATATTTAACATCTTTTAACTCGGATGACTGACAAATTTACAATGGTATAATTATCGATAGCTTTGTGTTGACTTGGAAAAATTAGAAAGAAATAGAATTTTAAACGCACTTGTTTATCCTGTGTTTTTCATACTGATTATAGGTTTGATACATTTAATACAGTATGTATTTGAAATTAAGTTTACTCATTACGGTGTTTTTCCAAGAAGCACAAAAGGACTTATTGGCATACTTACCTCTCCATTAATTCATGGAAGTTTCAATCATTTACTTAATAATTCAATACCTATTTTAATTTTAGGTACATCGTTGTTTTATTTTTATAAAGAAGTTGCTTTTAGGGTAAGTGTTTGGATTTATTTAATGGTAGGTATTTGGACTTGGGTTTATGCAAGAGAAGCATATCATATAGGTGCTAGTGGAGTGCTTTATGGTCTGTTTTCTTTTTTGTTGATAAGTGGTTTTGTAAGAAGAAATAAGCAATTAATTTCCCTTTCTTTTGCAGTAGTTTTTCTTTATGGAAGTTTAGTTTGGGGGATTTTTCCTATAGATGTAAAAGTTTCTTTCGAAGCACATTTATGGGGGTTTGTAGCAGGAATAATATTGGCATTCTTTTACCGAAAACAAGGGCCTCAAAAAATAGAACATTACTGGCCTGATGATGATGATTTAGATGATGAAAATCCTTATTGGAAACAAGGATTTGAAATTAAACAAAAACAAGAAATCAATTATATTTTTAAACCTAAAAAGAAAGAGGAGTAGTTTAAATACTTAAACATTCCTTTTTTGTCCAAGCCTTCATTAGTAAAATCATCTCTTTCTGAAGCGTTTGACCTTTATCTTTAGTGTACCAAATCTGAAACTCTTTTTTTAACTCATCTATATTTATAATAGGATTCTTTTTATTTTCATATAAACGATCTTGTAAAAGTTTTGGTCTTGGACCCCATGTTCCTAATTCGTTTAAATTTTTATCAACACAAATTAATTTAGGGATAGATTTCCCGCCATTGGTAAGGTATTGATTCATTAATTCAGAGTTATCATCTCGTAATAATATTCTTAAATTAATATTGGGATTGGCTTTAGCAATTTTTGCAAAAACGGGTATGTTTTGAGCTGCGTCACCACACCAGCTTTCACTTAAAACAATCCAAGTTAACTTATCATTTAAACATTCAACAGTATCGGTAACTTCATTAGAGATTGGGGTTGTTTTTAGGATACGTTTCATTCTAGAAAAGTTCAATTTGGTGTAACTAATCATAGCATCACTTTGATCAGACCCAGTAGATTTTTCATCTTTAACTAATTGTTCAATCAATTGGTAGTATTCTTCAAATGACATACTTTTGTCAATGTCTTTTTGTGTAATCATAAAAGATATTTTTAGCAAAAATACAGTTCTGTAATAAATTAATTATGAAAATAATTCCGATTGTAAGATAATGGACAAACTCGCTCTTAAAATAACTGCAGACGGTTCTCATACTTTGTATTTAGAAAGCTTAGATGAAACTTATCATTCTAAACATGGTGCAATACAAGAAGCGATGCACGTTTTTCTAAATGCTGGATTTCATTACTTTGATAAACAAAAGTTAAATGTGTTAGAAATTGGTTTTGGAACAGGTTTAAATGCTTTTTTAACCTTGTTGGCCGCTGAAAAAAATAATGTTAAAGTAAACTATACCTCGTTAGAAGCATTTCCTTTAAAAGAAGAAGTTATCAGAACATTGAATTATACCAAAGAATTAAATTCAAGCAAACAAGAGATTGAATGGTTTAAATTTATTCATCAAACAGAGTGGGAGAATTATCAAAAAATAACTCCAATGTTTAATATAAATAAGGTGAAAGTTGAATTAGCCAATTATAAAACAATTGAAAAATTTAACATCATTTATTTTGATGCATTTGGACCGCGGGTTCAGCCCGAAATGTGGAGTAAAGAAATATTTGAGAAGATATACAATTCTTTAAATGATGGAGGAATTTTAGTTACTTATTGTGCTAAAGGAAGTGTTAAAAGAACATTAAAAGAGGTAGGTTTTGAAATAGAAGGATTGCCAGGCCCTCCAGGAAAAAGGGAAATGACAAGAGCTAAAAAGGTTGGTAATTGATTATTAGAGATTGAATATTATTTCTTTGTCATTCCAATTGAAGTTTAAAAGGTAGAGCGAATGCTTTAGCGATGATTTTTTTGATATTTGTGCTAAAAAGTAAAAAGATACCTTGGTTATGTTCGGCATGACATATTTATAATTTAAAATGAACAACGATTTAAAACAAAAGCTAGAATTAGCCCAGGCCAATATTAAGGAGAATAAAGCCTTGGTTAAGAAGCTAAAGAGGTCTAAGCCTAAAAGTTTAGATAATACAGTTCATCAATTACACGATGAAGCATTTGAAAAGATTGATTGTTTGGATTGTGCTAATTGCTGTAAAACTACAAGTCCGGCTATATATGAACGAGATATAGATCGTTTAGCTAAGCATCTTAAAATGAAGCCTCATAAATTAATTGAGCAATATTTGGTGAAAGATACCGATAACGATTACGTTTTTAAAGGAGCACCTTGTCCTTTTTTAGATCACGAAAACTATTGTATGGTTTATGATAGTAGGCCTTTAGCTTGTAGGGAGTATCCACATACCAATCGTAAACGTTTTTATCAAGTATTAGATATCTCTTTAACCAATACAGAGATCTGTCCAGCAGTAGCTTCTATTTTTGAAGGGTTGAAAGAGAAAACTTGATAATATCTAAAAGATACTGTTTATAAAATGAATGAAAATTGTTTTTTTTTATTAAATTTATAACTAGATATTAATCTTAAAATTTAAAGCTATGAGCATGAAAGATAACGATTATATATGCCCTGACTGTAAAGGCCATTTGAATGTCGGTAATTATTTAGTTTTTGCCACTCAGACTGAACGTAAGCATAAAGGATTAATTATGATGAGTCCTGTTGTAGGTAATTATGAATATACTCATCACAACAAATTTATCTTGAATGAAGGAGAAAAAGTTGATTTTGAGTGTCCAATTTGCCAATCGGATTTAACCTCTTCTCAAAATAAAGACTACGCAATGATACATATGGTAGGGGAGTTAGATGGTTCGGAATATGAATTGTATTTTTCTAAAATAACCGGAAACAAAAGTACTTACCTCGTTGCCAATGATGATGTTGAATCTTTTGGGGCTCATGATTTGGATTTTGAAGACTTACTTTATAATTAAATTAGCTGTCTTTAATTTTTCATACTCACTTTTTTCACAAACAACCCAATGCTCTTTATAGTTAAAAGTTAAATCAGAAATATAGTTTCTGTCGGGTAAAATTTTTGCTTCAAAAGTGTGTAATGTTTTAGTGTTACCTAGCACTTGAATTTCTTCAAATTTCTCTGGGGAGATAATCTTAAAGTAAGACTTATTATTAGGGTATTTTCGGTATTGAGGATATGTAATTTTTTCGGCTAGCATTAGGATTCAAAGTTAGAATATAATTGTACTAATTTTAAGTTTAAATTTTCCTATGTTTTTTTGTAGAATTCCAATAGATAATCAAAGGCTAAAAACAAATAGAGTGTAGTTATTGGGTATTTTGATTTCAAATCGGTATTATCTTTAATTTAAGCCTTAAAAACTCCTAAATTTTATTAGTTTTGCGTGAATTTTAATTGAAAATTCATGTACAATCAATCGGATAAAATTATTGGGGAAGGATTAACTTATGACGATGTTCTGATGGTTCCGGCATATTCAGAAATTCTGCCAAGAGATGTAAATGTATCAACTCAATTTACCAAAGGAATTACCTTAAATATACCAATTGTTTCTGCAGCTATGGATACGGTTACTGAATCTAAGTTGGCGATTGCAATAGCTCATGAAGGTGGTATAGGTGTTTTGCATAAAAATATGTCTATTGCAGCTCAAGCAGAGAAGGTGAGAATCGTAAAACGTTCGGAAAGCGGAATGATTCAAGATCCTGTTACACTTTCTGTTGATTCTAATGTAAGTGATGCGTTGGATTTAATGAAGCAACATAAAATTGGAGGGATACCTGTTGTAGATGACTTTAAAAAATTAGTTGGTATTGTAACCAATAGAGATTTAAGATTTCAAAAAGATATAAATGTTCCTGTAAAAAATGTAATGACATCTGAAAATATCATTACTACAAAAGAAGGGACAAGTTTAGATACTGCACGAGAAATTTTACAAGAGTATAAAATTGAAAAATTACCTGTTGTTAACAAGAACAATGAGTTAATAGGTTTAATTACATATAAAGATATTACAAAAGTAAAACTTAAACCAAACGCTTGTAAAGATAGCTATGGTAGATTGAGAGTTGCAGCTGGTGTTGGTGTTACTGCAGATGTAATGGAAAGAGTTGAAGCTCTAGATAATGCTGGGGTTGATGCAATTATTATTGATACAGCTCATGGACACTCTAAAGGTGTTATAGAAACGTTAAAAAAGGTAAAAGGACAATATCCTAATTTGCAAGTCGTTGTTGGTAACATTGCTACCGCAGAAGCAGCAAAAGCCTTAGCAGATGCAGGAGCAGATGCAGTAAAAGTTGGTATTGGACCAGGTTCAATTTGTACAACAAGAATTATTGCTGGGGTTGGAGTTCCACAATTAAGTGCGGTAATGATGGTTGCAGAAGGGTTAAAGGGCACAGGAGTTCCGTTAATTGCTGATGGAGGAATTAAATTTACTGGAGATATTGTAAAAGCAATGTCTGGTGGAGCAGATTCAATAATGGCGGGTTCTTTGTTCGCAGGAGTTGATGAATCTCCAGGAGAGACGATAATTTTTGAAGGAAGAAAATTTAAAGCGTATAGAGGAATGGGGTCTATCGAAGCGATGCAAAAAGGATCTAAAGATAGATACTTTCAAGATGCTGAAGATGACATTCAGAAATTGGTTCCTGAAGGAATTTCAGGAAGAGTACCTTACAAAGGTTTTTTAAGTGAGGTAATTTATCAGATGGTTGGAGGATTAAAAGCAGGAATGGGATATTGTGGCTCTGCAACAATTGAAGAATTAAAAAAAGCAAAATTTATAAGAATAACAAGTTCAGGAATAACAGAGAGTCACCCTCATAATATTAATATTACAAGAGAAGCTCCAAATTATTCAAGAAGATAAATGGCAATGCCATCGATAATAAAATAAAGTAAGATGAGAAAAATTATACCAGTATTAGTATTAGCAATTTCAGGATTAACAGTTAATGCACAAGAAAAAGATCCAGTTTTATTAAAAATAGGAGGTAAAGATGTTAACCTATCAGAGTTTAACGCCATTTTTAATAAAAATAATTCTAAAGAAAAAGCTACAGAAGAATCAATTCAAGAGTATTTAGATTTATACATTAAATTTAAATTGAAAGTTAGAGAAGCAGAAGAGTTAGGATATGATACTTTACCTAAATTCATAAATGAATTAGAAGGGTATAGAAAACAGTTGGCACAGCCTTACCTTACAGATAAAGAAGTTACTGAGGGGCTAATTAAAGAGGCTTATGAGAGAATGAAGCAAGATGTTAAAGCTAGCCATATATTGGTTCAGGTAGGTGAAAATGCTGCTGCAACTGATACATTGGTGGCCTATAACAAAGTGATGAAAGCTAGAAAAAGAATTTTAGCAGGTGAAGATTTTGCTAAAGTAGCTAAGGAGATTTCAACAGATCCTTCGGCTAAGAAGAATGGAGGTAATTTAGGTTATTTTTCAGTACTGCACATGGTTTACCCTTTTGAAACAGCTGCTTATGAGACTAAAGTTGGGGATGTTTCTATGCCAGTAAGAACCAAGTTTGGATATCACATTATAAAAGTAATAGATAAAAGAACTGCTAGGGGAACAATTAAGGTTGCTCATATTATGGTAAAGACGGGTGATAAAAATAGAGGAGACATTGAAGGTATTACTGATTCTAAAAAAGAAAAGATTGATGAAATTTATGCAAAAATAACTAGTGGAGAATCCGATTTTTCAGCACTAGCTAAGCAGTTTTCTGATGATAAAGGTTCGGCTAAAAGAGGCGGAGAGTTACCAGAGTTTAATGCAGGAAAAATGGTTGAAAGCTTTGAAAATGCTGCATTTGGTTTAGCTAAAGATGGAGACATCTCAAAACCAATTAAAACTGATTTTGGATGGCACATCATTAAAAGAATAAGTTTAAGAGATTTAGAGTCTTACGATAAATTATATGATGCTATTAAAGCGAAAATTGCTAGAGATTCAAGATCAAATAAAAGTAAAGAAGCTTTGCTTAAAAAAATAAAAGAGGACAATGGTTTTGTAGAAAACATTAAAGAACGAAATGATTTTTATAAGCTTATTAACAAAGAAGATTACTTGAAAGGAGAGTTTAAAGGAACAAGTGCTGCTAAGTTTGATAAGTTAATGTTTGGCTTTTATGCTAAAGATGGAGATAAGTTTGAATATACTCAAACCGACTTTTCTAACTATTTAGCAAAAACTAAACACACAAATCCTAATAATAAAAATATTGATATTCCTGCAGAGGTAAACAGAGCTTACGCTAAAATTTTAGCCAATAAAGCAATCGAATTTAAAGATTCAAGATTATCAAAAACTAATGAAGAGTTTAGATTGTTAATGCAAGAATATAGAGATGGTATTTTACTTTTTGATTTAACAGATGAAAAAGTTTGGTCTAAAGCAGTAAAAGATTCAGCAGGGCTTGATGGGTTTTATGAAAAAAATAAATCGAATTACATGTGGGGAGAAAGAGCTGAAGCTACAATTTATACTTGTGGAGATGCTACGATAGCTAAAAAAGTAGAGAAGTTGATACAGAAAAAAGGTAAAAAGGGATATTCTAATGATGATATTTTAAAGATGATTAATACAGATAGCCAATTAACTTTAAAAATAGAAGAAGGAAAATATGCTAAAGGAGATAACGAAGATGTGGATAAAGCATCTTGGGAAAAAGGAGTTTCAACGCATGCAAAAGATAAGAATGTTGTAATTGTTGAAGTGAAAAATATATTGGTTCCAGAGGCTAAGAAACTTAATGAAATTAAAGGTTTAATTACTTCTGATTATCAAAATTATTTAGAGCAAGAGTGGGTGACAAATTTAAAATCTAAATACACCATAGAGGTAGATAAAAAAGTGTTAAAATTAGTTAAGTAAATCTTTTTAAAACATTTAAGCTGCTAATATTGTAATTAGCAGCTTTTAATTTATGCGAGTATTAGCAATTTTAATTATCCCATTTTTATGTTCTTGTTCTCTTTTTGAGGAGGAAACAGATGAAGTTGCTATAGCTAGAGTAGAGGATAAGTATTTATTTCAGGAAGATATTGTTGGAATTGTTCCTCCAGAAACAGCTGAAGAAGATAGTGTGCTTATTATTAACAACCATATCCAAGGATGGATAAAAGATAATTTAATCCTTCACAAGGCCGAATTAAACTTAAATGATAATCAAAAAGATGTAAAAAAACAATTAGAAGATTATAGAAGGTCTCTAATTATTTACTCATACGAGAAAGAACTTATACAACAACGATTAGATACATCAGTTTCTCAAGAAGAAATACAGTTGTTTTATGAAAAGAATGATTTGAATTTCGAATTAAAAGAGGATATTGTTAAGGTTCGATATTTAAAAGTAAATAAAAAAGCCCCTCAGTTAAAGAAGTTTAGAAAACTATATAAATCTAACAAAAAGGAAGATGTTGAGAAATTAAAAGAATTGGCACATCAGTATGGAGAAAAATTTCACCTAAACGATGAGCAATGGATCTTTTTTGAGGGGCTTAAAAATGAAGTGCCAATTATTGTTTCACAAACAAAAGGTTATCTTAAAAATATAAAGAATATAGAAGTAGAAGATTCGCTTTCTTTTTATTTTATAAGTATTAAAGATTATAGACTTAAAAATGATTTATCACCTTTAAGTTTTGAAAAACAGAATATTAAAAACATTATTATCAATAAAAGAAAGCTAAGTTTGATTAACAAAATACGAAGCGAATTGTATCAAGAAGCTTTTATGAATAATGATGTTGAAATTTATGACAACAAAAATGATGAAGATTAAATTAATAATTTTAGTAGGAGTTCTATTAACCGTTTCTTTTGGCTTAAAAGCACAGGAAGAAGGGGTTGTAATTGATAAGGTAGTAGCTGTTGTTGGCGGTAATATAATTTTAAAATCCGATTTAGAATCACAAATTGTGTCGTTAAGAGCCCAAGGAGCAGTCACGTCGGCATCGACATGATGATCGCAGCGAATTCCGATTCCACGTCCGCCCACGGCCTCGATCTCCGCGGTGGTCGCGGCCAGGGTTCCTGGTCGCATGGGATCTTCGTCGGTAGACCTTCCGGTGAAGTAGACGCTGGCTCCCTCGGAGGCCAACTCGATCGCGATGCCCTTGCCAATTCCGCGGGTCGCGCCAGTCACCAGCGCAACCGAATCTTTGAATCCCCAGTCCATGTCATCTCCGATACTTTATGCAATTAATGGGGCGACCAGACTGGATTACAACCCGCACTAGTTACGTCAGATGCTTGATGTAACTAATACTCTCGTGACCGATGGGATACTCGGGTATCGGAGCCACTCTCTGAAATCCCAGTTTTTCGTAGAACTTTGGAGCCTGGA
This sequence comes from Flavobacteriales bacterium, assembly GCA_002401955.1. GTDB lineage: Bacteria > Bacteroidota > Bacteroidia > Flavobacteriales_E > Vicingaceae. The sequence goes on along the minus strand of NVUQ01000039.1, from coordinate 369 downwards.
AACTATGCGTCCACAGGACAATCTGGTCACAGCCTCTACCAACCGCCTCTTGTTCTGCAGCCTGCATCAATGCGGAACCAACACCGGCGCCTCTCAAGTCTTCGTGCACCCAGAGGTTAAGAACTTCACAACAGCCGCCCCAGGTATGGCCATTTAACGCCGCGACAACGGCGCCGGCCTCATTTTCTATTGACGCGTTGAGGAGTTCGCCGTCATAGATTCCCGTCGTTTCGGAGTTGAACTCATATAGTGACTCTTCAAGAAACGCCTCTTACTCGGGTCGATTGTCGTTACGAATTTTGATCTTGGCGCGCGGCACATCCCGACTCCTCACTGAAGTTAATCCCTACTGGAACTCTGGAATCACGT
>NVUQ01000009.1 GCA_002401955.1 Flavobacteriales bacterium | reverse complement strand
CGGGGTCACTCCCCCTTATGTCATAATTATTGTCTGGAATAAATTCTCTATCTTCTACATCACCTTCACTACACTTATTCAATACAAAACTTAATAACGCCATTCCTAAAGCTCCTACCAATGCTATTAATGCTTTACCTTCCTTGTTACTCATAAAGTTTAATCTACACCAATTTACTTAAACTTCAATTTAATGTTCTTATGCTTTCTTACTATATCTTTAAACTCATCTAATCTATCTCCAAAGGCATCTTTACAAACAAAATTAGCAGCTGCTTTACTATGGTAAATTAGTATCATTTCTTTCCGTTCTTCTACTTTGTATATCGTACTCCAATCCATTTCTGAGCTAAATGAATCTCCTTTTAATAGCATCTTTTCTGGAGTAAATTCATAAGTAATTACACCTTGCAACTTACTACTTGTATAAAACCATTTTTTACGAGTAAAATAAATAACAGCTGGTAAGAGTATTAAAAAAATTGAAACAACAATAATTACAGGGAGTATCAAGGCAAGTATAGAACCAGTATCTGCTCCTTCTTCAAACCCTGTTATTATATTGCTACCAAGTATAAGGAAAAAGATAGCTATTAAAATAATATTTCGAGGTTTCAAAAATATCAAACCCATAGTAACCTTAATATAATCTTTGAACTCTAACTTCGTTTCTACTATCATTACTATCTATTAATTCCCCACCAATTTACTTAAAATACTCCTTACAACAATTTAAAATACTCGTTTTATTTACGCTGTGCCATTAAGATTTTTACGCTAAAGCAAAATCTAAAATGACAAGCTGATTTTCGTTTCCCGACAGAAGATGGCAAGCTGTTTCAGGGGAGAATAGTTACGGTATTAAACTCAAAAGATTCATCATGTCATTTTCTATGCTTGCTGAAGCAAACAGAAAATTTAATTCAGAATGACAGTTTTGTTTGAGAGATAACCAAGCGTGATCTTCAAAACCACAATTGTTATTGAAAGGTGGCATTCAAAAAATTGATGTTCTAGTCGAAGTAAAAATTTAGTAAGACTGGAAAGTTGAGGGCTGGGGCCCGAAAATCATCCAGCCGCACTTATTTTTAGGAAGAATAGGTTATCAATGTTTTTGTAAGCCTTGATTTTTTTGTTTCGTTTTTTCATCTAAGGAAAAAATGAAAAAGGCTTTTTTTCTCCGTTCTTTTTCTTGAATAAAAAGAACCAAAAATCAAGACCGAATGCCAAATGCTCCGCAATTTTTACGCGCTAGGCTTGCCCAACTCGGCCAATTGCTTTGCATTTCGCTCCATTCGGTCCTTCCCCCTCGCTCCTTTGATACTGAAAATTAGAGTATAGAGGTTAATTTAAGTTGTAATGAAAAAGGCTTTTTTCCGCAAGCGTTTATTAAAGTAGCCTTGCTTTTGGTAATGGTTTATTAAACACAAAAGATTCATCACTTCATTTTCCTAAGCAATAAATTGCTTGTAAAATATTGTTCAGAATGACATCCTCAATATTAAATACCGCTTGTAGCTGCAAGCTGCAAGCAGCTATTTTAAATGAGATTGCTTCGTGCCTCGCAATGACGTTTCCAAAATCCTCTATATAGGGTAAATATTATCATGAGGTTTTTTACTCACCACAACTAATTAAAAACCTGAAAGGTTACAAGCATAGGTAACCTTTTTTGCCTTAAATCAGTATAAAATCAAAACCAATCTATCATCTTTCTTAAATTATGAAAAATACATACGCTTTTCTATTTATTCTCTTACTACTATTTTATTCAACATCACTAAGCTCACAAACGAGTACGGATTTTTGGTTTGCACCACCTGAAGTAACTTCTGGCCATGGTGCAGCAGCTTCACAAGGACTTAGATTGGTAATGGCTACAACTAATATAGCTGCAACAGTAACTATAGACCAACCTGCTAATGCTGGGTTTAATGGAGGAGCACCCATTGTAATAAACATTCCTGCAAATTCTGGGCACATTGAAGATATAACAGCCCATAGAGCAGATTTAGAAACAATGCCTCAAGATGTAGTTTTAAATACTGGATTACATATTTCATCTACGGCAAATATTACATGTTATTATGAAGTTACAACAACGAATAATCCAGACATTTTTTCATTGAAAGGAATAAACGGATTAGGAACAGAATTTTATACTCCGTTTCAAAATAGCTGGCGAAATGGGAGTTATACCCCTTCGGCTTATACATCGTTTGATATTGTTGCCACTCTAGATAATACAACAGTTTTAATTTACCCTCAAAAACCATTAGATGGAGGACATCCAGGATTATCCTCATATTCGATTACTTTAATGAGGGGACAAACATATTCTGGAGCTGTAACGAGTACTGTTGGAGCAGACAATCCATCTGGTACAGCTATTGTTGCTGATAAACCTATCGCTGTTTCTGTAAAAGATGATTCGGTATGGCCACAACCAGCAGGATGTAAAGATTTAAATGGAGACCAGTTAGTACCTGTAGATATAGTTGGAAACGATTATATTGTTACACAAGGAGGGCTAACCGTTCCGGAGTATGCCTACATCGTTTCTACTAAAAACAACAATCTTATATCAGTAGCAGGAGTTCCTGTAGCTAACTTATTTGCAGGCGAAACTTTTAGAGTAAATATTACTAACCCGTCAACATTTATTCAATGTTCAGAACCAGCTTATTGTTATCATGTATCTGGTTTTGGTTGTGAAACAGGTGGTGCGTTATTGCCCCCCTTAAATTGTGCAGGTTCTTCACAAGTTAATGTGGTTCGTTCAACCACAGAATTTTTTGGATTAAACATAGTTATTCAAGCGGGTAATGAAGGAAATTTTTTAATGAATGGGAATCCGGGACTAATTCCCGCAGCAGCTTTTGCTGTAGTCCCTAACACTGGTGGAGTATGGATGTCTGCTCAGATAAGCTATAATACTGTTGATGTTCCAGTTGGAGTAAATAACTTAATTACAAACACAACAGATGTATTTTCAATTGGTTTAATCAATGGAGGAGCTTCATCAGGAACTCGTTTTGGCTATTTTTCTGAATTCTCAGGAAAAATTGTTGTTGATGCAGGAGTTGATTTAATTACTTGTGCCAATGATAGTACTCAACTAGCTGGATCTGTAACTGGGGGTGCTACTACCGGAATATGGACAACTAATGGATCTGGAACATTTTTACCAAGTAACACAACATTAAACGCTATATATGCACCAAGCCCTGGAGATGTATTAGCAGGGGCGGTTAATCTCACACTATCATCAACTAGTGTATGTTTTCCTGAAACAGATGTTATGACTGTAACCTTTACACCTGCTCCTGTTTCAAATGCAGGTATTGATCAAATTGTCTGTGGTAACAATCCTAATGTAACATTAAATGGTTCTGTAATCATTGCAACAGGAGGCCAATGGTCTGGAGGCGCAGGAAGTTATGCTCCGAGTTCAGCGGCATTAAACGCAGTCTATTCTCCTACTGCTGCAGAAGTAGCTAGCGGATCAACAATCCTTTACCTCACCACTACAGGTAATGGAAGTTGTAACCCAGAAATAGATTCTATGGAAATAACATTTGGACCTTCTCCAACAGCGAATGCGGGAGTAGATCAAAGTATATGTGAGAATAATCCAGATATAACCTTAGCTGGTACAGTTACCATTGCAACAGGAGGAGGTTGGTCTGGAGGAGCAGGAACTTATACTCCAAATAATACTACTCTAAATACAGTATATACTCCAACTGCTGCTGAAATTACTGCAGGAACAGTTACCTTAACATTAACTACCACTGGAAATGGAGGATGCTTGGCGGTTAGTGATAATATAATTATAACATTTACAGGCGCTCCAACAGCTGATGCTAATGTGGATCAAACCGTTTGTGCCAACAATGCAGATGCTACCTTAGCGGGTGCGGTTACCGTTGCAACAGGTGGAAGTTGGTCTGGTGGGTTGGGTATTTATACGCCAAACAATACCACTTTAAATACGGTTTATTCACCAACAGCTGCTGAAATTACTGCTGGTACAGTTACGTTAACATTAACCACAACAGGAAACGGAGGTTGTTTAGCTGTAGCTGATGACATAATTATCACCATTACTAATGCACCAACAGTTAATGCTGATGTAGATCAAACAGTATGTGCAAACAATTCCGCTGTAACCCTAAATGGTAATGTAACTGTTGCAACAGGAGGAACCTGGTCTGGAGGTACTGGAACATATGCGCCTAATGCCAACACATTGAATGCAGTATATACGCCATCTGCGGTTGAAATCACAGCAGGAACAGCAACTTTAACATTAACCACCTCAGGAAACGGAAACTGTAATGCGGAAATAGATAATATGACCATCACCATTACACCTGCCCCTATTTCTGATGCAGGAGTCGACCAAAGTGTATGTGAGAATAATCCCGATGTCACTTTAGCGGGAGTGGTTACTATTGCAACAGGCGGAATATGGTCTGGTGGTGCTGGTGTTTATACCCCAAACAATAGTACACTTAATGCGGTATATACTCCAACAGCTGCTGAAATTGCTGCTGGTACATTAACCTTAACATTAACCACCTCAGGAAATGGAAACTGTAATGCAGAAGTAGATAATATGACCATTACCTATACTACTGCTCCAACTGCAAATGCTAACTCAGATCAAACGGTTTGTGCCAACAACGCAGATGTTACCCTTGCAGGTTCAATAACTATAGCTACTGGAGGAAGCTGGACTGGTGGACTAGGAATTTATACACCAAATAATACTACGCTCAACGCTGTTTATTCTCCAACAGCTGCTGAAATTGCAGCAGGCACAGTTACGTTAACATTAACAACAACAGGAAATGGAGCTTGTTTGGCTGCAACCGATGATATGATTGTTACCATCACAATAGCACCAACAGTTAATGCAGATGTAGATCAAACAGTTTGTGCCAACAACCCAAATGTTACTTTAAACGGAGCTGTAACTGTTGCAACAGGAGGAACATGGTCTGGGGGTACTGGAACATATGCTCCTAATGCCAACACATTGAATGCAGTATATACACCATCAGCAGCAGAGATTACTGCAGGTACAACAACTTTATTTTTAACATCAACTGGAAATGGTACTTGTAATGCGGTATTAGATAGTATGATTATTACTATTACACCAGCTCCAACTGCAGATGCTGGAGTAAATCAGATACTTTGTTCCAACAATGCCGATGCGACATTAGCTGGAGCCATTACAGTTGCAACTGGAGGAGTTTGGTCAGGTGGTGGAGGTACATTTAACCCAAGTAATACTTCATTAAATGCTATTTACACCCCATCAGTTGGAGAAATTGCTGCAGGAAATGTGATTTTAACATTAACAACAACAGGAAATGGTACTTGCAATGCCGTTACGGATAATATTCAACTAACTTTTACACTTCCGCCAACTGCAAATGCAGGAGTCGACCAAATACTTTGTGCTAATAACGCTGACATTACTCTGTCTGGTTCAGTTACTATTGCAACAGGAGGTCAATGGACTGGTGGCTTAGGAATGTTTACTCCAAATAGTACTACCTTAAATGCCGTATACACTCCAACTGCTGGAGAGTTGGCTGCTGGAAACATTACTTTAACATTAACGACAACTGGAAATGGTACTTGTACGGCTGAAGTAGATGATATGACCGTTACTTTTACACCTGCTCCAACGGTAGATGCAGATGTAGACCAAACAGTTTGTGCCAACAATCCATTAGTAACATTAAATGGTTCTGTTACTGTTGCTGCCGGAGGTATTTGGACAGGTGGAGCTGGTGTGTTTGCTCCTAACAATACTACTCTTGGTGCGAGTTATACGCCTTCTTTAGCAGAAGTTACAACTGGTTCTGTAACGCTATACTTAACTACAACAGGCATTGGAAATTGCTTGCCAGAAGTAGACAGTATGATCATTACCATTACACCTCTTCCTACAGCTGATGCAGGTGTAAATTTAACTTCTTGTAGCAACAATTCTACTGTAACACTTGCAGGTCTAATTACTGGAGCAACGGGTGGAATTTGGACTGGAGGAGCAGGCGCTTTTATTCCGGGCAACACAGCTTTAGGTTCTACTTATACACCTTCAGCTTCAGAGATTGCTGCAGGAACAGTTACACTGGTTTTAACATCAACAGGAAATGGAAATTGTAATGCAGTTGCAGATAGCATAGTTATCACAATCGCCCCAGCTCCTTCTGCAGATGCAGGGGTTGATCAAACTGTTTGTTCGAACAACTCAAGTGTAACCTTAAATGGTTCTGTAAATTTAGCATCTGGTGGAGTTTGGTCTGGTGGATTGGGTGTATTTACGCCAAATAATACTACACTTAATGCGGTGTACACACCATCGGCTTCAGAGATTGCTGCAGGAACAGTTACGTTAACATTAACTACCACAGGAAATGGAAATTGTCTTCCTGAATTGAATCAAATGAACATAAACTTTACTGCTGCACCAACTGTAAGTGCTGGGCTTGATCAAATCGTTTGTGCTAATAATCCTATCACCGTATTGAATGGTGCTGTGGGTGGTGCAATGGGTGGTCAATGGTCTGGTGGTTTAGGGAATTATTCTCCTGGTTCAACTACATTAAATGCCAGTTACACCCCAACAGCAGTTGAAATTAGTACTGGTTCAGTTATGCTATATTTAACTACAACGGGTAATGGAAATTGTTTAAGTGTAACCGATTCAATGTTAATTACTATTAGTAGTTCACCTATAGTAGATGCAGGGCCAGACACAACTATTTGTGTGAGTAACCTGAATCTAACCTTAACAGGATTAGTAAATGGACCTACCACAACTGGAAATTGGACAACGAGTGGATCGGGAGTATTTATTCCTAGTAGTGCAACACTCAATGCTGTGTATCAAGCAAGTTCAGCCGATTCAGCTGCAGGAACTGTTACCTTAGTATTAACATCAACCAACAACGGTAATTGCAACCCTGAACTTGATAGTATGATCATTAGTATTTTACCAGCAGGAGGGGCAAGTGCAGGGTCGGATCAAACGATTTGTGCCAACAATGCGAACGTAGTGCTTTCTGGAGCGGTTACTGGAAATGCCTCTGGTGGAGTATGGTCATCCACTGGAACAGGAATTTGGATTCCAAATGCAACTTCTTTAACAACCACTTATATTCCTAGTGCAGCTGATTTGCTTGCTGGAACAGTAACTTTAACGTTAACGGCTAACAGTTGTAATCTTGCTACAGATGATGTAGTGGTAACTATAACACCAGAGCCTTTAGTATTTGCAGGAAACGATACTACGGTTTGTGTGAGCAACCTGAATATTCCTTTAAACGGTCTAATTAGTGGAGCATCTACTTCAGGAGTTTGGTCTACTACAGGTACAGGAACTTTTGTTCCAAATAACACTACCTTGAATGCTACTTATCAGGCAAGTTTAGCAGATTCAGCAAATCAAGGAGTATCCTTAATCTTAACACCTACAGGAATTGGAAACTGTTTAGTAGTGATAGACACGATAAACATCAACTTATTTCCAACAGGAATTGCCAGTGCAGGACCAGATCAAATAGTATGTGCGAATAATGCAGATATCTTACTCAATGGTTCTATTACTGGTGGTGCAACAAGCGGTATATGGACTACTTCTGGTTCTGGTACATTTACTCCAACGGATACCATTATGAATCCTACATATATACCAAGTAGTGGAGATACTTCTGCAGGAACGGTTACCTTAATCTTAACAGCTACTAATAGCTGTAGCTTAGCTGCCGACTTCCTAGTTGTTACTATAGAACCTGCTCCGGTAGTTAATGCGGGTCCAGATCAAAGTATTTGCGGGACTATTCCTATCGTTAATTTAAGCGGGTCAATTTCGGGTTCTACAACAACAGGAATATGGGCAACTTCGGGAACCGGAACTTTTGATAATGTTGGTAGTATGACTCCAATTTATACTGCTAGTGCTGCCGATACTGCTTCTGGTGGAGTTACTTTATATTTAACCTCAACGAATAATGGTTTATGTAATGCGGTAGTTGATACTGTTATGATTAGTATCTCATCTGGAATTAAAGTAAATGCAGGACCAGATCAATTTGTTTGTGCGACCAGTACACAAACACAATTATTAGGTGTTGTTTATGATGGGTCTAGTACGGGTCAATGGACCACATCAGGAACAGGGTCATTCTTTCCTCATGATTCTTTATTAACTGCTATTTACCAGTTTAGTTCAGCAGATTCTGCAGCAGGAATAGTTACCTTAACTTTAACATCGACCAATAACGGAGGCTGTGCGGTTACAACTGATACCGTAGTTATTACATTTGGTAATTCTGCTTTTGCTTATGGCGGTATGGATCAGAGTGTTTGTGCAGATAACTTAGTGGCAAATCTCAGCGGAATTGTTTCTGGTGGTTCTAGTACAGGTATTTGGACAAGTTCTGGCTCTGGAATATTTACACCTACTGATACTTCTCTAGTTACTTCTTACATACCTAGTTCGAATGATTCTTTATTAGGATCAGTAAGCATCTATTTAACAACAACTAATAATCAAGGGGGCTGTTTATCAGGTATTGATACTCTTAACATCACCATTGATTATCTTCCTATTGCAGATGCTGGTTCTGATCAAACCATTTGTAATACTACCGATTCCATAAGTCTGAATGGTAACTTACAATTCGCTTTAACAGGTACATGGTCATCTTCAGGAACAGGATCTTTCTCACCAAACAACACAACTCTAAATGCTGTTTATTTGATGAGTGCTTTAGATATTGCTGGAGGTTCAGTAACCTTAACCTTAAGCTCCGCATCCAACGGAAGTTGTTCTGGAACAACGAACAGTATGACTATTACAGTTGATAATCCGCTTATTGCTAATTTCAATTGGAATGGACAGTGTGTGGATAACCCAATTAGTTTCTATGACAGTACTGTGGTGCTATCTGGCAGTATTGCCGGTTGGTATTGGGATTTTGGTGATGGCAGTACGTCAATTATACAAAACCCAACGCATACGTATACTTCGGTTGGGAATTCTTCGGTTACCTTGATTGTAACTTCTGCAACGGGTTGTGTGGATACCGTAACACAGTCGGTAACTATTAACGCACGTCCTTCGGCTGATTTCTCCTTAGGTGCTCCGCCTTACCTTATTGATCAGGTGGTAAACCTCAATGATCTTTCTTTTGGTGCTACAAGTTGGACCTGGGATTTCGGTGATGGTATTGGAGCTTCATCTACGCAAAACCCAACTTATACTTACTCTACTTCTGGCACCTATGCCATCGGGTTAATGGTTGCCAATAGCTTTGGTTGTGTGGATTCAATTTCACGAGAAATTATTATTGAAGAGGATAGTATTACTATTCATCCCCCTCAATTACCTACGGCATTTACTCCTAATGGTGATGACCACAATGATATTTTATATGTACGTGGTGGACCATTTACTTGGGTACATTTTACCATTTACAACGAGTGGGGTGAAGTGATATTCCATTCTGATGATGAAACGATGGGATGGGACGGAACTCACAATGGAGAAAAGGCTTCGATAGGAGTTTATGTTTACAAAGTTAAAGGAGTTACCATCGATGGAATGGAATACTCTAAGTCAGGCAAAATAGCCCTTATACGATAATACAATATTGGAGTTTTCTCCATTAAAAAAGATATGATTATGAAAAATTTATACTTAGCATTTATTACAGCAGCCACCCTTAGTTTGGCGATTACTGTACAGGCACAAGATGCACATTTATCCCAATATGCTTCTTCTCCAGTTTTATTAAACCCTGCATTAACTGGTGTTATTCCAAAAGGGGATATGAGAATTGCTGCCAATTATCGTTCGCAATGGGGAAGTATTGGAGCAGGGAGTTATACTACTACAGGAATCGCTTTTGATATGCCTTTTAAAAATCGTTGGGGTGTTGGTGGGTATGCCACCAACAATGATTTGGGAGGCTTTATGAATGCATTTAATTTTATGCTTTCTGGGAGTTATTTGATTACAGAACCAGGTCAGGCAAAGTATAAAATTGTTACGGGTTTACAGGCTGGAATTATGCTTAAACAATTAGATCGACAGGAATTGGTTTTTGATAGCCAGTATGAAAATGGAAATTTTGAAGAAGATAATCCTTCTGGGGAAAACTTTCAAAACAACAGTAATTTTAAACCAGATTTTAATTGGGGGATTTCCTACATTCATACGGACCAAAGCTGGAAGGTTCTTCCGTATGTTGGAGTTTCAGCTTTTCACCTTTCAATTCCAAAAGAAGATTTTATGGGAGGAGAAGCAGATAATCTCCCTATAAGATGGGTTTTTAATGGTGGAGGAAAATATAGTATTAACGAAAAATTGAACATCAATTTAAGAGGGTTATTTATGATGCAACGTAAAGCAAAAGAGATTAATTTTGGGGTTCTTTCATATTATAAAATAAATACTTCAGAATATACTTTACTTGTTGGTGCGGATGTAAGGTGGAATGACGCTCTAATTTTTAATCTTGGACTCAAACATAAAAACATTACTTATCGTTTAAGTTATGACTATACTACTTCATCATTACACAATACTAGCGATGGTAGGGGTGGAACAGAAATTTCGATATTATATTCTCCAAGAAACTTAAGAAGCGCTCCAAAAGTTAACTAAAATTATATACTATACTAGTAAAACCATCTCAACAAAAACATTTGGAGTAAGAGTTTTAGTGTTAACTTCTTTTGGTTCTAATATTAAAGAGGCTTTACAACATTCTTTTAAAATGCCGAAAACATCAAATTCGAAAAAAAGAACTTTAGAAAATATTTTGGGGTTGATTTGGTGTAATTTTTCTATATATTAGTGGAATAATTTATTGTTCATGTCTAAATTTTTTACGCTCATATTATTAGTTTTTTCATTTATATGGGTAAATGCTCAAGTTGAACCTATTCCTAATGATTTTAAAACACCAGAAGTAAATGACAACCTTAAGGCAGGAAGGTTGGATGAAAATGGTTACGGGCTGTTTAACACTCTCGGCCATCCTTTGTCAATTACTGGAGGGCTTTTAACATTAGGTGGAGCGGCTGTGTATGTTGTTGGTTCTGAAATGAATAACAACAACGATAACAATTGCTGTCAATCTGGAGGACAGCCTAACAATTACCAGCCTCAAAATACTACTCAATACATTGGCATAGGAGCTTTTGTTACTGGAGCAGTTTTATTTGCTATTTTCTCTACCGAAAGAGATCAAAATGCCCCTAAACGAAAGAAGAAAAAGCAGAAGTATAGTGCTTCCGACTGGGAGGCTCAATAGCAGCTTGCTAATAGTCTATTAAAAAGCACTAGCAAAAATTATGGCACAAACTGCTCAAGTTTCACAAAGCTAAAATGCTAGCGGCAAGGCATATTATATATAGAATGTTATAGCAAGTTTTATATTTCCCAGTTATAACAGCTTCCAAGCATAATAACAATTTTATCAACCATTTTATCAAATTGAATGGTGCTGTCATTTAAGAAAACAAAGTTATTATCAGAATCTTCGGGATTGAAGAAATCTTTAAGATCGGGATAGTTTTTATCAAATTTTATAGTGATACTTGAATCTGCCAGGTCAGCTGTTCCTGTCAAAATAATTTCTTGTGGGTTCTTATTAATTTCTTGTGGGTGAAAAATAACCTTTAGTTCAGTAAGTGAATCCTGGCCAATTCTTAAATCTATCTGAGCCCAGTCATTCCCATCTGTATAAAGATGATATGGCAATGAGAATTTATAAGTATTTGTATCCCTAATAATAAAGATTTCCTCTGGTTCAGAAATTGATTTCTCTGGTACTAGTTTTTTTGTTCCTTAATAGTCTTTAATTCAACTAATGGCTCATTCTTTTTAGTTTCTTTAGTTGAACATGAACTTAAAGTAAATAGAAACAATAGAGGGAAGCAGAAGTTTTTAAGTAACATATTGAGTTTTCTTTAATTTGCTATAACGCCCAATCTATGTTTTCGTAGGGCGAATTAAAAGTACATATTTTCGTTTAAGGATTTAGCCAAAGCTTTGGCTTTTGGGTTTAATTTTTTGTCTTAATAAAACGTCATCCGCCAGCTGGTCGAATGGCGGTGTTTATTAATTGCCTTACTGTTTCAAATAACTACTAGCTGCCCTACAAAAACATAGATTGGGCGTTAGACACAAGATTAGTGTTAAGCTAGTAAATACAGTCACCCGACCACTGTTGGCAGATGACACCCTCACTTGCAGGGCATTTGTGCTCCGTAAAACGAAAAATTGTGTTTACTCAAAAGATTCCTCTGTTCCTTCCGACAAAAAAGTCGGAATCCAATCGGAATGACAAAGAGGAAAGCTTACAGAGGGATTAACCAAAAACGTTTTCTATCTCATCTAAAGCAGCAAAAACATCTGCGGAAGCATCTTTGGTAACGAGTTTCATTCGGTGTTCTTTAAAATGAGAAATACCTTTAAAGTAGTTTCCATAATGTCTACGCATTTCTAAAACACCTAAGGTCTCTCCTTTCCATTTAACCGACATTTCTAAATGCCTACGAGCTGCGGTAATTCTATCTTTAATGGCTGGTTCAGCTAAGTACTCACCTGTTGCCATAAAGTGTTTAATTTCATTAAAAATCCATGGGTAACCAATACTAGCTCTGCCTATCATTACTCCATCAACACCGTATTTATCTTTTACTTCAATAACTCGTTCTGGGGTATTTACATCACCATTTCCAAAAATAGGTATGTGCATTCTTGGATTATTTTTTACATCACCAATTAATGTCCAATCGGCACTTCCTTTATACATTTGTTTACGAGTTCTACCATGTATAGAAAGTCCTTTTATACCAACATCTTGTAAGCGTTCGGCAACTTCAACAATGTATTTAGTTTCTTCGTTCCAGCCTAAACGTGTTTTAACGGTAACAGGTAAATTGGTAGAGTTTACAATCTCTTTGGTCATTTCAACCATCTTGGGTATGTCTTGTAAAATTCCTGCACCAGAACCTTTGCAAGCAACTTTTTTTACCGGACAGCCATAATTAATATCAATAATATCGGGATTGGCAGCCGCAGTAAGTTCGGTTGCTCGTTTCATGGATTCAATGTTGTTTCCAAAAATTTGAATTCCAACGGGCCTTTCATATTCAAAAATGTCTAGCTTTTGAACACTTTTAGCGGCATCTCTAATTAAACCTTCCGAAGAAATAAATTCGGTGTACATTAAATCGGCACCGTTTTCTTTGCATAAAGCTCTAAAAGGAGGGTCGCTCACATCCTCCATCGGAGCAAGTAATAGAGGGAACTCACCTAATTCTATGTCGCCTATTTTTACCATTTATTTTGCAAAGGTAGGATTCTTTCTTTAACAGAATATATGTTATACTTCCTATGTCGTGTGTTTTTATTAATGGGATTATATACTAGTATTATGTAGTTTTGGTTAAGAGAACATAAAGAAACCGATAAAAAGATATAGCTATGAAATTGAAAGTTTTTGTTTTAATCATTATTACATTGAGTATTACAATGGAGTGTTATACTCAGGATTATCTAGCAGCAGTAGATGATGGGAAAAACTGGGGATTTATAAATAAAAAGGGAGATTGGATTGTAAAACCTTTTTGTTCTAACTTAATTGCTCCTGGCTTCAATATGTTTTCGGCTTATGATGTTAACTCTGTAGGTTTATTTTTTGATGGGTTCGCACAGTATACATCTCGAGGGAAATTTGGATTTATAAATATTAACGGAGTAAAAGTAATCCCTGCACAATATGCCGAAGTAAGTAACTTTCATAATGGATATGCTCAGGTAAAGAATTGGAAAAGTTGGGGTTATATTAATACTAAAGGAGAATTGACAATTGAATTTCAGTTTCAGTTCGCAAAAAATTTCAATGACAATTTAGCTGCAGTTAAAGTAAAAAACAGATGGGGCTATATAGATAGTTTAGGAGTGTTAATAATTCAGCCAACATTTAAAAAAGCAAATAGTTTTTCTGAAGGCTTAGCTTCGGTTAAATTTAAAGGGCTTTGGGGAGTAATTAACAAAAGAGGAGAATGGGTGCTAGAGCCTATTTACGATTATATTGATTTTTTTGTTGAAGGGTGCAAAGATAAAACAAGATGGTCATTGGGGGTTTATAAATAAAAATGGGAAAGTAACAGTAAATCCTATAAACAGGAATGCTGAAAGATTTTCTAATGGAGTTGCAAGAGTTCGAAAGCAAGACTCCTGGTCATTTATTGACATAACAGGAACTCTTCTTTTTGATGCCAATTTTGAGAATGCTGAAAATTTTGTAAATGGAATTGCAAGAGTGAGGATGAATAATGGAGATAAATGGGGTTATATAAAAAAAGATGGTACACCTCTATTTTCAAAAACTTTTGATCATGCTTATGATTTTTATTTTGGAGTCGCCAGAGTTAAAGAAGATGGTCTATGGTATTTTATTGATGCTTCAGGGAATTACCTTTTTAATCGACATTTTGCCCATGCTGAAAATTTTGTAAACGGGTTAGCTAGAGTTGAGGACAATAACTTATGGGGATACATAAACAAAAAGGGTGAATGGGTAATAAAGCCTACATATAATAATGCACATGACTTTAGAAAAGTTTCAGAATAAGGTTTTTCTAAATACCTTTCATTAAAATAAATCCGTGCTGTGCTCCCAAATAGTTGTTGTAAATTAAAATGCTTTTGGGAGATTTGTTCGTCTTTTTATAAATAGCTTCATTAGGAATGTTTTTTTCATTTAGAATTTGAGCTCCAAGCCATGTAGCAAAACCACTTGCTGTAGCATATTCGCCAACTAAATTTTTATAGGTGTAAACATTCGCTTCTGGAAACGAATTCATCAAATCATTGTACCAAAAATCGTATCGATTATCACCACTAAAACCAAGAATTAAACCATCAATATCATTTGGAGCAAGTTTGTTTTTTTCTAAAAACTCAATCGCTCGTTTTTCAATGTCTTTATCTTTGGGATAGGTAAACTGGTGAACATCAGCTAATTCGCAAATGGCATTTTCTTTATTCTTAGAAACAATAAACAATGCGGATCCTTCCCCTCTCACAGAGCCTTTAGAGTTACTATTAAGAAGATCTGTTGATGTAATTTCTGTATCTTTAAAATACCCAGCAAAAGTATCTATGTTATGGTTGTGCTCAGATGTTTCTTCAACATTTCCTATTAAGAGTTTTGATACTTCTCCTTCTTCAAACAGCAAAAAAGCATCTAAAATGGCTGATTCAAAAGCCAATCCCATCCCCATATGGGTATTGTTGTAGCCAGAGTTTTTACTCATTAAGGCAAGATGTCCGGCAATTGAGTTAGGAGTACTTTGTACAAAATTGGTAGGCGTTAATGTTCCTTCATCATACTCTACAATCTGATTTAAAAATTTGATGCAATCATCTAATCCTCCAGAAGCTGTTCCTAAAATAATTCCATCAATATCATTTTGCTTTTTGATTAAAGGCATACCGGCACCAATACCTAATCGTACAGCTTTACCCATTCTTCTAAGTAATCCTTTTGGAATAAGCTCTGCATAATTAGGTTCTATTGCATAGTATTTATTTCCAAAAAAGGCCTCTACTTCTCCTTCAAATATAGAGTTGTCGAATGTTTTTTGAGGTGATATGCTATAGAGATCTGTAATGTACATGATAAGGGTTAATGAGCTTTAGTTTTTATAATCGGTTGAATTTTCAGTCATGTTTCTTTTCATTGTTGCATTCAACCATTGCTACCTTCTCACATTCAGTACCTCTAATAATTAGTGAAGAACAGTTTCCTCCAAATCCGAAAGAATTAGAGAGCACCGTTTTAATTTCAGCTTTTTTATGTTCTTTAATTGGAAACTCGTTAAATGGTTCAATAGGAGTATTACAATTTAAACTCGGAAACAATTCATTATTATTAATGCTTAGAATACTGTAAACAGCCTCAATAGCTCCAGCTGCACCTAAAGTGTGTCCTGTGTATGATTTTGTAGAATTAAAAGGAGGAAAGCCATTAAAAACTTTGTTTATCCCTGTTAATTCTGTCATATCGTTATTTCCAGTAGCAGTTCCATGAGTATTGATGTAATCAACCTCGCTTGGATTTATCTGTGCACTTTTTAAAGCACGAGAGATACATTCTACAACCCCAACAGCATCTTCTGAAAGAGAAGAAGGATGAAATGCATCATTACTGTTACCATAACCTAAAATTTCAGCGTATGTTTCTTTATCACCAACAATATCTTCCGATTCTAAAATAAGGTATGCAGCTCCTTCTCCTAAATTTAAACCTTTTCTATTGGCATCAAAAGGTGCACAAGGCGTGTCAGACATTATTTGTAGAGAATTAAAGCCATTAATACTAAATTTCCCTATGCTATCTGTTCCGCCAACAATGGCTCTAGTTGCTCTTCCTGATTTAATCAGTTTTGCTCCAAGCATTATGGTATTTGCAGAAGATGAACAAGCAGTGTTAATAACATCAACAATGCCAGAGAGTTCGTATTCTTTAGCAATTTTTAAAGTATGTGTACTTCCTGTGTAAGATTCTACAAATTCAGAACCTGAAGATATTAGATTCGCATCTTCATAAAGTTCATCAGCATTACACATTCCACCAATTGTACTGGCAGAAATAAAAGCTGTTTGCTCTGATGAAACCTGTTCTGGTGTTATATTGGAATGGGCTATTGCTTCTTTCAATGCTGTAAAAGCAATATAATCAGTACGTGTTAAACCATATGTAGTTTTAAGGTTGAGTTGAGATTTTAACTCATCGGTACTCAATTTTACTTCAGCAAAAGGGTGCGATTGTCCGTAATTAGATTTTACATATTTGGCTGGGCCTATCCCTGTTTTTCCACTTCTTAGATGATCAAGGTTTTCAGCAGTATTGTTTCCAATAGCCGAAATAACACCCATTCCTGTGACAAAAACTTTTTTCATTGGTAATGATCTAGAAATTTAATCGAGCTGATTAAACTTTTTCAGAATGTTCTAAAATGTATTCAGCCATTTTGTTTACATCAACCAAAATCTTTCTTCCCTCTGTAGGATTAGTAATTTTAATTCCGTATTCTCTTTCTAACAAAACAATTAGCTCAATAGAATCAATAGAATCTAATCCTAATTCTTCGCCAAAAAGAGGGGTGTCATCCTTAATCTCTTCAGGAGTAATATCCAATAAATTTAAATACTTAATGATTTGCGTTTTTAAATTTTCTTTTAATTCTAATACTTCCATTTTAATGGTGTTTGATGTTAAATTAATTTTTCAAGTTTTAGTTTTGTATAACTTGTAAATTGACAAACTGCGATGAAGATAAATAAAAATCCTATAACAGGGAAAAGTTGACTCCAACTTCCACCTTTCAAAAATAAGATATAAAACCCTTCTAAACACCAATGCATTGGTGAAAAGTTGCTGATGATTTGTAGATATTCAGGCATTACAAATGTTGGCACCCAAATACCACCTAATGCTGCGAAAATGATAATGGATATAGCTCCAATACCATTAGATTGTTCTTGTGTTTTTGATAAAGCTCCAATCATCATTGCGTAACTTACTGCTGACATACTGCACATTAACATCATTACAATAAAAGCAGCGAAAGCAGAAGGGAGTACTAGTTTTGGCAGTCCAATCAAAGGGAAAACAGTCATTCCAATAGAGAAAATAAGTGTAAATTGTAATACGGCAACCATCATATACACCATCATTTTTGCTGATAAGATGTGAATGTAATTGGTAGGCATTGTTTTTAATCTTAAAAAGCTTCCGTTTACTCTTTCTTTAACGATGTTACTTCCTAAAGAAACCACCATAAAAAACATCGCGAAAATGGTCCATGCTGGCACGTTGTGCTGTGTGGAGTTTGGATTAATCATGTGCTCATCATTTTTTGCAGGAATACGATTAATCACAACTTTATTCCCCATTATTTTTTCTTTAAAATTATCCGGAGATTTTTCTATACCAACTTCAGCATATATGGATTCTATCATTAATTCGTTCTCAACTACATTTAAAAATGAACCAATAACATTAGTAATAGAAAAGCTGTAATTTTCTTGTAAAACAGGGTCGTGATAAAAGTCTAAATTAGGGAGGGCTACTTCTGGCACATTTTGTTCGGTTTCTGATATTCCTAATTCAAATGCTAAAGTAGTACTGATTTGAGTCGCTTTTTCTTCTAATTTTTCTGAAAAATTGAGAGGAATATAAAGAGCTGTTAATTGGTTTTCGTCTAATAAATAGTCTTTCAATTCTTGCGATTGAAGTTCGTTTTTCTCATGC
Source organism: Flavobacteriales bacterium (assembly GCA_002401955.1). Lineage (GTDB taxonomy): Bacteria > Bacteroidota > Bacteroidia > Flavobacteriales_E > Vicingaceae. The sequence goes on along the minus strand of NVUQ01000009.1, from coordinate 66,478 downwards.
AGTTCAAATAAACCAGATGCTGCTAAAAGTTGAATTAACTTATCCCCTTCTACGCCTTTATCTTGGTTTGAAATGATTAATGAAACCTTATTTTCATTTACCATTTTGTAAACACTGTCTTGAATTATGGTAATAATAAACACCAACAATAAAGGCATTAAAAACATAATAGACAAGCCGACTTTATCACTAAAAAGTAATAAAATTTCTTTTTTTATAGAAGCCATTAATTTCATTCAGCTTCAGTCATTTTAATGAATAGCGATTGTAAGTCGCTCGATTTATTTTCCTCTATTAATTTTTTAGTTGGACCATTTGCTACAATTTCCCCTTTACTAATCAATAAGATTTCATCACAAAAATCTTCAGCTTCAGATAAATGGTGCGAAGTATAAATGATAGTAGTTCCTTGATCTTTTAGCCCTTTTAAAAACGCGATAATGGATAGTTTACTTTGCACATCTACCCCAACAGTTGGTTCGTCAAGAAACAACACTGAGGGGTTATGAATAAGTCCAATTGCTAAATTTACTTTCCGCTTCATTCCTCCCGAAAAAGTGTTAATCTTCTTATTGGCAACATGTGCCAACCCTAAAATAGAGAGTAATGAGTTGGTTTTTTCTTTAATCTCATCTTTAGAAAGATTATAAAGAGATCCAAAATAATTCATATTTTGAACAGGAGTAAGCTCATGGTAGAAAGCATACTCTTGCGGTACAAAGCCAATTATCTTTTTGAGATCTACACCAGAAATTGGATTTCCATTTTCTTGAGAGTATAAGACAGAACCTTTAGTAGGTTCTATTAGGCCACAAAGAATGGAAATTAAAGTTGTTTTTCCGGCTCCATTTGGTCCTAACACACCAATAGTTTGCCCAACATTCATAGAGAAAGAAACATCAGACAAACTCTCAACTGTAGCTTTTTTATATCTTTTTGAGATGCTATCTATTTCGATATAAACTAAAGTTGACATATTACTTCAGTTTTAGCTTAGCTAATTGCTGAAATGCGTTTTTTTCGATAGCAGAAATTTCATTCAAAATATCAGCGTTATCATCAAAATCTTTTTGTTCGGTTAATCTTCCTTTATAAATTCCAGCCATTTGCACTGCTGATGTACGCCACATGTCTCCTGCTTTAGTAAACTGATCAGATATTGGCATTAACCTATCATCTTGTAAATGATCTGCTGCTTGCTCTAAAAAGGCAGCGTACAAAAATCGAAACCCACCACCACCAGTACCAATTTCTTCTTGCATTCTAACAATCTGACCTAAATATAATCCAGCTTTTCTTGGACCTAATTTATCACGCCAAGTTCTAATTTTTTTTGCGGTACCTTTTATTCCAGTAACTCCAATAATAGGTCCTGGAGCTTTAAGCATATAAATAATATTTCTATTAATGCCGCTAATTATTGCTTTTTGGATGGTTGTTTTATCAATTTTACCAATCTTTTTTGGATAGTAAAGATGTCCTTTAGGCGCTAACATCCCTTGCGAAAACCTTACTTTATTTAAATCGTGCGAAGAAAGTGTGGTTACTTCTTCCATCACTGGATCACTAATTAAATAGTTATCACCTTCTTTTCCATAAACAATTAAATTATGGGCATTAAAATGAAAACGATACTCTTTTGGAAAATAGGTTAAGTGATAAGCACCTACCTGACAACCAACCGGAATACCTTCTTTAATTTTTTCATCTAAAAATTGTTCCGCTTTCAATTCATTTTTAAACTTTCTTCGATCTAATTCAATATTTAAAGAATTACAAGTTCGTTTAAAGATTCCGCCAGGCATTGCCCTAAAGGAAATAGCTGGTCCACCACTAAATTTTAAAAAGGGGACATGAAGATAAAACAAACCTGCACCCATACCAAAAGCAAGAGGTTCGGTCATAAAATCTAGACCTTGATGCTTCAATAAGCTAGTAATTACTCCATTTTCGCAATGAGCAGTTTGTATATGTTTAAAATCTTTTACCACTAAATTTTTGGATTTTTAAGTTCATCAATACTTACATCAAAAGCTTTAGCATATTTTGCTAATTTTTTATCACTGAGTTTTGAAAACCCTTTAGGTGTCATGTGTTTTTTTATAGAGCATTTCCAAAAACCAGTGTAACCAGCAAGCACTTGATAATCCATTAAGGTTTTTACGAAATAATAATAAATTGGACTTTTTTCTCCTGCTGCAATAGCTTTTTTTGCTTCTTCGATTTGTTGATTAATATCATCCCAAGCATTATCAAGGGCTTCTTTTTTTACGTCCCAACCAGTACTTAAATCAGACTCATATTTCCCCTCGCTATTTTTTACGTAACAAATCTCTTTTATAAAGCCTTTATCTTGTGGAAGATCTTTTTTTTTCATCCTAGGAAACCGTTAGTAAGCAGTACACATAAGAAAATCTTGCGCTTTCTGGAACAACGAGTAATATTTTTTGACCCTTTTTTAGATTTCCGCTATGAAGCAATTCATCAACCATGAGGTAAATCGATCCTGCACCAACATTCCCTTTAGTACCTAGGTTGGCAAACCATTTTTCTTTCGGAATATGCATTCCAAGGTCATCCCAATGTTTGGCTATTTTATCTTCAAAATAATAACTTGACATGTGTACCAAGAAGTAATCTAAATCTTCAGAAGATAAGTTGTGTTTTTTAAATATTTCAGGAACTTTCTTAAAACTTAATTCTACAATTTTTCCGTCAAGCTGTCTAGCATCTTGTTTAATACTGTAAACAGATTGTTTAACATTTTCCTGAGGAGTAAATTCTGCAAATCCTTTTAATCCTCCATCGGCCATTTTTTCACCAGCCATATACATACATGTATCTTCTTGGTTAGCAAAAGAAACCGCTTCCATCCAGTTTATTTCTAAAGATAAACCTTCTTTGTTAGGCTCTCTTTCTAGTATAAACGCGCCAGCACCATCAGATAACATCCATCTTAAAAAATCTTTTTCAAAAGCTAAGTAAGGTAAGTCTTGTAATTCATTAGGCTCTTGTAATTTACTAAGTTCTTGAACTTCTTCTTCGAAATTTTCCGATTTTAATAAAACAGAAAATCGTTCTGAGCCAGTAGAAACAGCCTTATCTTTATCTTCTAGCTTTAAAGACATGTAAGCATGTTTTAAAGCATGCATTCCTGCACAACAGTTTCCAGAAGGTGTAGTTACTTCAATAGAGTTCATTTCTGGCAATTGGCCATGAACCATAACGCCATGGGAAGGCATTATTTGGTCTGGAGATGAAGTTCCACAACAAAGTAAATCAACTTCTTTAATCTCATCAGGATTATCCTTAAATAGATTTTTTACTGCTAATGCAGTTAATTCAGCATTAGAATGTGTAGTTTTTCCACCTTTTGCTAAAGCGTAATATCGCTGCTTTATTTTATTGTTTCGTAAAATTAATGCTTTAGACCTAGATTTGTTGCCATTAATTATACCCAAATACTCTTCCATTTCATCATTAGAAACAGCGGAGTTAGGTAAAAAGCTTGACGTTCTTGTTATGTATACCCTCGACATTTTTTTAATTTAGATTTACGTTGCGAAAATACTCTTTTTTTTTCTTAATACTACCCCCTAAGAAAGGCCTAAAAAAAAGTGTGTAGGCGGTTAGAACAATAGGAGAAACAAAATAAAGAGCAAATAATAAATATCGTTCAAACATCTTTAACCAACGGGTTCTTTTTGCAGGAGTAGTTCCTTTCTTTTTTATGGTTTTAGCCCATATTCTAAAAAGGATTTTGGCTCTAGACTCTATGAACATGATGCATGTGTTAATTCTGATTTTGTCCAGTTTAACAATATTGCTTTGCAAATTATCGTAGTCATCATTGGTTAAAGCATTGAATACAATTTCTCCAAAAACTGAAGTTTCTTGAATGTCTTCTTCAGATACTCCCGGTAATGGGAAAACACCCCATTTCCTTTCTTTTTTTCCAGTAGACATCCAGTGAAAAATAGTTATAACACTTATAAGATTGGTTGTTTTGTCTGCCAAAGGGATGTTGCCAACAAGTTTTCCTCCAGCTTTTTTAATAAAATATTTTACACTTTCTTGTGCATTTAACCACATGTTTCTCGCTCCGATAATAGTAACTACGGGTGTTCCATTAAGTAGTTTGCAGAAATGGTTGTTTTTCAATATTGCCGTTGTGGGCATAGATGGTGATAAAAACCAAGGCTGATATCCAAAAACAATTAGATCATAGTTGTCATATTTGAATTGAGGAGGATTTATTGCTATGGGTTCTTCTAAAACCGTTTCTGGCATGGCATCATAAAACGACTTATTATCCCATGGGAACGGAAATGGTTTTTTTGGCTCAATATTAACTCTGTCAATATCTACACTTTTAAAAGGAGCCAAAAACCTTTCGATAATCTGAGTTAATTGTCCACTTTGCGAGAAGCTAACCACTAATACTTTTTTCATAGATCTATTTTAAGAGAGAAGGATTTAAGGTTTTAGAACTCTTAGCATAATCTAGTATTATTTTTTTCAGTTCTTTATTTAATTTAGGATATCCTGCTGTAATAACAGCTACATCATTTTTGATATTTTGATTATACTTTAAAATTTTCGGGCAGTTTTCTTGAATTGCTAATCGAAGAAATCGAAACTCAATTTTCTTCGGAGATTTAGTGATTTCTGTTTCCAACAATGTTACGCCAGTTTTAAACAATTTTATTTTTTGAGTAGCTTTTTTTTCAAATGAAGCTTTTTTTGCAATTAAGGCTCCTTTGTAGGCTAAGATTAAAGAGCTTGTTTTTTCTTTTTCGAGTTGTTGAAGCTTGTTGGTGATTTCTGTTTCAGAATTGCTCGATAAAACTTTGTAAAAAGAGTTTTTATCGATAGAAAAACCAGCAACAGAAAAACTTAAAAGAAGGATTAAAATAATAGATTTCATAAATAGTTAAACGCCTGTAATTTCAATTTTTATGCCAATTCAGTTTTAATAATTACAAATATACTAAACAGTTAGTTTTTGAAAGCGAAGAATTTTGCGTTTAAGATTTATTATTTTTGATAAAAATAAAATTGAATATGTTATCAAGATTAGAAATAGAAGAAAAACCAAGTTTACAGTTTGTTTTATTGTTATTCATATTTGTAATATCTATTATTTTATTTACAGCGGTTGGAGGTCTTTTTTCTTTTTTTTTATATGATTTGAATCCAGAAATTCTTAATAATATTCAGTACGCTAGTAAAGATGAGTTAAATGGGGTTAAGTTGATTCAGTTGTTTAGTGGATTGGGCGGATTTATTGTTGCACCTCTTTTTTATGCTTTTTTAACTTCAAAAAAAACAACTCAAAAACTCGGACTAACTGCTCCTAAGTCATCAATTAACTTCCTTTTGGTTTTTATATTTATGATTTCATTTACACCTTTTTTGTCTTGGCTTATAGATGTTAATACAGCTATCGTTTTTCCAGAATTTATGGGTGATATTGAAAAATGGATGTTAGCAAAACAAGATCTTGCTGCCCACACAACAAAAGCGTATTTATCTTTTGAAGGAATAGGAGAACTAATAATTTTATTAATTATTGTGGTAATTATACCTGCACTGGGAGAGGAGTTGTTGTTTAGAGGTGCTCTTCAACAAACACTTATTAATTGGACTAAAAATCATCATGTTGGAATTTGGATAACTGCATTTTTATTTGGGGCGGTGCATATGCAGTTTTATAGTTTTGCTCCAATTATGTTAATGGGAGCTTTGTTTGGCTATTTGTTTTATTGGTCAAAATCGCTATGGCTGCCTATTGTTGGTCATTTTATAAATAATGGAACGGTAGTAATTGCCAGTTATTTCTATCCTGAAATGGTAGATAATGCCGACATTTCTATTTTTGGAGACAATGAAAGTAGTGCTGTTTTTTATGTGGCGAGTTTTATTGTTTCTACTGCTATTTTGTATTTAATGTGGAAGATAAACACGAAAAAACTCGCTCCCCAGCTTTAGCCTATTATTGTATTGCGGTTACACGAGCAACCCTCTAAAAAAGAATCAAGTTCAGTATAACGTTTTTCTAAACAAAATCTTTCGTAACTTTGCTATGATTAAATAACGCTATTAAAAGCGATAAAAAAGAAAAACATGAACACTATATTATTAGGATTTATCGGGCCATGGCAAATAGGATTAATTGTTGCTATTGTTTTATTATTGTTCGGAGGCAAAAAAATACCGCAATTGATGAAAGGTATAGGTTCTGGAATTAAGGAGTTTAAAGACGGAATGAAAGAAGGGGATGATGCTGCTAAACCAGACGATAAAGAAACTGAAAAATTGAGCTAAGACTTGCTGTAAAAGCATTTTTCTAACTATTTTATGAAAGTATAATTGATAAAATTATACTTTCTTGCGTTTTGGTTAATTGGCAAAAACTAAGAAACTAAGACGACAACAATCAACAAGAAAAAACGTTTAACAAACCATGAAGTTTAGATTTCTAACGATATTATTATGTGCATTAACAGTAAATGTTTTTGCTCAAACAACAGACACATCAAAAGTAATGCTTGATGATGATCCTGTATTGGCGGCAATCGATAGTATGATGGCTTCTGGGTATTTTGAAAGTTTAGGGTTTAATGATAATGTAGATGAGCTAAATACAAATGGTTATGCAAAAGATTCTGTGCCTGTTTTTGATAGTTTAACTTATGCTCAACGGTTTGAAACATTAAATGCTAACTCGCCATTTAGCATTGTTTACAATAACCAGATTACGGGATATATTAATTTATATGCAAAAAGAAGAAAAAAGACAACAGCAAAAATGTTGGGTTTAGCTCCAATGTATTTTCCAATATTCGAAGAAAATTTAGATAGATACAATATGCCTTTAGAACTTAAGTACTTGGCTATTGTAGAATCTGCATTAAACCCAAAAGCAAAATCTAGAGTTGGAGCATCAGGCTTGTGGCAGTTTATGTATAGAACTGGAAAAATGTTTGGGTTAGAAGTTACATCATACTATGATGAAAGATGTGATGTGTACAAATCTACCGATGCTGCTTGTCGTTATTTAAAGTATTTACATAAAATGTATGATGATTGGGATCTTGCTTTGGCAGCCTATAACTGTGGACCTGGAAATGTAAACAAAGCAATTAGGCGTTCAGGAGGAAAAAAAACTTATTGGGAAATACGAAATTTCTTACCCCGAGAAACAAGAGGATATGTTCCTGCATTTTTAGCTGTAAATTATATAATGGCTTATGCTTCGGAACATAATATTTATCCTAAAAAACCAGATTTAGCTTGTTTTAATGTAGATACAGTTGCATTGTCTGATCATTTGTCTTTTGCTCAAATCTCGGAATATTTAGATATTCCTATTGAGTACATTGAGTACTTAAATCCAACCTACAAGCAAAATTTTATTCCTAATACATCTAACGCAAATACACTTTGTTTACCCGTAGAAAAAATGGGCGATTTTATTACAAATGAGCAAAAAATTTACGCCTTAAAAACAGAGCAAGATAGAAAAGATAGTATTGCTTTTGCACAAAACAAACCAATAGCACCATCAAAAAAAGGCGATGCGGTTGTTTATCGTGTAAAAAGTGGAGATGTGTTAGGGTCTATTGCTAACCGTTACCATTGTAGAGTAAGCCAAATAAAAGATTGGAATAATTTGTATAGTGATCGTTTAAAAATAGGACAGAAACTGTACATCTATGCTAAGCCAAGCTATGCGGTTCAAAATAAGAAAAAAGCACAGGTAGATGCTCAAAAATCTAAACCAACAGATGATGGAAAATACATGTATCATACAGTAAAACCTGGAGATAATTTATGGGATATTGCTAATAAATACGATGGGGTTAGTATAGAGCAGATTCAAAAATTAAATAAAGCAATAGATACTAAAAGACTTAAACTAGGAACTAAGCTTAGAATAAAACCTGTTGGTTAAACTTATTGAGAATGAAAAACAGCTATAAATATTTAATGGTATTAATTGTTTCTTTAACATTTTTTTCTTGTGAAGAAATGAATGAAAGAGTATTACCAAGTTGTACTGGTAAATCGGGAGATTTATTGGTGGTTACAGATTCGTTATATTATAATAATCTAACAGGAGATGCCATAAAACAAATTTTTTCCCAAGAGCAAGTTGGTTTACCACAAAGAGAACCTCTGTTTAATTTAATACAAGTGCCACACAGATCTTTTGCAAGGATATTTCATCCTATGCGAAACATTATCATGGTAAACATTAAAGCCGAAAGTAAAATTAAACTAACAGTAAGAAAAGAAGTTTGGTCAGCATCGCAATTGGTAGTTACCATTACAGCCCCCTCTGATGAAATTGCTGCAGCAACTCTTACAAAAAATGCAGGTGCTTTATTGGATTATTTTAACAATAAAGAATTGGCACGATTACATGCAAAGTACAAGGTAAATGCCAACGGAAAAAATGCACAACATATTAATGAAAAGTTTGGATTACGTTTAAATCTAGATGAATTGTACATTGTTGCGGCAGAAGGAGAAGATTTTTTATGGATGAGAAAAGACAAATCTGCTGGAGGACATCAAATAAGTCAAAATTTAATAATTTACACCTACCCCTATGTTAGTGATAGTACTTTTGAGGTTGCCAACCTTGTTGATAAACGAAATTATTACACTAAAAAATATGTTGCTGGAGGAAATGAAGGTTCATATATGTTATCTTATAATGAGTATGTTCCGAAACAAAAAGAGGTAAGTTTAAATGGCGTTTATGTAAATGAATTACGTGGTTTATGGCACATGCATAGAGATTTTATGGGAGGGCCGTTTGTAAATTACTCTTTGGTAGATGAAAAAAACAACCGAGTAATTTGTGTTGACGGATCTGTTTATGCTCCAAAGTTTGATAAAAGAGAATTTTTAAGAGAGCAAGAAGCATTAATTAAAACGATTACCTTTTAACTCATACCAATTTAATTTCAAAACGGTATTATTCGGCTAACAGACGAGCAATAAAGTCGTTGGTTTGCTCAGTATATCTGGTGTAGTAAGAGCCAGTTCCAGGGCCGTAAAATCCAGTTCTAATTTTTTGAATGTTACCTTTTCTATCAATAAAAATAGATGTAGGATATGACATAATGTGGTTAAGCATAGGTAAAGATTCTGCAGCAGAAATCTTATTTGCTTTTCCTGCAATTAAAAAGTCATAATTGGCATTAAAATGCGATTGTACTTTTAAAATATTTGCAGCAGCAACTTCAAATTTTCCTGATTTATCAAAAGATAAAGCAATAATTTCTAACCCTTTTTCATGGTTGTTTTTGTACAGTTCTGCTAAATAGGCTGTTTCATCTTTACAGTTTGGGCACCAAGGCCCCATAATGTTTACAATCACTACTTTTCCTTTATATTTATCATCAGTTAATGAAACACTATCACCCTTTGTGTTTGGAAAAGTAAAAGCCAATTTGTCGTAACCTTCTTTTAAATAAGTTAAAGAATCTGGATGGGTTAATTCTATACTTTCATTTTTTGAAGCAACCCATGGCTCTTCCCAATGTGTGCCAGAGTAGAAAATGCCTGACAACCTTTCACCTATTAATGTTGCTTTGAATAAGAATAAGTGAGAACCATCAAAACTAGATAAATAAAGCGTGTTGTTATACATATTTCCTTCAAGGTAGCGATAATCACCTGTTTCAGTCATAAATGTACCTGTAACATAATTATCAACTTGTTGAAACTGTCCGATTGCTTTGTAATGATATTTAGGATTGCTTTTGCTAAAGTCAACCTCCCATTTTCCTGTAATGTTTATGGATGATTCAGGTAAGTTTTCAGGTTTTTTAAACCGTGTGTTTTGTCCGAATGTAGCAGAAAAAGGAATTGAATGTTCTTTGTCGTTTTTAAACCAAGAACCTTCTATTTTAGTTGGATTAATGATTACACCTTCAAACCAAGTGTTAAAAAGAGGGTCTTTAATCGTTATTTTATTGTTAGAAATAGTTACTTTTTTTGCAGTTATTTTTTCATCAGCATTAGAAAAAGTTACCTCATATAGAGAATCATTCTTTGATAAAATAAAATTTATTGGTACTGTATTTTTTTCTGATAATTGAAATTCTAATAACCAATCCCCTTCAACCAATAAGACGTTTTTGTCCTCATGAGAAGTATCTCCAGAACATGAAACAATCGCAATTAAAAATAAAATATAAATTAGCCTATTCACTAGGACGAATGTAGGTAAAAAAAAGGAAATGTATTTAGAGAGTTATTAACTTTATTAATTTTAGGTTAATACATTTTAGGGCTACTTCCTTTACCGTAAAGCATTGTACTAGGAACAATGTATTGTAAGGCAACTTCATATCCACTAGCACCTGCTAAACCAGATGTTGTTATATCATAACTTAGTCCAAGGTTAAAGTTAAAAATTTCTATTCCTAATTTTGGAATAATAGCATCTCCCAGCCTGTAAAATGCTCCAAGATAAAAAGCACTTTCTTTAAAAATACCAGTATATCTAGATTCGTTTTTGAGTTTACTTCTAAAATAAGCCCCTAAAATAAATTCGCTAGACGGGCCTTGTTTTTGCCACATAAAACCAGGAATTACAGCATACGGACTGTCTTTTATTCCAACAAAACTTTTACCATGTAGCGTAAACTTATTATATAATTTGTCTGAATAATTAGAAAGTTGAATACGTTGTCTGCTAATATGGTTTACAGCAAATCCAAATTGAGCACTAAATAAATCGTTAGATGTAATGGTTGCTTCAGATGTTCCATAATTCCAAACAACACCAGCATTAAAATCACCTACAAAAGGAGTTGTGTTAAATGCACCCTCTTCTCCGGAAGATATTAAAGGGTTGTAGCTATTACCATCATATTGATTCACCCATCTCATATTAGCTGTATTAATAGAGTTTTGCATCATACCACCTTGTAAACCGACAGAAAGAGTTTGAAACTCATCGAGTTTCAACATTGCACTTAAAGATAATAAAATTGCTGTTGTTCCAAATTCAGTATCCCCAGCAACATCTTTATAAGCGCCCAATCCAACACCCATTTTTGCTTTGTTAGTTGTTTTAGTAAAAGCTCTGGTATCATATGTAAATGAGTAGGTATTGTAAGGTGTTGCAATACTACTCCATTGACTTCTATAGTTGAGTAAAATTCTATGTGCTCCGTTTACTAAACCAGTATTCCCTGGATTATATAAAAAAGAGGAGTTCATAAATTGACTAAAATGAATATCCTGACTAAAACTAATTAGTCCCACAAATAATAATGGTATGAGGAATACTTTTTTCATCATCTAACAAGGGTTATATTTCCAGTTTGACTAAAGGTTTCTCCACTGTAAAAGGTAACATCAAGTTTGTAAACAAACACTCCTTGATTTAATGGAGATCCATTTTTAGTACCATCCCATCCATTTTCAATATCGGTAGATTCAAAAACGCTTTGCCCCCACCTGTTAAAAATAACGAGGTTAAATTGTTGGATACCTTTTCCTCTTACATAATAAGTATTGTTTTCTCCAAGGCCATTTGGAGAGAAAATATTAGGAACATAAATATTAGAGCTAGGGTCAACTTCAATATAAATACTATCTATTGTTTGACAACCTTGGGCATTTGTAACCGTAACAAAATACCAAGTAGTTTCAGTAGGTGTTGCGGTTGGATTTTGACAGAAAATACAATCTAATCCTGCAGGCGGATCCCAGAAATAGGTAGTTCCAATAACACCAGGTAATATCGCGAAGTCTACTGATTCTCCAAGATTAATAGAAGTATTACCTGTTACATTAAGATTAAAACTTGGTAATGGGTTAACTGTAAGGGCATAAATTAAGATACTGTCACAACCAACAGCACTGGTATAGTTAAAGGTGTAAATACCAGTTGTATCATAATAATTACCCTCAATAAGAGAACTATCTCCAGAACAAATAGTGATAGGAATAGAATCAATAGGAACAACATTTACTGTTAAGTTGATGGTTAAAATACTATCACAACCATAAACAGACATCAAAGTTTCAGAATACGTTCCTGCACCAGAAATATAATTTCCACCAATTAAGATACTATCTCCAGGGCAAATAGCAATAGCAGTACTTGCAGTTACAATTGGGTTAATCGTTATTGTGTAGGTAGAAGCCCCACCAGGACAACCACCAGCTGTTGCTAAAACAGAAATAGTTGAAGTTATTGGCGAACTAGTCGTATTAGTAGCAGTAAAAGCAGGTGTATTTCCTGTTCCCGAAGTTGTTAGTCCAATAGCAGGATTAGAATTGGTCCAAGCAAAAGTGCCTGCTGCAGGAATGCTTGTAAAATTACTTGCAGGAATAAAAGTTCCAACACATTCTGTAATATTAATAGGAACATTTGCTGTTGCACCCGGATTAACTGTAACTGTGTAACTAGAAGGGGTTCCTGTACAGCTATTTGCACTTGGCGTAACTGTTATTGTTGCAGTAACAGCAATGCCAGAAACGTTAATAGCGTTAAAAGCAGGAGTATTCCCAGTACCTGAAGCAGCTAACCCAATAGAAGGGTCAGAATTAGTCCAAGTAAAAGTTCCACTAGAAGGTGTGCTATTGTAAGCACTAGCAGGAACTGGATCTCCATTACAAAAAGTTGCATTAGCTGTTACAATTACAGTTGGTGTAGGATTAATTGTAATGGTGTAGTTAGAAGGGGTTCCTATACAGCCATTAACTGTTGGAGTAACCACTATAGTTGCAGTTGTAGGGTTTGCAGATGTATTTGTAGCATTAAAAGTAGGCGTATTACTAGTACCTAAAGTAGCTAAACCAATTGTTCCGTTGGTATTTGTCCAATCAAAAGTTCCACCTGTAGGAGAGCTTGTATATGTACTAGCTGGAACAGGGTCACCATTACAATAAGAAATGTTTGTAGGAACGGTAACAGTTGGTGTAGGATTAACGGTAATGGTATAATTAGAAGGGGTTCCTATACAGCCATTAACTGTTGGAGTAACAGTTATTGTTGCGGTAACAACAGATCCAGAAGTATTGGTAGCATTAAAAGTAGGCGTATTACCTGTACCTGAAGCAGCTAACCCAATAGAGGGATCAGAATTAGACCAAGTAAAAGTGCCACCAGTTGGTGTACTATTGTAAACACTTGCTGGAATAAGGTCTCCATTACAGTATGTTGCGTTAGTAGAAACGGTTGCTGTTGGTAGTGGATTAACAGTAATGGTTACATTGTTCGTTCCTGTACAATTTGAAGCATCTGTAACTGTAACGGTGTAAGTTGTTGTTGCTGTAGGGTTAACTGTAGGGTTAAATACATTAGAGAAGTTTAAATTTCCTGGTTCGTCCCAAATAATATTGTATCCAGCACCATTAGGGCTAACACCTAAAGTATAAGGTTGCCCATTACAGATTGTATCATCTACTCCTGGGTTTACAGTAATACCAGAAGCAATAGTCACATCAACTTGTGTTCTTGGGCTGATACATCCATTTATTGTTGTTTGTACCCAATAACTAGTATTAGCAGTTAATATAGGAGTAGTATAACTAGCCCCTGTAAAGAGTAAAGTACCACCAGTAGTAGCATCATACCATTCATAAGTTCCTCCTGGGGCAGTAGCAGTTAATGTTGCAGTATTATTTGTACAAATACTTACACTTGCAGAAGTTGGTGGGGCAGGTATAGGGTTAACAGTAATCGTGTAATTGACAGCAGCACCTATACATCCGTTTAATGTTGGTGTAACGCTAATGGTTGCTGTTATAGGAGAACTAGTTGTATTTACTGCATTAAAAACAGGTGTGTTACCAGTTCCAGAAGCAGCTAATCCAATAGTAGGGTCAGAGTTAGTCCAAGTAAATGTGCCACCAACAGGAGTGGTGCTATAAGTACTCGCAGGAACAGCATCTCCATCACAATAAGTAGCATTTGATGGAGGAGTCATTGAGGGTACAGGGTTAACAGTAATAATTACTGTATCAGTTCCTGTGCAAAATGTAGGGTCGGTAACTGTAACCCAATACATTGTAGTCGTTGTAGGATTAACAGTAGGATTAAAGAGGGTAGAAAAGTTTAAGTTTCCAAGTTCATCCCAATCAAAAGTGTATCCAATTCCATTAGGAGATGCCCCTAAAGTATAGGATTGACCATTACAAATAGTATCATCTACTCCTGCATTTACTGTAAGGCTAGCAGCAATAGTCACATCAACTTGTGTTCTCGGACCAGTACACCCGTTTAAAGTTGTTTGAACCCAATAACTGGTATTAACAGTTAAAGAAGGTGTAGTATAACTAGCTCCAGTAAAAAGTAATGTGCCACCAATTGCAGCATCATACCATTCATAAGTTCCTCCTGGAGCAGTTGCAGTAAGTGTAGTAGAATTGTTAGGACAAATATTTGCATTTAATACCGTTGGTGCAGCAGGAATAGGGTTTACTGTTATGGTATAAGCAACGGAAGTACCTGTACAACCATTGGCGGTTGGCGTATAAGTAATGGTAGCAACTATAGGTGTACTTGTAGTGTTGGTTGTGGTAAAAGAAGCAATTGCCCCTGTACCATTAGCCGCAAGACCAATAGCTGTATTAGAGTTAGTCCAATTAAATATTGCTCCAACAGGCCCTCCACCAACAGGAAGTAATGGAACCACGTCTCCAGCACAATAGATAGCATTTGATGGTGGCGTAACAGTTGGAATAGGGTTTACTGTTATGGTATAGGTTACAGGTAATCCTGTACATCCGTTGAGGATTGGTGTTACCGTAATAGTACCGGTAATAGCAGCAGCACCAGGGTTAGCCGCAGTAAAAGCGGGTGTGTTTCCAGCACCATTTGCAGCTAAACCAATAGCTGTATTAGAATTAGTCCAAGTAAAAGTAGCTCCATTAGGCGTGCTAGTATAAGCACTTACGGGAACAGGGTCTCCAATACAATAAGTAGCATTAGTAGGCACTGTTACTGTTGGTGTCGGATCTACAGTAATGGTATAGTTTAAAGGGGTTCCAACACAACCGTTAACTGTTGGTGTTACCGTAATGGTTGCGGTAATAGCAGTGCCAGTAGAGTTAGTGGCAGAAAAAACTGGGGTGTTTCCAGCACCATTTGCAGCTAAACCAATAGCTGTATTAGAATTAGTCCAAGTAAATGTTCCTCCAGTAGGCGTACTAGCATAAGCACTTGCAGGAACATTGTCTCCAACACAATAAGTTGCGTTAGCAGGAACGGTAACAGTTGGGATTGGTTCTACTGTTACAGTAACAGGAAAACGACATGTAAGTGGAGACCATCCACAAACTAAACCAGGGTTAACAACATCTACCGTAGAGGCTTGACATACAAAATCAGCCAATGTATTGTTATCATTATTACCAATTCGCTGGATACTAAAAGGTATCCCCCCTGTAGTATTACATTGAGAACTAATACCTCCCCCAGCCCATTCAGGACCAAGAGTAATAGAAAAACCATTAATAGTTGGGTTAAAGGTTGCTATATCAGCGGCAGTCCAGCCCCATACAGCAAAATCAACAACATTTCCAAGGTTATCAACAATAATTGCCCAACTTCTAAAAGAAGTGTTTGCACCAGGGTTCCACATAATATTATTACCCCAATAGTTAGGGTCACCAGAAATATCATTTCTAGAAACAACTGAACATGCATTGAAAGAGCTTGGCATGTTCCACAAAATAGTATTAACACCATTTATGTTTGTATATGAGGAACTTACTGCTGCAACCCAGCCTGTAGTGTTAACTGGAGTAGCATATAGGTTTGAAACTTCTAAATAATCTGCAGAAGTATTGCCGCTAAAACCAGCTAAACCACATTCAGTTATTAATATTTTACCACTTCCGCCTCCTGTAACTCCAGATCCTTGGGTGTAATATGTTGTTGTATTGGTTAAGTTAGGAGTTGTATAAGTTGCTGTTGCAGAAAGTTGAGTCCCACCAGTTTGACTATCCCACCATTCAAGAGGTGGTGTAGATCCGCTAGCGGTTAAAACAGTAGAGCCTCCTGAGCAGATTGTTAAATTCCCAGTAACAATAGGTTCCGTAATAACATCAACTAAAAAGGTGTCTGAAACAACTGTTCCTGCAGAATTACTACACCTTAATTCAACAGTATAAGTTATTCCAGTAATATTGGAAGCGTTGAATGTTGCAGCAGTACTCCACGCTTGAACAACTGTTGCACCGTTTAAAATTTGATATTCGTAAGCCCCTGTACATGTTCCTCCAGGAGTAAAAGTTATCGCAGTTACATCACCTTCACAAATTGTAATAGATTGTGGTGCAGGAATAATTGATGTAGCCTGAGCACTCATCTTCGTATAAGAAAAAACGAGGAGTATGCTAAGAATTAAAACTGTAGCAAGTTTTTTCATTTAGATTTTTTTAGTGTTTCAATAAAATCAATATCAGCTTTAAACATGGTTGTATTCATACCATGTTCTTCGGCTTCTTTAATAGATTTATTTATAGAATCAAGATGGTTGTTGATTTGGTCGACCATATTATTATCTGTTTTATAATAAACAAAGTTTAATTCTTCTATTAATGCAAGAGCTATTTGTCCTGCTTTTTCTGATTTAGGATGGTCAATATCAAAAGATTGTTGTCTTAAAACATCATCAACAGACATTTTGCATTTTATACCATTATTTGCTTGAGCCTCTTTATAAAAAGGAGTTTTATTAGGAACTTTATTATTAAGTGTTTGCGAATAACTATTTGCCCCAATTAAAGTGATTAATAGTGTTAGAAAAAATGCTTTTCTCATTGATAAAATAGTGTTAATAGTCCTTGTACACAGAAAAGACGGGGTTTTCTGCTTTTTAGTTGCTTAAAATGTAAAATTTTAGCTCAACTAATTTAGTTAAATTAGTTGATTAACCAAATAATTAATCGAAATCTTCATTGTTTTAGTGGGGTAAATAGAATGATTAGGCGAAAAAAATAAGGTGTACTTGTACCTAAATATAATGAGTTGAAATTGTAATAAGGAGCGAACTAAAATAAATTTCTTAAAAAAGATTTGAGTAAACTTTTTTGGATTAATTTTGCTCCATATTTTATGAATAGAAATTTTTTATATACGATTGTTAAGATGCACGGAGTAAGTTCCGAGGTGTAGACTAAGATAAATTATAAATCGAAGCGTTCACCTAATACAGATGAACGCTTTTTTTATGCTTAAGAAAATGAAACAGATAACGACATATAATTTTAAATGCACGACAACTTCTTGTATGATGAGTCCTGTCTATAATGTTTTATGTAATAAAATATATAATCGAACTGAGTAAATTAAAAAGTATAATAACTAAATAATTATCCCCTTCGATTGCAAAATCGAGGGGTTTTTTTTTGAAATAAATTAAGGTGATGAAAAACATTATTAAACTAAATAAAAAGCGTCTACTTTCTGAAGCTAAAAATTATGGATTTGTCCTTTTAGGAGCAGTAGTCTTGTCTTTAGGCTATTCTTTATTTATTGTGCCACAAAGATTGGTGCCTGGAGGTGTTTTTGGATTGAGCATAGTAGCTTTTGAGCTTGTTGGGTTGTCTGTAGGATTACTCGCATTAATTATAAATATCCCTTTATTATTATGGGGAGCAAAAACCCTTGGAAAAAAGGCAGCTTTAAAAACAGCTTTTTTCATGATTTCCTCCTCTTTTTTTATTGATGGAATTATCATGTTAACAAATAGTGCCATTATTGTTGATGATGTTTTAGTTTCTGGCATATTTGGAGGGTTATTGGTTGGAACATCTATTTTTATTACAAAAATAGGTGGGGCAACAACTGGAGGGAGTGATATTGTGGCAAGAATTTTATCTGAAAAAGTTAATCTTCAGTTTAGCCACCTTCTATTAATAATGGATGCTTTTGTAGTTGTTTTAGGGATAATCACTTTTAAGGATTATACAATGGCAGCGTACTGTATAATAACCATTGTAACAACGAGTAAAACTATTGGGCATTATGCAAAGAAGAATGAAGAGAGCAAAACTGTTTTAGTATTTTCAGAAAACAACGCTTTAATTCATCAAGCGATTAAAGATGATGATAAAGTAAAAGAAGAAGTAATCAAATTGATACATAACAGGTCTGATGATAAATTGGTGTTAGTTACTAAAAATGGAAAACGATTAAATGAATTAAAGCAATTGATTTATAAAACAGATTCAAAATCACATGTCTTAACATTGGAATCTAGTTAAATCCAATAAATAAAAGCCTCAAGTTAGATGTTGAGGCTTTTATTTGCTTAAAATTTTTGGTGAAAACTGACTTGAATCTGGTTCTTATTCCAATTATTTGTTGATTGTCTCATCATTCCTAATTGAACTTTAGCTTTAGGATTAATCATATAACCAAGAGCCGAATAAAAACGATTAATATCAAAGATTTCAACCCTTGACCCGTGTCCAATATCTCGTTGTCCGTTTATAAATATTTCGTTGTATAAGGCTAAATAGATAGCCTTTGCTTCTAATGCTTTTTTAGTAATTGGGATGTTTACAAACAGGTTGTAACGGTATCTTGTACGAAAATCTTGACCATCGTTAAAACGTTGTTCGTACCTGAATCGGTGAGTTAAATTAAAACGATTACTTAGTTTAGTTGGAATTAAAGCCTCTTGATATATTCTACTTTCACTTGTTGTAGTGTTACTTTCGCCAAAAGCTCCTTTGGTAATGTTTCCATAACCTAATGTAAACTTTATAGCTGCATTTTTGGGTTTGTACGTTAACCCTCCACGAATTAATAGCTGTTCTAGATCTCCGCCCATATCCCAATTACGATATTGAATATCTCCTTGTACTCCAAAAGAACTTTCTTTAATAGTGGTATTGAAAAAATACATATACCAAGCTCCTACTTGATCTTCATTGAACTGGGCTTTTCCAAAGCTTGGGAGTAGAATGATTACTACTATTAAGGATAAAATCTTTTTCATTTTTAAAATTTGGACAAAAATAAATATCAGAATTATTTTTTTCAAGTTTTTTATGAAAAAAAAGCCTCTGCAATTTGCAGAGGCTTTAAAGTCTGTTATTTATTTTTAACCTTACAAATCAAACTTAATTCCTTGAGCTAAAGGTAACTCATCAGAATAGTTAACTGTATTTGTTTGTCTTCTCATGTAAACTTTCCAAGCATCAGATCCAGACTCACGTCCGCCACCTGTTTCTTTTTCTCCACCAAAAGCACCACCAATCTCAGCACCAGAAGTTCCGATGTTTACATTAGCAATTCCACAATCAGAACCTGCAAATGACAAGAATTTTTCAGCCTCTTTCATTTCGTTCGTCATAATTGCTGAAGATAAACCTTGAGCAACACCATTTTGAGTTGCAATAGCATTTTCAACATCTCCAGAATATTTCATTAAATATAAAATTGGAGCAAAAGTTTCTGATTGAACGATTTCAAAATGGTTTTCTGCTTCAATAATAGCTGGTTTTACGTAGCATCCGCTTTCATAACCTTCACCTTCTAAAACACCACCGTCAACTAATACATTCCCTCCTTCAGCTTTCGCTTTTTCGATAGCTGCTAAATACAGACTTACCGCATCAGTATCAATTAATGGTCCGATGTGATTCTTTTCATCTAATGGATTTCCTATCGTTAATTGTCCGTAAGCACCAACAATTGCATCTTTTACTTTATCGTAAACAGATTCGTGAATAATTAACCTTCTTGTAGAAGTACATCTTTGACCTGCAGTACCAACTGCACCAAATACTGCTCCAGGAACAACTACTTTTAAATCAGCTGTTGGAGTAATAATAATTGCGTTGTTTCCGCCTAATTCTAATAAAGATTTTCCGAAACGTTGAGCAACAGTTGCACCAACAATTCTTCCCATTCTTGTAGAACCTGTAGCAGATACTAAAGGAATTCTTTCATCAGTAGTCATCATTTCACCAACTTTATAATCTCCATTAATGATGCAAGAGATACCTTCTGGCAAGTTGTTTTCTTTTAATATTTCAGCAATAATATTTTGACAAGCTACGGAACAAATAGGTGCTTTTTCTGAACCTTTCCAAACACAAACATCACCACAAATCCAAGCTAAAGCTGTATTCCAAGCCCAAACCGCAACAGGAAAGTTAAATGCAGAGATAATTCCAACAACACCAATTGAATGCCATTGTTCTCTCATTACGTGACCAGGACGTTCAGAAGGAATTGTTTGCCCGTTTAATTGCCTTGATAAACCAACAGCAAAATCACAGATGTCAATCATTTCTTGAACCTCTCCATAACCTTCTTGCAAAGATTTACCCATTTCGTAAGAAACTAATTTCCCTAAAGGCTCTTTTAATTCTCTTAATTTATTTCCAAACTGACGAACAATCTCACCTCTTTGTGGAGCTGGCATTTTTCTAAACTCTAAAAATGCAGAAGTTGCCGCGTGCATTACTTTTTCGTAATCTTCTTTAGTAGTTGTGGTAACTTTTCCAATTAACGCACCATCTGTTGGAGAGTAAGAAGAAATTGTTTCTCCACCTCCAAAGTTGTTAGAACCTGTAGAAGTTCCTTCATTAATTTCTTTTAATCCAAGTGCTTTTAAAGCGGCTTGCATTCCGTATTTGTCTACTGTTAATGTTTCTGGCATTGTTAAATTTTTTTGGTTTAAATTTAAATCGGTTGCAAATTTAAGAAATTATAATATAAACAGGACTAGAATTATGAGGTGTAATTTTGGATAATAAATATCTTTCTAGTTGTGATATTTAGAATTACTTGAAGAACAAACTAAATTTTGGCCTTTTGTTCTAAAAGGAGTGGGGTTCTTAATTATTGCTTTTATAATTTGAGGGTTTTAACATGTGTTATAAGGCTTTGATTACAAATCGGCATTATACAAAAACCATTGTTGGGTGTTTTGAAATAAATTGGTATAATTAGAGAGCCTCAAGGAAAGTTATAATTCCTTGATCTTTATTAATCGGTAATTTTTTTCGAATGCGCTGGCGTGCTTTTTTAATTGCGTTTGGGGTAACATTTTTAATGTTTGCAATGTCTTTAGAGGATAGTTTTAATAACAAGAGGCTACATAATTCTTTTTCATTTTCAGTAAGTAAAGGAAATTTATTGCCTAAATTTTCAAAGAAAGAAAGGTTAACATTTTCTATATCAGATTGTAATACCTCTACACTTTTATCTGCGTTTTTATAATTGTTAAATTCACGAATTAAGAACGTTAAGCTTTCTAATAGGGTTTCTTTAGGCTGAAGTTTAAGGTCTTTCAGTTTTTGTTGTACTTCATCAATAAAATTTCTTTTATAAGATAAATTAGTAATTACATTATTTAAATCTTTTTGTTTGTTCTTCAGTTCAGCTTCTAAGAGCTCTTTTTCTAACTGCCGTATTGCACGATTCTTTTTTTGTCTGGTTTTAAAATAGATCAATAACATAAGTATAAAAAACAATGATAAGAAAAGACCAAAGATGTAAATTCGATTTTTTAATTGTTGTGCTTTCTCTTTGGCTTTGCTCAATAGCAAATTATTATTTATCAGTTCAACTTCGTTATTAGCCAATTTTAAATCTCTTTTTATAAGATTAACTTTTGTTTTTGATAGTTGACGAACTAACTCCTCATTTGGTTTTTTATTTTTCACAAGGCTATCATTTAACTTAATGTATTTGTTTAAATAACGTGAGGAAGTGCGGTCATCATTTAACTTATCACTAACCTTTGACATAAATCGATATGCCTTAAGCAGTTGTGTTTTATCTTGCTTTTGTTCACTAAATAAATTTACTAATATCCCTTTTGATATGTTATAATTTTTTAATTCATAATGACATTTAGCCATAAGGAATAATGCGTTGTTGTACGATTGCCAAATTTTTCCTTTTGTAAGCTTAGCATCTATTTTTATTTTTTCGAGCGCCCTCTTATATTCTTTGTTGTCATAATATAGAAGCCCTAAATTCCCTGTTGCCATACCATAAATAAGAGGAGATATTTCTTTCGCATTTTCCAAATTGATTACTTTTTTATAATATACCTTTGCTGAATCTAATTGATCATTTAAATAAAAGGTGAAACCAATGTTATTATAGGTGCTTATTAAAAGGTATTTATCATGCTCGGGTAAAGAAAGTATTTCATTTACACCACATTTCATATAATAAATGGTAGAATCATATTGCTTTGTAGCATTAAAAAAACGCATCATATACAGATAATCAATCTTTCCTTTTTTATTAAGTTTAGATCTTAAATGAATTGTTTTTTTTGCATAAGTAATAGCATTATCATAATCGCCAAAATGCATTAAGTTGTCTGCAAGAGAGATAGAGAGGTTAATGCTATCATTTAAGGATAATTCAACCCCTAAAGACAAAATCCTAAATGATTCCTTTATTGACTCTTCACGCTTTCCCTCATTACTTAGTTGTAATGCTTTTTCTACATAGTTCTTTATTTCGTTTGTATCAGAAGTGTTTTGAGCAACAATAACTTTTGTTGATATAAAACAAAAAATGATGATATGAAAAGATAATAGACGCATAAAATTATTCGTAAAAATAACATTTAAAGTTTTATTAAGTTTGTAAGGAATATTATAGTGAAGAAAGAGATTATGGCAGAAGAAATTATAAATAGAGTTGAAAACAGTAATTTATTACAGGTAAGCCTAGATGACTACTATCCCAAAGGAGAGCGTGTTGTTTTTGATTTGGCAGCTTGTTTAAAGGATGAATTGGCTTTAATAGAAAAAGATTTTAGAACGTTTTTAAAGAATAATGATTGGACAATTTATGAGCGTAAATATGTTGGAATTATTTGTTCGGTTGATGCCATTGTCCCTTTATGGGCTTTTATGCTGGTTGCTTCGCATATTAAACCTTTTGCTAAAAAGGTAGTTTTTGGCAATAAAGAAGATTTAGAAAAAACTATTTTTAATGATGTATTTTCTGCAATTGATTTTTCTCAGTTTAAAGACGCAACTATCATTGTAAAAGGGTGTGGTAAATATCCAATACCAGAATCGGTTTTTGTAGATTTTACGGTAAAACTTCAAGCTTATGCAAAGAGTATAATGTTTGGTGAAGCTTGCTCGGCAGTTCCATTATATAAGAAAGCAAAATAGAAACGTTAAAATAAAACTATTTTATTAGTGTTACTCCAGTTACTTTTTTTACAGAAATATTATCAGAACCTTCATAATTTACTTTGCAAATATATACTCCAGTAGGTACTAATTCTCCTTTAAAATAACCATCCCATCCATTTCCAGGATTATTTGTTTCGAATAGTTTCTCTCCCCAACGATCGTATATTGCAAAGTTAAAAGATTTAAATTCACAGGTGTATTCGGCTTTTAATAGGTCATTTTTAGAATCGTCATTTGGGGTAAAAGAATTGGGTAAATAGACATGGCAATCGCAGTCTTTTTTACTAATAGTAATACTATCTCTAACAGTAGGGCAAGGTATTAGTATTGCTTCAACATAATAAACACCTTCATCTTCCACTAAAAATTCGTTGTTGGTAGAATTGTCTTGCCACAAATAACTTACGTTTACATTGCTTTCAGGAACTAACAATAATGTTTCGTCTAAGCAAATTGTGGTATCCTCAATTAGGTTAACAGTAGGGGGGGTAATGATAGAAATTGTGAAGTTATTTTCATTATAGCAGTTAGGCGTAGTCCCTGTTTCCGCATAAATAAATATTGTATTATCGGTGGTAATAATATCTCCAGCAAATAAAGCAGTTCCACCACCGTTAGGAGCAGTAAAATAATTACCTATAGTTAAGGCTGGTAGTGTGTAACTATCACAGGCTACTAGGTTGTTTGGAGAATCTGCTGTTGGAGTTATGTTAATAGTTAAATCTAAGGTGACAATACTATCACAACCATTAGCTGCACCACCAATTATAGTGTGGGTGGCTGTACTGTTACTTGCGATATAGTTGATTCCATCAATCCAAATGTATGAATCACAGGCTACTTGCACATCAGTTCCTGTATTAGAGTTGTTAATGGTTAAATCTAATAAAACAATAGAGTCACATCCATTAGCAGATCCGTTCACAATGTTATGCGTAGCGGTATTGTTATTGGCTGTATAAGTTGTCGCATTTAACGGCCATGTGTAAGTATCACAAGCCACTTGCAGATCTGTCCCTTGAGAGAAAGTAGTAATCGTTAAATCAAGTGTTACAATAGAATCACAATTGGCGGCATTGGTTAAGGTAGCAGTTGGTGTGTTTGTACTGCTTGTATAAGTTGTTGCATTTAATGGCCATGTATAAGAAACACAAGCTATTTGCACATCTGTTCCAGCGTTACTGCTGTTAATGGTTAAATCCAAAGTAACTACAGAATCACAATTGGCGGCATTGGTTAGAGTAACAGTTGGTGTATTGGTACTGCTGGTATAAGTTGTTGCATTTAAAGGCCATATATAACTATCACAAGCTACCTGTACATCGGTTCCAGCATTACTATTATTAATGGTTAAATCAAGTGTAACAATAGAATCACAATTAGCAGCATTGGTTAATGTAACGGTTGGTGTATTGGTACTGCTTGTATAAGTTGTTGAATTTAATGGCCACGTATAAGTATCACAAGCTACTTGTACATCAGTTCCTGTATTGGAATTGTTTATAGTTAAATCAAGTGTTACAACAGAATCACAATTGGCCGCATTGGTTAAAGTAACAGTTGGCGTATTAGTGCTACTTGTATAAGTTGTTGAATTTAACGCCCAAGTGTAACTATCACAAGCTACTTGAGTGTCAGTACCATAAACTGATGGACTAATCGTTAAGTTAAGAGTTACGATACTGTCGCAGCCTGTATAAGAGCCACCAATTATAGTGTGAGTAGCTGTATTATTACTTGCGATATAATTATTTCCATCTATCCAGTTGTATGTGTTACAAGCTACCTGAGTGTCGGCACTAGTTGCAGCAAGCTGTTGTGTTATAGTAAAAGTTGTATCCTTGGAGCAACCATTAGAGTCTGTAACAGTAACAGTATAATTTCCTACCCCTAAATTGGTTGCGGTTTGGGTTGTTTGATTTGCAGCATTAACATCCCATAAAAAAGTAAAAGGAGTGTTTCCACCTATAGGATTAACAGTTGCTTGTCCATTATTAGCTCCTTGGCAGATATCAACAACAGTACCACCTATATAGAATAAAGTATCTGCTGATTCAAAAGCACCAATATCAGTAAGATTAGGCCCTCCGTATACGTTTATTCGTGGAAAACCTCTTTGATCAAGAGCTGGTGCAATCGCATCCAGGGCCGCATCCAGAGCAGGGCTGTTTGGACAAACTGCAATTTTAATAGTGTAAGTTAAGCCGCCATTATTTGCTAATGGGAAAATAATAGGGTCTTGTCCAACAATGTTACCAGTAGTATTTCCACCTAAAGTGCCAGCACCAATATTATAAACTAAATTATGTCCGTTTGTAGAAGTATAACTACCATAAAGTTCTTCATTAGTGGCATTTCCTACTAGGTTAGAATTCTCAATATTATTAAAAGTTTGATTGTTGGCTAATAATGTATTATTTAAATCAACTGTACCACTTCTATTAAAAACTCCACCACCAAATCCAGAACCAGGCGTTCCTCCTCTTGCCCAACCTCCTGTATTATTAAGTGATGCGCCTTGGCCTCCATATGCATTATTAAATGCAATGGTTACATTGGTTGTAGTTATGTTTCCTCCATTATTAAAAATAGCACCACCTAAACCAGCACCAGCACCACCACCTCCTCCAGAAGAACAGCAAGATCCATTTCCTTGCCCACCTCCAAAACCTCCAAGTGCTCCTGCTGCAGAAGTGCCACCACCACTTTGTGCTCCATGACCACCACCACCTGCTCCATACCCTCCTAATCCGCCTGGACCACCTGGGTTAGAACTACTTCCACCACCACCACCACCAGAGTAATCCCCTCCATTTCCTCCTGCTCCAGCACCAGCTGCTCCTCCAGCTCCCCCGTTTGGTCCTGCACCTTGCTTTCCAGCTACACTCCAATTTCCGTTATTGGCTGCTCCTCCAGAAAACATTCCGCCACGAGCATTATTATCTGAAATAGTAGAGTTTGTTAATGTGATTATTCCAGTTAAGTCATTGTAAATTGCTCCTCCAAAACCTGGGGCACTTCCGCTTCCACCACCACCATCTTGGCCATTAACCCCTCTTCCTCCAATTGCTTCATTTAAAAACAATGTAGAATTAGATATTGTTAATGTCCCATAATTAGCAATACCACCCCCAAATCCTCCAGAATAAAATGCACCGTCTGGTAGAGTTGCTATATTTTCTGTAACATGGCTATAGGTAATCGTAAGTGTTCCTTCATTTAAAAAACCTCCGCCATGACCTCCAGAACTGTATCCTCGTTTAATTGTTGAATTAGAAATTGATAAATTTCCAACTGGTAAAATATGAAAAACTCGATCTAAACTATCAATATCAATAATAGAGGTTAATGTAGTTACCCCATTAATTATAATATCAGCTGTTACATCTAAATCTCCTGAAGCACACGCATCCTCACCAATACCAACAATGGTTAATGTGTGAGACCCTGCACCTAAAGTAATGGTGTGAGACCCTCCTAATGCATTACTTTCTTGAATAGCTGCTCTTAAGGTGCAATTCCCTGCCCCGTCATCACATACCCCATTCCCAGGATTGGCATCTACCGCATCATTGGTAGTGGTTACAGTAAAGTTTTGTCCTAAGGAATAGTTGTGAATTCCGAACAAACAAAGTATGATTAGTAATCTAAAACCCATAAAATTATATTCTTGTTTCTTTTTAGACGTAAACAGATTTGTTAGGTTGCTTTATAAAGTTGCGGGCATACTGATAAATCTTTAACAAAGCAGCTTAATTTTGCACAAAACTGAGTAATTTTTAACTTTAAAATTTCACGTTTATACATGAAAATCAAATCTTAAGCTAAAGTTAGAATGCTTATTCTAGAAAATAAAAGGGGGATATTTTTTTTGGTTAGAGCAGAATTCTTCTCTTTCTTATTGCCTTTTTCGTAAAGCTATTTTTATACTAAGAGGAAAGAGTTTGAGAGTTCTTACTATTTAAGAAGAAATTTTAAACCAATTTTAAATCGAGTTGTTTTTTTACTAAGTCGGCACGTTTAATTTTTATTCTTACTTCATCACCCATTCGGTATCGTTTCCTCGAGCACAATAGTTTATGTTAGAATTTAGGCAAATTAAGTGCATTTTTTTAAGGAAGATTTTTTTGGTAATTACTTAACTAATTCCACATCTTTTATCCCACCTAAAGTTGGTTCAACAATCCATTCTCCTACTTCATTAATTAAGCCCCATTTGCCTCCTTTTTTTGCTGCTGCAAAACCGTTTTTAAACGACCTTAAACCGTCAAATTTAGCCTCTATGCCCATCGCCTTGTTTATTGTAGAATCCCCATTTGTCTCCTTTGATTCCTTTTGCAAAACCATTTTCAAACTTTTTGGGACGGTCAGAAGAGATGGTTAAAAGTTTTCCAGTTTTGTTTGTATAGACCCAGTTTTCGCCATCTTTTACCATCGCGAGGCCACTCACAGATTCAAAATCTTTTGCAGCTAAGAATGTTGGTTTAATAACCCATTCTCCTTTTTCATTAATAAAACCTATTTTCTTGTCTATTGTTTTCGCCCATGCTAATCCTTCAGAAAAGTAACCGACACTTGTAAATTCTGCTTTTATGATTTCTTTCCCATCAGTTCCTATAAAACCAAACATTTTATTAGTAGCTCTATATGGAGCTAGTCCTTCGGAAAAGTTTTTGACATCAACAGCTCCATTAATAGGAAATTCATCTCCAGTTTTATTAATAACAAAGAAGTCCTCATTTTTACGAACAACAGCAAAGCCCTCATCAAACTTTAGTGCTTTGTCATATTTCAAATCAATAGCTAATTTACCATCAGTATTCAGGTAACCCCATTTTTTTTGGGACAAGATAGCAACCATACCGTTAGAAAATCCTTGCATTCCAATTCCGAAAACATTGAAAAGTTTAAAATTTTCAACCTCAGTCTTTAATGTTTCTCCTTTAGGATTGATAAAGAAGAATTTTTTTCCTTCATAGATTGGAGCATAACCTTCAGAGAATTTAAAACATTTTCTATACTTTGGCTCAATAATCCATTCTCCTTTCTCGTTCATATATCCCCATTCTTTTTTGTCAGCAGGTCTTGCTTGAGTTAAATATGTTTGAGCCAAGGATCCAGTAGCTACTAATAAACTTAATGCGATGGTAATTAACGTTTTCATAATGTGGTTTAATTTTTTAACAAAAAAAGAGTTTTTACACCAATTCAAAATCGAGTTGTTTTTTTACTAAGTCGGCACGTTTAATTTTTATTCTTACTTCATCACCCATTCGATATTCTTGGCCGGTATTGTTTCCGCGGGCACAATAATTAGGAGCGTCATAAGTATAATAATCTCCTTCAATATCACTTAGTTTTACCATTCCTTCACACATATTATCGACTATTTGAACGTATAATCCCCATTCACTAACTCCAGAGATAACCCCATCAAAAACTTCACCAATCTTATCTTGCAAAAACTCTACTTGTTTATATTTTATTGATGTTCTTTCAGCTTCTGTTGCAGCAATTTCCATTTTAGAAGAATGCTTGCATTGGTCTTCAATTTCTCTTTGATTGGCAGAAGAGCCACCATCTAAATAATGTTGTAATAAACGGTGTACCATTACATCAGGATATCTTCTTATAGGGGATGTAAAATGAGAATAATGGTTAAAGGCCAACCCGTAATGCCCAATGTTGTTGGAAGAATAAACTGCTTTAGCCATTGTTCTAATGGTTAATTGCTCAATCATATCTTCTTCATTGGTGCCTTGCACCTTTTTTAATAAGTCATTTATTGAGTGGGCAACTTCTTTTTCTTCCGTTTTTAAATCGTAACCAAATTTCTTTACAAAGTTGGATAGTGACAGTAGTTTTTCTTGATTGGGTTCATCATGTATTCTATAAACAAAAGTTTTTGCTTTTTCTCCTTTTTGTGGTTTGCCAATAAATTCGGCAACGCGCTTATTGGCAAGGAGCATAAATTCTTCTATCAGTTTGTTGGCATCTTTACTTTCTTTAAAATAAACTCCCATAGGAGTTCCCTCTAAATCCAATTGAAATTTAACTTCAACCCTATCAAAAGCAATAGAACCTTTTTTAAACCTTTCTTTACGTAGAAGTTTGGCTAATTTATCGAGTTGTAAAATTTCTTCAACTAAATCTCCTTCTTTGTTTTCTATTCGTTCTTGAGCCTCTTCATAAGTAAATCTTCGGTCAGAAAAAATAACTGTTCGTCCAAACCATTCGTTGATGACGTTTGCTTTTTCATCCAATTCAAAAACAGCGGCAAAACATAGCTTTGTTTCATGTGGCCTTAAAGAGCATGCTTGGTTCGATAATATTTCTGGCAACATAGGTACAACTCTGTCCACTAAATAAACTGATGTGGCTCTTTTGTAAGCTTCGTTATCTAAAGCTGAACCAGCTTGTATATAATGAGAAACATCAGCAATATGAATTCCTATTTCCCAATTTCCGTTGTCTAATTTTTTAAGAGATAAGGCATCATCAAAATCTTTAGCATCTTTAGGGTCTATTGTAAATGTAGTTGTTGTTCTAAAATCTCTTCTCTTTTTAATTTCTTGAGGAGTAATTTCTAAATCTAAATCTTGTGCTGCTTTTTCTATTTTAGGATTAAATTCATAAGGCAAACCAAATTCCGCTAAAATAGCATGCATTTCTGTTTCGTTTTCACCAGGTTTTCCTAAAACCTCAAGTACTTTTCCAAATGGATTTTTTTTATCTAGTGGCCATTCGGTAATCTTAGCAATAACTTTATCCCCATCATTGGCATTTTTTAATTTATCATTCGATATAAAAATATCTACAGGCATTCTTGTACTATCTACAATAACAAAAGAGAAGTTTTGAGACTTTTGTATAACTCCTACAAATTCGGTTTGATGTCTTTCAACCACTTCAACTACTTCTCCTTCTGTTTTTTTGCTGTGTTTTCCTGAGAAAATACTCACTTTAACAATATCTCCATTAAGAGCTGTGTTTGTATTTCTTGGATGGATGTAAATATCTTTTTCGTTTCCTTCTACAACAATGTATGCAGCACCACGAGAGGTCATATCAACCTTGCCTTCAATAAAATTTTCAGATTCGTTTAAGCAGAACTTTCCTCTTTGTGTTTCTCTTAATTTTCCTTGGTCAACTAGTTCTAAAAGGATAATGGTAACGAGCTTTTTGTTAGCCATATCTTTAAAACCAAAAGCACTACTTAGTTGTTTGTAGTTAAAAGATTTACTAGGATTTTTATCAAAAACAGTAATTATTTGTTGCAACAAATCGTGTTTAAATGAACCTGATTTTCTCGACTTTTTATTTTTTTTCTTCTTAGACATATTATTGTTGACTAAAGTAGGAATAAAAAAGCCTCCGACTATTCGGAGGCTTTAAAATCTATTAGTGTTTTATTAACTTAGTTCTTATCTGTTTAAAATTAACTTTTTAACCTGTAAAGAATTGTCGGTTCTAATGTTTAATAAATAAACTCCATTAGCAATCTCATTCGCTTTCCAGTTCAGCTTATTGTTACCACTGTTTAATATTTTACTGCTAATTTGTGCAAGTCTGTTTCCAATAAGGTCGGTAACAAATATTTCTGTTTGAGTTTGTTCTGTTGCATTTAACTCTATCGTTACTTCATTTTTAAATGGGTTTGGATAAACATTAAACTCTAAGATTGTTTCTTGAGCTTCATTAATTGAAGTTGTAATAGAGGGCGCAATAACAGAAATAGTAAATCCTGTTTTAAACACATACCCGCCTGCTGTAATAGAATCACAATAAGTACTAACACATGTTCCTCCATTAGTAGTATCTGTAACTGTTAAACAAAGATTAAAAGGACCAGTAGAGTTATAAGAGTAGTTTGGGAATTGTTGTGTTGAAGTATTTCCATCACCAAAATTCCACAAATAAGTTAAGTTATTTCCGACTGTAGTGTTAAACACGAAAACATTTCCATTGCTTGAAGTATCAGGAATAATTACAAAACTAGCATTACAGACTACAGGAGTATTAATTCCAGAGACTTGAATTGTTTGATAGTAATTATCGGCACAAATACCTGCGGAATCAACAGTGTAAAGGCTTACAACAAAAAGTCCATTTGCAACATAATTATGAGTGGGATTTACAGCATTTGATGTAGTTCCATCACCAAAATTCCAATAGTGAGCGCTAATGTTTCCAGTAGAAGAATTGGTAAAGCTGTAGTTTCCGTTTCCGTTATTTGTAGATGTAAAACTTGCTGTAACACTACAAGGAGTACTAGAACTAACAATTATTAAGTCTTGAGAAGTATGAATACACCCGTTAGAGTCTGTAACAACTAAAGTAGGATTATACCAACCATTAGATGTATAGGTGTTAGAAGGATTTGCAAGAGTAGAGGTATTACCATCATTAAAATTCCAAGAATAAGTATATGGAGTTGTTCCATTATTTACTGTAGAATTAAAGGAGTAGTTACCGCTACCATTATCCGTAGAGATAAAACTTGCAGTTAAATTACAAGGGGTAGCAGATGTAACTATAATTGTGTCGTTATAAAAAAACGTGCAATTATTAGAGTCTATTACAATTAATGTTGGATTGTAAATTCCATTAGTGAGGTAAGTATAAGAAGGGTTGGTTAAAGTACTAGTGATACTACCATCAAAGTCCCAAAAGTAAGTGTATGGAGCTGAACCATTAGTAACTGTTGAGGTAAAAGTATAGTTACCACCACCATTATCGGTAGAAGTAAAACTTGCAGTTAAGTTACAGGGAGTTGCAGAAGTAACAACTAAGGTGTCATAGTACATTGATATACAAAAAGTAGTATCGAATGATATGAAAGTAACAATATAAGTTCCATTAGTAGTATATGTATGATTAGCATTTACGGTTAATGAGGAATCTCCGTCACCAAACTTAAACTCATTAGAGGATGTATTATTTGATGTCGATGCAAAGGAATAGTTGCCATTACCATTATCGGTAGTTGTAAAAGAAACATTACAAGGGTAATAGGTAACATTTACATATTGCATTAATGTATCTATGCATCCAGCAGAGTCTGTTACTATTAATGTCACTGGCCAATTCCCGTTAGCACTAAAAAAATAGGTTGGATTTTGTGTGGAGTTAGTACTGTTAACATCTCCAAAATTCCACAACCAAGATTGTATTGGTCCTGTTATTGGCACTGAAACATCTGTAAACGAATAGCTCCCATTTCCATTGTCTGTATAGGTAAATCCAACAAAGGGATTACATTGTGCTGAAGCTGTATTTATGGAATTAACAGACGCTAATAGTAGGATAAAAAAAACAGGGTGTAATTTGGATTTCATAATTTAAAATTTAGGTGGTTGCCCAAATTTACAAAAAATATGGCTAACTTGTTGTTAATTCGTGTATTTAGATTAATCCCAAGTTTTTAACTTATTGTAAAGTTCGTTATGCAAATCAATTAGTTCTTGATCGGGATGATAGTTATAATTACCCCAAACTATTTTATTGATGGAAGTTCGCCCTATTCTTAAATCAATGTAATACGAGGTGTTTCCTGGCTGATAAATTTCAACCCCTTCTAAACTTAACTTTTCAATTTTTTCTAAGAAATAAATCAAATCCACTTTACTTAAGTCTTTAAAATATACTTCTCTGTCGTATTTAAAATCATACTTGTGTACTTTACCGTTTTCACTTAAGATAAATTCGGAGTAATCTCCAGTAAATCCACCACCTTGCCCAATAGCATATCTTTTCCCTTTAGGAGTGCTATCTGCCTTAACTTGTTCTGCAGTTTTACATCCAAACAGCATAATAACTACCGATAAACTAAAAAAAAGACCTTTCATTTTATGGAAATAGAAATTAGATTCATCTAGGTAATAAAAGTAAATAAAACAAGTTATATAAGTTGTACTAACCCATTAAAATACTGCACCATGAACCACTTTAAACAGAAAAGTAAGAATTTAGAAAAATTAAGAGGCATTTTTTTTCAAACAGGATTGATAATAGCTGGAGGTTTAACTCTTGTGGCTTTTGAATGGACAACGCCTATTAATGAAATTGTTATTCCAGATCCTCCATCTACTGTAGACCCTCCAATTGAATATCCTCCAATCACTTTTCAGGATGACCCTATAAAACCTAAGGTAAAAATGATTCAAGCCCCAGTAGTTAATCCAGATATAATAGATATTGTTGATGACAATGTTGCTGAACCAGATGATAAAAATGACCCATTTGATGTCCCAGAATTTAATCCTGATGATTTTCCTCCAGAACCAGATCCAGTAGAGCCTCCAGAAGTTTTTACTATAGTAGAAAAAATGCCTGGTTTTGTTGGAGGCGAAAAAGCACGATTAAAATTTTTATATGATAACCTAAAATATCCAAGTATTGATAAATCGGGAGGGATACAAGGGACGGTATATTTAAATTTTGTGGTGAATAAAAAAGGCGAAATAAAAAAAGTAAAAATTTTGAGAGGCGTAAGTCCTACCATTGATAAAGAGGCGATAAGAGTTGTAAAAGCAATGCCTAATTGGGAGCCTGGAAAACAAAGAGGAAAGCCAGTTAATGTAAGCTATAATTTCCGAATTAAATTTCAATTAAGATAACCATAAAAAATTACCACCATGAACCACTTTAAACAGAAAAGTAAGAAGTTAGAAAAATTAAGAGGAATATTTTTTCAGATAGGATTAATAATAGCTGGAGGGTTAACTCTTGTGGCTTTTGAATGGACAATGCCTGTTCATATTTCTACATTAGGAGGAGAAATAATTGAGGAAATAGAATGGGATTTAGATTATGTTGAGCCTTTTGAAATAGAAAAGGAAGAGGTGAAAGAAGAAAAAGAAGAGGAAAAGCCTAAATCAAAAGAATTTGAAATTGATAAAGAGGAACCTATAGAAGAAGTAATCAAACCAAAAGAAGAAATAAAGAAAAAACAAGAAACCAATTTTAAAGAAGGAGAGTGGAAAGAAGTAGAAGTTATTAAGGAAGAGGAGGCTCCTAAATCTTTTGCTCAACACATGCCGCATTATAAAGATTGTGCAGAGTTATCAGAAAAAGAAAGAAAGTTATGTACACAAGAAAAAATGTATCAGCATTTTGGTAAAACAATAAAAATCCCTGCAGTTATAAAAATGAAAGGAAAAGCATCATACATGGCTTTTGTTTATTTTGAAGTAAATAAAAAAGGAAAAGTGACTAATGTGAGAATCCTAAATGATAAAAAGCATAAAATACCGAAGGAATTGGAGCGAGAAGCTTATGCTGCTGTGAGCTCTCTTCCGGAGTTTATTCCCGCAAAGGATAGTGGAAGAAAAGTAAAAGTCTTATATAAAGTTCCTATTAATTTTACAGTTAGGTAAGCAATAAAAAAGCCGAGTTGAAAAACTCGGCTTTTTTATTGTAACGGTTTTTGTTTTATAAACTCTTAGTTCTTCCACCATCAACAGGAACATTAATTCCGTTAATGTAGCTTGCAGCTGGAGAAGCTAAAAATGCCACAGCATTAGCTACTTCTTCAGGTTGAGCAATACGTTTCATAGGAACCATATCTGCCATTCCTTGTTTAATAGTATCTACATCACCACCAGTTTTAGCAGCTTTATTTTCTATAATAGATTTTAAACGAACAGTATCTGTTGCACCAGGTAAAACATTGTTTACAGTAATACCAAACTCACCCAATTCGTTTGCTAAGGTTTTTGCCCAACTGGCAACAGCTCCTCTAATCGTATTAGAAACCCCTAAACCATTTAAAGGTTGTTTAACCGAAGTAGAAATAATGTTAATGATTCTTCCATAACCACTATTTTTCATTCCTTCTTTAACTGCCTGCATTAAGATGTGGTTGCAAATTAAATGGTTAGAAAAAGTTTGCGTAAACTCTTCTATTTTAGCATTTTCAATAAGCCCACCAGCAGGTCCACCAGTATTGTTTATTAATATATTCACTTCAATGTTATTCGTTTCAAGATAACCTTCAACATGTAATTTTAATTGAGGTGGAATACTAAAATCAACTGTTATATAATTATGATTTTGCCCTTTTGAGGTATCTAACTCATCACGAACAGCAATTAATTTTGCTTCATTTCGAGCAATTAAAATTATGTTTGCTCCTAGCAATGCTAACTCCATTGCAATGGCTTTTCCTATTCCTTGAGTACTACCACATACAATGGCATTTTTTCCTGTTAAATCTAAATTCATTTGTTTTGCTTTTGAAAGGTAAAAGTAGTTTATTTTACCAATAATCTAAACCCATTACCATGAACATTGATAATTGCTAATGAGGAATCTTCTTTAAGATACTTTCTAAGTTTGGCGTTAAAAACATCCATACTCCTAGTGGTAAAGTAATTGTTGTCTTTCTATATTTTGTTTAGGGGAATATCTCTAGAAACTACTTTATTGATATTTTGACACAACAATTTTAGCAATTCAGATTGTTTAGGCGATAGCTTTTTGTAATTGTTTTTGATTGGTTAAGCCTGTTCAAATAAAAATAATGGATATCCAAGGGAAGACAGTTTATTCCGAAAAAGTATCTGATTTTAGTGGGGTATACTCTAAAAACATTGATATAATTAAATATGGAGAAGGTGTTTATTTTCTTCAAATTGTACAAGGAAAAAAGTAAGTTCAAGTAAAATAGTAATACAGTAGAATACGTTTTTGTTAATTTAGTGAATGTCCCAGATGTTTTTCGTCTGAGACTTTTTATTTTGTGTTACTTTCTTACTATCTTTAGGCAAACAAAAAAGTAAGCCTATGTCAGTTATGATGCCTTTTAATTTCCAGCAATGGATTGCCGATAATAGAGATAAATTAAAACCTCCTGTTGCCAATAAAAACATGTATCCTTTAGGAGAAGATTTTATTGTAATGGTTGTTGGAGGGCCTAATGCCCGTAAAGATTATCATTATAACGAAACAGAAGAATTATTTTACCAACTCGAAGGGGATATTTGTGTTACTATTCAGCAAGATGGAAAAGCTGTTAAGGTGCCAATTAAAGAAGGTGAAATGTTTTTGTTGCCAGCTAAAACTCCTCATTCACCAGGAAGATCTGATAATTCGATA
Source organism: Flavobacteriales bacterium (assembly GCA_002401955.1). Taxonomy (GTDB): domain Bacteria; phylum Bacteroidota; class Bacteroidia; order Flavobacteriales_E; family Vicingaceae. Next base: position 30,202 of record NVUQ01000009.1, on the reverse strand, counting down.
GGTTTGGTTATTGAAAGAGTTAGAAAAGGAACGAATTACAAGGATGGCCTAATGTGGTTTTGCGATAAATGTAATACAAAACTTTACGAAGAATATTTTCAGTTAGAAGATGTAGAAAAGGATTTTTTACCTGTTTTTAAACGGTTTTTTAATTCTGAAGAAAATAGAACATGTAATAATTGTAATCATGTAATGCAAACTGACCCTAGATTTACTGATGGAGAATAATTAAGTGTTGAAGGTTGGGATATGGGTTGGAGGAATAGTTATTAGTGCGTTGTGCTATGGAAAAGGATAAAAGCTATAGAGAATTAAATACTTGGAAAGAATCAAGAGTTTTAGTTAAGTTGATTTATAAATTAGTATCAGAATTTCCTAAAGAAGAGTTGTATGGTATTTCTTCACAAATAAAACGATCGGTAATTTCTGTTCCATCGAACATTGCAGAAGGATTAGGTAGACAAAGAAAGAAGCAAGACAGTTTTGCTTTATTTCTAAAGGGTCATTGTATGAACTAGAAACCCAAATTTACTTAGCGATTGATCTAGGTTTTGTTCAAGAAAATCGAATAGAAGAGATTTTTAGTCAAATAACTTCTGTTCGTAAATTAATAATAGAATTAATAAAATATTTAGAGAAATGAACACCCAACACACACCACTCGTTACTCGCCACACAAAGATAAACGGGCACGGACATATTTTGCCAGAACCAAATCAAATCCCTCAATTTATGAAGGATAAGAAGTTGTTTTGGATAGATGACGATAAAAAATTTATGCGTCAAGGAGATTGGACTAGACCAATAACTGACCCTAGTTTTTTCTTAAAAGAAAAGCTAGAATGGATGGATAAATACAACATTGACCACGGAGTGATGTTGAATCTTTCTCAGGTATATTGCAATGGTTGGCAACGTCAAGATGCGAAAGATGCCATTCAATGGCAAAATGATTTTAATGCTTCAGTACAGCACGAAAATCCAGATAAATTTACATGTGGATTTGTAGTTCAGCCTTTGTATATGGACGATGCATTGGCAGAAATTGAGCGTTGTGTAACTCAGTTAAAGTTAAAATTACTTTGCCTACCAACACATTTTTTAAACCAAGACAACGAGTGGACTTCCATTGCACATAAATCTGTTTTTCCAATTTATGAGTTGGCTAATAAATATAATCTCGCCATAGAAATTCATCCCTACGATGGAGAAAAAATGGTAAACCTAAAAGATCAATATTGGAGATTTCATTTGGTATGGATGATGGCACAAAGTGCTGATACCCTTCATCTTTTTACCTTAAACAATATCCCAAATAAATTTCCAAACATTAGAACTTGTTTTGCTCATGGCTGTATGTTGGGAATTGCCAATTATGGAAGGAGAATACAAGGGTTTGATGGAAGACCAGATTTGTTTGAAGATGTAGAAAACCCAAGAGCATCTTTAGGTCATAAAAACCTATTTTTTGATACATTGGTTCATGATTCTTATACATTAGAATTGCTTAAAAGAAGAGTAGGAGTTTCTCAAATTGTTGCTGGGTTAGATGACCCGTATCCACTTGGAGAAATGGAAGGAGTGGGAAGTTCTTTTCCTGGTAGGGTAATTGATTTTGCAGTTGAGGTAGATATTTTAACACAACGAGAAGCCAATGAAATTTGGCGAGACAATGTTTTGAGATGGCTAGGATAATAACTGTCATTTTTCCCTAATTTTACTTCGTGTTAAAAAAAACTATAATTCTTCTAATTTTTATCTGTACACTTAATAACTTAAGTGGTCAAAGTCCTGTTGACTCAACATACAGTGAAGATTTTAAGCCTGGAAGATTAGGCCTGGTTGGAGGCGCTGGAGGAGTATTTTATGGAGGCATGCTAACAGGTTTGTATACTGTTTGGTATCAAGATAATCATTGGGTAGGTCTTCATGTAAAAAATGACAATGCAGGCTGGATGCAAATTGACAAGTATGGCCATGCTTACACCTGTTATCTATTTGGAAAGCTAGGTATGAATTCCATGCGATGGACAGGAGTAAAGCGTAAACGGGCTATTTGGTACGGTGGCGCTTATGGGTTCCTTTTTATGACATCTGTAGAATTGCTTGATGGGAACTATGCTGAATGGGGTTTCTCTCCAATGGATATGGTAGCAAATGCATCGGGAAGTTTACTACTAATAGGCCAAGAATTGGCTTTTAAAAAACAAATATTAACCTTTAAGTTTTCTTATCATCACACAGAATTAGCAGCAATGAGACCTAATGTTTTAGGAGACTCTGATTTATCGAGAGTAGTAGCAGATTATAACGGGCAAACGTTTTGGTGGTCCTTAAACTTAAGGTCTGTATTTAAACATAAAGAATTTATACCAAAGTGGCTAAATGTTGCCGGAGGTTATGGTGCATACGGAATGTTATCTGCTGAGAATAATCCTAGAATTTACCACGAAGGAGCTTTTCTTCCCCCTGTTGAACGATACCGTAGTTATTACTTGTCGTTAGATTTAGATTTAGATAAAATTGAGACCAGATCGAAGTTTTTAAAGTCTACTTTTTTCTTTTTAAATATGATAAAATTCCCTTTACCAACAGTAGAGTTTAATACTTTAGGTGAAAAGAAATTTCATCCTTTCTTTTTTTAGCTGTTTGTCATCCTCAGCTTGGGGATCTGGTTATATTTAAAGTATTTCTGTTAATTGGGAGATTCCGTGTCAAGCACGGAATGACGCTAAGGCTAAATCTCCTTCTGGTAAGAGACTACATCTAAAGCTTTGCCGAATTTTTCACCAATACTTTTAAGATGACCAACTTTAAAATAATTGTGTTTTTCAAATAGTTTGATACTCGGTTCGTTTTCTGCTGTAATTACTCCAACCAAATTATTAATTCCTTTTTCTTTTGCAATGTTTTCTAAGTAGTTTAAAGTTGTTTTTCCAATTCCTTTGCCAGTAGCATTTTTATCTAAGTACAATGTAATTTCAGCAGACTTATCATAAGCTTCTTTATATCTAAATTGTGAGAGGTAACAAAAACCACAAATTTCACTATCAATTAAAATGATAAACGATTGGTATTTTTCGTGACCCACAGAAACCATTCTTTCTAACTCTTCTTGAGGAATTTCCTCGAGATGAAAAGTAGCGGTAGAGTTAAGTACATACCAATTGTAAATAGTTAAAGCTTTGGTTATATTTTCTTTTGTAATTCGTTTGAATTTGATGCTCATCTTTCAAAAGTACTTTTTCTCATTTTATTATGGATAACTTTGCACCATGAATGATTTAGCTCCTTTTTTTGAAAAGTTAGATAAAAGTTATACGAACGATACTTTTGTGAAAATTACTTTAAGTAAACCAGCATATAAAAGTGATGGATTGCACAATGTTTATGTTCGCTTAGTTACCATCAAAGGAGAAAGAGCTTTTTCGTTTACTTATCATTACCAAACAAATGATCAGGTTAAAAACTACACCTTAGAAGAAGCAAAAAATATCTTTTCAGAATTGTTAAACCAAAAATTTAAGGTTGCTATTCTATTTACTTTAGAAGAAGATTTTACGATTCAATTTTCTAAAAAAGGGAAAGTTTCTACAAGAACTGCTTACCCAAGTTTTAAAAATAAACCACCAGAAACACATGATAAGCCTAAGGAAAGAAGAGCTCAATTAGGGAAGTATTTGAACCTATTAGGAATAACTGATAACGATGGAGTTGTAATTCCTAAAATGGCAGATAAGTACAAGCAAATAAATAAGTACTTAGAAATCATCGAAAACTTGATGAAAAATGCGGATTTATCTAAAGAGATATCTATTGTAGATATGGGTTCTGGAAAAGGGTATTTGACTTTTGCATTGTATGATTATTTAACGAATCAAAGAAAAAGAGAGGTAACAATAAAAGGGATAGAATTGCGCGAAGAATTGGTTGATTTTTGCAATAAAACAGCAAAAGAATGTGGTTTTGAAGGCTTGAGTTTTGTTCGTCAAACCATACAAGAATACAAGCCAAAAAAGGTTGATATTTTGATTGCTCTGCATGCTTGTGATACTGCTACAGATGATGCTTTAGGAAAAGCAATAAGTGCTAATGCTAATCTAGTAATTACTGCTCCCTGCTGTCATAAGCAAATTAGGCAACAACTAAAAGGAAGAGAACAAGAAAGCCCTATTTTAAAGTATGGTATTTTTAAAGAGCGCCAGTTCGAAATGGTGACTGATACACTTAGAGCTTTAATTTTGGAGAAAAATCAATATTCAACAAAAGTGTTTGAATTTGTTTCTAATGAACATACACGTAAAAATGTAATGTTGGTTGGTCAAAAATCAAACAAAAAACCAGATACTGAAAAGCTTACAGAAAAGATAGATGCTCTTAAAAATGAATACGGAATTGAATCTCATTATTTGGAGACGCTATTATAAAATGACTCGTCCGACCACTATCAATGTCATTAAGTTAAGGGTTCTGACTCTTGCTCCTTACTCGCGTAGGCGAGTATCCAGAAACAGCACCTTACTTCATCTAGATTCCTGTTTTCACAGGAAAGGAGCAAGACAGCGAATTTAAACATTAAAACCCCTTAACTTAATGACGTAGTTTCGTTACTTCACTTCAAAAACACCTAACACCGGAAAATGGTCAGATTTACCTAGTTTATAAACCATAGCTTTAATGCACAATAATTTATTGTTAGAAACAAGGTGATCATATCTGCCACGCAGAAAAATAAACCGCCAAGTTTTTGTTCTTTTATTAAATTTAGGTAAGGCATCTTCAAAACCCTTTTTGCGCAACCATTTCATGGCTTTACCTTTGTCTCCCTCATTAAAATCACCCAGAATAATCGTTGGAAGAGTAAGGTCTAATTTTTTAATAAAACAGTCTAATTCCTTAATGTGAATCTCTTCTGCCTTAAAATAAGCGTTCCAGCCAATTATTCCTTTACTAGTTAATTTTGGTTTTAAGTGTGTATTTAAAATTTGTATGGAGTCTTGATCTTTTTTTATGGTTATTGCCCATCCAGAAAACCAAGCTACTTTGTTTATAATCTTACTACTTTTAATAATAGGATATTTAGAGAGGGTTGCGTATCCTCCCGCAATACCTCTGTGTTTAAATTGAATAAAAGGGTACTTATTACTTAACCCATTTTTAAGTATGTTTTCCCATTCTACATTTGTTTCTTGTAAACAAACCACATCAGCATTTATCGAATCTAAAATATTGACTACATTTTCATTGATAAAATGGTAGTTAACATTATAAGTAACTACACTAATAGTATTTGCTTTTGTAAAAAAGCATGAGAATAGGAATAATATTGAAATAATATTTTTCACGAAAACAACTAATACAACAATAGCTCCAAATTTTCTATAATCGGGCTATCAACTCGGTATAAAGCGTAGTTAATTGAGGTTCGGCAATTGCTGCTGCAGCTAAAATATCTTCAATTGCAACAGGTTCTAAATGTTCAGGATCACACTCATCAGTTAAAACTGAAATAGCACAGCAAGGTAAGTTCATGTGTCGTGCTACAATTACTTCAGGAACAGTACTCATTCCAACAGCATCACCACCTAATAAACGAATCATTTTATATTCTGCTTTGGTTTCTAGGTTAGGACCCATTACAGGAACATAAACACCTTCGTGCAATTGGATGTTTTGTTTTACCGAAATGTCTCTTAAAAGGTTGTTTAACTTTAGAGAATAAGGCTCGCTCATGTCTGGAAAACGTGGACCAAAGTCATCCCAGTTTTTTCCAATTAATGGGTTGTCTGGGTACAGGTTGATGTGATCCGTTAACATCATTAATGAACTTTTTTTATAAGCTAAATTTATTGCTCCAGCGGCATTAGAGATTAATAAGTTCTGAACGCCTAACAATTTCATTACTCGAATAGGAAAAGTAATCTCTTTCATATTATAACCTTCATAATAATGAAAACGTCCTTGCATTACCAAAACTTTTTTGCCACGAATGGTTCCGTAAATCAACTTGCCGTGATGCGATTCTACAGTAGAAACAGGGAAGTTCGGAATTTTATCATAATCAATAGATTTGATAATTTCTATTTCAGAAACTAATCCTCCCAAACCAGTTCCTAAAACAATACCAATAGCTGGGTCGTTAACCCCTTCATTTTTAAGATAGTTTACTGTTTCTTGTAGTTGTTTCATTATTAAAGTTTAGTCAATTAAAAAAAGGAGGTAATAAATACCTCCTTTAAAATAAAGTTTTTGATAACTAGTTTATTGTTCTTCCTTTGGCTTTTGAGCTAGTCGTTTTGTAATCTTTTACTTTTTTCATTTCGAATTTTAAGTAAGCACTTGCTCCACCTGGCATTATGTAGTATACTTTTCCGCCAAAATTTATTTTACCTCTTCCACTTTTCCACTCAGCACCCATAAGGTTATATCTTCCTCTATTGTTAGGGTCTCCAAAAACCAAGTATTGATCATCTGATTCAAAAAAGCTAATTGCTAATTTATTTCCTTTTAATATCTTAACGCAAACCCCTGGAGTTTTCCCATCAACAGAAATATTATCTAAACTAGCTGAACTAGAGATTACTAATTTACCTTCGGCATCTAGTTCTTGAGAATTTTCCCCTTGTTCTCCTCGTTGTAGTGTAATGTCACTAGAGATGTAAAACTGCATTTTTTTCAGTTTAGCCTCATCTAAGTTATACTTTGTTCTTACTGTATTGGTAAAAGGCGTTGTAGATTTACAAGAAGTAAAAAATGTAACAGCCCCAAGAGCTACAATGATTAATGATTTGTTTAAAAATAATGATTTCATAATTGTATAAGTTTAAAAGCCTTTTGATTAACAAAAATTGTTCCAAACAAAACTATTCATTTTTTCTTAAGAAATTAACAAATTACAACCACGTAAATCACTATTATCAAATCTTCCTAAAACTTCAAATTTATTTTTTGATGTTTTTTTGCCTAAGTCTTGTGTAGCAATAAAGCTACACGAATTAATATTTGCTAAATCAATCACATTAATACCTCCAGTTTTATTGTTTTCTAAAATAGCAAAAGGATCATTAATATCTCTAATCATAATTTTCATCCAATTAGGTGTGTCAAAAACCCCATTTCCTTTAGAATAGGCTTGAGATAATAATTCCGTCATTCCGTATTCCGAATGAATTTCAGCAACATTAAAACTTTTTTTGTAAATACCATGAAGTTCAGTTCTGGTCAATTCTTTTCTTCGTCCTTTCATCCCCCCAGTTTCCATAATAATTACATCACTCAAATCAATTTGATGTTTTTCAGCCAAATCTAACAAAGCGAAAGAAACACCAAAAAGCATCGTTTTATGACCATTTTTGATGTTTTTTTGTAAAATTTCAACCATTTTAGCGTGGTTTTCGAGAAAAAACCCGCTTTTTGGATTGTTGCTTTTCTGAATTAAATCTTCTACCATATAAATTAACGAAGAACCTTTTCGTTCTAAATAAGAAGGAAGCAGGGCTATAACACAATAATCTTCTACATTTCCATAAAATTGTTGAAACGCTTTTTGGTAGCTTTTTTCATAAATAGAAAGGTCTTTAACGTAATGCTTACTTTGGTTTTTACCCGTTGTTCCACTACTTAAAAAGATTTGTTGCTCTTTAAATACACTAGTTTTTATTTGGTGAGTTTTAAAAAGTTCAATTGGTAAAAAAGGAATTTGATTAATAGTTGTTATTGCTGAAGGGGTTATTTTAAGATGATTACAAAACTCTTGATAAACAACATTATTTGTGTATTGATAATTAAATACTTTTAGAGAAAGTGTATTAAATTCTTTTTCAGAATTGATGTTAAATATAGAATTGGTAAAGCTCAAAAATTTATTAGTAATTTTATCTCATGCAATTAGCTGTAAAAATAACTATATTATTTACTATTCTCTTTTTTGTTGGGTGTTCAAAAGAAGATCCAGAACCTGCACCTCCAACAATTACTTTTTTAGATGCACGACTTTCGGATGATAAACTATATAGTGTTATTCGTTTCGAATTTTTTGATGCAGATGGCGATTTAGGTTTAAAGCAAAAGGATACGATTGGCGAGTATGACTACAATGTTTTAATAGATTATTATGAAAAAGTTAATGGGGTTTGGGTTTTAAAATCACCTGTTATTACTTGGAACACAGCAGAAGCTAGGTATGACACTTTAGAATTGCATTTAAGATTTCCATTTTTAGAAAACGAAGCACAACGATCACTTCAGGGTGAAATAAAATTAGATTTACTATTTAATTTTAATGCAGATACTTTTCGATATGATCTTCATATTAAAGATAGGGCTTTTAATACTAGTAACGTAATTACTACCACAGAATTAATAGTAAATTAAGCACTACTACAGTAGCCATTAAATACCTGCTAGAATTAATCTATTTCAATAGCAACTTGAAAATAATTATTCACTTCCCCAATAACAGAATAATTAATGTAAAATGAATCAGCCCACTCTGTAAACGCTTTAAATTCATGAAGCGGAACATTAAATTCATCAAAAAGGAGTATATCTCCTTTTTTTAGATATGGAGATATTGTAGTTAACACAAATAAGGTAGCTGAATATAAATCAGCATCTAAATGTATCACCTTTCGTTTTGTCGATTGATACGTTTTTAGAAAATCGTGTAATGTGTTTTGGAAAATACCTTGATAAAACGTGTGTCTTGAATCTTCTATTTTTGGAGGCTCATTCCCGTTAGACATATCGCCCTTTTTAAAGGGGCCCCAATCCTCAGGTAATCCAGTAAAAGTATCAAACCCATAAAAAGAAGCATCTTTATGTTGAACATTTTCTATCCACCACCTAAATGATTCCCCTCTAGAAACTCCAAACTCAAGATAATCTATTGCTTCTTGGCGAATTTCATTTTTAACAATAAAATCATATAACCCTAATCTGTTTTTATAAACAAATTCCTTAGTTGGAAATGTAGAATATTTCAATTCATTATGAGTAGATATCCATTCCGATAAAGCAGATAGATGCCCAAGAAAGTTTAGCTTATTTGCTGGGAAAAAGCGATGTATACCATATTTGTATAAATAGTATTTAGCCCTTCTTATTCGTTTAATTTTCTTTTCCATAAAGATTAAATACTTAAGTTAAATCATCAAACACATCATTTGGAGCTAATGCGCCAAGAATAAGTTCTTTAGGAGCCTCTAATTGTTCTTTTACCAGTTTTAAGAAACCAACAGATTCTTTTCCATCAATAATACGATGGTCGTAAGATAAAGCAATGTACATTATTGGTCTAATTTCCACTTTGCCATTTATGGCAACTGGTCGTTCAACAATGTTGTGCATTCCCAAAATAGCACTTTGTGGAGGGTTAATAATAGGTGTGCTTAACATTGATCCAAAAATACCCCCATTGGTAATAGTAAAAGTTCCACCTTCCATATCAGCAATATCTATCTTTCCATCGCGAGCTTTAACTGCTAAACGTTTAATTTCTGTTTCAATTTCCATTAAACTTAAATCTTGGGCTTCTCTTACAACAGGAACCATTAACCCTTTAGGCGAACTAACCGCAATTCCGATATCAGCAAAATCATAGCTTACCATATAATCTCCGTCCATCATGGAATTAACTGCTGGAAATTCTTTTAAAGCATTGGTTACTGCTTTTGTAAATAAAGACATAAACCCTAAGCCAACGCCATGCTTTTCTTTAAAAGCTTCTTTATAAATGGATCTGATATCCATAATTGGTTTCATGTCTACTTCGTTAAACGTAGTTAACATTGCTGTTTCATTTTTTACAGCTACCAATCGTTTTGCTACTTTTCTTCGTAGCATACTCATTTTCTTTCTTTCTCCTTGCTTCCCTTCTTTCCCGTTTAGGTAAAGTCCAATGTCTTTTTTAGTGATTTTCCCATTACTCCCACTTCCTGTAATTTTGGAGGGATTAATATCATTGGCAGCAATCATTTCTTTGGCAACAGGAGTTGCTTTAATATCTATTTTTGCAGAAGTTTTTGCTGGTCCTGGATTTGGAATAGCATCAGCTGCACCAGTATCTGCCTCAGATTTAGATTCAAAATCAGCTGGTTTTTCAGCATCAGTATTAATTAAACAAACTACACCACCAACTAAAACCACGTCTCCTTCTTCTGCTTTAAGGGTAATGATTCCAGCTTCTTCGGCAGGCAATTCTAATGTTGCTTTATCAGAATCTACTTCTGCAATGGTTTGATCTTTTTCTACATAATCACCATCTTCCACCAGCCATTGTGCTATCTCTACTTCCGTAATTGATTCTCCCGGAGAGGGAACTTTCATTTCTAAAGACATAATCTTTTTTATTTGTTTAAGAGGAAAGATCGCTACGCTTTCAGAAATATAGAGAATAGACATTTACTCTATTCTCTTGTTTCTATTCTCTTGTTTCTTTTAATGTTTAACTAATGCGTTTTCAAATACTCTGTTAATAATATCAGCTTGTCTTACAGCATGTGCTTTTGATGATCCTGTTGCTGGAGCACCACTTGCTCGCAATGATATTAACTCTAAATTAATCGTTGTAAAATGACGTTGCATACTTGCCCAAGCCCCCATGTTTGATGGCTCTTCTTGTGCCCAAATGTGTTTTTTAGCATTTGTATATTTTGCAACAATGTCAGCCAATTGATTCTTAGGTAAAGGATATAATTGTTCTATTCTAACAAGTGCAATATTGCTTGTACCGCCAATTTCTTCTTGTTTTACTAATAAATCGTAATAAAACTTACCTGAGCAAAATACAACAGTATCTACTTTATTCGCATTTACAGAAGCATCATCTATTACTTCTTGGAATTTTCCTGTTGCCATTTCATCCAATGTAGAAGTACATTTTGGTAGACGTAACAAGCTTTTAGGGGTAAATACAATTAATGGTTTTCTAAAATTCCATTTTAATTGTCTTCTTAAAATATGGAAGAAGTTAGCTGGAGTAGAACAGTTAGCAACTTGCAAGTTGTTGTCTGCACAAAGTTGTAAAAAACGTTCCATTCTACCACTAGAGTGCTCTGCTCCTTGTCCTTCATAACCGTGAGGAAGCAACATTACCAATCCATTTTGTGTTTTCCATTTATCTTCGGCAGCACTTAAAAACTGATCGATAATAATTTGAGCACCGTTATTAAAATCTCCGAATTGTGCTTCCCAAATTGTTAAGCCATGAGGAGTAGCCATTCCATATCCATATTCAAACCCTAAAACACCATACTCTGATAATAAAGAGTTGTAAATGTGAAATGGAGCTTGTTCTTTTGAAATATTATTTAGAGGTGTATATTCTTCTTCAGAATCTTCTACTTTAACCACAGCGTGCCTATGAGAAAAGGTTCCTCTTTCTACATCTTGTCCTGTAAAACGAATAGCATGCCCTTCTTCCAATATGGAACCATAAGCTAATAATTCACCAGCATCCCAACTTAATTGAGTTCCATCTTCAATTTGTTTTAATCGGTTTTCGAATAAACGGGTTGTTTTTTTGATGAAATTTTTGTCTGAAGGTAATGTACTTATACTTTTGCCAATGGCAATTAATTTGCTTTTATCATACGCTGTATTTGGAGATACAATAAAACTTTCTTTGTTGCTGTATTCAATTCCTTCCCAAGTTCTTTTTAAGAACTGAGTTACAGTTGCTTTTTTAATTTCTTTCGCTTCATCTAATTTTTCTTGAAGTATATCGCTAAACGATTGCGCTATCTTTTTTTCTTCTTCTTTATTTACGACACCTTGACGAACTAACTGATCTAAATAAAGATCTCTAGGGTTGGCATGTTTACCAATTGCTTTATAGAGCAATGGTTGCGTAAAACGAGGTTCATCACCTTCATTATGTCCGTATTTTCTATATCCTAAAATATCGATGTAAACATCTTTATTAAATTTTTGACGATATTCTAATGCCAATTTAACGGTTTGAATTACCGCTTCAACATCATCTCCATTTACATGGAATACAGGACATAAAGTTACTTTTGCAACATCCGTACAATAAGTACTAGATCTTCCATCTAAATAATTGGTAGTAAACCCGATTTGATTATTGACTACAATGTGTAATGTTCCACCAACTTTATAACCATCTAACTGAGCCATTTGAGCCACTTCATAAACCAAACCTTGTCCAGCAATAGCGGCATCACCATGTATAATAATAGGAACAATTTTATTATGATCTTTTAAGTAAGTGTCTATTTTAGATCGTGCGATTCCTCCTACAACAGGAGCAACAGTTTCTAAGTGAGATGGATTTGGAGATAAAGTCATGTGAACTTTTTTGCCATTATCCGCAACTAAATCACAAGAGTATCCTAAATGGTATTTTACATCACCATCAAAAATATTGTCATCGTATTCTTTACCTTCAAACTCACTAAAAATCTTAGTATAGGTTTTGTTGAAAATGTTAGCTAAAACATTTAGTCTTCCTCTGTGAGCCATACCAACAATAAACTCTTCAATTCCAAATTCAGAACCTTTTTCTACAACAGCATCTAAAGCAGGAATTAATGCTTCGTTTCCTTCTAAAGAAAATCGTTTTTGACCAACAAACTTTTTATGTAGGAATTGTTCGAAAACAACTGCTTGATTCAGCTTGTGTAAGATGTGTTTCTTTTCTTTAGGGTTAAATTCAGCTCTATTTTTCAGCTCTATTTTTTCTTTAATCCAAGCTACTTCTTCAGGCTTTCTAATGTATGCATATTCAATCCCTATAGATTGACAATATGTTTCTTCTAAATGAGCAATGATGTCTTTAAGTTTTGCTGCACCAATTCTAACCTCATTTCCAGCTTGAAAAACAGTATCTAGATCTGCTTGTTCTAAACCAAAATTTTCGATGGCTAATGTGGGAGAATATTGCCTCCTTGTTCTCACAGGGTTTGTTTTGGTAAAAAGGTGCCCTCGAGAGCGGTAAGCGTTTATTAAATCAATGACCTTAAATTCTTTATCAAATCCTTCAGGAACATCTGTGTCGTAATTATTTCTTGCGAACTCAAAGCCCTCAAAAAACTTTTGCCAGCCCTCTCCTACATCCTGAGGGTTGTTAAGGTATTGTTGATAGTAGTCTTCAATTACTCGCCCATCAACATTACTCAAATAGGAATGTTTATCCATGCCTTAATTTTGGTAAAATATTACACAAAGTAAATAAATAAAAAGTTCATTTAACACCCGATAGCTAATAAAAATTATGCGTTTATTTCATATCCTAAATTTGGTTGTCGTAAATTTGTGGTCAAACTAAGAATTGGATGTCGAAAAACGTTGAAGAAATAGATCAAGTTGTTATCAAATTTGCTGGAGATTCTGGAGACGGAATGCAGCTTACAGGTACTCAATTTAGTAATACTGCGGCTTTTATAGGTAATGATTTGGCTACCTTTCCAGATTTCCCTGCCGAAATTAGAGCCCCACAAGGAACTGTTGCTGGGGTTTCTGGATTTAAAATTCAATTTGGGAGCAATAGAATTTTTTCTCCAGGAGATGAGGCAGATATTTTAATTGTAATGAATCCTGCAGCATTATTAGCAAATATTGATTGGATTAGAGATAGAGGAACTATTATTGTTGATTGTGATAGTTTTAAAATAAAAGATTTCGAAAAAGCTGGATACAAAACAAATCCTCTAGAGGATGGAACTTTAAGTGGTTACAATGTAATTGAAGCGCCTATTACCAAATTAACAAAAGATAGTGTTGCAGATTGCGATATAGAAAATAAGTTTAGATCGAGAAGTAAGAATATGTTCGCTTTAGGCATTGTTTATTGGTTGTTTAGCAGACCACTAAAAATTACGGAAGATTTTTTAGATGCGAAGTTTGGTAAGGTTCCAGAAATTGCTAGAGCAAATAAACAAGCTTTAAAAGCAGGTTATAACTATGCTTTAACGGTAGAATTATTACCATCATCATACAAAGTAAAAGCAGCAATATTACCAAAAGGTAAGTACAGAAGTATAATGGGTAATGAAGCAACAGCTTGGGGAATATTAGCGGCTGCAGAAAAATCTGGCTTAAAATTATTTTTGGGTTCATATCCAATTACACCTGCTTCAGAAATTTTACATGAGCTTTCTAAACATAAAAGCTTTGAGGTAGTAACGTTGCAGGCAGAAGATGAAATTGCAAGTATTTGTTCTGCTATTGGAGCTAGTTTTGCAGGAAGCTTAGCATTAACAACTACTTCTGGTCCAGGTTTAGCTCTTAAGGGAGAGGCTATTGGTTTAGCTATGATGACAGAATTACCTCTTGTAATTATAAATGTTCAAAGAGGGGGACCTTCAACAGGCCTACCAACAAAAACAGAGCAATCAGATTTGTTGCAAGCTGTTTATGGTAGAAATGGTGAAAGTCCTGTGATAGTGATTGCTGCAAGTACACCTTCTAATTGTTTTGATTTTGCTTACAAAGCGGCAAAATTAGCAGTAGAACATATGACTCCAGTAATTTTATTATCAGATGGTTTTATTGCTAACGGTGCAGAGCCATGGAAAATAAAAAGTGTTGCAGAAATGGAAGATATTACTCCTCCTTTTGCGAAAGAAGGAGCTGAAAATTGGAGTCCGTACGCTAGAGATGACGATAAATTAAACAGGACTTGGGCTGTGCCAGGAACAAAAGGATTGGAGCATAGAATTGGAGGATTGGAGAAACAAGTGGTAACAGGAAATATATCTTACGATCCAAATAACCATCAAGAAATGGTAAAATTAAGAGCCGAAAAAGTGGCTCGTGTTGCGAATTTTATTCCTCAGTTAGAAATTAACGGAGATGATACTGCTGATTTATTAGTTGTTGGTTGGGGAGGGACTTATGGAGGATTACATACTGCTACGAGTGCAATGTTAACCGAAGGAAAAGCTATTGCTCATGCACATTTTAATTTTATAAACCCTTTGCCGAAAAACACAGCTGAGGTGTTTGCTAAGTTTAAAAAGATTATAGTTTGTGAATTAAATAATGGGCAGTTTGTGAAGATATTACAAAGCGAGTTACCACAATTTGATTACTTACAGTACAATAAAATACAAGGGTTACCTTTTTCTAAAGGTCAATTAATAAAAGAGTTTGATCGATTATTAGAAGCTTAATTATGGAACATTTAGTAAAAGAACAATTAACGTTTAGAGATTTTGAAACAGATCAAGATGTAAGGTGGTGTCCAGGTTGTGGAGATTATGCCATTTTAAAAGCGGTACAAAAAGTAATGCCAGAAATTGGCAAAGAAAAAGAAGACATTGTTTTTGTTTCAGGAATAGGATGTTCATCTCGTTTTCCTTATTACATGAACACTTATGGTTTTCATACGATACACGGTAGGGCGCCATCATTTGCAACAGGAATAAAATTAGCTAACCCCAATTTAAGTGTTTGGCAAGTTACAGGCGATGGAGATGCTTTAGCAATTGGAGGAAATCATTATATTCATGTATTAAGAAGAAACATCGATATTAATATTTTGTTGTTTAACAATGAAATATATGGATTAACAAAAGGACAATTTTCACCAACTTCTGCAAGAGGAATTAAAACAAAATCATCTCCACAAGGAACAGTGGATAGAAGTTTTAATCCTGGAAAACTAGCATTAGGTGCTGAGGCTAATTTTTTTGCAAGAGTAATTGATGTTGATCCTAAAAGAATGGCAACTGTTTTACTTGAAGCCGAGAAGCATAAAGGAACATCATTGGTAGAAATTTTACAAAATTGTGTAATATTTAATGATAAAGTATTTGCTAATGTAACTGCTAAGGATGTAAAGCTAGAGATGCAATTATGGTTGGAGCATGGTAAGCCAATGATATTTGGTGCCAATCAGAATAAAGGGATTATTTTAAATGGATTAAAACTAGAAGTAGCTATTATTGGTGAAAATGGTATTACAGAAGCAGATATTTTGGTACACGATGCTTATTGTGAAGACAACACCTTACACAATATGTTAATTAGCATGACTGCACCTCATTTTCCTGTTGCATTCGGTGTTATTAGACAGGTAGCATATGATTCTTTTGATGAAAATGTTTGGGGGCAGATTAATCATGAAAAGGGGAATGCTAAATTTAATACAGTTGATGAATTAATGAACAGTGGTGTAACTTGGGAGATAGATTAAACCCTAACTCCCATTACACATACATCGTCTACCTGTTCTATCTCTCCTCGCCAGTTTTCAAAATAGGTATTAATTGACTTTTGCTGTTCACCCATTGGTTTATCTTTTAACGAAATTAGCAATTCTTTAAAACGTTTTTTCATCATTTTTTTACCTTTTCCCCCTCCAAATTGATCTGAAAATCCATCAGAAAAAAGGAAAATACTGTCTCCTTTATTAAGGTTAATTCTATGAGTTTGAAAAGGTTTAGGGTTTTCTGTATTTCCTATAGCTTGTCTGTTTGCTTTAATTTCTTCAATTGTATTAGAACCATCTCTTATTATCCATAGCGGATTGTATGCTCCGGCATATTTTAATAACATCTCTCTTTCTCCCCCTTCTAAGGGTGAATTTAATTCTAAAGAACATAAGGCGATGTCCATTCCGTCTCTAACTCTATTTTTTGTTGTTATTTTATTTTCTGATCTATTAAATTGTTCGGCAACAATTTCTCTAGTTTTATTTAAAATTTCTGCAGGATCGATTAAACTATATTCCCTAACAGCACTGTTTAATGCATTGTTACAAACAACAGAAACCATAGCTCCTGAGACCCCATGGCCGGTGCAGTCTGCAACTGCGAATAAAACTAAGCCTCTCTCTTGATAGGGGTTAGGTGTGTGTTTTTCTACATCCTCTTTTAATACCCCTTCAATGCGGGAATCAATTGTCTCCATCCAATAAAAATCTCCAGCAACGATATCTTTTGGCCTGTAGTAAATAAAATTATTGGTTAAGGCATTATTAATTAATTCTGATGTAGGCAGGATAGCCTCTTGAATTCTTTTAGCGTAATTAATAGAATCTACAATTTCTTTATTCTGAATTTCGATAAGGATTTTTTGTTTTTTGGCAACTTTTAAACGGTTAAACACAAAAAAGGAAAAAATAAGAACTAAAATTAAACCAAATGCTGTAGCATAAGAAATGATGGTTTGTTTCTCTTTTTCTTTTTGTTCAATTGCTATTAAATTATCTCTTTCAGCATCGTCAATGGCTTTTTCTTTCTGATATTGATATTTAGCATGTTGTTGAATTAAAGCTTTTTGATTGACTTCATTGTTAATGCTATCTCGCATTGTTAAATATAATTTATGCATTTTTAAAGCTTTCATTCCCTTTCCTTCATCTTCATAAATATAACTTAGGAGCATCGCAGAATTTTTAATACTATGGAGAGATCCTGTTTCATTGGCTAATTTGAATCCTATTTGAATATATTTTTTAGACTCTAATAGTTTTCCTTGACGGTATAATATCCTCCCAAGGTTAACTGAACTTGCAGATATCCCTAATTTGTAATCAAGATTTTTGTAGATTTTAATACTTTTTAAATAATACGCTATTGCTTGATCATCTTCATGTTGGTTTTCATAAAGCGCAGCAATGTTATTATAAATAGTCGCAATTCCTTTGTAATCATTTAAAGTTTCTCGAATAGCAATGGATTGATTATAATAATCTAAAGCTTTAGAAATATTCTCCTTTTTAAAATAAGCGTGCCCAATATTGTTTAAAATTGTTGCGATAGATCTTTTATCTCCTATCTTTTTATAAAGGTTATATCCTCGATGAAAATACTCTAAAGCTAAATTTGGATCCTCTTGTTCTTGATATATGGTTCCGATGTTATTTAAAGCCTGGCCTAATCCTTTAGTGTGATCAATTTCTTTGTAGATTTTCAAACTTTTATGATAATATTCAAGAGCATTCGGAATATCTCCTTGTTTTTTGTAGATAGTTCCGATGTTATTTAGAGAGGTTGCAACACCTTTTTTTTCGCCTAATTTTTGTTGAAGCTTTAAGCCTTTTTCGTAGTAATCTAATGCTTCAGAAATATTACCTTTTGTACTATGGTAATAACCAATATTGTTAATTGCAGCAGCAAGTTTTATGGAGTATTTATGAGCAATATTTTGGTTGGGATTTTCATTAAGTTTCTTTTGAGTGAAATGATATATCCACAAATTATATTTTGGCCAGACTTTATCGTCCCAGCTTGCTTCAATAATTGTAGAAATAACTTTTAACTTATTTGTATCGTGGTCTGCTTGATGAAAGTAGGTCAAACAACTATCCAGCAGTTTTTTGTCAGATTCAGAAACTTTATCAAGTACTAAACTATCTACTAAGTAATATTCTTTATCAGCAAAGTTTTGAGAAAACCCAGTAACGGAAATTGTAACAAGGAATAATATAGAGATTAGTTTAAGCACCTAACAAATGTAATAAATTTAATCGGCTGGCAAGTCTTTGTAGTTAATATAGAAATTTAGATCAAACACAATAGAATTTCTATTTTCAAACTCTAAAATAGTCCATTCAGTAGTTGGAAAAATCCATTTTTCTTTTTTGTTTATCCATGACCTAATAGGCATATCAAAACTTTCAACAACATTGGTGTATCTAAATCGTATTCCATTGCTGGTTTCAATATATTCTAGTGTTGGAATTTCTGTACTTCTCAAATATTGATTAAAAAAAGCAGACAAATCTTTTTTTGTTTTTTTGCTGATGTAATCTTCCACCTGTTTTGATGTAACTGTTTGGTGATAAAAATCTTTATTTAAACCTGTTAAAATAGATCGCCATAACTCATCATCTTCAATCAATTGACGTAAAGTATGCAAGGTGTTAGCTCCTTTGTAATACATGTCTCCAGAACCCTCATGATGTACATTATATGTTCCAATAATTGGCTTGTCGTTGAGGATATTTTTTCTAATTCCTTTTACATATTCATTACAAGCTTGGGTGCCAAAATGATAATCTACAAATAAGTTTTCGGAGTAGGAAGTGAAACTTTCGTGTATCCACATATCGGCAACATCTTTGTGGGTAATGTTATTGGCAAACCATTCATGCCCAGATTCATGAACAATAATAAAATCGAATTTCATTCCCCAACCCGTACCGCTGACATCCCTGCCTTTATAGCCGTTTTTAAAACCGTTACCATAAGTAACTGAGCTTTGGTGTTCCATTCCTGGATAAGGCACTTCTACCAACTTGTAACCATCTTTATAAAAAGGGTAAGGACCAAACCAATGTTCAAAAGCAGCCAACATTCTAGGTACTTCTTTAAATTGTTCTTGGGCCTCTTTTAGATTATCTGTTAGCACATAATAATCGCAATCTAAATTGCCATTTAAACCCTTATAAATTTCATTAAAATGTACATAATCGCCAATGTTCATATTTACACCATAGTTGTTAATCGGATTGCAAACAAACCAGTTGTAGGTTTTTGTATTACCTTTATTTTCGATAACGCTTCTTAACCTTCCATTAGAAACATCCATTAAATGTTTTGGAACTGTAATGCTAATGAGCATACTGTCTGGTTCATCATAAGCATGATCTTTGTTTGGCCACCATAAACTTGCGCCATCTCCTTGACAAGTGGTAACAATCCAATCGTTTCCATTTCTGTCTTCCTTCCAAGTTAAACCTCCGCTCCAAGGTGGGTTTTTGCTCTCTTGAGGAACCCCTTCATAAAAAACAGTAAGCTCATTTATTACTCCAATTTCTTGTTTTTCTGATAGTGTGATAAAATAAGAATAACCATCTTTTCTAAATTCAAGTTCTTGTTCGTTTTGAATTATTTTAGAAATCTTAAGAGGTTCTTGCAATTCAATTTGTAGCAGTTGATTTTCAGACAATACTTTATACTGAATTAAATTACTTCCTGTAATTGTTTTCTTTTTGATGTTGATATCAACGCTTAAATGATAATAGGTAACATCCCACCAAACCCTTTCAGGAGTAATACTTCCTCTTAAAGTATCTTGATGTGTAAATGCTTTTTGTGAGAAAGAACTGATAAAAGTAAAAAGTATAAAAGTAAAAAGTAAGATCGTTTTTTTCATTGAAATAAGTTAAGCAACAAATATACTATATTGTTCCGAAGGGTGTTTTTGATAAAACGTGAGGAAAGAATGTTTTAATAAAATTTTTGCAACCCTAAGCGAAGCGAGAAATGGTTTAAAAGAGTTAACGGTTCGGTATAAATATAGTGAAACTGCCGCTTTAGGGTACTAATTTATCGAGTAGTAGGATATCATTTTATTATCCTTTATACATTATTGTAGTATAAATACTAAGACAAATAAAGGATACGATTCCTACTATCGGAATAATATTGACCACTTGTTCTTTAAATCTATTTTTCTTTACATATAAAAAAGTAATGATAAGCTTTTAAGATATCTTAAACATTTAAATTTTGTTACTCGCCTGTCAACTATTTTAGCACTTGAGCCTGTTGCACAACTTTATTGATAAAGGTATTTAAAAATGACATCGATTTAGGAATAAAAAACAAACCTCCTTTAAAATCAATAGGAAAACACTTTTTGTTGAGAATTATAGGGTTGTGCAATGACTACGCTTGTTGCACTAAACACCTATCGGTGTAGCTTTCTTCAAATTTACGTAAAAGTTTCTCATAATTAAAACGATAAAATTATGAGACAAAAAACACCAACAAAACCCTCTATTGAGGTAAGGCACGAATTAGAATTATTAAGCAAGCGTATGGCGGTTGCCAACCGATCATCATCGAGTATACGAAGTTATTGTAGAGCTATAGAAAAGCTATCTATTTTTCACCAAGACTCTTTACGGTTATTAGAGATAGATCAGCTGATTGATTTTCTTTATCACTTGCAACACGATAAGGGATTGAATTGGCGAACCATAAAGCTTTATGTGGCAGGATTACGATATTATTACCAAGAGGTGGTAGGCAATGTTAAACTGGCACAGCAGATACCTTACCCCAAAGAGAAACCAAGTTTACCTGTTATTTTAAGCCGCGAAGAACTTCAAAAAGTTTTTGATGGTTGTATCAATTACAAACACAAAGTAATGTTTCGTTTAGTGTATTCAGGAGGTTTAAGACGATCAGAGTTAGCCAACTTAAAGATAAAGGATATAGAAACATTAGATGGGAAGATGCGCATTCGTATCAACAACGGTAAAGGCGGAAAAGATAGATATACCGTTTTATCACACACCATTTTAGAAGAACTAAGAATCTATTTTAAAATGAGTAAACCTAAAACCTATCTATTTAACGGGCGAGTAAAAGGAGAGCCAATGAGTTTAGGAGGAATTAGGCACGCCTTAGTACAAGCAGTAAAACGAGCCGATTTAGACAAAGGTGTGAACATGCACATACTACGCCATTGCTTTGCATCTCATGCATTAGAAGATGGATTAAATATAAAAACCTTGCAATATTTACTGGGGCATCAAAGTATAAAAACCACCTTAATTTATCTTCATGTAAGTGAAGTTCCACTGTCCAAAGCCTTTAGTCCGCTAGACAATTGGAAGTAGTTGAGTAGTTATCCCATTAGGGATATTTTTCAGCAATTTGGGAGGCCTGTAAAAAGCCAAAAAAACTTAAGTGCCGAGCAGTTAAAAGCATTGTCTTTAATAGGCATTAATAAAGAGAAATGGATATTAGCCAGATCTGCCGACTTGCTACCAGTAAAGTATTTTCATGGCGTATTTACCGTTCCCTCAGAACTGCGAGGGCTGTTTCTATACAATAAGAAGCAGCTCTACAACCTGATGTTTCAGAGTGTAAAAGAGACCCTGTTTGAGTTTTCATTGAGCCCTAGACAAAAGATGGAAGCCAAGCCTGGTTTTATTTGTGTGCTTCATACGTGGAATCAAAAAATGGGATACCACCCTCATGTACATTGCATTATACCAGCAGGAGGCATAAATAATAAAGGCGAATGGAAAACCAGTAAAGGCAAAGCCGATTTTTTGTTTGATGTAAAAGCACTATCAACAAAATTTAGAAAGAAGTTTTTAATCCTCTTGGCAGAATTGGTAGCGAAAGGCGAGATTAAATTTCCGGTTAACGATGCACATTGCAGCACAAAAAGTAACTTTTATAAAACAAAAGGAATGCTGTACAATCGCGAATGGGTGGTTTATGCCAAAGAATCTTTTGGAGGACCAGATCAGGTAATGGAATATTTGGGAAGGTATACGCACAAAATAGCGATATCGAACCATCGTATTGTAAAAGTAAGCGATAGCCATGTAAGCTTTAACTACCTCAATAGATTAACCAATACCATGAGGCTTAGAAAAGTGACTGGCGTAAAATTCATCCAACTTTTTTTACAACATGTATTGCCTAGGCGGTTCATTAAAATGCGGCATTACGGTTTTTTATCTACCAGGAGTAAAAAAGCAGATTTAGCCAAAATAAGAAAGGCTCTAAATGTTTTGAAGGCACCCATTAAGGTAGAATTAAGCACTAGAGAACTTGTGCTAAAAACCTACGGAAAAGACCCTAATTTATGCCCTAAATGCCATCAAGACACGATGGTTGTTGTGGAGATACATGGCGGCATAAGAGGTTCTCCAAGACGTTTTTTTGCCAAGGATAAAAAAGTACAACTAGAGATGAATTAAAAAAGCAATGAGCTTACTGGAAGAGGTATGCCCAAGAATTAGAAAAATGACAATAAAAGCCTAAAAAACGGATGAAACGAACTTGTAGACAACAAAAACGAGCCCAAAATACGAAAAAACCAAAAGGGAAATTATTGATTCTGCACAGGGGGTAAGTCGCTAATATGTAGAGGGGAAGCCCGAAGGTGTTCAGTGCAACAAAGCAATAAAATTAGTGGGATCCCACGGACCCACTTAATTTTGATCGCTAAGTGTTGTGCTTAGTGTTTATTATTCAACCGTCATTAAAAGTATGAATCCACAAATTATTATTACGGGTGCTAGAGAAGCCCTAATTTTTCGGTAAATCCTTATTCTTACTGTTGTCTTTGCAAGCTTGTTGTATTTTAGATGTTTTTCAGATTTAGGTAGTTTAATCGTCCAACATTCAAGAGTCTTGAAGTTTGTAAAGTACCAACTAAATGGAGCTTTAGTTTTTGTTAATGCTCCATCTTTATTAATAGAGTCAATCATTGCCTTTAAATTGAAGCAGGCAGGTGTATAGAAAATTACTGTGGTTACCCAAAAAATCAGGAAACTACTAGAAGTCAATATGAGGAGTATGTTTTCCATTTTGTATTAAGCACAACGCCCAATCTATGTTTTTGTAGGGCGATTTAAAAGTACATATTTTCGTTTAACTAATTAGCCAAAGCTTTGGCTTTGGGGTTTAATTTAATTCCTATTAAAACGTCAAAACAAAGTTTTGCGGTGTTTATTAATTACTTTACTGTTTCAAATAACGACTAACTGCCCTATGAAATATAGATGATCTTGGCATTTCGTTATTTTTCAGTTTCAATCTTTTTGTTCTTTAACAAATGAGTGGGTGTAGATTTTTTAATCAAAATAAGAGCATCAAACCCGTTTCCCCCAAACATTTGGTTGTGTGCAATAGATTTTTGTTTAGTCGTTTTTGTAGGGTAATAAGCTGCCCCAATATCATTCATTTTGATATACTTATTTTTATTTAATAGGGATTGATACTCAACAAATGTAGGAGTGTTTATATGTCTAAATGTACTTGCAACACTTCCTGTAGGAGATTTTCCAACAGTAACTGCTCCTAGTGTATATGCTTTTCCTTCCATAATTCTTGTGGATTTAGTATCGGGATAAAACGCGTTAAAAGAGCCTTCATCAAAATCTAGTCCAATACTAAAATATAGGTTTTCTAATTCTTTTTTTAAATGACCTCCAGCAGTTCCGCTCCTCTTTTTTTTAGGCATTATATGACAAATATGTCCATTATGAGCCCAGAAAAATCCTTTAGCGATTGTATCTTGGTCTAAATGATAAAGGATATTTTCAGCCATTCGATAATCTCTATTGTCTTGGTATTTTTCCCATCCATATTTTTCACCTAGTATTTGGGTTAAATGTCTAAGTAATAAACTATAAACCCTTTTATCTCCTTTATTAAATTGGCTAATATCAATCGCCTTCTTTTCTTCCCATACTGTTTTGTAAATTTCTAAATCTTCTTTTTTAGTTATTAAAAAAAAGTTGGTATCTAACATACTTTGAAAAATAACACTATCTGTAATCGGTAGTTTATTCTTTTGTAAGATGTTGTCTATCTTCTTAACAGTTTCAACATATTGTTGCATATCTACCCCAATAAAATTAAGTTGATTATTAAGGTTTTTAGCATTGTATGTTCGCATCCAATTTACTAAATCAACCATTTCTTCTGTCATCCATGGCCATAAAGAAATTTCGTTAACAACGTTTGTAATATTATCTTTTTCCCCGTGGATGTAAGCGTTTGTTCGTAAACAATTGGCATAATCTGCTTCTAAAAAAAAGGTGTTAAATCCATGGTGTTTTACTAGATATTTAAACATTCTGTGTCGCATTACAGAAAATTCACTTGTGCCATGTGTAGATTCTCCTATGGCTATAACTTTAACATTTTCAAAATAAGGGTCTAGCTGTTGTAAATCGTTGTCATCAGCGTTCGGGTTAATTGATGTAAGATTTACATAGACGATTGTGTCTTGTGTGTTTTGAGAAAATAGCGATGCTAAATTCAAAAAATATATAAATAAAGAGACAAAGATTGTCTTGCTAAAAATTATCATAATAACTCTAATTATAAATACTAATGTGTGTAAATGAACGCTAACGACAACTCTATGTTTTGGTTTTATTGAAACCAAAGATAGGGTAATCAGCCAACATAATGAAATATCGAGATTGTTGGCAAATCGTTATTCTTTTAAAACTTTTAATGTTTTAGTTTCTCCTTCAGTTGTTTCTATTTGTAAGAAGTAAATACCAGCTGGAGCATCTATATCTAAGTTAATAATATTAGCCGCTTCAAAGTGTTGAATTAGAATAACTTGCCCTAATCCATTTAGTAGGGTTGCTTCTAAGCCTTGTTTATTATTCCCTAAATCAATAGTGATACTTCCAGTGGTAGGATTAGGGTGAAGAGATACATTGCTTAAAACGTATTCTTTAATCCCAACAGAAGAACAAGGATTGTTACAATTGGTGCTAAATGTAGCAACCAGATCAAAGTCGAATAAACTACCCACCCAATTGCTTGAAGAATAACTAACATCATCTACTTCTATGCAAGTTAAACTAGGGGTGTTGGATGCATGAATCTCCTCAAAATCAGTATTGTTTCCGTTCTTTATATTTAAACAGTTCAGGGGGTTGTCCCTACACCATAAATCAGTTAAAGCGGTATTCTGAGTAACATCCAAACTTGTTATGTCATTATTATTGCAGGATAGGTCAGTTAAAGCAGTATTTTGAGTAACATCTAAACTGGTTAAATTATTATTCTGACAATCCAATACATGTAAAGCTATATTCTGCGTAACATCCAAACTGCTTAATTGATTGCTACGACAGCCAAGGATATATAAAGCAGTATTCTGCGTAACATCCAAATTGCTTAATGGGTTAACACCACAATAAAAAGCGAATAAAGCAGTATTTTGAGTAACATCTATACTGGTTAATTGGTTATAATCACAACCCAACCAAGTTAAATCGGTATTCTGAGTAACATCTAAACTGGGTATATTATTATTAGAGCAATACAACCAAGTTAAAGCTGTATTCTGAGTAACATCCAAACTGGTTAATTGGTTAGTAGCACAATTCAATTCAGTTAAAGCAGTATTTTGAGTAACATCTAAATTGCTTAATTGATTATTAAAACAACTAATGAAAATTAAAGCGGTAAAATCTTGTATTCCTGTTAAATCATTTATGTTTTGAAAACTTACATCTAAACTACTAAGTGTATCTATATTAGCAGTTAAAACTTGTCCATCTGGTGTTCCAGTATCCAATCCTAAACCAATTAATGCCTGTTCAAAATTAAAATCTGGTATAGCTGTTGTTTGAGCAATAGTTAAGTTAGATAAAGTAATAATTAATAAAAGAGATAGTATTGTTTTCATAGTTTGTGTTTTTAGTAACTATTACAATACTAATTGATTAACTAATAGATATCAATACCCAATATATGAATGGTTGCTTTCACCTTATAAGTGGTTAAATAATTCCAGTCATCATTTACACGAATATAAGTAATGTCTGAAACCCATTTTTGACCTAATTTCAAACTACTAAACTCTCTATTTAATTTATTATTAGCTATTGGAAAGGTATGTCTTGAGTCTGTGGTTACAACATATTTCTTTCTTTAAAGCTTTCAATTCTAACTCTTCTGCTGATAATTCTCGCTTTTTAGAAAAATCGCCTGATTTAGCTTTAAATCCCCTCTTCCAACGTCTAATAATCCCACTATTGATGTTGTATTCATCACTAAGCTCTTTTGCTGTCCTTCCTGATTCTAGTAAATCTATTAACATCACTTTAAAATCATTGTCATACTTCTTCTTTTCCATAATTCAAATATATAAGTTATGGACTTAATATTATCGTCACAACAATACTAGACATTCCAACCGTACGCTTGGTGGTGTGAGAGGCGAACTCCGCTCAGTTATGGGCGGAGTCGTCTACTCGATTGGTATTAGTTTTTAATTATTTTAAATCAAAACGATCAAGAGTCATAACTTTTGTCCAAGCATTAATGAAATCTTTAATAAATTTTTCTTTTGAATCATTGCTTGCATAGACTTCGGCTATTGCTCTTAGTTCAGAATTAGAACCAAAAATCAAATCGGCTCTTGTGGCGGTCCATTTTACTTGATTTGATTCTCTGTCTTTTCCTTCAAATTCCAATTTACTATCAGAAGTAGCTTCCCATACAATTCCCATATCTAATAAATTTATAAAGAAATCATTTGTTAATGCACCTACATTTGTAGTGAATACACCATGTTTTGAATCATTATAATTTACGTCTAGTACACGCATACCTCCCAAGAGCACTGCCATTTCAGGGGCTGTAAGTGATAATAATTGAGCTTTGTCAATCAGTAGTTCTTCCGTTGTGAATATGTATTCTTCCTTTTGATAATTACGGAAACCATCAGCTATTGGCTCAAGAACTTTCATACTTTCAACATCTGTTTGTTCTTGAGTAGCATCCATACGACCTGGAGTAAATGTTACCTCTGTAGAATAACCTGCTTTTTCTGCAGCTTTCTCAATAGCGATATTACCACCTAAGATAATTAAATCTGCTATTGAAACTTTTGTGCTTCCAGATTTAGGATTAAAATCTTTTTGAATTTGTTCATATACCTTTAAAACTTTTTTAAGTTGTTCAGGATTGTTGTATTCCCAATTTATTTGAGGTTCTAATCTTATACGTGCTCCATTTGCACCACCTCTTCTGTCTGATGATCTAAATGTTGATGCAGAAGACCAAGCAGTAGTAATTAAGTCATTAGGTGTTAAATTAGAGTTTATAATTTCAGCCTTTAATGCCTTAATATCTTTAGCATCAACTAAATCATGATTAAGAGTCGGAATAGGGTCTTGCCATATAAATTCTTCTGTAGGAATTTCGGAACCTAAGTAAGTAGATTTTGGCCCCATATCTCGGTGGGTAAGTTTAAACCACGCTTTAGCAAATACAATATCAAACTCTTCAGGATTTTCAAGAAATTTTCTTGAAATTTTCTCATAAGCAGAATCAAAGCGTAATGAAAGATCTGTTG
Organism: Flavobacteriales bacterium; assembly: GCA_002401955.1. Taxonomy (GTDB): domain Bacteria; phylum Bacteroidota; class Bacteroidia; order Flavobacteriales_E; family Vicingaceae. Next base: position 2,425 of record NVUQ01000009.1, on the reverse strand, counting down.
TTAGCATAGTCGGTTTATGCCTTTTATCAGAATCAAAAGCATCTAGAAAAATCTCATCAGAATCTTTTGCTACCCATTGATGAGCTCCTGCTGGGCTCTTTGTTAATTCCCATTCATTGTTAAATAAAATACTTAAAAAAGCATGACTCCATTTTGTTGGTGTAGGTGTCCAAATCACTTCTAAACCTGAGGTTATAGCGTCTTTTCCTTTTCCTGTTTTATAATTATTTTTCCAACCGAAACCTTGTTCTTCAATACCAGCACCTTCAGGTGATGCACCTAAATGGTCATCACTTGCTGCTCCGTGTGTTTTACCTAATGTGTGTCCACCAGCAATTAATACTACTGTTTCTTCATCGTTCATACCCATTCTGGCAAAAGTTTCACGGATATCAATTGCAGCTAATTTGGGGTCTGGATTACCATTTGGTCCTTCAGGATTAACGTAGATTAGTCCCATTTGAACAGCGGCAAGCGGTTTTTCTAGTTCTCGATCTTTTGAGTAACGGTTGTCATCTAACCACTTGCTTTCAGATCCCCAATATACGTTGCTTACTGGTTCCCAAACATCTTCTCTACCTCCTGCAAAACCTATTGTTTCGAATCCTGAAGATTCTAGCGCTACGTTTCCAGTCAATATAATTAAATCAGCCCAAGAAATCTTTTTCCCATATTTTTGTTTGATTGGCCAAATTAATCTTCTGGCTTTATCCAAATTCCCATTATCTGGCCAACTATTTAGTGGGGCAAATCGTTGTTGTCCTTCTCTAGCTCCACCTCTACCATCACCTGTCCGATATGTTCCTGCACTGTGCCAAGCCATTCTAATAAAAAACCCACCATAATTACCATGGTCAGCTGGCCACCAATCCTGAGAGATGGTTAGTACTTCTTTGATATCTTGTTTTAAAGCCTGATAATCTAAACTATTAAATTCTTTTTCATAATCGAATGATTCTCCCATAGGGTCCGACATTAAGCTGTTTTGACGAAGTACAGATAGGTCTAGTTGATTAGGCCACCAATCTTTGTTGGTGTTTCCTTCCCCTTTAATTACTTGTCCTGTAGATTTGTTTTTATCAAATCCAAATGGACATTCTCCTTTTTTTTCCATGTTTTCTGTGTTTTTGTTGTTACAGGCTGTAAGTACTAATATACTGACAAATCCTAAATAGAATTTTGTTTTCATTTTACAAATATATAATGCCTTTATTATTTATAAAAACTAAAGTTTAGATGTCTATATCGACATTGTAGATATTAGTTATATTTGAAGGATATGAATATTCAACAATTTAGGTATATACTAGCTGTAGTAGATTTGAAAAATTTTGAAGCTGCTTCCGAAAGGTGTTTTGTTACTCAATCAACACTTAGCACAATGATTAGCCGTCTTGAAGATGAGATTGGGGTGAGGATTTTTAATCGTAAAACAAAACCAGTTTCAATAACTTTAGAAGGACAGCAAATTATTAATAGGCTAAGAATAGTAATACATGAAGTTGAATCACTTAAAAACGTGATTCAAGAACTTAAAGGGGATATGGTTGGTGAATTGAGAATCGGAGTTATTCCAACTGTTGCTCCTTATCTTCTTCCTTTATTTTTAACAAAATTTGCGGGTAGATTTCCTAAAATAAACATTGTTATAAAGGAAATGACCACGAGTCTAATACAGGCATCTTTAAAGGAAAGAACACTTGATATTGGGTTACTAGCTGTTCCGTTAGAAGATGATGAATTGGTGGAGCAAGAGTTATATTCTGAGCCATTCTTGGTATATGATTGTAGGGATGAAAAGAGTGAATATAAAATTTCTATAAATAATTTAGATTATTCAAAATTATGGTTATTGCAAGAGGGGCATTGTTTAAGAACCCAAATATTTCAAATATGTGAGCTGTCTAATCTTAATGGAAAAAACAATGTAAACTTTGAATTTGAATCGGGTTCAATGGGTAGTCTTTTAAATTTTACTAAAGCAAGTAAAGGAATTACGATAATTCCCTATTTAGTTTCTCTTGATTTGAGTCTTGAAGATAAAAGAAATATTATTGAGTTTACTCAGCCAACACCTGTGCGTTCGATTGGGTTGTTAACACATAAGTTTTTTGTGAAAAAAAAAATAGCAAAAGTGCTTCAAGAAATTATACAGGAATCAGTTAGAGATTTAATTCCTAAGGTTAATATATCTAAAGTAATTAGTCCGGTTTAAATTATTTTCAACGATTAAACTATGTTTTCGTGTTGTTTCTAGACCTTAGTCTAAAATAAAACTACTAAAACAATATAAAATATAGAAACCTTAAGCTTGTAAAGTATTAAATGGACTACCTAGTAAATATGTGACTATTTTTCTTAAGCCGCTATTTTAATAAAATCTCTTAATTTAACTTCCATTTCTAAAGGAGTAAGATACCCTAAA
>NVUQ01000072.1 GCA_002401955.1 Flavobacteriales bacterium | reverse complement strand
GTTCAAAGCGTTACCCCTGCCCATAAGGGACTTGCACCCTCTAGATGAATAATTTACCTTACGGTAAATTAAAGATGCCCATACTGGGCACACACACTATCTAAACTCCATTGCTCTATTTATCGTTTCGAATGATAAATCATTCAAACTCGCAAGTACCCACTTCGTAAATTAATTCTATCTTTAATCAAACGCAACAGCGTTTAGATTAAACGTTATGGAGAATTAATTTAAAATTGAATGAAAACGAAAAGGCTAACTCTAATCCTTCTAGTTGCGGTAATTATTTCAGCTTGTGGTGGTTCCGCCCCTCCTTTTGACTCTAAAACACCAGATACTAAGAACAATGTTTTTCATTACGAGCACCTTGTTGGAATTGGGATCTCTGAGGATGTAAAAAATCTATATACCTATGGAGACCAATTTGGTATTGATGCATCTTATTATTTAGCATTCAATTGTACAGAGAGCACTAAAGATTCGATTATTAATTCAAATCAAATGATTGCCGATTCTGAAAATGGAATTGGCCTATACAGTAGCCTTGAATTAGATTGGTGGGATAAGGAAGAAATTGAATCTCTTAATCGTTTCGTTTACACAAATGAAAATAAGACCTATTTCAAATATTTTTGGTACAACGAAGAATCTAGTCAAGCCTACTTCTTAGATTTTGATCTCTGATAAATCTCCATAACAAGAGCTAAAACAAATTGCATAACTTGTTTTAGCCTAAACGTTAGCACATATAAAAAAAGAATTATGAGATGTAAAATGATTGGAATGCTTTTAACCATTGTTTCATTGGTATTCGCCCATGACGCTCAGAGCCAACAATGGGAGAAAGTAATAAGTGAAAGTTCGAATGAAACCTTTTCGTCTGTAGCAATTGATCCAGCTGGTGGATATCTGGTTACTGGCTATAGTGATGATAACAGTTCATTTCTATTTCATATTGATTCTCTTGGAAATATTGATTGGAATAAAACATATTCATCAGGATCAGCGAATGTCAGTATTAAAGATATTATAGTTACATCTAACGGCGACTTTGTTCTTGGGGGTGAAAATCATTTATTCAAAACAAATAATGTTGGATCAATATCATTGACGAAAAACACTTCTACCACCATTTCAATTCTTGAGCTCGGAGCGAATGAAATATACACTGTAGGTTGGGAAAACATAATAAAATGGGATGGTAACACCCTTGACAGCATATGGTCTAGGAGTATGGTGGCACAATCTTTTTCCTGTAATTTAAAGGGGCTGACAGAACTTTCAGATGGAAATATTCTTCTATATGGATCAGAGGGGAATGGCGGATACAAATCAATGCTCAAAATAAACACTTTAGGTGATACTATTTGGTCATTTGCTGAAGGAGGACAGGGCTGTCTCGCAGGACCCGGCACAGGTGGTTTCACAAATGCAAAAGGGTTTTCAGACGGAACAATTTTGGCTTGTGACAAGAATGGTAATCTATTAAAATTGGATCAAAATGGGCAGGTATTATGGTTCAATGATTACTCTTCTTCTTATGCCCTTTCGTGGTCAAAAATAATTGGTAACTCCAACTCTGGGTTCTTTTGTGCTGGAACTATTAACGGTCAGGGTAACGGAGGTGATGATTTTATTTTAATGAAATTTGACGGAGGAGGAAACATCCTTGGGGTAAATACATATGGCAGTGCTCTTTCAGAAACCCTCATGGGGGCGGTTTTAAATGATACTACAGGGCAAATTTTATTAGTTGGTAAAACACTTGGCTTTGGCTCGGTTCAAGAAGATGCTTATATTATTTGTACTGATTTAAATGGATTTAATTCTTGCAACACCTTTCAAGGAAACTTAAATAGTACTTCAAATTCATTCTCTGACTGTTATAATATCGGAGGGCAATCTTCCTCTGTTACTTATTCTTCGGCATCATTAACTGAAAACTCTTTAACCCCCAATGATTCTTTATTATGCTCTTCAGTTGGAATAGCAGAAAACCTAATATCAAATAAGAATTTATTGATATACCCCAACCCTGCAAGTTCCTACGTGAAAATTGATTTGCAATCGAAAAATCATTTCATATCACAGGTTGAGATTTATTCCATCCTTGGATCTCATTTAGACATTAAATACACGGCTGGAGTAGTTGATTTCTCACCAATCCCACCAGGTGTTTACTATTTCAAATTCATGCTATCAAACGGACAAACCATAACTAAAAAAGTCATCAAGAATTAATTGACTTTAGTAATTTAAAACAAGTGCTAATCGAGTAGACGGCTCCGCCAGAACTAACTGACGGAGTGCGCCTCTCACACCACCGTACGTACGGGTCTCGTATACGGCGGTTCGACAATGATACTTGTTAATTGATAGTATTCAACCAGACTAACATAGCCCCTCATTTTTAATCGTTTTACGGTAATTGTTGTGCGCAGAATTGGACTCTGAGCTACTGCCCATCCTCCCATTCTTGTGCGACTCCAAGCATAAGCTTTGCCTTGTTCGATACCTAATCGGATAAGATTCTTTCTTTTCCTGTCGGGTTTCTTCCAGTCGTGCCATATGCAATACCTCAATCGATTCCTTAGCCACTGCTCTAACTTTGTAAGTTTGATTTGAATGGATGCCAGTTTAAAGTAATTGATCCAACCTCTCATTAATCGGTTGATTCGGGCAATGCGCTCTTCAAAACTTGTAGGAATTGTCTTTCTAGTCAGGTATTTAAGTTTAGACTTAAACTCTTTCCATTTAGACGCTTTTACTACTAGTTGAAACTTACCCTTCTCTCCTTTCTTGTAGGTTGGGACGAATCCATAGCCCAATAAATTAAAGGAAGAAGAGCGACGCACACCACTTTTCTCCCGATTAATTGGAAGCTGGAGTTTATCGCGCAGAAACTTATAGATACTGTTACCTACTCGTTTCGCTGCTAATTTACTTTTAACGTAAATACTGAAATCATCGGCGTAACGAACATAGCGATGGCCACGACTTTCTAACTCTTTATCCAACTCGTTGAGTAAAATATTAGATAGTAATGGACTTAAAGGAGAGCCTTGCGGCACACCTTTCCTTCGTTTCTGTAATTTGCCTTTGATCAATATGGGCGCTCTAAGAAATGAGCGTAATAACCGCATCGAGGCTTTACACTTTACCTTTTTGTGAATCAGTTCTAGTAAAATATAGTGTTCTACTTCATCGAAGAAACTCTTCAAATCAATGTCTACTATATCTGCACAACCAGAATTAATGTATTCAAGACTTTGTGAAATGGCTTGATGAGCATTACGATTTGGGCGGAATCCGTAACTGTGCTGCTGAAAGTCTAGCTCAAATATAGGTTGCAATACTTGATGTAATGCTTGTTGATACACCCGATCTATTGCTGTGGGAATACCCAGTAATCTGGTTTTGCCATTGCTCTTGGGTATTTCAACGCCTAGTATTGGAGATACCTGATACGTCTCTCGTTCTATCTGTTTGATGTACTGTTGTCCGAGAGTTTTCAGAATAGACTTTAGTTCAGTTACCTGAATATTGTCCACTCCTCCGGCTCCTTTATTGCGGTACACACGCAAATAGGCTTCGTTTAGATTCTGCTTACTTGTTAATTGTTTAATCATTAATACTATTAAATTCACTCGTTGTCTCGCTTAATCAAAGGCTGCTGTTGCACTGGAAAACTATCCGTAACGCACCACAACTCCTTTGTCTATTAAAGACCATTAATCGTTCAGCCCTTCATTAACCTATCAGTTGGTTAACTACTACGGCGTCGGCTGACTTCTCTCATTCCAACTCGTAGTTAGAGAGATCTCCCCAGGTAATTGCATCTTCTTTCATTCGATCCCTGCCGCATCTACATAATTGACCTTTGGKTATTMTTTCGGGCTTTACAAAGRTGTGCTTGCTTACCCGATCAACTATGCCTCTTATGCGGTTCCTGTTCGTCAGTACCGAAATTTGTAGTCGGTATTTGTTCTTTATTCAATCACAAATAACTTCAGTCCTAACCTCACGGTTAGCAACCTTGCAGCTTACTAATGGTTCAAGGCGTTACCCCTGCCCATAAGGGACTTGCACCCTCTAGATGAATAACCTACTTTCAAGTAAATTAAAGATGCCCATACTGGGCACACACAAGGTATAAAAATAATAAGGGTTATGTGCCAAACCCAAAGTTAGTGCATAATTACAAAGTCCGCCAAATTTACAATTTGACGGTTAAAAAAATATAACGGGAAAATTGTAAATTTGGCTAAGTGCTAAATCTGAAAGTAAGTGCGTTTTAATCCCTTACTATTCATATACTAACCGTTATGTATAATAGAATACCATGATTCATAGATTCCTTATATATCTTAGCTTTTCAATATGTTTTTGTGCAAATGCTCAGGAAATTGATACGCTTGATTTTATTTGGACAGGAGATAGCATTAATAGTGTCTACATAGATAAAACAGCTATGCTAATTCCATTGCAAATTGAAAATGATTCAAATACTTATTATTTTCAGTTCGATACTGGCACAAATGTTTCCTCCATATATACGGGAATCCAACATGGTTTAAGACCAAAAATTGTAAATATATTATCCGACAAAATTGAAACAAACATTGGTACAATTGAAGTTGACACTTTAGCATACATGTC
>NVUQ01000038.1 GCA_002401955.1 Flavobacteriales bacterium | reverse complement strand
CTCAGGGGGTGCTTTTTAATTTATGAGTGTTTTAATCTCTTTTTATAACAAATTCAATGCCTTTGCTTTATCTTGAATTTTATTTAGGACGGGATTGATTTTAAATAAAGAATCTTACCAAGAACTAACGGAATTAAACGAATTACTTAAAGATAGCAATCATGTTAAAATTGAAATTATTGGACATACAGACATTAGTGGCGAAAAAGAACATAATGTTTTACTCTCAGAACAAAGAGCACAAGCAGTTGTTAACTACCTAATAAAAAAAGGGATTTCTAAAGAGCGTTTAAAATACAAAGGAATGGGTAGTAGTGTTCCCGTCAATCCCGAAGAAACAAAAAAGAAACAAGCGATAAATCGCAGGGTAGAATTTCGTGTAATTAATTAGATTTTGATGTACCTTTAAACCGTGATTTACAAAAGCACCATAGACTGCATTAATGATCTTGAAAAACATGGTCATTTAGTTCGTATTAAAGAAGAGGTTGATCCAAATTTAGAAATGGCTGCCATTCAATTGCGTATTTTCGAACAAGGAGGAAAAGCTGTTTTGTTTGAAAACATTAAAGGTTGTGAATTTATGGCTGTTTCTAATTTATTTGGCACTTTAGAACGAAGTGAATTTATTTTTAGAAATACGTTTAAAAAGGTTCAGCAATTAATTGAGCTCAAAAATGATCCATTAAAGGCTATAAAATCTCCTATTAAAAATTTTTCTTTAGGGATAATGGCTAAGAATGCTTTGCCAAAAAAAGTATCAAAACTTCCTTCTTATTTTAAAGAAACTACAATAGACAAATTACCATTAATTAAATGTTGGCCAGATGATGGCGGAGCTTTTGTAACTCTTCCGCAAGTATACTCTGAAGATCCAACAAATGAGGGGGTAATGAATTCCAACTTAGGAATGTATCGCATTCAGTTAAATGGAAACGATTATAAACTGAATGAAGAAATTGGATTACATTATCAAATTCATAGAGGGATTGGAGTTCATCAAGCTAAAGCAAATGCTTTGGGTAAGCCATTAAAAGTTTCCATTTTTGTAGGTGGGCCTCCAGCTCACACTTTGGCAGCAGTTATGCCATTGCCTGAAGGATTATCAGAATTAACTTTTGCTGGAAGTTTAGCCGCTAATCGTTTTAAACATACTTATATAGATGGTTATTGCATTGCTACGGATGCTGATTTTGTTATAACTGGAGAAGTTTATCCTAATGATACAAAGCCCGAAGGTCCTTTTGGAGATCACTTAGGGTATTATAGTTTAACGCATGAATTTCCTGTACTGAAAGTGCACAAAGTTTACCACCGAGAAAATGCTATTTGGCCTTTTACTGTTGTTGGTAGACCTCCGCAAGAAGACACTCAATTTGGAGCGTTAATTCATAAATTAGCAGGATCAGCTATTCAAGCAGAGATACCTGGTTTACATGAAATAAATGCAGTTGATGCCGCTGGTGTTCACCCTTTATTATTAGCTATCGGAAGTGAAAGATATACTCCTTACCAAGAAACTAAACAACCTCAAGAACTCTTAACCATTGCCAATCATATATTAGGAAAAGGACAATTGAGTTTAGCAAAGTATTTATTTATTTCGAATAAAGAAGATAATCCTCAAATGAGCTGTGAAAATATTCAAGAATATTTAACTCACATTTTAGAAAGGGTTGATTGGACTCGAGACCTTCATTTTCAAACTAAAACAACCATAGACACACTTGATTATAGTGGGACAGGAATTAACCAAGGTTCTAAAGTAGTTATTGCTGCTGTTGGAGATGTTAAGCGTAGCTTAATTGATAATTGTCAAATTGATAATTCAAAATTGGTGATGCCTGGAGTTATTGCGATTAACCTTAACGAGTTCACAGATTACAAAACTGCTGAGCAAGAAATAGAAACCCTTAACTCATCACTCACCACCCAAGACCTTAACGGAGTAATGTTAATTGTTTTAACTGATGATGCTCAGTTTGTTTCAGAAACATTGAACAATTTTTTATGGACAACCTTTACTCGCAGTAATCCTGCTAATGATATTTATGGGGTAGATGCTTTTACGAAACACAAACATTGGGGATGTAATGGACCTTTAATTATTGATGCACGTAAAAAACCACATCATGCTCCAGATTTGATAAAGAATGAAAATGTAGAGAGAAGGGTAGATAAGTTTTTTGAAAAGGGTGGTTCGTTTTATGAGAAGTAAAAAATACACCTTCTATTTTATTTTTATACATTTGAATCAAACTAAAAAAACAATACCTATGACAATCAAACTAATCACTTCCTTAATTGCTTTCACACTACTTTTTAGCGTTTCAGCACAAGATAAAAAGACATCATTTCAAATTGAGAAAGGAGAAAGTATATTGAGCTTAATAAATATTAATGAGCAAGGTTTTATTATCAAAACTGGAAAAAACTCTAATAATTCGAAAAAAGTAAATTGGAAATTAAAATACTTTGATTTAGATCTAAATTTAATTTGGGACAAAGCTATTCCTAAAGAAATCGTTGATCAAAGATATTATGATCAGTTTTTTTCCAATATTAAAGGTTCAAAAATTTATCATATTGAAAAACTTAATAAACCATCTGGAAATTTAATTCAACAGATATCAAAAGAAGGTCTTATAAAAAAACATCAAATCAACAAATCAACATGGCAATCTTTATCAAAAAAAGGAAACTATAAGCATACTTTTTCTAACGAAAACTTTATGTGTTTCTTATTTTCGAAAGATGGTAACGAAAACCATCCTAAAAAGAAAATTGAAGAAAAATTAATTTTATACACAATAAATTCATCTGATTTTTCAGAGAACACCAAAACACTTGAGCTACCTAAAATAAAAACTGATCCAATAAAAACAAATTTTTGGTCTTACAAATCACATGATGAGGATAACTTATTCTTTGCAAACATCTTCAAAGATAAATCAGAAAAAAGAACTTCAGATGCAGAAATTAATATTGCAAAACTAAACTACAATGGTCAGTTGAAAAAGGATATAAACTTAGTAATAAAAAGAGAAAATATTGCCAAAGTAAATCAGATAGATAGTAAAGTTGACATAAAGAATGAGCACGTTTACGTTTTTGGTATGGAACAACTAAAACTAAATGTTAAGGAAAATGATAAACGGAACTTATTCATAATACAATATGATTTTGATGGCAACTTATTATGGGAGAATAAGATTGAAGGAATAAGTGCTGGCAATGGATACTTCAATTTTAATGTATTAATTCAAAAAAACAAATCACCTCACTTAGAGCTAAAAGCAAGGAATTTACGTGCAACTTGGGAATTTACTCCTGATGGAAAATTTATTGAAGCCTATTCAACCAATTTAACAGAAGTAGTAAGAATAAATGGTAGTTTCATTCCAAATGAAGGCTCATCAAACTTCGAATATTTTAAGAATTGTAGAAGTAGAGAACATCAGTATTATAGCAGAATTCTTACTAAATCAGAAGACAAAGGTGTTTTAATAGAACATAACGATGAGACTGGACAGGTTGATGTTTTACTATTTTCTAAATAGTGAATTAACCCCAACTTATATGGGTAGTACTTACAGCAGCCTTTTTTGTTTGAGTTTTAATATAATAATTCAATACTTACTCCACATAAGGAATTTTAATAACATCATTGCCTTCGACACCAATTAATGTAATTAAAAAAAAGCTACTACTCAATTCCTTAACACTTAATTCTATTCTATTAATTGGATTTTTTTCTTGGTAAACGATTTGCCCTAACACATTTCTTATCATAACAACATCATACTCTATATCTGCTAAATCAATAGTTAGTAAATCATTATTAAAGTAGGCGGTAGCTTTTTGATTGTTTTTAATTTCTTCAATATTTGATAATGTACCCTCTACAGTAATTAAATGGCTATATACATCAGAACAATTAGAATTAATGCTAGCTGTTAAATTAACTAAATAATTACCCGGCTGAGTGTAAGTATGTACTGGAGATATTTGATTAGAAACACTACCGTCATTAAAATCCCATAAATAATCTGTGGCACTAGTAGACAAGTTATTAAAAGTAACATTACCTCCATTATTTAAATAAACTGTATCATTTGCAGTGGCAAAATAACTGGTAATCTGACTAGGAGCTATTACCTCAACAGTCTCTATTGTATTTCCACAAACGGCATCAGTGGTTTCAATCGTGTAGGTTCCTGCTGCTATATTCATTATTGAATCACTATAAATATTGGTATTAGAAGAAATAACATTACCTAGGTTATTTCTCCAAATAATATCAAATGGGATATTGCTATTTTTAGAGTACGTAATTCTAGCATCTGCAGCTAAATTACAACTAGGGTTGAGAGTATTGATTGTTACGGGAGCCCCTACCCTTAATAAAAACCTAGCTACGGTAGTAGTATCATTTATATAAGTAGTAAAGGAGCTAACATTTTTTAAGTCATAACTTGCCCCTGTAAACAAGTCTTCCAAAATTAAACAAGCTGAATTTAAAACAAAATCAGAAACATTTTCAAATTGAATAGAATGCATGCCACTTAAACCAGTTAAGAGCTTTATAGGAATATCAATTTCTTGGTTTGGTAATTGATTTATAGAGAAGGATTCACCATTCATAACACTAGTAATTACTGGTAAAGAAGCATCAACCGAAGCCATTTTTAAGGCGTCATAATCAGCATCAAAAGTATCAGTCGCATCATTTTCAAATACTATAGCCAATTCATCTTGACCATAATTATTAGTCGCTTTAATTCGTAATGGTACGTTTTGATTTAATTTAAGAAAGGGAGCATCTGTGCTCGTCTTACAAGATTCTGTTAATTGAATAGAAGCTCCTGAACTGGTTGCCTGAACCCACATTGCCTGAGAAGAGGCAATAGTGTTTGACCCTCCGTTAACACCTATACCACCCGAATAACTAGCAAATTGTTGTAAATCAGGGTTCCAAATATAGATGGCATTATTAATCCCCGTTTTAGTAATATTTGAAGAATTCCAATCTATTGATGATGGATATGGGTTCCCCACCATATTCCAACCATCATCATTGGGTAAGCCAGAGTTTGTATAAGTGATAGGGAGGTTAATTGTTCCTACATTTGGAGGACCAGTTATATCAATTGTAAAGGGTTGAGTTCCAGTAATAGTATCACCACTCCAAACCCAAACACCTGTACCAACAGGTATTAAATTTGATGAGTTTGTTGCTGCAGTAAATCCATTATCTTGTACTCCAGTAACCGTTTCATCATAATAATAAATGGAAGGCCAAGGGTTTGCTGCTGAGGGCCAATTTGGATAATCAGACCCAGTAAAACCACTAGTAATAAAATCATCATTCATATCTGCTAAAGTAGCACCACTAACTGCTGAAGTTAAAAAACGCCAGTGTGTTGCTCCTACATTTATAAAGCGTTGCATGGTGATGTCACCAACAATACATGCACCATTAATTAATTCTGCTATCCTTGCTGTTTCTGTCTCATTTGAGATTAAAGTCACTTTATTTCTTGTATTAAAACATCCTGATTGTATGTACAAGGAACCTTGAATATTTACATTCCCATTTTCTACTCTAACTCCATTGTTATTATTAACATGTAAATTATAAAATAAAGATGTTGAAGAACCATTTATCATTTGTTCTTCTGTACCTATAAATTTTATTTTTCCACTTCTACTATTCAATGATCCGTTATTAGTAAAATTATTTTTAACATTCAACCTCAAATTGTTACTAGACAAATCCAATAAACCTTGAGGTTCTATAATTATATTACCTACAGTTTCATTTTGTGTGAGCGTTACCTGATGGTTACTATTTATTTTAACAAAATCATTATTAAGTGGATTACAATTACAATCCCATGTATCTGGGTCATTCCAATCACCTGATTGAACTGAACTTATAGATGTTAAATCTCCTGAAATTAAACTTACAGAATCAGGAGACATTTTAGTATTGTAAAATATCACAGTTCCTATTCTACCATCCCAACCTTTTCCACCACCAGTATCTTTCGGACCTTTTCCAAGAAGAATTTTCTGAACTCCACTCATTACAGAATTTAGATTATTTACGGAGGATTCATTTAATACACCATCGATATATAAATTGATTTTTTCTCCCTGCTTCCATGTTAATGTTAAACATTGTAATAGATTTGTTTGTGTATTGTTTTGAGATTCAACTTGATTATTTGAAGTATTACCTTGCATCCCACATTTAATTACATTTGTTCTTCCTGTATTTGCGCCTGAATTATCATAACGCATACAAATAATTTCATCGTGGCCATCTGGGTTTTCAGAATCTAAAAACCCTTGATCCGTATTGATATCGTCTGATTTTATAACAATGTAAATAGAAAATTCACTCATTCCATTAATTAATGAAGATATAGCAGTATTTTCTAGTAAATCTCCACCTGAAAAATTAAGCATATTTTTACCTTGATAGGTAACATATTTGGGCCGTGTACCATTGTTGGTGGTCGTAAAAACGAAACCTCCGCCACTGATGTCATGCCATTCTCTTACTCTATTACCAATTGCAGCTACATTACCAGTTGATTTAAAAACAGCAGTATCAGGACTCAACCATAAAATAATATTATTACCAATTCCAGCTGGAGGCTGAATTTGAGACAACATATTTATACTGAATAAACAGAGTAATAATCCACTAATAAATTTAAAACTTTTCATATTTAGGGTTACAAAGTAGACACAAGGTCATTAGTAAAAGAAATGCACCAGTAAATATACGCATTTTAAATAAGTATTTAAACCGGCAGAAAGATAATATTTACTAAAACAAATAACTTACCTAACAGCCGTTCTTTAAAGACGGCTTAGTTTTTTAAGAAAAAGTAAAAAGGATTTATCCCCAACTTAAAGGACAAGACTTACAACAACCTTTTCCTTTCTTTTTGAATTTTTCACAACAAACATCCTTCATCTTTTTTTTCTTTTTGGTTTTTACCACTAAAGAATCATTACTTGGAGGCAATATAATTTCTACTTGTTGTTTCATTTGCCACAAAAATACTATTTAGAATCATTCTAAACAAGGATTGGGAGAAATTAATTCCGAACTCTTCCGCTAGGAATACCAATTTAATTTCAAAACACCCAACAATGGTTTTTGTATAATGCCGATAGATAATCAAAGACTGAGAATGAGAGTAACGAAATTTATAGGGCATTTTGATTATAAATCGGTATAATTGGATATCAAGGGAACTACTTTTTAAAAAGTTAAAAAAACCCTCTGTTCCGTTACACTCCAAACGGGATGACAACTAATATGATTTTTCCCAATCCTTCCAAACTGGTTCGTAACCTTGCTTTTTAATGATTTCTTCTATTTGTTCCGTTGGTCTTTCATCCGAAATTTCAAATTGCTCTAAAGATTGAGGCTCTACAACATATCCTCCTGGGTTTGTTTTACTCTCGGCACTAAAAGTTGTTGCACCAAGCTTAATCACATTGTTTCTGAAATTTTCTGATTCTCGAGTCGAAATAGATATTTCTATTTCCTCATCTAACAAACGATATGCACATATTAACTGCACCAATTCTTTATCGTTCATTTCAACTTTTGGTTCTAATCCGCCAGAGTGTGGTCGTAACCTTGGAAAGGATATTGAATATTTAGATTGCCAATAATTCTTCTCTAAGTAATTTAAATGTAAAGCCGTTAAAAAACTATCCGTTCTCCAATCTTCCAAACCAATTAAAACACCTAACCCCATTTTATGAATACCAGCTTTCCCTAATCTATCAGGAGTAGCCAATCGATAATCAAAATTCGATTTTTTCCCTTTTGGATGATGTTTTTTATAATCCTCTCTATGATATGTTTCTTGATATACCAAAACAGTATTCAATCCAAACTTCATTAATCGCTCATATTCATCTTGTTCTAAAGGCTGTACCTCAATAGAAATTTGCGAAAAATGAGGGCGAATCAACTTAATCGCATTTTCTAAATAATCAATCCCTACAGTTGTATTTGCTTCACCTGTAACCAATAAAATATGGTCATATCCTTTAGATTTTATAAACTCAACTTCTTTAAGAATCTCCTTATCAGACAATGTCTTTCGAGGAATTTTATTGGTAAAACTAAATCCACAATAAGTACAAATATTCTGGCATTCATTACTTAAGTACATAGGAATGTACATCTGAATTGTTTTTCCAAAACGCTTTTGAGTTAACTGGTGACTCATTTGGGCCATTTGTTCTAAATAAGGCTCAGCAGCAGGAGAAATCAATGCTTTAAAATCTTCAAGGTTCCTTTTTTCAGCATTTAAAGCCCGTTCAACATCGTATTTTGTTTTCGCGTAAATACTTTGTTTTACCTCATCCCAGTTGTATGTATCGAATAGTTCTTTGAAAACAGCCATAAGTAATTAAGAATTTAAGGAGTTAAGAATACTTCTACAATAAGCATTAAGAAGTTTTGAAGCTTCTTCAATCAAAGCATTTAATTCTTTTTCATTATCTATATAGTTTAAATCTCTTGATAGAATAATATAATACCGGCACTCTTCTAATGAACCCTGAGCTATATTAAAAAACCTTAGCTTATCTTTTATTCCTTTCTTTTTATACCCTTCAGCAATATTCGCAGCAATCGAAACACTTGCTCGTCTAAACTGAGAAGTTAAACCATATATTTCAGTCTTAGGGAAATCTTCCGTGGCTTTATATACTTTCAATACAAATTGATGACATCTTTGCCAAACGATTAACTCCTTAAAACTTTTACTTTTCTCCATAACTACTTACCTTCTCACTTCTTAACTTCTCAATCATAATGTCCCAATTTTGCTTGTATTGTCATACCAACTTGTTGGGCACGTAATTTCATTTTTTCTGCAATTTCTCCTTTATAATTTTCATCTATTGTTTCATCTAATAAAAACAGCCATCTTTTAAAATGTTCTGGAGTTAGCTTTTCTTTTTTATTTAAATCTTTATGAATTTGAACCACATTATTTTTATAACCTCCTGTATGAAACAATGCATTGGTCCAAAAATCAGTTAACAATGGTAAATGATGCTGTAAATCTAATTTTGCAACATCGGTAAAAATATAGCCCACCTCTTTATCTTTCAACATCTTAGAATAGAAAGCTTCCATAAGGTTCTTTATATCATCTCTATCTTTTATATCTCTCATTTAAACTGAACTTCTTTTAATGACAAGGGTAAGTCTCTTGCTTCAGACCACATTTTTAATTGTATAGAACACAATCCAACAGATCTTCTTCTAACATTTAACTCTTCTGGATTTTCAAATTGAAGCGATTTACCAGAAATACTAATAAAACTATTATACCTCGAAGTGATTGTGCCGTATAACTGTGGTTTTTTTGTTCCCCTCCGCATATAATCTTCAATAGCCGCATAATAAAAAGGATAAATAGTTCCTTTTTCCATTTCAGCAAAAATCATGGCTTTAATCTTTTGCCAATCTTCACAGTTTTCATCATAATCTTTGGGCATATTGTACCTCAAATAACGTGTATACTTATAATATTCTTTACCAATCATTCTGTATGTCGAAAAACCTTTATCCAAAGTCAATGATACCATTGCATAAAAACTCAAAGAATCCAAACGTTTCGTTGTACTATAAAACCTTAACGAATCTTCCACTTCAATAATTTCATCACCATCTGCTCTTCGAATTTTCAGGTTGTTCGAATATTCTTGACTAATTTTTTGAATTTCCTTTATATAAACTGAATCAAAAGCAATACTGCTCACTAAGTCCAAATATTCTTGATGCCATTTATCGTAATTCATTTCATAAATGATGTGCATGTTACTTTCCCTAAACCCATCCAAATCATACATTTTTTCAATTTGATCTTTAGTAATTCCTCCTTTAACTGCTTTTTCAAGATTCGATAAGGTTTGATCAAACTCGTTACTCAAGGAATAGACTCTTGCAAAAAAGTAATAGCTACCCGCATCAACATATTTATTTCCTTCTAAGGAATCAGGATAAATAACTGCCTTATGGTACAATCCACGATTGTAATAACCCAACATGGTATTATAAATTCTATCATATTTATAATGCTCTTCTGCATGAGTTTGTGCATCTGCTTTAAAGAACATTAACAACAATAATATGAGGCTTACGACTAATTTCATTCTAATCTAAAAAACTTGTTAAAGGGCTACTTGCCATTGCATGATTTGATTGAGCACCAAGTCTTGCTTCAAAAGCCATTCTTCCGGCTTCTACCCCTAATTTAAATGCTTTTGCCATTTCTATAGGATTATCTGAAACAGCAATAGCTGTATTCACCAACACTGCATCTGCTCCCATTTCCATTGCTTTGGCTGCATCTGAAGGGGCTCCAATTCCGGCATCTACAACAACAGGAACGTTACTTTGTTCTATTATTATTTCTAAAAAATCAACTGTCCTTAATCCTTTGTTACTTCCAATAGTTGAACCCAAAGGCATTACCGCAGCTGTTCCAACTTCTTCCAATCGTTTGCATAAAACAGGATCTGCATGAATGTAAGGCAAAACAACAAACCCTTTTTTAACCAATTCTTCAGCCGCTTTTAATGTTTCTATTGGGTCTGGCAATAAATATTTAGGATCAGGATGAATTTCCAATTTCAGCCAATTGGTTTCCAGAGCTTCTCTTGCTAATTCAGCTGCAAAAATTGCTTCTTTTGCTGTTCGAACCCCTGAGGTATTTGGGAGTAAATTAAACTGTGGATGATTTAGATGAGTTAAAATATCATCTTCCTTATTTTCTATATCAACTCTTTTAAGAGCAACAGTTACCAATTCTGATCCTGAAGCAACTAATGCATCTTCCATCAATTGACTTGAACTAAATTTACCTGTTCCTGTAAATAATCTTGAGTTAAATTCTTTATCTGCTATTTTTAACATTTGTTGAGTATTTGAGAAGTTATAAATTTAAGGAGTTAAGAATAGATCTACAATATGAATTAAGCAATTTAGATGCTTCTTCAATTTGATTATTCAATTCCTCATCATTATCAATATATTTTAAATCTTTCGAAAGAATAATATAATATCGACACTCTTCCAACGAACCTTGAGCAATATTATAAAACCGAAGCTTATCTTTTATCCACTTCTTTTTATATCCTTCTGCAATATTAGCAGCGATAGAAACAAAAGCTCTTCGAAACTGAGAAGTTAAACTGTACATTTCGGCTTTTGGAAATTCCTCAGTAGCCTTATAAACCATCAAAGTAAAAGCATGAGATTTCTGCCAAACTATCAAATCTTTAAAACTGCCACTTTTCTCCATAACTCCTTAACTTCTCACATTCTTAACTACCAGCTAATGTGGCATAAATGGGTTCTCATATCCGTCTTTAATTAATTCCTTTAAAACCTCTACATCGACATCAGCTAATTTATTGATGTAAATGCAGCCTTTTCCAGTTTTGTGCTTTCCTAACTTTTCTAATCGGTTTTCGTGCATAGCAACATCACAACCACTGATGTATAAAGAAAATTTTGCTTTACGAGGAGAAAATCCAACCCTCATCCAAACACCCTCTCTTCCACTTGCATATTTATAATGCAAATCGCCAAATCCAATAATACTAGCTCCCCACATTCTTGGAGTTTCTCCAGTTATTTCTTTCATCATCTCTAAAATCTCAAAAGCATCTTTTCGCTTACCCTCATGATCTACTGAGTTGATAAAATCTTCAACACTTAGTTTAGTTTTTTGTGTTTTATTTTCTGCCATAATTGATGGTTTTATTTGATTTAGTAAACACTAATAGTTGGTTGTTCTAATATTGTGTGTAATCTTTCTGTAATCGAAAAATTATTGGTCAATAATCCAGAAACAGCCACTCCATAAATTCCAGTACTTAAAATCGGTTCAATATCGTACATATCAATTCCGCCAATCGCAATTATTGGTGTTTCACTTAAGGAGTAATACATCTTCAACTCATTTAATAACTCACTATATCCTGACAACCCCAAAATAGGGCTTAAATTCTGTTTTGTTTCCGTATGACTGAATGGACCCAAGCCAATATAGTTTGCCCTTTGCTCAACTAACCTTTCAACATCTTCCAAGGTATTAGCTGTCCCACCAATAATAGCATTTTCTCCTAAAATTGATCGTGCTTCAGAAATATACATGTCGGTTCGTCCTAAATGAACTCCATGTGCATTAATCTCATTTGCAATACCAACATTGTCGTTAATAATTAAAACAACATCATACAAGTCGCAAATGATTTTTGCCTCTTTTGCAATAGTCAAATACTCTTCGTTCGATTTATTTTTAACTCTTAATTGCACCCATTTAACACCTGATATGCATGCTTCTCTCACACAATCGATATGAGAAAGTGTTGCAGTTTCTTGAGTTATATATTGTAATTTTTCTATCATTGTTTTCTCTTAGTA
Source organism: Flavobacteriales bacterium (assembly GCA_002401955.1). Classification (GTDB taxonomy): domain Bacteria; phylum Bacteroidota; class Bacteroidia; order Flavobacteriales_E; family Vicingaceae. Next base: position 16,035 of record NVUQ01000038.1, on the reverse strand, counting down.
GTTAAGTATTTAAGAATATGAGAAGTTAACTCCTGAATTCTTAAATACTCTATTCTTATATATTATTTGCGAGTTTCATTCTATTATAACTTATGTCTTCCTAGCAACCCTTTCGAACTATTTAAAAATTTATACATATAAGACTTACTTCTTAAACAGGCCTTAATTATAGGATACCCTATCGCCAAATTTGATGTTAATGCAGATGAGAAAACACAACCTGAACCGTGTTTCTCATACAACACTTTTACTTTAGGATTAAAAGCTAAAATCTCTTCTTCAAAATAGAAATAATCCTTTCCTTTTGTTTCTGGATTGTGACCTCCTTTTAAATAAACGTTAGTTAATTGTACTAATTGCTCAGCACCTTTTTTAGCATTATCGTTTCCTGAAAGCTGTTTTATCTCATTCCAGTTTGGTGTAATAATATAAATATCCTTTAACACCTCTTTTAAATCTGACAAATCATGGTTAAAATCAAAACCAGCACTTGCCGATAAAATTGGATCCCAAACAACTTTTGGTTGTTGGTTTTTAGTGTTTAGTTTTTGGATTATTTTTTTCAAAAAAGCTAAGGATGGAATTAAACCAATCTTAATATATTCAAATTGGTGTACTTTTAAAAGAATATCCAACTGAGCTAAAACTTCCTCTTCAGCTATCCAATTAACGGCAACAAATTCATTTTCATTCTGTATCGTATTTGCCGTACAAACAGCAAAAGCAGCACATTTATTGGCTTCTATTGTTTTCACATCGGCCAACAATCCCGCACCTCCCGAAGGATCAAAACCTGCAATTGTTAATATTTTAACTCGCTCTTTACTCATACTTCTCCCAAACAGAACCTAAAAAGGCTGCCCCATCAAATCCTAAATCTAAAAGTTTAGAGTAGTTATCTTCAGTAACTCCTCCCAACCCAATCACTTTTATATTCCTGTCTTTTTTCAAAAACATTCTCAATTCTTTTTCATCAAAATTTGCTTGATATCCTTCTTTTGAAATACTATCAAATATTGGACTTAAAAAACAATACTCCTCTTTCCCGTCAAGCAGTTCAACCTCTTCAAAAGAATGACAAGATTGTTTTCCCGATTTGTGAAGTACTGTTTTGGCTTGGACCTCAGCAGTTAATTCATTAATTAGATTTTCAATTTCCTGCCCCTTCCAATCTGGCTTTCTTAAATGAAATAAGTCCCAGTTACCAGCACTCATTTCATTATTGATGATTGAAGCTTCATTCTCTAATTTGGATGGATATGAAAAAAGGATTTTCATTTTACACACCCCAGAATTCTAAATCCGATGAACCGGAAAGAATTCTTCCCCCTCTCAAGAGGGGAGACAAATCCATTTCCAAAAAACCGTACTTATAAAAATTCATAACTCAGCATTCACAATTCAACACTTCTACAAATAAACTTGGCTTCCTTTTTCAGTAAACTCTTTCGACTTCTCTTTCATTCCTTCTTCCAATGCCGTATTTTCATCAATCTCTTGTTTCGCAGCATACTCTCTAACCTCTTGAGAGATTTTCATAGAACAGAAATGCGGTCCACACATAGAGCAGAAGTGAGCAACTTTAGCTCCTTCAGCTGGCAAGGTTTCATCATGATATTCACGAGCAGTATCTGGATCCAATGCCAAGTTAAATTGGTCATTCCATCTAAATTCAAAACGTGCTTTACTCAATGCATTATCTCTAATTTGAGCTCCAGGATGTCCTTTTGCTAAATCCGCAGCATGTGCAGCCAATTTATAAGTAATAACTCCAACTTTAACATCATCTCTATCTGGCAATCCTAAATGTTCTTTTGGCGTTACGTAACACAACATTGCACAACCATACCACCCAATTTGGGCTGCTCCAATGGCTGAAGTAATGTGATCATATCCAGGTGCAATATCAGTAGTTAAAGGTCCTAATGTGTAAAATGGTGCTTCAAAACATTCTTGTAATTGTAAATCCATATTTTCCTTAATCATGTGCATTGGCACGTGACCAGGCCCTTCAATCATTACTTGTATATCGTGTGCCCAAGCAACTTTCGTCAATTCACCCAATGTTTTTAATTCAGCAAATTGTGCTTCATCATTTGCATCAGCAATACTTCCTGGTCTTAATCCATCCCCTAAAGAAAAAGCAACATCATAAGCTTTCATAATATCACAAATATCTTCGAAGTGGGTGTATAAGAAACTTTCTTTGTGATGTGCTAAACACCATTTGGCCATAATAGAACCTCCACGAGAAACAATCCCTGTAACACGGTTTGCTGTCATCGGAACATATCTTAACAATACTCCTGCGTGAATTGTAAAATAATCTACTCCTTGTTCTGCTTGCTCAATTAATGTATCTCTAAAAATTTCCCAAGTTAAATCTTCAGCTTTTCCATTTACTTTTTCTAATGCTTGATAAATTGGCACTGTCCCAATCGGTACTGGTGAGTTTCTAATAATCCACTCTCTTGTTTCATGAATGTTATCTCCTGTAGATAAATCCATAATATTATCTGCTCCCCAACGGCAAGCCCAAACCGCTTTTTCTACTTCTTCTTCTATAGAAGATGTTACCGCACTATTTCCAATGTTTGCATTAATCTTTACCAAGAAGTTTCTACCAATAATCATTGGCTCACTTTCTGGGTGGTTAATGTTGTTTGGAATAATTGCCCTTCCTGCAGCTACTTCATCACGTACAAATTCTGGAGTAATTTCTTTTTTAGGGGTATTGGCACCAAAACTATTCCCTGGATGTTGACCAACTTCATCTTTATATTCTTGTAGCTTTTGGTTTTCACGAATGGCAATATATTCCATTTCTGGTGTAATAATTCCTTGTCTGGCATAGTGCATTTGTGTTACATTTTTCCCCGCTTTTGCTCTTAGTGGTTTTTTGATATGTTCAAAACGCAAATAATCAATATCAGAATTCAACAACCTTTCTTTTCCATATTCTGAAGAAATTCCATCCAACTCCTCAACATCTCCTCTATTTAAAATCCACTCTTCACGCATAGGGTCTAACCCTTTTTTTACATCAATTTTTGCATTTTCATCTGTATACGGACCACTTGTATCATAAACTGTTACTGGTGCATTTTTTGAATTCGTTTTATTGAAATTATCCTGAGTATCTTCCAAGGTAATTTCACGCATCGCAACATTAATGTTGTGAATTTCTCCTTTTACAAAAACTTTTTTTGATGCAGGAAATGGTGTTCTAGTAATTTGCTCCTGTCTAGGTAATTTTTCTTTTTTCATTTTTTTAAGTGTTTGAGAAATTAAGAATTTAAAGGAGTTAAGAATATATTTTAAGACTATTCTTCTTAACTTCTGACTACTTAACTTCTTTAATTATCCCCCTTGGGTGGCTTTTATAATTGTTATGTTGTCATTTTCTTTTAGTTCCGTTTTATTCCATTCTGATTTAGATATAACCGTTTGATTTACGGCAATAGCAATTCCTTTGGATTCAACCTCTAATTGAACAACCATCGCTTCAATGCTTGAAGCATCTTTTACCGATTGGTTATTATTATTTACAGTAATGTTCATTGCCTTTTCTTTTTTGTCATTCTGAGTAATCTTTTATCTGAATTTATTTCAGCCATAAAATGCCACAAAGAATCTGTTCTTTTACATAGATTCTTCACGTCATTTTATAAAATTGCTTAAGCAATAACAAAATTTTGTTCAGAATAACATTTCGCTTTAGACGTGATAAGGACGGATTGCCCCTTGGATACTTTTTCCTTCGTCCGCATTACCGGCATCAGGTTAAAAGGGTATAATCTCAGTCTCTACTTAGTTTTTAAAGTTAGAAAGTAAAAAAGTTAGAAAGTCTTTTTTAGTAATAAGACTTTACACTTTTCAACTTTAGACTTTTAACTACATTTCGACACCCCTAAAGCTTTTCCAAAAATACCCATAAATAAAAAAGGCTACTCATATTGAGCAGCCTTTTTATCAACATTTTATCACAGTGTTTTAAACTTTCTCCAACACACCATCCATAATGGCATTTAAGGTAAGACTAGGTCTCATCGCCCTTGAGGCTAATGCTTCATCCTGCTTATAATAACCACCAATATCTTGAGGGGATCCTTGAGCGTTAATAAGCTCTTGACAAATAATAACTTCGTTATCTTTTAGATCTTTTGCAATAACACTAAAAGTCTCTTTAAGATCGGCATAAACAGATTGTTCAGCCAAAGCTTCAGCCCAATATAGCGCTAAATAAAAGTGAGAGCCTCTGTTATCTATCTCCCCTAGTTTACGTGCTGGCGCCCTATTATTATCCAAAAATCGTCCTGTAGCAACATCTAATGCTCCAGCTAAAGCTTTTGCCTTAAGGTTTCCTGTTTTTGATGCGATATAATCAAGAGAGGCTTCTAATGCTAAAAATTCTCCTAAAGAATCCCAACGTAAGTAACCTTCTTCCAAAAATTGTTCAATGTGTTTTGGAGCAGATCCTCCCGCACCTGTTTCAAACAATCCTCCCCCATTCATTAACGGAACAATAGACAACATTTTTGCAGAGGTACCTAACTCTAAGATAGGAAATAAATCTGTAAGGTAATCCCTCAACACATTTCCTGTAACAGAGATAGTATCCTTACCGGCTTTTATTCGCTCTAAGGTAAAAGTTGTTGCCTCTTCTGGTGACATGATGGGTAATTCTAGCCCATCGGTTTTATGGTCTGGTAAATATTTTTTTACTTTTTTAATAATTTCTCTGTCGTGAGCTCTATTCTCATCCAACCAAAAAACGGTAGGATTTCCAGTTATAGTTGCTCTGGCTACGGCTAATTTGATCCAATTTTGTATGGGTGCATCTTTTGCTTGGCACATTCTAAAAATATCGCCTACCTCAACATCCTGCTCCATTAAAATTTGACCATTAGCATCTAACACCTGTACTGTTCCTTTCGTTTTTATTTTAAAGGTTTTATTGTGCGATCCATATTCTTCGGCTTTTTGAGCCATCAAACCTATGTTTGGCACGGTTCCCATTGTTGAAGGATCAAAAGCACCATGTTGTTTACAAAAATCAATGGTTGCCTGATATACGCCAGAATAACACCTGTCGGGAATAATGGCTTTGGTATCTTGTTGTTTTCCATCTTTATTCCACATTTGCCCAGATGTACGGATCATAGAAGGCATAGATGCATCAATAATCACATCACTTGGCACATGCAAATTGGTTATTCCCTTATCGGAGTTAACCATAGCTACTCCTGGTCTGTTTTTATAAATCTCTTCCATTAAAGCCATCACTTCGGCTTCCTTTTCATGTCCCTCTAATTTCTCATACACTTCTCCGATACCATGTCTTGAAGAAACACCTAATTCTTCCAATAAGTCGGCATAATCTTCGAAAAGGGTTTCATAAAAAACCTCTACTGCTGCTCCAAAAATAATGGGGTCAGAAACTTTCATCATGGTAGCCTTCATGTGTAGTGAAAAAAGCACATTTTGCTCTTTTGCATCTTCAATTTCTTTAGCTACAAACTTTTTAAATTCATTGATGCTGAATACTGCAGTATCAATAATTTCACCAACCAATAAGGTGGTTTTTGCTTTTAAGATTTTCACCTTACCTTCAGCGTCTTTATGGATGATTTTTGCTTCTGTTGCTTCTTTAAGGGTCATTGACTTTTCGCTTCCATAAAAATCTCCTCCGCTCATACTGGATACATGACTTTTAGAATCTGACGACCATACTCCCATGCTATGAGGATGTTTTTTTGCAAATTCTTTTACTGCTTTTGGGGCTCTTCTAATGGAATTACCTTCTCTTAACACTGGATTTACAGCCGACCCTAACACATAGGCATATCTTGCCAATATATGTTGCTCGTCTGGGTTAGATGGGTTTTCAGGGTATTTAGGAATTCGATAGCCTTTTTTCCATAATTCTTTTATAGCTTCTTTCAGCTGCGGAACAGATGCAGAAATATTAGGCAACTTTATTATATTCGTTTCTGGAGTCTTTGCTAACTCTCCTAACTCAGCTAAGGCATCTCCTATTTTTTGATCATCATTTAAATACTCAGAAAAATTTGCTAAAATTCTTCCTGCCAAAGAAATATCCTTCGTTTCTATCTTTATACCAGATGTTGCCGTGAAAGCTTTTACAATTGGTAAAAATGAATATGTTGCCAACATTGGAGCCTCATCTGTAATTGTATAAATAATCTTTGCCATTTTTTATATTTTTAGCTGAATAAATTGATTGAAATTATTGTGCGAAGCTACTTATTTTAAGCCTTTTATTCAAGCTATTTGAAGGGTAAATTACAAGAATTTATCGCCTCTAATAAATATTGGTTACTTTCGCCTAAAATGGACAATAAAAATATTCACTACTAATTGTTTGAATATTCGAATAAAAATGATTTATTTTGCAGTCCTCAAATTTTAAAGAGAAAAGAGATGTCAAGAGTTTGCGATTTAACAGGAAAGAAAGTAATAACAGGTAATAATGTTTCTCACTCGAAGAGAAGAACTAAAAGAAAATTTTACCCAAATTTACAAACTAAGAAATTTTATATCCCAGAAGAAGATAAATGGGTTACATTAAAAGTTTCTGGTTCAGCTATTAGAAATATCAATAAGCTTGGAGTTGCTGCTTGTATTAAAAAAGCAAAAGCTCAAGGTTTTATGTAAAAAATAATTTGCGCTAAGCAAAAGAATGAAAACGCTGTTACTTTGTAACAGCGTTTTTTTTGTTACTATATTTGTCTCATGAACAAAATCATACTCCTACTTATTCTATTTCCTCAATTATTTACTGCTCAGGAAATTAAGTTCGACATTCCTTTAGACTCGGAAACTAGCCTTCATTTTAACGACACCGATCTTTTACCAGCAACATTTTTTGCTAAGAATAGGCAAGCTCTAAGAGATTTAATGCCAAAAAACGCTGTTGCTGTTCTTTTTTCCAACCCGGTAAGAAACAGATCTAATGATGTAGATTTTGAATATCATCAAGATCCAAACTTCTATTATTTAACAGGACTAAGAGAGCCACACGCAGCTGTTATCATTTATAAAGAAGAACAAACATTTAAAGATAATTTAAAAACAAACGAAATTCTTTTTCTTCAAAAAAAAGATAAGAAAAATGAAATCTGGACAGGAAAACGATTAGGGACTAAAGGGGCTTTGATGAATTTAGGAATAAACACTTCGATGGAAAATGAAAAATTTTTACTTTTTGAGAATTCATATGAAAACTTTGATAAAATTTTAGTTTTTGAAACAGCTAAAGATGTAAGAAACACTAAAGAGAAAGGGGATTTATTCGGGCTACTCCAATCATTTAATTTTGCAACTAAAGAGCTACCAAACATTGACTATAATGATTTACCACAAATAATGGCTAGTTTAAGACAGGTAAAATCTGATGAAGAAATCACTTTAATGCGAAAAGCCATTACTATAACTTGTAATGCTCAAATTGAACTAATGAAAGCTCTAAAGCCTAACATGACCGAATACCAATCAGAGGCAATTGTTGAATATGTTTTTAAAAAAAATGGTGCTGAATATCCAGGGTTCCCATCTATTCTTGGAGGGGGCGAACATAGCTGTATCATCCATTACAACAGCAATAGAAAAAAATTAATAGGAAAAGATTTGCTTGTTAGTGATATTGGAGCTGAATATCATGGATATACCGCTGATATTACTAGAACACTTCCTGTTGATGGGCACTTTTCTGAAGAAGAAGCTATTATTTACAACATTGTTTTAAAAGCACAACAGGCAGGAATTGACTCTTGCAAAGTAGGAAACCACTTTTGGACTCCACATAGAACAGCCACAAAAATTATTACAGACGAATTAATTGCTTTGGGAATAATCAAAGAAAGATACCATGTGCAACGTTATTTTATGCATGGCACTTCTCATTATTTGGGACTAGATGTTCATGATCCAGGTTTACACGGAACATTACAACCCGGAAATGTAATTACGGTTGAACCTGGAATTTACATTCCTGAAGACTCTGAATGTGATCCAAAATGGTGGAATATAGGAATACGTATTGAGGATGATATTTTAATTACTACTGAAGGACCAAATAATTTATCAGTAAAAGCTCCGAGAAGTATTGAAGAGATTGAAGAATTGATGAGGAAAGAAGGAAACTTTTAGAATATCACACCTATTGATCTCTAGTTAAACTAACCTTTGTTTCAGAAATTATTGTAATAGTCCACTTATGAACGTAATCTCCCTTAATAGTAATTGGCTCTGAAATAGCCATTCCACCAGAAACAATTGCTGTAAACTCTGACACTCCTTCAGCCACTGACTGATAAGGTGAAGATGTTTGCGGAGGAAGGTTTTCAAACCTCAAGTCACCAAACCGAACTCTTTTAGCCTCGTAATATAAATTATTTACAATTCTCAAGGAATTATCATGGTCTTTAGAGCAGCCCAACAAAAGAGAACCAATTAACCCTACAAACACAATCCTAGTAACAGCTTTCATAACCAAATCTAATTCGCAACCTCACTCAAAAACTTAATACGTAATAAACGCATTTCTTCTTCAGAGAAAGCATTTTCAAATTCTTCTAGGGCCTCTTCTACATCATCACTTTCTGCCTCCATAAAGTATTCGAAGACTTCTTCTTGATCCTCTTCATCAATTTCTTGATTAATATAATAATCAAGATTTACACGTGTTCCAGAAAGAACAATGTTTTCTATTTCTGCAAGAATTTCATCTACACTTTTACCTTTAGATCTTGCAATATCTTCAATAGGGATTTTTCTATCAATACTTTGTATTACAAAAACCTTAATAGCAGATTTATCCACTACAGATTTAACAACCATATCTAAAGGTCGTTCAATATTATTATCTTCAACGTAACGCTCTATAACTTCTAAAAACTCATCTCCAAACTTCTCCGCTTTCCCTTGTCCAACACCCGAAATATTAGTCAACTCTTCCATCGTAATCGGATAACGCGTTGCCATATCTTCTAATGATGGATCTTGAAAAATAACATATGGTGGTAAGCCCATTTCTTTACCAACAGATTTTCTAAGTTCTTTTAAAACATTAAACAACGCCTGATCTGCAGCACCTGCACCACCTTTTTGATGTATAATAACATCTCCATCATCCACATCACTATAATCATGAGATTTTACCAACTCAATCGAAATGGGGTTTTTAATGAACTCTTTTCCTTTTTCACTAACTTTTAGAATGCCATAATTTTCAATCTCTTTAATAATGTACCCAAAAATAATACACTGACGAATTGTGGCGTCCCAATACTTTTCATCCTTTTCATTTGCTTTATCTTCACCCTTACCAAACATCTTATGAGCATCGTGCGCAAAAGATTTAATATCTGAACTAGCATTTCCAGCAACAAAATTGGCAACATATTTTGCTTTAAACACTTCGTTTAACCCTAAAATACATTCTAATAAAACTTTAACATCCTCTTTTCCTTCAAATTTCTCTTTAGGATAAGCACAGTTATCACACAAACCTTGATCACCACAATCTGAATCTTTGTATTCTTCTCCAAAATAGTGAAGTAATTGTTTTCTTCTGCAAACTGCTGTTTCGGAATACGAAACCATTTCAAAAATCAATTGCAAGCCTATTTCCAATTCTGCAACAGGCTTTCCATGTAAAAACTTCTCTAATTTTTCAATGTCTTTATAACTGTAAAAAGCCAAGCAAATTCCTTCTCCACCATCTCGCCCTGCTCTACCTGTTTCTTGGTAATAACTTTCTAAACTTTTAGGGATATCATGATGAACAACAAAACGCACATCAGGTTTGTCAATCCCCATTCCAAAGGCAATAGTTGCTACAATTACGTCAGCATCTTCCATTAAAAAAGCATCTTGATTTCGTGCTCTGGTACCAGAATCTAATCCTGCATGATAAGGCAAAGCATTAATTCCATTAACTTGAAGCAATTCCGCAATTTCTTCTACTTTTTTTCTACTCAAACAATAAACTATACCGGATTTACCATCGTGTTGTTTTATGAATCGTATTATTTCTTTTTTTACATCTTTTTTAGGACGTATTTCATAATAAAGGTTTGGCCTGTTAAACGAAGCTTTAAAAACTTTAGCTCCAACCATTCCTAAATTCTTTTGAATATCTTCTTGTACTTTTGGGGTTGCTGTTGCAGTTAATGCAATAATAGGAACTCTATCTATTGCCTCAATGATAGATCTTAGCCTTCTATATTCTGGTCTAAAATCGTGCCCCCATTCTGAAATACAATGAGCTTCATCAATACCAAAAAATGAAATTTTAATTCCTTTCAAAAAACTTACATTCTCATCTTTAGTTAAAGACTCTGGAGCAACATACAATAATTTTGTTATTCCATTAGTAACGTCTTCTTTAACTTGTTTTGCTTCTGTTTTGGTTAATGAAGAATTATAAAAGTGTGCAATTCCATGTACTGAAGATAGCCCTCTAATTGCATCTACTTGGTTTTTCATCAAGGCAATTAAAGGTGAAACAATAATTGCTGTTCCTTCAGAAATTAATGCAGGTAACTGGTAGCACAAAGACTTTCCTCCACCTGTAGGCATAATAACAAAAGAGTCATTTCCTTCTAATAGATTTTTAACAACTAATTCCTGTTCTCCTTTAAATGTGTTAAATCCAAAGTGTTTTTTCAGGTAATCAGTTAACGGAGCGTCTAAGGTTTGCATTAAATTGTAGTTTCTTTTTATATTTGTACATAAATGTACGACAAATAAATTATTATCGATTTATTTTTTACAAAAACTATTCAACGATTTTGAGTTCAACAGAAGAAATTAAAAACAACGCCAAACAAACATTAGAGATTGAAGCTGCTTCAATCTCTAATCTAATAAATTACATTAACGATGATTTTGTTAATACTATTGAACTCCTACTAAGCTCTAGAGGAAGAGTGGTAATAACAGGCATTGGTAAAAGTGCTAATATTTGTCAGAAAATTGTAGCTACACTTAACTCTACTGGAACTCCTGCCATATTTATGCATGCTGCTGATGCTATACACGGAGATTTAGGAAATGTATTAAAAGATGATGTAGTTATTTGTATTTCTAAAAGCGGAAACACGCCAGAAATAAAATCATTGGTGCCTTTAGTCAAAAATTTTGGCAATCCTTTAATTTCTATAACTGGCAATCCAGATTCTTTTTTAGGAAAACATTCTACTTATGTATTAAACACTTTCGTAGAAAAAGAGGCTTGCCCCAACAATTTAGCCCCAACAAGTAGTACAACTGCTCAGCTAGCAATGGGAGATGCTCTGGCTGTATGTTTATTAAAAAGTAGAGGTTTTAATAGTAACGATTTTGCAAAATTTCATCCTGGTGGTGCATTAGGAAAAAAGTTAACGTTAAAAGTTAGCGACATTTATCCCAATAATGAAAAACCAACAGTCAACTTAAATAGCTCTATTAAAGACATCATTATCGAAATTTCTTCTAAACGATTAGGAATAACTGCTGTACTAGAAAACAACATCTTAATTGGTGCTGTTACAGATGGTGATTTAAGAAGAATGTTAGAGAATTCTTCTGACATTGATAATTTAACTGCTAAAGAGATTATGAGTACTTCCCCAAAAACGATTGGCGAAAATGAAATGGCTACTACTGCTCTAAAACAAATGCAGAACAGTAATATTACTCAACTGATTGTTGTTGATGGGGCATCTTACATGGGTGTAATTCATTTGCATGATTTATTGAAGGAGGGGATAGTTTAGTGTTTAGTGTTTAGTGTTTAGTGTTTAGTGTTTAGTGTTTAGTGTTTAGTGTTTAGTGTTTAGTGTTTAGTGTTTAGTGTTTAGTGTTTAGTGTAAAATAAAAAAACTATAAACCAACAACCATAAACCAACAACCATATACTAACAACTATACCCCAACAACCATAAACTAATTTATTACAGATTGTAATAAATCAACCTTAACTACTCCATCAAAATCTATATCGGCTAAAGTAATTGTTTTAATTTGATTTTCTAAGTCAGCACTATAAGGCACTTTTACTTTGATGTAATTATCGGTAAATCCATTTAAAAAATCATTGTGCTGCTCTGCTTCAAAGAGTACATTGTAAGTTTTACCAATATGTTGTTCGTAAAAGAATCGTTTCTTTTTATCTGAAAGAATATGTAACATTTTACTTCTCTCAGCTCTAATATTTTTCGGAACAACTCCATCCATTTTTATGGCTGTAGTATTTTGTCTTTCTGAATATGTAAATACGTGCAAGTAAGAAATATCTAACTCGTTTAAAAAATTATAAGTCGCTAAAAATTCTTCTTCTGTTTCTCCAGGAAAACCAACAATAACATCAACACCAATACAAGCGTGAGGCATTAATTCTTTTATTCTTGTAACACGTTCAACATACAATTCTTTCAAGTATTTTCTTCGCATTGCTTTAAGAATGGTATTAGATCCTGATTGTAATGGTATATGAAAATGCGGCATAAACTTATCGGATTGAGCAACAAAATCGATAATATCATTACTCAATAAATTAGGTTCTATAGATGAAATTCTAAATCGTTCTATGCCTTCTATTTTATCTAATTCCTGAATTAGTTCAAAGAAGTTTTCTCCCTCTCCTTGTCCGAAATCTCCAATATTCACTCCTGTAAGAATAACTTCTTTGGCAGCGGTTTGAGCTACTTCTTTGGCTACATTAACTGTTTCTGCTACAGAATGGTTTCTGCTTTTCCCTCTTGCTAAAGGAATGGTGCAAAATGTACAGAAGTAATCACATCCATCTTGTATTTTTAAAAACGAACGTGTTCTATCTCCTTTAGAGTAAGATGGAATAAATTCATTTACTTCTTTTATTTTTGAAGCAATAACCTCTGCCTGCTCTTTCTTTTCTAAATTCTTAAAATGCTCTACAATCTTAAACTTCTCTGAAGCTCCTAAAACCATATCAACGCCATAAATCTGAGCAATTTCTTCTGGTTTTAATTGAGCATAACACCCAATAATAGCAACAAAAGCATCTGGATTTATCTTCAATGCTTTTTTTACCAATTGCTTGCATTTTTTATCTGCATTTTCGGTAACTGAACAGGTGTTAATCACATAAACATCTGGTGTATCGTTAAAATCTACACGAGCGAAACCTTCATCTTCAAACATTCTAGCAACTGTAGAAGTTTCAGAAAAATTGAGTTTACACCCCAAGGTGTATAAGGCTACTTTTTTATTGGCGTTCATAAGGATGCAAAAGTAATTAGGAATGTTGGATTATTTCACAAAAAAAATATCTGCTTTATTGATTTTTAAACCTTCTTCTTTGTTTTTAATAAATGAAGGTTTAATAGAATAGATCGCTGTGGTATCTGCTTTAAATTCTCCTTGTAATTTTCCATAAAATTTCCATTGAACAATCCCATCCTTTTCTGAATATGTTTCATTCTTATTTTCTGTAGTAACCAATGGGTCTATTCCTCCACTATAAAGTGGATATCCATCTTTAAAAAATTCAAATTGATAAACAAACAAAGGTTTCTTGATATACTCAATATCTATTTCTGTATAAAGACTAATAACATCTCCTTCTTGTAATTCAAACTGAACTTCTTCAGCATTATTTTTAAGTAAATCAACTCTTCCTATTTCATTTTCGCAAGAAAAGAATAGAAGTGATATAACCACCCAATAAAATCGTTTCATTCTACTTTATTTTATGATAATTTTTTGAGTTGTACGCCCTTTTTCTTCTAATATTTCTAATAAATATACTCCCTCTGAGTATTTACTTACATCAATTAATAATTCTTTATTTATTGTTAAATGTTGATACACCTTCTTCCCAATTACATTATATAAACTTATTTTCTTTTCGTTTATAGAATTGTTTGTAAAAGATATTTTTAAAACATCAAAACTAGGATTTGGATATACCAATATATTGGATTGAATCCTTTTTTCATCTAATCCAACACTACATATACCAGGCATATTACTATCCATCCAAGTTAATCGACTAGACACCCACGTTTTGAGGTAATTGATCTCACTGGCATAAGTTGATCCAACAAAATTATTGGGCCATACATAAGTGCCTAATACAGGCCATTTTTGAAAATTTCGTTGTTGTGATTCATCTAAATAAGTAACCAATGTGTCAATATAGTTCAGAATCGTATCTTCATGCAACTCATTTTGTCTTAAACTTTCCCACCTGCATTTTAACTCATTATTGTAGTCTGTGTCCTGGCTAAATTTATCCCACCAAAAAGGAACTTTACCACCTGAGCAGACATAATTAAAATCGGAGGACCAACCTGTTGTTAATTCTCCATCACAATAATTTGCATTTCCAAAGGCTAAATTGAAATCCCATAGAGGTCCCATAGTTAATTTCCCTCCTTTACTATCCTTGTCTTTATACATGTATGTACTTAATCTAAATCCATCTACATTTCTAGAGAGCTCATTCATAATAAAAAAATCTATAAATGAAGGTGCATCGGTATACGGCCGGTAGCCTAATACTGGATCCAAGAAATTTGGTCCATCTAAAGCGTATTCAAAATCGGTAATGTATGTTTCAATGTAATTGGCCTGTGCTGGCAATATATCTCCTTGTTTTGGATAGTGATATTGATAGCTTATTGTTGCTGTAGAGCTCAAAGGTGCTATTGGCGAACTCCAATCATAACCAGCTCCACCAGTAACTTTATCTATTTTAACAATATATCCCCCAGTTAAACTATCTCCAGCTAAATCATCTGCATCCAACTTTGCAATATCGACCCTATCTTTATCTCTTTTAATTTTTTCAGTAAATACATATACTCCTTGATAAACATTATTTAGCATCACTTCACATAATTTTGTTCTCGGAGCATAGCCTCCTAGCTTTTCTCCAAATCGATAAGTAATTATATTTCTTATTAATGATTTATCAGAATAAGGTGCAACTAATGCCCAATCATTCTCTGATGGCATATCCATAATAGCAACATTATTATTGTTTCCTAGGGCATCTTGTGTCTCAAAACTATACGCTTTTTTAGGAAAGGATTGGGAAGAGGATCCTCTTAATTCTATATTGATTTTATCGTCATATTCATTAAATGGGTCTGTTAAATAATTTCTTGCTCCATTAGGATTGTATATAATTCCCATATCTGCAACAATTCTAGTGTTATCCAAAATCGTTTGTCCTCCTGTATTTATCACTACAATTGGTAAATTAGATGATGTAAAAACTAAAGGTGGTATAAACCATCCAGGGTTTGCTGAGTAATCTGAAGAAACATCATTAATTCCTAATGATAAAAATATGCGACCTGTTAAATCTGAAGAGCTTATGTTGTCGTTATGTATTTGAACTGATAGTACATTATTCCCTTGTATCATAATTGATTTTAAGGTTTGGATATCTATCAAAAATTGGTCTGGGTTTCCGCCTTGATACATTTGAGCTTCATGTAAACTAGATGATCCTTGATTAAATGCAGGATGATCTCCAACAGTACCCACATTCGCTCTAGCTATTTCAACATCATTTAAGTAGGCTACAAAAGCATCATCATAATCAACATTAAGAACTGCTTGTTCAATTTTGGATGTATCAATTAAAGTAAATTCTTTTCTTAAATACAAGGATACTGTAGCAGCTACAGTTGTATTGTCATCTCCATCACCATAACCTATGCCTCCAGCTCCTTGAGCCCAACTGGCATCGTTAAAACTTAATTTTCTCCAATTGGTATCTGGTTCAGATGTTCCTAATAAATACTTCCATGTATCATTATCAAATACAGCGGTTTCCCAATGATTAACAGTTTGAGATTTTAAAAAAGAAGGAAATAGTAATGTAGTAAATAGTAATCCACAAAAAAAGCAACTCTTATTCATACATTCAAAAGTAATAATTAAAAACTTAATGAAATAAATTACTTAAAAAAAACGTCTTGGGTCGTGAGGACTTAAATCAAATTTGATTTTTCTATCTTGTGATAAATCTGCCAA
>NVUQ01000037.1 GCA_002401955.1 Flavobacteriales bacterium | reverse complement strand
ATGGTTTATATTTTGAAGCGTTTAATATTTGTTGAGCATTATCGTTTAACATTAATTTTTCTATTGTAATAGTTGGGTTTTTCTCCATGTAAGCTTTAACAATTTGCCAACCTAACCAATGGCCAATTCTTCCTGGAGATCCATCAGGAAATCCTTGAATAAAAGGAGATTCTCCCATATATTTAATTATTTCGGAAGTCTCTTTGGTGTATAATAAATTGTTATCAATAAAATAAAACCATACAGGTTCTTCGTTATTGTCGCACCAATTTAGTTGTGCTTCATTGTAGCTAATTTTAATAGAATTAGGAGCTTTTGGCATTAAAGCATCTAATAAATAAAGCGTTTTTCCTTGGTGAATCATTTCTGTTAGCAAATCTGCATTTTTTTCTTTCAGTTCAAACTCTGTAGAAATCCATCCTAGCATTGCTCCAGCAACCAAACCTTCTTTACTCATAAAAGCTGTTTTATATTGCGGAAGTCCTAATTGGGCATAGGCAGGATAATTGCTTCCTAAAAACATGTCTAATCCAATTCCTAAATAATTTTCGTCAGTTGTAATAGCATAATTAAACCCAGAAACATAAGTGATTATTTCAGGTGTTTTTTTCTTAGGAAAATAATAAATGTAGTGTTTAAAAGCGTTTTCTAATTCGGATTGATAAGGAGAGAAATCAGTGTAGATTTTATCAGCATCAACTTTAACTTCGTTAATGTATGAATCGTTAGAAAAATCATTTAATTGAAAATATAGGTTAGGATTTTGTGGAGAGCCAATATTAATAACACTTTGTGTGAAATCTTGAAAAAATAGGTTGTATTTCGTGTTTAATTCTGAAACACTTTCTGCTGTAATTCCTTGTGGGTAGCTAAATAAATCCTGATCAAACCGTTTTACTTTTAAATCTATTTTAACATTAGAAACATCAACATCTAAGGGATTGTTTCCGCAAGATAAAAGTATGCTAAAAAGCACTAAAGTTATCAAAGGTTTAAGTGTTGAAAAGTAGGATTTCATTAGCAGTATTAGGGTTTATTTATAGCTAAATTTGTATGAATAAAAGTATAGTTTATGATACAAAAAACAAAGGTACTTACTTTAATAGTATTTGGGTTGCTATTTTTAAACCTTTCTGCACAAGAAGATAGCTTTAGTAGTGATAAGTCTGCTAAACTCCCTGATGATGATCGAAAATTTCGATTTGGATTACAATTTAGTCCCAATATATCTTGGCTAAAAACAAACAGAACTGGTTATAAAAGTGATGGTTCTAAAGTTGGTTTTAGCTATGGATTATCTTTTGATTACTTCATAACCAAAAATTATCTTTTTTCTACAGGCTTAGGAGTTTTGAATAGTGGGGGAAGAATTATATATAAAGATGATAATGCCTTATTTACTGAGGTTGTAGAAGATTTTAAATTGAAATATGTTGAAGTTCCTCTCTTACTAAAATTGAGAACGAACGAAATAGGCTACTTAACATATTTTGGGCAATTTGGTTTTATGGTAGGATTTAATGTAGGTTCAAGTTCTACTTCTGAATACAATATAAATGAAGTTTCTTCTGGGTTTGTTATTACGCCAACTTCCGAATTGCCTAGCTCTACTCCAACTAATTTTATGAATTTAGCTCTTTCTATGGGAGTGGGTGTAGAATACAATATATCAGGAAATACAGCCTTAATATTAGGGTTTACATTTAATAATGGATTCGTAGATCAGCTTAAAGGGGATGCTATTGCTAACTTAAATTATGTAGCCCTAAATATTGGTGTTTGTTTTTAGCGTATGGAAAAAGTAAAAGAATATATCGTTAATTGGTTGTCCGATTATTTAGAAACATCTAAAACAAAAGGATTTGTTATTGGAGTATCTGGAGGGATAGATTCTGCAGTTACCTCTACTTTGGCTGCTTATACAGGAAAACCTTTGCTTTGTGTAGAAATGCCAATTCATCAGGATAAAAGTCAAGTTGCTCGTGCTAAAAAACACATTACATGGTTAAAAGAAAAGTTTAGTAATGTGTCAAGCATTGAAACAGACTTAACTGCTGTTTTTGATACTTTTTCTAACATTGTAGGGCATTCAGAAAATAAAGAACTAGATTTTTTATCTCTTGCAAATACTAGGGCTAGATTAAGAATGACAACGCTTTATCATTATGCTCAAATTAATGGGTTTTTAGTGTTAGGAACAGGCAATAAAGTAGAAGATTTTGGCGTGGGATTTTATACCAAATACGGAGATGGCGGAGTAGATTTAAGTCCTATTGCTGATTTAGTAAAAACAGAAGTGTTTGCTTTGGGGAGAGAGTTAAATGTTATACAAGAAATTATAAACGCAGCACCAACTGATGGGCTTTGGGGAGATGAAAGAACAGATGAAGATCAGATAGGAGCTACTTATCCAGAGTTAGAATGGGCAATGGAAATTACCGAAAAAGCCAATATTGATTTTACCTCTTTTACGGCTCGTCAACAAGAAGTATTTCAAATTTATACTCGATTAAATACCATCAATCAACATAAAATGAAACCGATTCCCGTTTGTTTAATTCCAGAAAATATAAGATAGAAATGTACAATAGTTATCACTACTTTTGACGCAATGGAATATGATGCAATAATTATTGGTTCGGGTGCTGGAGGTCTTTCTTCTGCAATTTGTTTGGCAAAAGAGGGGCAGAAGGTGTTGGTACTAGAACAGCATGATGTTCCTGGAGGTTGGTGTCATAGTTTCTATTTAAAAGGCCATCGTTTTACACCTGGAGTCCATTATATTGGTTTGTTAGGAGATGGAGAATCAACTTCAGAGTTGTATGAAGGCTTAGGAATTGCTAATGAATTAGTATTTTTTAGGATGAACCCTAAAGGCTATGATCACTGTTGGATTGGTGATGAACGGATTGATTTACCAGCCAATTATGATGAGTTGGTTCAATCATTATCAGCACGTTTCCCTAAGGAAAAGAAAAACATTATTAAGTATTTAGATATTGTTAAAAAGGTAAGTCGACAAATACAGCTAATTCCTAAAATGAAAGGTTTTTGGGATCATATAACAATACCTTTTAGAACAAGGCATATGGGTAAATATGGCTTGTTTACTTTAAAAAAAATAATTGATAGGTATATCGAAGACCCCTTACTTAAAACAGTTTTAAATATTCAATGTGGCGATCATGGTTTGCCTCCAGGTAAAGCAAGTTTTCCTGTTCATTGTGCTGTTATGGATCATTACTTTAAAGGAGGTTTTTATCCTATGGGAGGAGGTGGTGCTTTGGTTAAAGCAATGACGAATAGAATAAAAGAGTTGGGAGGTGAAGTGAGAACTAGTCAGAATGTAACGCGAATTTTATTAGAAGGAGAAAAAAAGAAAAGTGCAGTAGGTGTAGAGTTGGCAAATGGAGAAAAAATATTTGCTAAAAATATCATATCAAATGCAGATCCAGATAAAACATATTTAGGTTTAGTAGGAAAAGAAAACCTAAGTAAAAAACTAACCAAGCGACTATCCGAAACTAAGTATTCATGCACATCACTTATGCTATTTTTAATAGTAGATATGGATATGAGAAAGGCAGGGATGGATTCTGGGAATATATGGCTAATGCCTGATAGGGATATAGATCCTGATGATCTTTTTGAGGATATGATGAAAGTTGATATCTCGGAAGGAGAAGAGTTTCCAGGGTTCTTTATCAGTTGTACAACTATAAAAGATCCTACAAGTTTTGATGGGCGTTACCATTCTATGGAGGTAGTTACTTTTATAAATCATGAATCGTTTAGCCAATTTAAGAATAAAGAGAGGTCTGAAGAGTATTTGAAATTTAAAGAATTTTTGATAAAGAAAATTTTAAAAACCTTAGAGAAAACATTTCCCGGAATTTGCGGTAAGATTGTAAATAAAGAGTTAGGAACACCCTTTACCAATGAGCATTATATCAATTCTACTAATGGTTGTGTGTACGGTACAGATAAAGTATTAAAACAAATAGGACCATTTTCGTATAAAGCTAAAAGTGAAATAAAGAATCTCTATTTATGTGGAGCAAGTATACTTTCGCATGGTGTTGCTGGAGCAAGCTACTCAGGAGTGCAAACTGCGGCAGGAATTCTCGGTAAAACTCAAAATGATTTAATTAGTTCGGTAGAAGGTCAAAAGGTTAGGATTTATGAATCTGAAGATGATACAGATTATCCGGATTGGATGAAGAAAAAAATTGAGGTAAAGAAATCTCGAGTAGATTCAAATGTAAATCGATTTTCAGAATAATTTAATTTTGATGTAAGATTGTTGGCCTGAACAATATGTCAGTTCGAGTGAATTTTCTTTTTTGAAAATTTGTATCGAGAACAGGTATAAAGAGGATTACTTGTTCTCGTCAACTATGTTCTTATAATGTTCGTATCTAATTAAAATTTCATTTACATACTTGTAAGTAATATGCCCTTTACAATAACCATGTCTAACTAATTCGTCTTTATAATATTTTGCTTTTGATTTATTGAGTAAATAGAAATCAACATTATCTTTCCATATAAATGGATCTTTACCATATTTTTCAGCAAGTCTTCTGGCATCTAAAAGGTGTCCTGGACCTACGTTATAAGAAGCTAAAATAAAAGGTATTCGTTGTGCAGAATCTGATATTGTTGGTTTCCAGTAATTGTCTAAATATTTTAAATAGTTAATTCCAGCAACAATATTATCATGAGCTGATGAAGTTGTATCAACCCCATATTTTGCTCCAGTTTTTGGCATAAACTGCATCAATCCAAAAGAATCTCCCCAGCCTCTTGCTTTGTTGTTAAAATGAGATTCTTGGTAAATCATAGCCGCAATTAATTCCCAATCCCATCCTAGTTTTGGAGCGTGTTTTTGTAAAATTTCATCATAAGGAGAAATAGCACCACTTGTTAAGGTGTAAGATTTGTGATTTATCCTTTTCTTAAAACTACTTTGGTTTTTAAAATACTTATTGTAAAGCAATTTAAACTTTTTGGTTTTTTGAAACTCAATCAGCCATTCATTAATAGAATTAGTTAATTCTATAGCATTTTTTCTTGTCGACCAAGCAATTTTTTGATCCAAGCTAATGGTTAGGTGAGCATCAATATTGGGGTATTGCCATTGACTTACAATTGCCAAATTTTTATCAGCAACAGTATATTCAATTTCTTGTGTAGATACTTGTTCTATAAGCTCTTCCATTGACGTTTCTCCAGAAACAGTGTTGATGTTAATTTTCCCTCCAATTTCGCTCGATAAATTTTTTATTCTCGAATAGAAAGAGGACCCTTTGTTTACGGTTACAGTTTTACCTATAAGATCTAATGGAGACTGTAATATTTTTTCTTTTAATTCAGACTTTTTCAATTTTCGCCAACCCTCAGGTTTTCGTTGTACCAGAACTTGTTGAGTTATTAAAATCGGATGAGTAAAATTGGTTTTTGTTAAGCGTTCTTCTGTAATTGTTATGTTAGCAGCTATAATATCGGCAACACCTTTGTTGAGGTCAACAAAAATACTATCCATATTTTTAATTGGAATAACTTCGAGGTCGACTTCGATGTGATCTGAATACTTTTTTAACAATTCATATTCAAAACCCAGAGGAATTCCTTTGTAAATAAAGTAGCTCGTAGCATTGTATTCAACCAGTACTTTTAACGTTTTATTCGTTTTTATACTGTCTAAATCTTTGTAGAGAGTATTATCTTTAATAATTTCTTGTTGTATTTCAGAAGTATTACACGCTATAAGAAATAGAGAGAAAAAGGTAATTATATAGATGTGTATTTTGTTCATTAATTAAATACAAAGATCTTTGGAAGAAAATTTGTATTCCTAACTTAGTGGCTTATTAATTACGTGAAAAATAACAAATAGTTATCCATTTGAATAGAAGTTTTAAAATAACTGTTACTATTTCTTTGTTGCTTTTTTTTGTGAAAGGCACAAATGCAGCTGCTGTAAATAAAGGGTTTGAAGCTTTAGAAATACACGATTATTTTAAAGCCAAAGTTATTTTTTATAAAGCCATAAAAAAACAAACGGCAGCAGCAGCCTATGGTTTAAGCGTTATTTATTCAAGAAATAATAACCCATTTTATAATTTAGATTCAGCATTGCATTATGCTAAAATTTCAACATCATCTTATTGGATAACTACTTCAGAAAAACAGAAATTAAAATATAAAGTTTATGGTGTAGATACAGTTTCTGTTTGTAAGCAAAGAGATGTTGTTGATGAGAAATGTTTTCTTTTTTCTAAAGAACAAAACACCATAACATCGTATAATTACTTTCTTAATAAGAATGCAGGAGCTATTCAAATTGAACAGGCTGAAATGAATAGAAATGTGTTGGCTTATAATGAAGCTAAGATGAAAAATACTTCTTTTGCTTATCAATTATTTATAGAGACATACCCTAATGCAAAACAAGTTAATGAAGCAAAAGCGAGATATGAAAAACAATTGTTTAAGGAATATACTATTGATAGAACTTTGCTTAGTTATGTGAAATTTATAAAAGAACAACCGAATAGTTATTATGTAGAAGAGGCTCATAAAAATGTATATGAACTGGCTACAAAAAGTAAGGCTGTTAAAGCATATTATAGTTTTGTTACTACTTACCCTAAAAACCCTTCTGTTCCCAAAGCATGGAGAAACATATATAATATTTCAACACAGGTAAGAACATCTCAAAACATTAAACAGTTTTTAAATCAGTACCCAAATTATCCTTTTAAAGAAGAGTTAGAGCAAGATTATATATTGGCAAACACTAAATATTATCAAATTCAACAAAACAATAAATGGGGGTTTGTAAATGAGCAATTAGAAGAGATAATACCAACAATATACAGTTGGGTAACTAATTTTTCTGAAGGAGCTGCAGCTGTGATGTTAAACGATAAAGTTGGATTTATTAATAAGAATAATAGTACAATTATTTCTTTTGAATATGATGAAGCAGAACCTTATGCCAATGGTTTAGCTGTTGTAGGGAAGGACGATAAGTATGGGATTATTAACAGATCTGGAGAGACAATTGTTCCTATTATTTATGATGAAATTGGTGAAACGAATAATCAATTTATTTCTGTAGAGCTAAATGGTAAATATGGGTTTATAGACAGAAAAGGAAATCTAAAAGTAGGCTTGGAATATGAAACTGTTGGCGATTTTAATAATGGTATTGCTTATGTAAAACAAAACGGCCTGTATGGAGTAATTGATACTAATTTATATTATGTAATAAAACCAATATACCAGTGGATAGATAATTTAAAAGATAATTTTATTAGAGTGCAAGAGGGCGGATTTTTTGGTGCAATTAATGCAACAGGAGAGTATATCATAGCTCCAGTTTATGAACAATTAACAGAGGTGAAAAATGGATTTGTTATGGCGGTTAAAGGAGACGAATATGTATATCTCAAACCCAATGGAGATGCAGCAAATGAAATGTCATTTCCATATTCTGAAGGTGCAATTAGCTGGGGGCTTTTTGATGAACACGGTTATGCTAGGGTTATGTCTAAAGGGAAATTTGGGTTAATTGATACTACAGGAAAACGTTTTGTGCCTGCATTATTTGAAGATGTTGGACATGTTTCTTCTGAGATGATAGCTGTAAAGAGACATAATAAATGGGGTTATTGTGATTATGATACAAAATTGAAGGTGCCTTATAATTTTGATTATGCAGCTCGTTTTCTAGGGGATTATGCCTTTGTTAAAAAAGAAGGAGTGTATGGTTTAATTGATAAAAAAGGATCTTATTTAATTGAGCCAAAATACGAACATATGTCTTGGTTTCATGATCAAGTATTATTAATAAAGGAAAATGGATTTTTTGGATTAATAAATTTAGATGAGACAATTGTATTAACTGCTCAGTATGATAAAATTGAGTTTTCAGAAGATAAAAAAATGTTGAGGCTTTATTCTAAAACTAGTTTTGAGTATAAACCTGTTGACCAAGTTCTTAGTTATGAATAATTCGTTAAAAACATATTTATTTCAGCGGTTACAACAAGAGCTTCCAGGAAAGCTAGCTCAGATAGAAGCCATACCTTATCGAAAGATAGATTATGGCACTTTTAGTATGGATAATGCAAAAAAGAGTGCTGTTTTAATCCTGTTTTATTTACAGGAAAACGAGCCGCATATTGTTTTAATACAACGGCCAGTTTATAATGGGGCTCATAGTGGGCAAATTGCATTTCCTGGAGGGAAAGTAGAAGAAAGCGATAAGGATATTGTTTATACTGCATTGCGCGAAGCAAACGAAGAAATAGGCATTGTAATTGATGATGTGGATGTGGTTGGAGGACTAACCGATATGTATATTCCTATAAGTAATTTCTTAGTGACCCCAATAGTTGGATTTATTAATTACTTGCCAAATTTTATCCTTGAGGAAAGAGAAGTGGCTGAGATTATTAATTTAAAAGTATCTGATTTAACGAATATTAATGAGCTTGATACGACTAAAGTAAATTTTACAAACAACAGAATTGTAAATGTACCTTGCTTTGATTTTAACGGTAAAATCGTTTGGGGAGCAACAGCGGTAATGTTAAATGAGTTAAGATGGGTTTTGAATGGTAGATAATTTCCAGTTCTCTCATTCCGAACTTGTTTCGGGATCTGTTTTCACTCAAAATCCTTATAAAGTAAATATTTCTTTCGGGTTTCTTTAAAATTGGTTAATCCAGCTTGCCAAGAAGCATAAATTTGCCCCTCAGTTTTTCCTGCTTCAATTTGTTGTTGCAGTTGGTCGGTTCCAGAAAGTAGTTGAAACATCTTTGTGAAGAAACCTTTTTTTTCTGGGTATTTTTTATAAATATCAATTAACCAATAAAGGTTTATCATTGGCTTACCTTTCATGTAGTCATTTCCGAATTTAGATAAATTATAACCTTTACAAATTTCACCTTTTAGTTTAGGGGATTTTGCTCCATCCATACTTTTTGGAGTAAAAGAAAACCGATCAGAATCCATTTTTGGATGACCTAAAACTTGAAAAGGAAAATCAGTTCCTCTACCTACACTTATGGGCGTTCCTTCAAACAAACACAAAGAAGGATAAAGGTAAATAGAGCTCATGTTTGGTAAATTAGGAGAGGGCTTAATAGGGAGTTGGTAATACCTGTTGTGATTATAATTTTCGGTTTCGATAATTGTTAAATCACATTTATTTTGGTTGGTTAACCAACCTTCACCATTAATCATTTTGGCGTATTCACCAATGGTCATTCCGTGTACAATAGGTACAGGGTGCATGCCAACAAAAGATTTAAATTCATCTTCCAAAATTGGGCCATCAACATAATGCCCGTTAGGATTTGGCCGGTCTAAAATAATTAGTTTTTTGTTGTTTTCAGCACAAGCTTCCATCACATAATGCATGGTAGAGATGTAGGTGTAAAAACGAGCACCAACATCTTGAATATCGAAAATAAGCACATCTAAATCATTGAGTTGTTCAACTGTTGGTTTTTTGTTTTTCCCGTAAAGCGAAATAATGGGTAACCCCGTTTTTTTATCTACACTAGAATTTACTTTTTCGCCAGCATCAGCATTTCCTCTAAAACCATGCTCAGGACTAAAAACTTTAACAATTTCAATTTTAGCATCTATTAAAAGATCAACCAAGTGCTTATCTTTTATCATAGAGGTATGATTAGCTACAACTCCTATTTTTTTGTCTTTAAGTAATTTTATGTAACTATCAATTCTTTCCGCTCCAACAATAATAGGTAGCTCTTTTGAAGGTTCAGACACAACAATTTTTACAGTGTTTGTTGCGGTAGGTTTTGTTTCTTGCCCTGTGCATTTAACACAAATTAGGCTGATAATGATAATATTTATGAGCAGCTTTAAATTCATCAATGAATTGTTACATTTGTTTAAAATCAATAAGGCATAAAAGTAATCAAATTTGAACCTCGAATATTTCATATCAAAAAATATAGTTAAAGGAGATAGTCATTCAAAAAAAATTACTAAACCTATTATTAGAATATCCATTATTGCTATTGCTTTAGGGTTAATTGTTATGATAGTTGCGTTGAGTATTGTAAATGGTTTTCAAAGAGAAATACGCAACAAGGTAATTGGTTTTGGAAGTCATATTCAAATAACAAGTTACGATTCTCAAAACACCTATGAAGCTAGTCCAATAAGCCTTAAACAAGATTTTTATCCAAGTTTAGATACGGTTAAAGGCATTAAACATATCCAAAAATATGCTATGAAGGCTGGTATCATCAAAACCAAAGAAGAAATTTATGGTGTGGTGGTTAAAGGTGTTGGTAGTGATTTTGATTGGTCTTTTTTTAATCAAAAAATTATAGAAGGAAATTCGTTTGTTGTCAATGATGAGCAAACAGAGAAGGATGTTTTGTTATCTAACCACATTGCCACTAAAATGAAATTAGAGGTAGGAGATAAAATGTTTCTCTATTTTATTCAAGCAAACGGACAGCTCAGACCAAAAGATTTTATCGTTAAAGGAATTTATCAAACAGGCCTAGAGCAGTTTGATAACCTTTACGTAATTGCCGATATTGCTCACATCCAAAAAAGAAACGGGTGGTCTAAAAACGAGGTGGGAGGATTTGAAGTGCTGATTGATGATTATGATGAACTCGATAAAATGGGTGATTTTGTTTACGAAAATGTTGGTTATAATTTACATTCATCTACCATAAAAGAACAAAACCCAGATATATTTATATGGTTAAGTATGCAAGATTATAATGTAAACATTATTCTAATCTTAATGATAATAGTTGCTGTAGTAAATATCGTCTCAGCCTTATTAATTCTAATATTAGAACGAACCAATATGATAGGAATATTAAAAGCTTTGGGTATGCCAAACTGGAACGTGAGAAAAATATTTTTGTACAATGCCATTTATCTTATTTTTAAAGGATTGATTTGGGGCAATGCAATAGGTATTGCTATTTGTTTAGTACAACAGCAATTTGGTATTTTAACTTTGCCAGAAGAATCTTATTATGTTTCTGTGGTTCCAATAGAATTAAATTTTATGAATGTTCTTTTGTTGGATATAGGCACTTTAGTAATTTGTATATTAATGCTATTAATACCCTCTTACGTTATCACAAAAATTACTCCTGTAAAAGCAATCCGTTTTGATTAATTTAGATTGGTATTTATTACATTTGCAGAAATTTTATTTTAAATAATATGAAACGAGTAGGATAAAGTTTTTCATTTTGATAAATGGACCTTTACGAGTTCCATGTAACATTAATAAGTAATAAAAGAGATACATGAAATATTACAATAATATTCTTGAAACAATAGGAAATACTCCTTTAGTTAAGTTAAATCATATTTGTAAAGATGTTAAAGCCTTGGTTTTAGCTAAGGTAGAAACGACTAATCCAGGTAATTCTGTAAAAGATAGAATGGCAGTTCAGATGATAGAAGATGCCGAAGCTGATGGAAGATTAAAATCAGGAGGAACTATTATTGAAGGTACTTCAGGTAATACTGGAATGGGTTTGGCATTAGTTGCTATTATCAAAGGATACAAATTAATTTGTGTATTGAGTGATAAGCAATCTAAAGAGAAGATGGACATTTTAAGAGCTGTTGGAGCTGAGGTTTATGTTTGCCCAACCAATGTTCCGCCAGATGATCCTCGTTCATATTATTCTGTTTCTAAAAGCTTAGCAGAAAAAACCCCTAACTCTTGGTATGTAAATCAATATGATAATCCATCAAATTCGAAAGCACATTATTTAAGTACTGGTCCGGAAATTTGGGAGCAGACAGGTGGGAAAATAACTCATTTTGTAGTTGGCGTTGGTACAGGAGGAACAATTTCTGGAGTTGGTAAATACTTAAAAGAGAAAAATCCAAACATTAAACTATGGGGAATAGATACTTATGGTTCTGTATTTAAAAAATACCACGAAACAGGAATTTTTGATGAAAATGAAATTTACCCATACATTACCGAAGGAATTGGTGAGGATATTTTACCAGAAAATGTAAACTTTGACATTATTGACAAGTTTGAGAAAGTAACAGATAAAGACGCAGCAGTTTGGCAAAGAAAGTTAGCCAAAGAAGAAGGAATATTTGTTGGTAATTCTGCAGGATCAGCAGTTAAAGGCTTATTACAATTAAAAGATGAGTTAACAGAAAATGATGTAGTTGTTGTGTTGTTTCACGATCATGGAAGTAGATATGTTGGTAAAATGTTTAATGATGATTGGATGAGAGACAGAGGTTTCTTAGATAAAGAAAAACGCAATGGCTTAGATTTGATAGCAGACCATTCAGACAGGCATTTAGTTACGGTAACTGAAGATAATCCATTGTCGCAGGCAATCTTGTTAATGAGCCAATATGGTATTTCCCAAATACCCGTTGTTGGAGAAGATGGTTTTGTAGGCTCTCTTACCAATAATCATTTATTTGAGAGACTATGTGAAGACCCGACCTTAAAAGAATTGCCCGTAAAAAATATTATGTTGGATCCATTCCCAGTAGTTTCTGGAACTACATCGATAAATCTTATTTCTAAAAATTTCCAAAATGGTGTAAAGGCTGTGTTGGTAAATTACGAAGAAGATAAACATCACATCATAACACAACAAGATATGATTAAAGCAATAGCATAGAAAAATGTGATTCCGATTGAAGCGTTAGCGTAGCAGAGGAATCTATTGAATATTAATAGAGATGTTAAATCTCGTAAGCAAAAAGGAAATCATATATTTGATTTCCTTTTTTCAGTTTAAATATTTTTTTATGCCGCTAGCTAACACTCCAAAACCACCGTATTACACTGTAATTTTTACTTCAGTAAAAAGTAATAATGATGGATATGATGAAATGTCTGATAAAATGGTGGAATTAGTAGTAAAACAATCAGGGTTTTTAGGCTTTGAAAGTGCTAAAGGAGAAGTAGGCATTACAGTATCTTATTGGGAAAGCTTAGAAGCTATTCGTAACTGGTATGCTAATACAGAACATAAAGAAGCTCAAAATAAAGGTCGTTCAGATTGGTATGATAGCTATACTGTAAGAATAGCTAAGGTAGAAAGAGAATATTCTTTTAACAAGGGTTAAATTTTTCAACTTCTTTTTATACAAACGCTCTAACGTTTATAGTTTTCGCAATTACATTCTTATAGTATCTTACTATAGTGTTGTTTTAAGTATCTAACGGTTAGTTAATTATATGCTTATAAGTTATAAATGAAACTTTATTTTAAGTTCTAGCGTTAAACACAAAGCTGTACTGCTGCAAAATTTAAACTACCTACTTATGAATGCTGTTTTAAATGATACAATAACACTTATTGAAAAAGAAGAAATTTTAGAATTTACTTTTCCTCAAGGCGATGTGTTAGTTACTGAAGAGCAAAAAATAGAGCGAGAAGCCCTAATAAAAAGAGGGATGAGATTAGGAAATAGCTTTAAAAGAAAAGTAAAGATCATTTTTGAAGATATAGAAGGTTTAAAAAAAGTAGAGACTACCATTTGGGGTTTTACAGATAAAAATGTTATTCTAAAAAAGACAACGATAATACCTATTAGATGTATTCATGAAGTAAAATTTTATTAGAAGAATAAAAATAATTTGAGAAGGCCGAAACTAAATTAGTTTCGGCTTTTTTGTTGTTGTTTTTTGTCATTCTGAATGTAGTTTTATCATCGCTTTAGCGATAAAATAAAACAAAGTGAAGAATCTATTCTTAGAATAGAGGAAATTGTTGCCTAACCAAGGTGTTTAAGAATACAATTTTGAGCTTAAGATTGTGTTTGTTCTACAATTAAAATAACTAATTTTGGACTCCTATTAATAACTAAGATTGATTAGATGAGATTAATGAAAAAGTACATTTTACTACCTTTGGTAGCCTTGTTTTTGTTTGTAGCAAATGCAACTGCGCAAATCGAATTTCCTGAAGATAAAGTGAGTTGGAAGTTTAGCATAGAACAAGATGGTTGTAATGCTACCATAATTGCAAAAATTACATGTGTAGAACATTGGCATGTTTATGCAGCGAACCTACCGCCAGAAGCCTTTTCATTGCCTACTGAGGTTGAGCCAGAGCAATCATCAAATTATACGGTAGTAGGAAAAGTACTTGAACCTAAGCCAGAATTTTATCATGATGATGCAGCTGATGAAGACATCTATCAGCATTCCAATAGCTTTACTTTAAAACGTAAGATTAAGATCTCTAGCAAAAAAGACTTTACTTTAAAAGGTAGGTTTTCTTTTCAGACTTGTGATGAAACTCATTGTCTACCCCCTTTTGATACAGGCTTTGAATTAAAAGTAAAAGGTTGTGAAGATGAAGAAGTTACAGAAGAAGCTGGGGGGAAGGCAATAGAGAATTCTTTTGAATCTGTAAATGGTGATGAAGCAAAAGGAAAAGATGGTGCTGAATATGTGAGGTTTGAAGAAAGTTGGGTAAGAGTACCAGAAGGGAATAGTGTTAAATTTTATAAGAAATATTTAAGTTTAGGAGGAAGTGGTAATGAATAAAATAACAATATTAATACTGTTTGTAGTAGGTTCATTTAATTTAGTATTAGCCAATAAAATTGAATCTAATGATGTTAAGGCATTGTTAGAATTAGTAGAAACTGAAAAAGATTATCAGGATGCAATGTCTTTAATAGGTTCTGCTGATAACTTGAAAGAACTACTTAGTAGTGATGTTAAAGCGGTAGTAGTGGATTTGTCTGCAGAGTATGGAGGGGAATCTCCAGGTTGGTTAAATGAAGACTCTACTGATGAAGTTGATGGTTTTTCTGAACCAGAAAAAGTAAATAATACTTCATCTGAAAAAAGTAACGATATAGCTGATATGTCAATTTGGACGATTTTCTTTTTGTCATTTGGTGCTGGTTTTGCAGCGTTATTAACACCCTGTGTGTTTCCTATGATTCCAATGACAGTGAGTTTTTTCACCAAACAAAGTAAATCTAAAGCTCAAGGTATTAGAAATGCCACTTTTTATGGAATTTGTATTATAGGAATATATGTGATACTCGGAACCTTAGTGACATGGCTTTTTGGAGCCTCAATATTAAATTGGTTGTCTACACAGTGGTGGTTTAATATGGCCTTCTTTATTTTGTTAGTAGTATTTGCAGTTTCTTTTATGGGGGCATTCGAAATTACATTGCCTAGTTCATGGGTGAATAAAGCGGATAAAGCATCAGATAGAGGTGGTTTAATTGGGATTTTCTTTATGGCATTGGTGCTAGCTTTAGTTTCATTTTCATGTACAGGACCTATCGTTGGAACCTTACTGGTAGAAGCGGCTGATATTGGAGGTATTGCTCCAGTTATAGGGATGTTAGGATTTTCATTAGCTCTAGCATTGCCTTTTGCGTTATTTGCGGCATTCCCTGGTTGGTTAAATTCGATGCCAAAATCTGGTGGATGGTTAACAAGTGTTAAGGTGTTTTTAGGATTTTTAGAATTAGCATTGGCATTCAAATTTTTATCGAATGCAGATTTGGCTGTACAAGCTCATTTACTCGAAAGAGAAATGTTCTTGGCCATTTGGATAGCAGTATTTAGTGTGCTGGCTATGTACTTGTTTGGATTTATACAACTTCCTCATGACAGTCCTGTTGGAAACTTATCCGTTGGAAGAACATTGTTAGGAACTACAGTTGTTGTATTTGTAGTGTATATGATTCCAGGATTATGGGGGGCACCATTAAAATTAATTAGTGCATTTCCACCACCAATGCATTACAGCGAATCACCTTTGGGTGTTGGGAAATCTGGAGGTATTGGAGCTGCAGAGCATGGGCCGGAAGGCACGCATCTGGGTCCTCAAAATATTTGGGTTTTCCATGACATGGAAAAAGCTCAAGCTTATGCTAAAAAAGAAGGTAAACCATTGTTTGTTGATTTTACAGGTCACAACTGTGTGAACTGTCGTGCAATGGAGCAAAGTGTTTGGGGGGAATCAGGTATTATTGATAAGTTGAAGAATGATGTAGTCATTACTTCATTGTATGTTGATGAAGATGTAGACCTACCATTGGAGGAGCAAGTTGAAGTAGAGTTGGTTCCAGGGAGAATGAAAACATTAAAAACAGTAGGAGATAAATGGGCATATACTCAAATTAAAAAGTATAAAATTACGGCTCAACCTTATTATAGAATGTTAGGGCCTAATGGTGAAGATTTAGACAATGGTTCGGCTGATTATAATAATCACAGTGATCCAAAAGTCTTCCAGAGTTGGTTAGATGAAGGATTAAAACTTTACAAAGAAGCTAAATAAACGTTATACAAATTGTTAAAAAGGGTTGTCTTAATTGCTAACCCTTTTTTTTATCCAACAACCTTACTAAGGAGTACATAACCAACCATCATAGCGATAGTAGCTAATAAAACCCAGTAGGTACCTTTAAATAGCTTAGGGCTCTTTTCTCTGTCTTTGTAAAATTGATAACTAATAACTACTACAAAAACAATGATAAAGGTTAGTGCGAATATTTTTTGTCCTGAGGTAAACATATTTAATGAATCTATTTGAACTCCAAATGTAACAATGAAAATGAATTATTTTTTGTAGAACAAGATATTTTTAAGAATCATAACCATAGTTATGGTTCGAAAAAATAAATAAGCAATGAAAAAAAGAAACCCTTTTTAATTTATAAAGGTTTTCAAGTAGAATTAATGCTTAAAGTGAACAAAAATTCGTCCAAAATTCTTGCTGTCTTTATCTATTCTGTGGTATTTGTTTTTGATATGAGATTGTTGTAAAAAACGAATTACCTTCTTTTTTAATTGCCCAGAACCTTTCCCAGGAATAATCTCAACCAGCTTTATCTTTTTTTCAATAGCATCATCAATAACATCGTTTAATGCCTTATCAATTAAGTGTGATTTATTATAAATATCGTGAAGATCGAGCTTGAGTTTGCTCATGAATTAACCAGCAGAAGATTCAGTTACCATCCATTCTCTGTCTTCCTTTTTCATACTAACATTAATGGCTATTTTGTCTGTTTTTCTGAACATTGCTTTAATAGTAACTTGATTATCATTAAACTCCATAATTTCAAAAACAAAAAAGCTATCTAAGTTCTTTTTAGAAATGGATTTAAAAGTTTTAAGTTGTTCAAGAGTCATTATTTTAACTCTTTTATTAAACTTAAAAACAATTAAGTTGTTCGGAATCTTATCATCATTTAAAATAATTAAAGGAATTTCACCAGCCTTTTCACCTTCATTAAAATGTTGTTTTAAAGCGTGTAAATCTATTGTTTTCTGAATAACAGTGTTAATATCTCTAGAGCTTTGAGCAAAAAATAATGTTGGGATAAATATGGCGAGTAAAAGAATTATTTTTTTCATGATACGTAAATTTTAGTAACAGTCAAATATACGTAAAAAAACAAATTTTGTTTCATGGAAATGCATGCTAGTATTTAACAATTAGACTAACGGCTAATTTTTGCAGATGTTTTATTGTATTTGTCTGATTAAGAATGAATTTGGTGTTTTATAGTTGTTAATAATATAATGATGTGTAGTTGTAAAAAAGATGAATTTGAATTATCTGACTTAGATAATTCTACAGTTTTTTCACAAGATAATAGTGTTCTAGAGAATTTATTTGGAGATATTAAAAAAGTGGTTAAAGAAGCAGCTATTTAATTTCTGAAGCTACAAATTTGCATAGTTCAGGAAAAAAGAGTTTGAAATCTTGATGTAAAACGGCTTCTTTTTCTTTAAGAATCAAATGTGCTTGGTACATGTTGTTTTTGTAGTTGGTTCTTTTTGATAAACCAGTTAACGCTTTGTTAATGCCTTCAATTTTACGATAGTTGTATAGCCAATTACTTTTAGCCATAAAGGGTAATCGAACTTTACTTTTTAAAGGGCTGTTATGGATGTTTTTAAAAAGTGTTTTGTAAATAAGTCTGGTAAAATCAAGTAAATTTTCTTCCGAATAATCGTTCCAATGTTTTGCTAAAAAGTAATCGTAAAAAACATCCATCACAACAGGCGTGTATTTGTTTTGATCTGTTCTAATTCTGTTTTTACTAATGTTAACTATTGGATGGTTATCTGTAAAATCATCAATTTTCCTATGAAGCAATATTCCTTTTTGAATTTCTAAAGGATAATCTAAATAAGCTTTTCCTTTCACATCATCAGCAATATAATTACCTACAATTAGGTTTTTATCATGGTTTGATAAGTAAAAATGTGCTAAATAGTTCATAAAAGCCTTTAATGGATTAAATATGCCATTGATGTAAAAAAGAGTTAAAGTTAACTTAAACAGATATATATTTGTGTGATTGTAAAAAAGAAAATATAATGAAGAATGTTTTATGCGGATTGTTAATCGTTTTAGGATTGGCTGTTAATGCTCACAATGATAAATATCAATTTTATTTAGACTTAAATAAGATTAGTAGTGATTTAATTCAGGTTAAATTAACTACACCTACTATAAGTTCAGATAAGATAATTTATAACATGCCTAAAATTGTTCCAGGCACATATAAAATATATGATTTCGGGCAATATGCTATGGATTTTGAAGCGTTTAACAAAGATGGAAAACCATTAAGCGTAAATAAGTTAGATAAAAACAGATGGGAAATTGAGAACGCTACAACATTAGCTGAAATTAGTTATTGGGTTGAGGATACTTGGGATGCCAATGTAGATGAACTGGTTTTTGAACCAGGAGGAACCAACATCGAAAAAGGAGAAAATGTAGTATTAAACAACCATGGTTTCTTTGGGTATTTTGACGGAATGAAATATGCCAAATATGAAGTTAATGTTACTCGTCCTGATGATTTTTATGGGTCTACAGGTCTTTCTACAATTAAAACTACAGGTAATATAGATCAATTTACAACAGATAACTATATGGATTTGGTTGATTCGCCAATAATGTATAATGTGCCAGACACAACAACATTTAAGATTGGGAATGCTGATATTTTAATTTCTGTTTACTCTAAAAATAAATCGGCAACAGCTTTAGAATTATCAAAAGACATTAAAGAAATTTTAGAACTTCAAAAAGATTATTTAGGAGGAACATTACCAGTTGATAAATACGCTTTTATCATTTATTTATATGCTGGAGCAAGTGGTTCTGGAGGAAGTGGAGCATTAGAACATTCATATTCTTCTTTTTATTATTTACCAGAAATGTCTGCAGAACAATTGTCAGGATTTGTTGTAAGAGTTGCAGCACATGAATTTTTTCATATCGTAACCCCATTAAATATTCACTCCAAAGAGATTGGAGATTTTGATTTTATCAGTCCTAAAATGTCTAAGCATTTATGGATGTACGAAGGTGTAACAGAGTATTTTGCAGGCCATGTTCAGGTTTATGGTGGTATGAAAACACCAAAAGAATATTTGGAGCTAATAGAAGAAAAATTGGTGGGAGCTGCTTTTTTTAAAGATGAGCTTGCATTTACTGAGTTGAGTTTACAATGTTTGGGAGAGCATGAGGATCAGTATTCCAATGTCTATTTAAAAGGAGCAATAATAGGAATGTGTTTAGATATTTTATTAAGAGATCAATCTGGTGGGAAAATTGGAATTAAAGATATGATGGCAATGTTATCTAAAGAATATGGAAAGTATAAATCTTTTGAAGATGTAGAGCTATTTGATAAGATTGCAGAATTATCCTCTCCAGAAATACGAGAATTCTTTACTAAGTATGTAGAAGCAGGAAACGAATTGCCATTAGCTGATTTGTTAAACAGAGTTGGCGTTACTTTTAAGAAAGATGTAAAAGTTAAAGAGGTGGGTTTAGGAGGTGTTTCTCTAGACCTAAATCCCGAAACAAATCGTTTATATATTGCTGATATGAGTAATATGAATGAGTTTGGGAAAGCGTTGGGTTACAAAATTAATGATGAATTTGTTGCTATAAATGGTGTTGAAATTAATATGGATAGTGTTCAAGAGCAAATGAATAACTTTAAAAAGAATACAAAAAATGGAGATAAAGTTGAGATAATTGTTGCCAGAACACAAAAAGGCAAAACAAAGAACAAAAAATTAAAAGCAAAGGCAATAACCATAGAAAAAAATAAAAAATACCTGATTGAACTTAATGAAAACATAACCAAAGAGCAGTTAGAATTAAGAAATGCTTGGTTAGGACAAGAGTAAGATTTAACTAAAACAATGTTTAGCAAAACAAAATTATATTGGCTTTCTCAAATAGTAGGTTGGCTATCGTATGCAATTATTGTTGGTGTTTATAACGTTTTAACAGGTAATTTATTAAGTGTAGAGCTTGTTTTTAGTTTGCTTTCCATATTTCTAATTGGAATATCTGTGGCTCACGCTTTCCGATTAATTATCGTAAAGTTAAACTGGATGAGGTTTAATATTCCTCGTTTAATTCCGCGAATTTTATTAGGAACTTTAATTGCCGGTGTTGTTGTTTACTTTTTAAAGTCGATAATTATAGAACGTTTAATTGTTCAAAATGCCTACGAATTTAATCTAACAGAAGCCTTTCCTTCTATTATTAGTTGGACATTGCTTTACCTAATTTGGTCTTTGCTCTATTTTTTATTTCACTTTGTAACCAATTATAAAAAGGAAGAAATTAAGAACTTAAGGTGGCAAGCTGCTAAAAATGAAATAGAATTAAACAAGATGAAATCTCAATTAAACCCTCATTTTATATTTAATTCCATGAATAGTATAAGGGCTTTGATTAATGAGAATCCAACGTTGGCTAAAGAGGCAATTACACAACTATCTAATGTGCTTAGAAATTCATTATTAATGGGAAAACAAAAATTAATTCCTTTTGGTGATGAGATGAAATTGGTGAATGATTATTTAGGACTGGAAAAAACGAGGTTTGAAGAACGATTAACTATAGAAAGAGATATTGATAAAAATACAGAAGTGTTTTTGCTGCCTCCATTAATGATTCAAACCATAGTAGAAAACGGAATAAAGCATGGAACATCTAAATTGCCAGAAGGAGGAACGCTAACCATTAAAGCAGCTATAGAAAATGAGAAATTAAAAATCGTTATTTATAACAGTGGCTTTTATGATTTAAATAAAAAATCAGAAACAGGTTTTGGTTTGTTGAACACGATTCAACGACTAAGGTTGTTGTATGGAAGAAAAGCTTCTTTTGAAATAATTAACGAAGACAACAGGGTTAAAACAACTCTTTTGATCCCGAAAGAAACAATACTTTAAAAAACGAAACGATGAAAGCTATAATAGTTGATGATGAACGGTTGGCAAGAAATGAACTAAAAAGTTTATTAAAAGAATTTACCGATATAGAAATTATAGAAGAATGTGATAGTGCCCAATCTGCAATAGAAGCAGTAGATAAATTAAAACCAGATGTGGTTTTTTTAGATATCCACATGCCAGGTAAAGATGGTTTTGGAGTGTTAGAAGAACTCGATTTTATGCCTCATGTCATTTTTGTTACAGCTTATGATGAATATGCAATAAAAGCATTTGATGTAAACGCATTAGATTATTTACTAAAACCAATAGAGCAAGATCGTTTAAAAGCAGCAATAGAAAAAGTTAGAGCAGAGATGATTGAGCCAGTAGCACAATCAGATAAATTAGGCTTAAACAATCAAGTATTTGTTAAGGATGGAGATAGATGTTGGTTTGTAAACTTATCAGATGTACCTATGTTTGAATCGGAAGGGAATTATGTAAGAGTGTATTTTGATAAAAATAAACCACTGATTTTAAAATCGTTAAATAATTTAGAGAACAAACTAAATGAAAATGTTTTTTTTAGAGCCAATCGGAAATTTATTATCAATTTAAACTGGATAGAAAGCATTGAGAGCTGGTTTAATGGAGGTTTAATGGTGAAGTTGAAAAACGGTGAGCAAGTAGAAATATCAAGGCGACAAGCAAGTAAATTAAAGGAAATGAAGAGTTTATAGCTTAAAAAAGGGTTTGTCTACTGTAATATGGTTTTAATCTTACAATAAGGCTTCTACGTATAATTTATAACCAATTTACCGTTTTTTATTCAGATATTGGTATAAAATAACAAGGCTATGGAAAAAATTATAATATTAGGAACAGATGTGTCGCCAAAAGTGGTTTTTGATTTAGAGAATAATAACTTCTTTATAAAAGGAAAATCCGTAGTAACTGAAGTAGATGCTTTTTATGCTCCATTAATAGAGTGGTTAGAAAATGCTCAAGAAAAATTAAACAAAAGAATTGATTTTGTATTTGATTTAGAGTATTTCAATATTTTTTCATCAAAAAGAATCCTATTTATCCTATATAAGTTAAGTGATTTAAAGAAGAGTGGCGTAGATGTTAATGTTATTTGGCATTTTTCTATGGAAGATGATGATATGAAAGAAGTTGGAGAAGATTTCGCTTGTATGGTTAATTTACCCTTTGAATTTATCAGTAATACTGTTATGCATCGTGAGTTTGCATAATTTAAAGCTAATTAAGAAATAATTTAGCTTTAAATCATAACATATTTTTAGAACCTACCTTAATTAAATTTCTCATTTTTGCAGGAATAAACTGTAATGGAGAATTTTAATCAATAAAAATCAAATGAAAAATATTTCTGTAGCATTAAATGCTGTATTAATTGTGGCTGTTGCCATATTATTTTATTTACATTTTTCTAATAATCAATCTGTTAAAGAAGTTGAGGTAGAAGAAGTAAAGGTAGAGGAGCCAACTAAAATAGAGAAAATTGAATCTAATATTGGTTACATCAATATTGATTCTCTTCAGGGAGAGTATAAACTCCATGAAGAATTAACAAACAAACTTAAGGCGAGAGAAAAAAAATACAAACGAGAGATGAGTGCCGAGTCTTCAGCTTTTGAAAGAAAAGTAATGGAATTTCAGAAAAAAGCACAAACAATGACTCAGTTTGAAGGACAAACAAGACAAAAAGAATTGGCTGACGAAGAGCAAAGACTTTATAAAATGGGAGAAGACTTTGAAATAAAGCTGCAAAATGAGCAGATTAAGTTAAATGACGAACTACAAAATAAAATTAAGGCCTACATCACAGAATTTAATAAGGATACAAAATATGATATTATAATAGGAGCATCTGCTAGAATAGGTAATATGGTCCTTTATTTTAATGAAGGAATAAATATTTCATCAGAAGTTACTCAAGGGTTGAATGAGCAATATGATTTAGATAAAGCTCCAAAAGAAGAAAAGTAATGCTAATCGCTCAAGAAAAACAAAAAACAAACATTGCTGAGTATATTTTATACATGTGGCAAATAGAGGACATTATCCGTTCTCATGATTTCGATTTAACACAAATAACAGATAATGTTATTAGTAAATTTAATGCCCCAACTGAG
Organism: Flavobacteriales bacterium; assembly: GCA_002401955.1. GTDB lineage: Bacteria > Bacteroidota > Bacteroidia > Flavobacteriales_E > Vicingaceae. The sequence continues at coordinate 5,268 of NVUQ01000037.1, read as the reverse complement.
GTTCAGTATGATATGAAATTGTGGTATCAGAATTTAATTGAACAAATGATGAAAGAAGGTGTTTCTGATAAAGGACATTTGAGAGCCACAATGAAATATTTAGAAGAATTAAATAACCTTCATAATTCCTTGTTAACCACCATGCAAGATGTTAAATATCAAGAAGCTTATTTAGCAGCAAAAGATAGCCTTAATAATTTTATGATTAAGTCGGGAGGCGAAGCTAGTAATGAAATTCACGGATGCTTGATAGGGCTTTATGGGTTTTTATTATTGAAATTAAAACGCACAGAAATTAGTTCGGCAACTAAAGAAGCTATGGCATTATTTAGCAGCTTATTAGCAATATTAGTAGACCGTTACAATAAGCTGCAAAGAGGTGAATTAGCCTTTCCAAAAGAAAAAAGCAACTAAACACAACAATTTTAAGTCTTATACGTAGTATATTTGCTATTATAGACTGATTATGAAAAAGTTAGTAATCATCATATTATTACTTGCAGGCTTTGTAAAAGTCCATGCAAACTGTGCTACAGGCCTTGTTTCTGTTCCTGTAGTAGATTATGTTACTGTAGATATTGCTGGTAACATTACCATTTGTTGGCAGCCAGTTGTAGATCCTGATTTAGCGTATTACATGATTTATACGATAGGTCCAACTGGATCTAATGATAGCATAGATATTTCAGGGACTACATGTTATACACTTGCTGCTGCAAGTAATAATTCTGATGTAGCGCCTATTCAATTAGGAGTTGTTGCAGTAGATATATGTAATAATAATAGTTTTCCTCAAGGAGTAAATTACCACAATACAATGTTGTTGGTTAAGGATTTTGATGTTTGTAATGCAAGTGCTTCATTAACATGGAATGCTTACGATGATTTTACATCAGCTACTAATGTGTTGTATGGTATTTACATGAGTGTTAATGGAGGAGGCTATACTTTAGTCGGCACATCTTCAGTTACTAATTATACCTATTCGGGTATTACACAAGGAGATACTTATGATTTTTATGTAGAAGCTGCAGAAAATAGTGGTGCAGGGCCATTTACTTCTTCATCTAATGATGTTAATGTACCTACTGATGAATTTTTAAAGATTCCTACGTTTACTTACTTGTTTACTGCTACAGTGGTAGATTCATCAGAAATAGCTATACAATTTTATGTGGATACTGTTGCAGATATTAGTGAGTATGATGTACAAAGAGCAACTGCTATTGGAGGTCCTTATGTTTCTGTTGGAGGAGTAACAAAGTATGCAGGGATGAGTCCAGCAGTATCATTTACAGATGATACAGATGTAAATGCCAATGAGAACTTTTATTTCTATAAAGTAGTACCTATTAATATATGTGGTGCTGCTTTAGCTCCTTCTAACCTTGGTAAAACAATATGGTTGGATGTAGAGTCGGATCCAATTAATGCAATTAATACGCTTCGTTTTACACCCTATGATGGCTGGAAAGGATTTGTACAGAATTACAAAGTTTATAGGTCTGTTGCTGGTGTATGGGAATCATCACCTTTAACTACTTTTTCTGCATTTACAGATACGATGGTTTATATAGATGATATTACCAATGCTTTTGAGGGTGATGGAGAGTATTGTTATAAAATTGAAGCTACAGAAAATCCTGCATTTCATCCAGGAGGAGGTCCTATTTTCGCAACAAGTCTTTCTAATGATGGTTGTGCTTATCATCAACCTTATTTGTATGTTCCTAATGCATTTATACCATCAGGTAGTTTTAACCCTGAATTTAAACCTGTTTTAACATTCGCTGATCCCGAAAATTACTTGTTTCAGATTTATAATAAATGGGGGTCTGTAGTTTTTGAAACTAAAGATGTAAATGAAGCTTGGAATGGACAAATCAATAACTCTGGTGATATGTGCCAATCAGATGTGTATGTTTATTTGGTAGAGTTTATTTCTGCCCAAGGAGAAGAATTTTCTCAAAGAGGAAAAGTGCATTTACTTAACTAGTGAAACGCTGTTTAGAGAATTTCGCTTTGGCGGAAGAAATCAAAATATAAAGCTGAACTATACCGTTGAAGAGCGGGGTCTAAATATGTTTTCAGCCTTACTCCTCGTTTTATTCTTTCTGGTTATTATTCTAAATATAATGATTTACAAACTTAGGTTGGTATAAGTTATACCGATTTGAAATCAAAATTCCCTATAATTTCGTTACTCTCATTCTCTGGCTTTGATTATCTATCGGCATTATACAAAAACCATTGTTGGGTGTTTTGAAATTAAATTGGTATTAAATAATCTTTAATCAAGAGAATTCTTCGAGGCTCTGCTTCGGGGATGATTGTTTCAAGAAATTCTTTTAATTATAAATTTCTAATCCTTTTCGGATGCGAATAACAAGTCGCTTTATTTTCTCTACAAAAAGCGACTAATGTAATTCCAAGTTCTTTAGAAAAATCTACCGCCAATGTAGAAGGAGCAGAAACAGCAGCTAAAATTGGTATTTTGGCAGCAAATGCTTTGGCTACAATTTCATAAGAAATCCTACCACTTACAGTAATGCATTTTGCTTGTTTAATGAGTTTATTGTTTACCAAGTAACCAATTACTTTATCTACTGCATTATGCCTTCCTATATCTTCCATTGTACAAAGTAAATCTCCATTTATCGTAAAAGCTGATGAAGCATGAGAACCGCCAGACAATTTAAATGTAGGTTGCTCTTTTTTCATTGCTTCAAACATTTCATAAAGCTTACCAATATTTAATTGAGTTGAATCTTCAATTGTACAAGAAGTATCAATATCATCTAATTCTGTTTTCCCACAAATACCACAAGAAGCAACAGATAAAAAACTTCTGCTATTAGAATAGCCAGCTTTTAACAAATTAGGATTCACTTGAATTTCGGCTTCTGTTATTGATTTTTCTTTGTTTTCAGTAAGATCAATCATCAAGTTTTCTGAATCGCGGTAAATGTCTTCAGAATAAAGTAAACCCCTTATCAATTCAATATCATTACCAGGAGTTCGCATGGTAATGGTAAAAGGTTTGTTATTAATATTTATTTGTAAAGCTTGCTCAGCAGTTAAATTATCATCAACAGCAATAACTTTATTATTGCTAAATTTCTTTCCTTGATAATTGTTGGTTGTCATGTTTTGTTCGTTATATAAAAAAATCTGTCAGTTCGAGTGGCTCAATTTTTCATTGAGATGTATCGAGAATTAGGTAGATTTTTTGTTAAATGTTTTTTTACTCATTTTTGGTAGCAAATTAAAATTACCATCAATTAATGCTTCTTTTTTCTTTTTAGACCATTTTTTAATTTGCTTTTCTTTTTCAATGGCATCTTCTATGTTAGAAAATTCAGAACAGAAAACTAATTGAACAGGTCTTCTTTTGTAAGTGTAAGAATTCTGATTGTCATCAGATTGATGTTCCTTTAACCTACTGTTAATGTTATTAGTTACCCCAGTGTAATATGTTTCGTCTGCACACTTTAGAATATAAACATAATAACAATGATACTTTTCCATATTGTAGTTAGTACTTTTTGTTGTTCTCGATACATTTCGTGAAAAACGAAATACTCGAACTGACAAAAGGCTAAAAATCTAAAACTTCAAATAAAAATCTTTGGTTAAAGATATGTATTCTTTTGTGTATTGGTGTCTTGTTTCTGTTTCAATGGTGAGTTCCTCTGTCACGATTTCTTTTTTATGAAAAGAAAACTCCGTCATTACTCTTTTAGCATTTTTAATTGGATTTGGTTTAACATTACAAACTCTATTTAAAAAAAGCTGTTGTTTTTCAGCTAATTTAATAAAGTGTTTAGCTTCAGTAGTAGGTAAAATCAAAGAGAAGATTCCATCAGGTTTTAATAACCGAATAATAGCAGTAATCAAATCATTAAATGATAAATTATCAGTGTGTCTTGCAGAATTTCTTTGGGTGTTTGGAGTTTTGGTAGAATCAACAAAAAAAGGAGGGTTACTTACAATGGTGTCATATTTTTTTTGTGGATAATAATCTTGAATAGAACAGTTGCATACTTCTATTCTGTCCGACCAATCACAATTAACAGTGTTTTTTAGTGCTTCTTTGTAGGCTTCAGATTCTAATTCTATAGCGTCAATTGTTGCTTTTTCAGTTCTTTGAGCTAACATAATGGTAATTAGTCCTGTTCCTGTTCCAATATCTAACATGTTATTTCCACTAAGCTTAGACCATGCTCCCAATAAAACACCATCCGTACCAACTTTCATAGCTGTACTTTCTTGTTTAATTGAGAAGTGTTTGAATTGGAAGGGGAGCATTGATTAAAGTAAATAACTAAGAAATGAAGTGAGGTAGTGCTGAAAGAAAAAGAGGGTAACAACTAGAAGCATTACGAGTATAAATTTTATTATTTTTTTCTTTAAAGATTCTGTGGTCTTAGTATCTTGAGTTAAGACTTTAAAAGCTGCAATCAATCTTGTTTTATTCATCAATAGAATTATCAAGATAAGAGCTTGATAAATAATGGCTGCAATTAATGCACCCTGGTTAACTTCAAAAGCAATATCTTGAATAATAATGTTAATTAAAATAGTTGTAGTTAGAAGACATCCTAAAATTCTTGTTCTTTTAAATAATAATAAACCACCACCTACAATTTCAAACAGACCTATTGTTAATGCTAGTGGATGTGAGTAACCATAAAATGCCCACATTAGTTCCATTCCTGTTAATTCTGGGAGAGTCTTCTCAACTTCAATAGCTCCACTGAATTGATTAATTTTTGCGAAGCCATAAATGAACATCATTAAAAAAACTATTCCTGAAATGGAGTTTTCGAGGAGGTTAATTTTTTCTTTTTTTGTAAAATGCATGAATTGGAAAGATGAGAGTGTTTAAAAGGATATATTATTTCTTTTTAAGAGAATTTTTAATTTCAGTACTATAGCCCCATATAAAATAAAGTGCGACTATAAAAGATATTATCAGTTCGGAAATTCTAATTCCTCCATCAAAAATTAATGAGTATATGAGGTTGCAAAGAACAAAGACTAAGGTGCTTCTTAGTGTCCAGTTGTGTTTTAAAAGGCTAGTTATTTTCTTCAATTGCTAAATAAATGCTTGAATAACCAAAGGTAACGATTTACCCCAAATACAAATCAATTAAACCATCAGGAGTTAGGGCAAACGCACTATAAAATTTAAGGGGAGAATTTGTCAGTTCGAGTGACTTTTCGAAGAAAAGTTGTATCGAGAACAAAAAATTCTTTAAAAAAATG
>NVUQ01000008.1 GCA_002401955.1 Flavobacteriales bacterium | reverse complement strand
AAATTTGCCAATTATATCAAGTATTATAAATAATGAAGAATATTCAATCAATCAACTTCCTGATCAGGAAATTAACATCCCTATTAAAATACTTACTGGGGTAAGCGGAATACATGTTATTAGCATTGATAATGTTTCTGATTTTAGTAATGGGAACTGTTTAATATTAGAAGATTTAATTACAGGTATGGTTTATGATTTAAGTATTGATAGTTCTATTACTGCTTACATTTATGACACAACAACTACTGCACGTTTCTTATTACACATTGGAGCTCCTGTAACGATAAATACAACTGATGCTAGTTGCAATTTAACAGCAGATGCTAAAATTGTTTACACTAAAAACAGTAGTACTCCTTTTGATATTACATGGAAAGATAGTGCTGGAAATATAATTTCTTCTAATACAAACATTTATACTGATTCAATTAACAATATAACTGCTGGAAATTATACCATAGAAACAACAGATGTTCTTTGTGGTAATATTATTGATAACATTATTATAACAGCACCAAATCAAATTACAAGTTATTACACTACTACTAATGACACCAGCTACCTATCTAATGGTGGTAACATTACTTTTAATAATCAATCTACTAATGCTACAGATTATTTATGGGATTTTAATGATGGTACTAATTCTAACCTTCAATCTCCAACACATACTTACACACAAGCTGGTAATTATTTAGTTAACCTAACAGCTAGCATTAATGGTAATTGTAGTGAAAATTACAATCATTTAATTACTGTTATTGGCAATATGACAAGTATTAATGAAAACACAACAAATAAAACAGCTAATGCTTTTATTAATGGTGATGTATTAACTATTAATTTGGCAAACAACCAATACGATAACATCATAATAAGAAATGTATTAGGACAAATTATTTATACTGAAAATAACCCTAAAGAAAGTGTTCAATTTAATGTAAGTGAGTTTAGCAGCAACTTATTCCTAATAACACTAAATAATAAAGATAAAATAGAAGTTATTAAATTACCTTATGTAAAGTAATTAACTTCATTTATTGCTAAAAAATACTTCCAACCAGAAGTTTTCGCTAAAAATCTTTAAATTTATTAACCTTACTTTTAAGTAATACCGATTTGTAATCAAAATGCCCGATAATTTCGTCACACTCATTCTAAGGCTTTTATTATCTATCGGCATTATACAAAAACCTTGGTTGGTATTAGACTATAAATGGAATGGAGTCCATCGTTAATACGATTGAATTCATTTATTCTTGTACTTGCACAACATGTCAATTTATACAAATATGACAAGATAAACTATGGAGATGCATTACTTTCCTACATCAAGGCTCACAAATACTAATTGTTGGATATAAACCCCATTATTTTATGAAAGGGTCTTTAGTTTTTTATTTATCTGAATTAATCAGCTAGAATTTCTTTGGCTTTATTTACTGGGATTAAATCGCCTTTGTGTGTTGCAATAATAAAGGCTCCTCCTAATCCATTCGCCACTACTTTAGCTTTAAATGCTTCAGCTTCTTCATAACTTTCAAACTCACCTCCAGCAGTATAACGAGTTAAACCACCATCTAATTCTGTTTGTTCAACATCTTGCATACTCATAAACTTACTCAGGACCTCTGTTGGTAATTGATTTTTATAACTGCCTATCTGTACCTTAAATTTAACTGCAGTTTTATCATAATTTTCATCCTTAGTTTGAGTTATGTTTTCTTTTTGTGATGATATTACTCCTGCTTTTGATAAAGTAATACGCTTACCATCCTTATAAGCAACTATAAAAGCATCTTCAACACCATAATCTACTGCTAGGTCTATTTTCTTTTTTGCTGCATCTTCTACTGTTGTGAACGATCCTGTATGTAAATATTTCCATAAGCCATCATTTGCTTTAATTTCCATTACATTTTTTACATTATCTAAATAGCTTTTTGGTAAACGTTTAGAGAATGCTCCTAATTGAACTCTAAATATTAAACCATGAGAATTAATAGTAGAACTTGGCACATCAACCAACATATTATTCGCTTCATCTCCAACTGATTTAAATGTTCCATCTTTTTCTTCTTCAACTACAATAGCAGCATCAAAACCTTCTTCAGTTAATTGTATTTTACGCTGAATGGCAGCTGGCAAATTATCATAATCACCTACTCCAACAACGGTTAAGCTATCTCCAAACATTTTAATTTCAACATCAGGAAGACTTAAAAATTTATCTACTAACTTAACATCAATTGCTTCGGTAAACTCACCAATTTTCACTCTATACCTTTTCTTTATCCCCTTTTCAGCTGCGATAACTCTTGTTTCTGTTTCTGCAAAAGCTCCTGTAGAATCTAAATAACGTTGATATGCTTCATACATCATTTCATCAGTCATTTCTACTCCAGTTCGAGTAACCACAGCATTTTCTCGTGATTCTAATTCATCATCCTTATAATTAGCAACAAAATCTCCGTCTTTATCTAATGGACATCCTTTTTCATCTACTTCCACACCTTCTGGCGTCCAAGGGCATTCATCAATAAAATCATTTATTCCATCACCATCCTCATCTTCTGTATCGTAAGCAGTATAATCAACAAATTCTTCAAATTCTTGAACTTCTTCTTCTTTTTTATGCTTTAAGAAATTATAACTAATAGAAAAAGATGTCATCAAAAAATGATCATTACCACCGTTATTCGTTTGATTCCCTATACGTTCTCCCGTACTTTTTGAATCTATATTATCAATTACATCAGAAAATGTATAATGAAATGTAGACCCTATTGTAAAATCTATATTTTTAGTCATGTGCATTTTGACACCAGCACCTATAGGTACAGCAAAGGTTCTTTCTGCATATTTACCATAACCATCGTAATTTAGCTCTCTTAAATCTGTTTCATATATGTAATCTCGTTGAATTACAACTGCATTTGAAGCATTTGGATTGTTTTCTGCGATGTCTCTAATTGACCCATCTGACCAATAATTATATTCATTGCCATTTGCATCGTACAAATCTGTTTTTGAATGAAATTCTACTGATTCTATTCCTAAAGAAATAAAGGGGCTCATAATTCTATCTTTCTTTAAAAGTTGATCAAAATTGTACATCAAAGCAAAACCTCCAACAGTAATTTTTGAGTTAAAGTTAAGATTTCTGTTTATTGATCTTTCATTAGCACTTAATGTTCCAAAAAGCACGTAAAACTTAGCGGTTAAATAAGAGTTTAATTGTTGTTTAACGTGTAAATCATAACCTATATTACTCACTAAAGGATTTCCGTAATTGGCATCTAAAATATCGCCATAAAACTTAAACATTCCCACACCCAAGCCAATTGTTGGTCCATAAAACATTTCTTTGGGAGCCTCTTCTTTAGGAGGTTCTTCTTTAGGTTCAGCAATAGAATCATTCTCCCCAACAGCAAATATTGAAGTGCAAATTAGAAATGTAATTAATAAGAATGATAAACGTTTTAGCATAAATTTTAATCTATAACTGATACGAAGATAATAAATTAAAGATACAAAAATTATTTATACCATTTTTGATTAGAAATCATAAGTGCTTCTTGAACTGTAATTCTAGTTCCAGAATTGTAAGCTGTTACAAAAGCAGTTTTAACATTGTTTCTTACTTTATTTCTTTTATCTCTTGCCGATTTGTACTCGTTAAACGAACCTACAAGATATTTTATCCAACCTTCATGATTCATCGTACTCACATTATCTTTTAAGTTAAACTTAGTATTAAAATAAGTAGCTGGAACCGTTTTGTGTCCTGCTCCTACTTGAACTTTATAAGTAACTCCATGTTCAGGGTTTGGTGTAGAAGTAACTTCATTTAAGTTATCTGCAACAACAGGCTCTTCTACAACCTCTTCCACAACTGGTTCCTCAACAGCTTCAACAACGGCAATAGTCTCTTCTTCTGGTTCCTCTTCTACAACTTCTTCTACAACTAATTCCGCTACATTTAAATCGAAACCAGATCCATCAATGGTATATTTACTTGTGATATCATTATCTAAATAAGAATAATCTCCTTTGATGTTATAGTCTCCATTTTCTGTTGTTGAATTAGCTTCTAAATTGTAAACAATGGTATATGTGTCTCCACTTGGAATAGCCATCCATAGTATTTTAGCGGTGTTTTCTTTAAACGAAAAAACGCCACCTTTAGAATCGTTTTCACTTGCTGTAAATCCTTCAGGTATATCTTCTGTTATTTTAGCAAAACCTTCTATTCCTTGTTTATTGATTTCAATTGTTACCTTATATTTTCTTCCTTCAATATTTTCAATTGTTCTATTACAATTAATGCTTGCTATTTTCAGTATATTTTCTTCTACAACCGGTTCTTCTTCAATGACCTCCTCTACTGGGGGTTCTTCAATAATTTCAGCTATCTCCTCAACTACAGGTTCTTCTGGTATTTCTTCAGTAATAAGAGGCTCAGAACTAACATTAAAATTAGCAACAGTTATTTCTACATTTTTTCTTTCGCTTTCTGATATGAATGAAAACTTACCTCCTAAACTAAAATTACCAGTAGTATTTTCATTTGGAATAATTTTATATGAAATAGTAAATTCTTCTTCCACAGGAAGTGCCATCCATATAAATTTTAATTTATTATCTTTAAAAGAAAAGGTCGCTCCTTTGGTTTCTATTGGTTCTACAGTAAATCCTGCAGGGAAAATTTGTTGGACCTTAGCAAAACCAGAAATATCACCTTTATTAATTGTGATTTCAACAACAGCTTCCTTTCCTTGAATTATAGAGTCGGGAACTTTCTGAGTAACAGTTAAATCTCCTGTGAACATTAGTTGGTAGAAAAATAATCCTAATACTTGGATTAATAGAATTAACTGTTTTATCATTTCATATTATTATTGCGCTATTGATCAAAATAAAAGTCTATCAATGTATTAAGATCCTTAGCAGATAAATTATTTTCACCTTCAAAAAAGCCATCAATTGCTCCTGTCACTTCTTTTGCCGAGATATAGCTATCACCATCTACATCTAACACTTGAAATTTTTCAGGAATAGTCACATTCGAAATTGTCGAAGTAGTATTAGCCTCTTTATATTGTTTTTTAATCTCTTCTTCATCTTTTTTAGACAAATCTTCCGCTATAAATGTTCTATATTCTGTTATTACAGAATCTCTCATTAATTCTTTTTCTGCCATCATTTCATCTGTTATAGCAGTTCCATCCATCGCCACTACAGAGCCATCTGGCGTATTTAAATCTTTATCTTTATAATCTGGCACACCATCCTTGTCTCCATCTAAAGCACAACCTTTATTATCTACTTTTACTCCTTCTGGGGTTCCCTGACATAAATCTTTATGATCAAGAACACCATCCCCATCAGTATCATCTTTATCTAAATCTGAAAAATCAAAATCTTTGTATTTATCATCTTTTTCACTTTTAGAAGCAAAGTTATATTGTAATCCAAAAGAGGTGTAAAGCATATTATCATTACCTCCTGCAGCAATATTATCTAAATAGTCTGTCATTGTAATAATATAAGCGCCAGATATTCTTACATCAATATGGTCTGACATTTGAAACTTTAAACCAAATCTAATAGGAATTGTAAATGTTGTTTTCGAATAATTATTATTACTATCCTTTAACGCTGTTTCGTATTCATAATCTCTATTCAATACCGTTGATAAAGTATCAGCTCCAGAAACAGATTGAGCCATATTTCTTATCGTTCCATCATTCCAGTGGTTATATAATTTTCCATTTGAAGATAAATCCCCTTTTGGATCGAACGCGAGGTAACCAACTCCAAATGATACATATGGTGAAAATAAAGAGCTCTCATTAATAATTTTGCCATTATCGAAATCTAACAACAAATTCAAATCAAAATTCATAACGCTTGTTTCAAAATTCAAAAACACATCATTATCCAATTGACTTTTAGAAATTTCCCCAAACATTCCGTTAACTGAAACACCAAAAATGCTTCCAATTTTCTTTTCTAAATAAAATCCGTAAGCTGGTTTAGCATAAGAATAAATTGATGTTCCTTCGGCTCCTTTAACATCTCCCATATAAGAAAGAACTCCACCATGTAGCCCTATTGAAGGAATATGTTTTAATCCATTAGATTTTTCTTTTTGGCCAAAAGTCATTCCGACTGTTAGGATAGTGATTACGGATAGTAAAGTATACTTTTTCATAGTTGTTAAATTATTGCGTTTAGCGCAATAAATATAAAACAATTATTCGGATTACCGAATTTCATGAGCCGTTCCTAACAATTGTTAAAAATCACTCATCTACAAATCTATTATATAAATAAAGGGTTAGGAGAAATAACGCACCCACTTATAAACTGACAATTGTTAATAAGGCTAAAAGTTTGGTTTTAATAAATAATTACTATAAAAGTCATCTATACATTTTACTGCTTCATCAACAGTATCAACGAGTGTAAACAAATCAAGGTCTTTAGGACTTATGTTATTTTCTGTTTCTAATACTGTTTTCTTTATCCAATCTACCAAACCTTCCCAATAACTTTTACCAACAAGCACAATTGGAAATCTACCAATTTTTCCTGTTTGAATTAAGGTCATAGCTTCAAAAAGCTCATCAAATGTTCCGAAACCACCAGGCAAAGCAATAAATCCCTGAGAGTATTTCATAAACATTACTTTACGCACAAAAAAATAATCGAAGTTAATCAGCTTATCAGAATCGATATATCTATTGTTAAATTGTTCAAATGGTAATTCAATATTTAACCCTGCAGATCTTCCTCCTGCTTCAAAAGCTCCTTTATTACCTGCTTCCATAATTCCTGGACCACCACCAGTAATAACTCCATAACCTTTTTCTGCTAGTTTGGCAGCAATACCTTCTGCCATACCAAAATATTTATTTTCTTTTTTTGTTCGAGCCGAACCAAATATAGACACACATGGTCCAATTTTAGCCATCTTATCAAACCCTTCAACAAACTCCGCCATCACTTTAAAAATGATCCAAGAATCGTTCGTTTTTATTTCATTCCAATCTTTTTTCTTGAACTTTCTTTTAATCTTACTTTCGTCTTCTGTCATAATCTCTTATTTTAATTCTTCTAATAAATACTTAGCTGTATAACTCCCTTTACTACGAATTATTTCCTCTGGGGTTCCCTCAAAAACAATTTCACCGCCTCTCAAACCAGCCTCCGGACCAATATCAATAACATGATCAGCTACTTTAATTATATCCATATTATGTTCTATAATTAATACTGAATTTCCTAAATCAACCAATCGATCTATTACTTTTAAAAATATTTTAATGTCATTAAAATGAAGTCCTGTTGATGGTTCATCTAAAATATAAAATGTTTTCCCTGTCTGTTTTTTAGCCAGTTCTGTTGCCAACTTTACTCGCTGAGCTTCACCTCCAGATAGTGTTGTTGACGGCTGTCCTAAATGTACATATCCCAAACCAACATCTTGTAAGCTTTTTATTTTCCGAACAATTTCAGGTATATTTTCAAAAAATTCTACGGCTTGATTTATCGTAAAATTTAATACATCACTTATCGATTTCCCTTTATATCTAACTTCTAATGTTTCTCTGTTATATCTTTTTGAGTTACAATCAGTACAATCAACGTAAACATCTGGCAAAAAATTCATTTCAATCGTTTTTACCCCTCCGCCTTTACATGCTTCACATCTTCCACCTTTTACATTAAAAGAAAACCTCCCTGGTTTATACCCTCTTATTTTAGCCTCAGGCAAGTTGCTATAGAGCAATCTAATATCAGTAAAAACATTTGTATACGTAGCGGGGTTTGAACGAGGAGTTCTACCAATAGGTGATTGGTCTATATCTATTATTTTATCAATATTATCTAAGCCTTTTACAGATAAGTATGGCAATGGTTTTTTTACCGCTTTATAAATATGTTGATTTAAAATTGGATATAATGTTTCATTAATTAGTGTTGATTTTCCACTACCAGAAACTCCTGTTACACAAATTAATTTCCCTAAGGGTATTTTTAAATTTACATTCTTCAAATTATTTCCTGTAGCACCTTTCAATTCAATACTTTTACCATTTCCTTTTCTTCTCTTTTTTGGAACAGCTATCTCAATTTTACCATTCAAAAAATTAGCTGTTTCTGTGTCGTTTTTTAGAAATATACTAGGTTTTCCTTTTGATACTATTTCTCCTCCATGCAACCCTGCATTAGGTCCTATATCAATAATATAATCTGAAGAAAGCATAATTTCTTTATCGTGCTCAACAACAATTATTGAGTTACCGATATCTCTTAAATCTTTTAATGATGCTATTAGTTTCTGATTATCTCTTTGATGTAAGCCGATACTTGGTTCATCCAAGATATAAAGAACATTAACTAATTGAGAGCCTATTTGTGTTGCCAGCCTTATCCTTTGAGCTTCTCCTCCTGAAAGGGTTCTAGAACTTCTATTTAATGATAAATAAGTTAATCCCACATCTAACAAAAATTGAACTCGAGTATTAATTTCTTTTAATACTTCTTTTGCAATTATTTTCTGATTACTGGACAATCTTTCTTCTAAGGTTGAAGACCATTTATAAAGTTTTTCTAAATCCATTGAAGCAATTTCTGCGATTGATTTATCATCAACTTTAAAATACATGGCATCTTTTTTCAACCTACTACCTTCGCAAGTAGAACAGACAACTTTATTCATGAAATTATTAGCCCAACGACCTATCGATTTTCTTTTGTTCTCCTCAAACTGACGAATAATAATATTTACAATCCCTTCAAATTCAATCTTATAATCAGAACTAACACCAGCAACATCTTGCTTAACGGTAATTGTTTCTGTTGATCCATTTAACAAACAATCTATGGCCTCATCTGTTATTTCTTCTATTGAGGTGTTTAATGTAAAACCATATTTAGTGCCGATAGCTTCTATCTGTTTAAAAGTCCAGTTATTTTTATATTCTCCCAAAGGAACTATTCCTCCTTTTTTAATTGTGGATTTTTTATTTGGAATAATCTTTTCAATATCTATTTCAGAAACTAAACCTAATCCATTACATTTTTTACAAGCTCCGTAAGGGGAGTTAAATGAAAATAAATTTGGAGCTGGTTCATCGTAAGAAATCCCTGTTGTTGGGCACATTAAATTTTTACTTAACAAAAAATATTTTCCTACTTCAATATCAAAAACCATTATAGAACCTTTACCATGTTTCATTGCCAAGTTCACTGCATCTGAAATACGATTTCTATCTGTTTTTTTAACTTTTATTTGATCAATTACAATTTCCACATCATGTGTTTTATAACGATCTAATTTCATTTTAGGAGTTATGTTTATTAACTCTCCATTTACCCTAACTTTTACAAATCCTTGTTTTGATATTTGATTAAATAAATCTTGGTAATGCCCTTTTCTTCCTCTAACAACAGGTGCTAAAACTATGAGTTTTTTATCATTGTATTTTTCTAAGATTAAATCTACAATCTGAGAGACGGTATACTTAACCATTTTCTCTCCTGTATTGTAAGAATAAGCTTCTGAAGCTCTAGCAAATAATAATCTAAAGAAATCATAAACTTCTGTAATGGTACCTACGGTTGATCTTGGATTTTTACTAATGGTTTTTTGTTCTATAGCGATAACTGGACTTAACCCACTAATTTTATCTACATCTGGTCGTTCCATCGTACCTAAAAAGTTTCGAGCGTACGCAGAAAATGTTTCTAAATACCTACGTTGTCCTTCGGCATAAATGGTATCAAAAGCTAACGAAGATTTTCCACTTCCACTAACCCCTGTCATTACAACAAGTTTGTTTCTTGGGATTTTTACAGAAATATTTTTAAGATTATGAACTCTTGATCCTATTACTTCAATAAATTCTTCTTCACCATTAATCATTTACTGATGTTCTTGTTGGCTATTATAAATAATACAGTGAAAATAATTAAAAAATAAGCAATAAAAATAGCCGTATGCCAATGACTCCAAACTTTAATACTGGCTATTACATACACTACTATAGTAGATGAAACAATTGAAATTAATGCAATTACAGCTGCCACTTGTCTTTCTGATAATCCTAAATAAGATAAATGATGAGTAGTATGATCTTTTCCTCCAACAAATGGGGAGTTCCCTTTTCTCATCCTTTTAATAACAACTGTTGTGGTATCAACAATGGGAATAATAAAGGATAATAAAGGAATTAATAATTGACGAGAAAGTGAGAATTCTTCTGTTGTTATAGGGTTCCATAAATAATTAATACTCAAGGCTGCCAATAGAACTCCTAAATACTGACTCCCTGTATCTCCCATATACATTTTAGAAGGGCTCCAATTAAAATATAAGAAGCCTAATAATGATGCTAATAAGCCTATTACTATTGTAGTTCCAAAACTATTCACCTCATTATTTACCAACATTAAAACAAGAATAGTAATTCCTATGACTATTGATACAATGGTAGTAATACCATCCATATTATCAAGCATATTAATAGAATTCATTAGCCCTGCAACCCACAAAATGGTCATCGAATAATTTAAAAATTCATTCTCAAAAATATTGATATAAGTTCCTGAATAAATAAGTATTCCACCACACAACAATTGGGTTAAGAATTTTAATACTGGCCGCGTGTTATAGGCATCATCAGATAAACCCATTAAAAAGCCTAACGAAGTTGCTCCTACAATTCCTGTAAATTTAAAATCCACAGTATCTGATGAGTATGAAAAAATAAAAGAATGTAAAATGATAGAGAGTAAAAAGATAATATAAAATGTTAACCCTCCAAGTGCTGGTTTAGATTGAGCACTCCATCTAATAACAGTATCATTCTCGTTTCTAATACCAAGCGTTTTAACAAATCTTAGCATTATACTATTAATTAGAAAAGAGAACAATAACGCTCCTAAAAAGAATAATATATGTTTCCAAGAAAAAAAATTCATCTTAAAACAAACTTAAATATTCGTTAAAACTCTTTGATTGTTGATCTTTTTCTGATAAAATAGGATTATCAACTCCCCAATCAATATTTAAATCTTTATCATTCCATAATATTGAATCTTCAGATTCTTTATTATAAACATTACTGCATTTGTAAGAAAAGATAGTATTGTCTTCTAATGTTAAAAAACCATGAGCAAATCCTTTAGGGATGTAAAACATTTTTTTATTAGCTCCTGATAAATGGACTTTATAATGTTGCCCATAAGTAATTGAGTCCTTTCTTAAATCAACTGCAACATCTAAAACACTACCTTGAATTACTTTAATTAGTTTTGCCTGACTAAATGGAGGGTTTTGGAAATGCAATCCTCTTAACACATTTTTTTTAGATGAAGATAAGTTATCTTGCAAAAACAGATCTTCTACACCATTCTTTTCAAATTGTTCTTTATTATATGATTCATAAAAATAACCTCTATTATCCTCAAATACATTAGGCTCAATAATCACTAAGCCTTCAATCTCTACATTAATAAATTTCATCTACAATTATTTTTTTCGTCCAAAAATACCATTCCAAAAACTAGTTTTATCTTTTGGTTCATCTTCATAATAACCACCGTAACCATATCCATAGCCGCCACCATAGCCATATCCACCACCATAACCGTAACCATAACCACCACCATAAGCACTTTTACCATGCTCTACAGCATTTAATATAATAGATAACCCCCCTATTCCATTATCAATCATGAGCCTGTCCACATTATTTACAAAATATTTTTTAGAATACTCATTTTTAAACACATAAATAGGATAATCTGCTTTTTTAAGAATCTCCATTGCATCAGAAACCAAACCAATAGGCGGATTATCAATAATCACAAAATCATATTCCAGATGAAGTTCTTTAATAACATTATCTAATTCGCCATTTATTATCAACTCTGAAGGGTTTGGTGGAACAGGCCCAGAGGTAATAAAATCTAAATTTTCTAATTCACTATGATGAACACATTCTGATATTTTTTTACTTTTTATTAAAAGTGTACTCATCCCTACATTATTTTCAACTCCAAACCCTAAGTGAATTTTAGGTTTTCTCATATCCAAATCCAAAATCACTACTTTTTTTCCTGAATAGGCAATAATTCCAGCTATATTAATAGCACAAAATGTTTTCCCTTCTCCTGAAACTGTTGAAGTTACTGCTAGTAATTTTGCCCCTTTACTCCCATCAATAAATTGCATATTAGAACGAATGGCCCTAAACGATTCTGCTATAATTGATTTTGGGTTTTTATTTACAACTAATTGAGACACAGGAATATCATGCTTATATTTAGGCACTATACCTAATACAGTAATTCCTGCATAGGAATGCCTTACAATTTCATCTATAGATGAAATTGTATTTTTCGTAATGTACTTAACTAACAACAAGACTAAACTTAGAACAAAACCTACTATAAACCCAAAAGAGATAAACACTTTTTTATTAGGAAAAACTGGTGATTTTGGCATTATTGCTCGGTCTAATATGATATGTTCAGAAACATAACCAGCATCAGAAATAGAGTATTCTGTTCTTTTTTCCATTAATAATGTGAAAAATTTCTCATCTATTGATAATACTCTTTGCAATCTAGCAAATTCTAATTCTTGTGCCGGAACTTTTTTAAATTTACCTTCTAGTTTATCAATTTTAGCTAACAGCTCAATCCTTTTTGTTGTTAATTTATCATTGGATGAATTGATACTTTCAAATAGAATTTTTTTCTGAACTTTTATCTTATGATCTAATGACTTTATTATCTCACTATCTTTTGTTACTTCAAACTGTAAATTCTCTTTTTGGATTAAAAACTCCTTTAAGGAAGTGATTAATGACATTATTCCACCAGCATAATCAGTCCCAGCCAAAATAGGCAACAAATCATAAACATCAATATCATCGTTATTCAACGATATTGACTTCTTTACCTCTTTCAAAACTGATTGTTGTAAATCAACATCTATCAACTCATTTTCGAGCCTATTACTTCTATCAAAATAAGAAGAAGAACGATCCATTGAAGTATAATTCGTTCCCTGATGAAAGTCTTTTATCTTATCCTCAGAAAGTCTCAACTTATTGTAGTACCTATCCAGCTGTTCATCAATAAATTGAAGGGCATTTTTAGAACTTCTACTTCTCTCTTCTATATCATAAATGATGTATTCATTTGCAACCGCAGTAACAATATCTACAGCTTTCTTAGGATTATGGTCTTCAAAAGAAATATTAATGGTTTTTGCAGCATTATTCAAAGGAAAAACAGATAATTTATAATCCCATGCATTAGTCATCTCTTCATAACTATTAATTCTAAAATATAAATTCCCCTCTTTAAGGATTTCATAATTTTCTTTTCTTAATAGCGTAATTTTTAAATCTACTTTTGGGAGATGAATTGTGGTATTTGTTTGATATTCTCCAAGAACAAGTTTATTTACAACTAATTCAAATTTATGTGTATCAATAAATTTCACATAAAAATGTTGCCCTAAAATTGATGAATCTTTAACTTGATGCTCAACCTTTATTGGAGAAGATCGGTATAATTCATTTGTTAAAATTTCTCCTTGATTATAATAACTAACATCGATTGGAATTTTCCGTAGAGCCCTTTTAAACAAAAGTTTGGATCTTAAAATTTCAACATCTTTTGCTAAGCTATTTGACTCTTTAAACCCTCCTCCAACATTTAACACACTACTGGCTGTATTCAATGAATTTACTTGATAAACTAATTTAGCTTCATATACTGGGGCTGTATATCTTAAATAAACTAAAGAGACAAGTAAACAACAAATTATTATTACTGCAAACAATAATAGGTTTCGCTTGAGTAAATGAAAAAACAGTATTGGATCAGATTCTGTATTTAAATTTGATCGTTTTCTTGCTCTTTCCTCGTTTAAATTATTTGAAGAAGTGTTTTCTTCCATTATTAAATCTAGTTAGTATTAATATTGTTAATTACAAAAAACAATGTTATTGTACTAGCTAATAAACTTACTATAGGAGCAATATCTCTAATTACTTTTTGTACAATTTCAGTTCGTGGTTCTATATAGATAATATCATTTGCCTGTAAAACAAAATCAGTCTGCTTAATGCCTTCTATTGTAGATAAATCAAATAAATAAACTTTAGGATCTTTTAAATCTCCTCTTATCAATTTAATCCTTCTTGCCTTAGCTAGCTCAGTTAGTCCTCCTACCGCCCCTAGAGCTTCTAACAATTTCATGTTATTATTGACTAAAGGTAATATTTGAGCCTTACCACTCCCACCTGGGAACACAGTAACTCTTTTATTAGTAATCTCAGCTTGCACAAAAGGCTTAATGTAAAACTTTGTGTATTCTTCTTCTAGTATTTTTTCAACTTCTCTAATAGTTTTACCTTTTAACTCAACCCTTCCTAATACAGGTAGTTTCGCCATCCCATCAGACTCAATTATATACTTAAATCTAGCACCACTATTAGCCCCAACAGGCTGATCTTTTATAGCTGTAAAATCCACCAACATACTACCATCATTTGTATAAAGTTTAAATTCCAAAATATCGCTTACAGAAACAACATATTCTGATGATTCGTTTGAAGGGTGTGTATCATAAGAATAATTCTTACCCGTTTTGAGCATCACATTTGAATTATAATTACATGCAAACAATGACGTTATTACTAACAATAACGCTACATTTTTTATTTTTTTCAACATCATTATTCTATTTATTTAGAATCCAACAAATCTATTAAAATCTACGGAAAAAACACTTCTTTTTAGTTATTGTTTGATTAAAGACAAATAAAGACGTTCCATATCATTAACCAAACGGGAGTAATGAAATTCCTTTTTTACAAAACCCCATCCTTTTTCTCCCATTACTTTCCTTAATTCGTCATCTTCAATTAATTTTAAAACTGCATCTGAAAACTCATCTAAATTGCTTGTTTCAGTAATAAAAGCTGTTTCATCTTTTAAAACTATATTTCCTACTCCTCCAACATTTGTTGTCACTATTGGCTTATTTGAAGCTTGAGCCTCAATTAAACTAACAGGAGTACCTTCATTAAGAGAAGTTAAAGCAATAATATCTAACCCTGCATTTGCCCAATCTATCTCTTTAATCCAAGAGGTTAATGTAACTGTTGCCGATTCTTGATTTTTACTCCATTCTACATAATCAAGTCCAATACGTTTTAACAACTGAATTAGTTGCTCCTTTTCTTCTCCATCTCCAATAATAAATGCTCGTATTTTTTTAGACGTTTTATTTTTAATCTTATTGATGGCATTAATAAATAGTTGGTGATTTTTTATCGGAACCAGCCTTCCAATGATACCAATAGCTATTTCATCATCTGTAATCTTATATTTTAATCTAAAAGATTTTCTTTTTTCTTCAATATTTTCTTGAAACCGGTCTAAATCAAAACCTAAAGGTATAACTGCTAATTTATCTTTTTTACAAATTTTGTGTTGTTTCCACAATTCTTCTTTTTGAATTTCGCTTATCGCAATTATTTTGGTGGATTTTTTAGCCAACCATCTCTCTATTGTTTTATAAAACAATGTCTTTGTTTTTCCAAAATAAGAATGAAAAACATGCCCATGAAAGGTATGTATGATAACTGGAACTTTACATTTTGCTGCAGCTAAACGACCAAGTGTTCCAGCTTTTGAAGCGTGCGTATGCACAATATCTGGTTGATATTCCTTTATTATTTTCTTGATTTTTTGATACGCTACCCTATCATTTTTAAAGCTTATACTTCGCTTCATTTCAGGAATTACAACAGGTTTTATCCCTAGCTTTTCTAAAATAAACTCTGAACTTTCTTCTTCTTCATACTTAAGGCCTCCAATCAATAAGGTCTCAAATTCTGGACCTAAATATTTAGTTAAATAGGCTGCATTAAAGGTTGGTCCTCCTAAATTAAAACGATTAATTATACGTAATACTTTTATTTTCTTTTTTCCCTCCACTAGTTTTGTAAATATTTTTTCCACCAAGTATTAAATACGATTAATGCCCAAATGGTTGCTTGTGCATCTTCTGGATCATTAGAAAACAATTGTTTTTTTAACGCTCTTGTTGCTGCAACATTAAATATACCTTGCTCTTCAATAAAATCATCGTCTAATAAATCATTTTCTATTGTTGAGCGTAATTCATTCCTAAACCAACTTAATAAAGGCACTTCAAAACCGTGTTTTGGTCTTTTATAAATTTCTTCGGGCAATTCATCCCTAAATGCATCCTGAAGAATTTTTTTCTTCATGTCTTGGTTAATCTTAAACGGAACTGGTAGGGAAAAAGCAAAATTCACTAGTCGATGGTCCAAAAATGGCGTTCTCACCTCCAAGCTATTTGCCATACTCATCGCATCCACTTTACGAAGCATATCATTAGTCAATACCATTTTCATATCCGTATACAATACATCATTGATATTTCCATCTCTTCTAATATTCTTTAGTAGCTCTTCTTTTCTTTTTTTGTATTCAAATGCTGTATCACTTAATCGTTGAGGATTAAAAATTAATTCTTCTTTTAACAAATAGTTCGCTTGCTCTTCATTAATTATGGATGCCCATTTCCAGTATCTTGCTTTGTTTGTTAGTTTTGATCCTAGGCTAAACTTATATAACTGTCTGTTAATGTTGGTAATTTTTGAGCCTCTTGATTTCGGTAAGTTCCTCCATAGAGGATAACCCATTTTCACCATCGATTCTTTAATTCCTGGATGACGAGATTTGTATTCTGCCATGTGTTTATTATAGCCAGAAAACATTTCATCAGCACCATCACCAGATAAAGCAACAGTTACGTGTTCTTTTGTACGTTTACTTAATAAATAAACCGCAATTGCTGATGAATCGGCAAAAGGCTCATCCAAATAATCAAGAATATTATTCAAGTCTTCATACAAATCATTATTGGTTAACGAAAATACATGATGTTGTGTCCCTATTTTTTTTGCAACAGCGTTTGCATAAATTGTTTCATCAAAAAATGGTTCATCCTTAAATCCAATAGAAAATGTTTGTAAATCTGATTTGTGTTTTTTTGCTAATAAACTGATAATAGAAGAATCTACTCCTCCACTTAAAAATGTACCAACTGGAACATCAGAAACTAATCTCTTTTTAACTGAATCGTCTAATAAATTACGAAGCATTTCTTGTGCTTTATCGTAATTCATTGCATTCGTTTGCATAGTAGCTTCGGTGTTAAAAGGAATTTCATAATAGGTTTCCTCTTCTATCTCTTTACTTAACTTATTAACGTTTTTAATTGAAATAAAATGGCCAGGTTTTAACTTTTTAACTCTTTCTATTATTGAATTATGAGTAGGAATATAATTAAACTGTAAATAATTAAACAAACTAACTTTATCAATATCTTTTTTAATATTAAAAGTTAAAATGGCTTTAAGTTCGGATGCAAAAATAAATTGCTCTCCATCAAAATAATAGAGTAAAGGTTTTATTCCCATTCTATCGCGAGCAATAAAAAGAGAATTGTCTTTTTTATCGAAGACAGCAAAAGCGAAAAAACCATTTAATTTCTGCAAACATTCTGCTCCATATTTAATGTAAAGTTGTAATAAAACTTCAGTATCTGAATTGGTTTTAAATACTATTTCATCAGTAATTAACTCCTCTTTTAATTCTTGATAATTGTAAACCTCTCCATTATAAACAATGGTATATCTTTCTGTTGCATCTGTAAATGGCTGGTTGGCTGCTACTGAGGTATCAATAATAGAAAGACGTGCATGACCAAGTGATAAATTTTCGAATTTGGCAGTACTTCTATTGTCTGGTCCTCTTTTAGAGAGCGTACGTGTAGCTGTAGCAATTTTAGCTAACTCTTTCTCATTAGAAGATACTATCCCTACAATTCCACACATAAATTTATTGTACGCTTAATTTTTATGAGCTTGTAAAGTAAACAATAAATCCCTCTTCAAAATTGAAGAGGGATTTTATTTTTTATGAGTAAACTACTCATAATTTATATATCGGGCTGCTATTACATGTGTATTACCTCATCATATGCAGCAGCAGCAGCTTCCATAATGGCTTCACTCATTGTTGGGTGAGGGTGAACTGTTTTAATTAATTCATGACCAGTCGTTTCTAATTTTCTGATGGCTACAATCTCAGCAATCATTTCAGTAACGTTTGCCCCTATCATATGACCCCCTAAAAGTTCTCCATATTTAGCATCAAATATTAATTTTACAAAACCATCTTTATGTCCTGCAGCACTAGCTTTACCAGATGCAGAGAAAGGAAATTTACCAATCTTAACATCGAAACCAGCTTCTTTAGCTGCAGCTTCAGTCATTCCTACAGAAGCAACTTCTGGTGCACAATAAGTACATCCTGGAATATTCCCATAATCTAATGGATCTACATCCATTCCAGAAATTTTCTCTACACAAATAATTCCTTCGGCAGAAGCAACATGTGCTAAAGCTGGTCCAGGAACCACATCACCAATAGCATAATAACCAGGAATGTTTGTTTGGTAATAATCATTTACTAAAATCTTATCTGCATCTGTAGCAATACCAACATCTTCTAAACCAATATTTTCAATATTTGATTTAATTCCAACTGCCGAAAGTACTACATCACATTCTACTGTTTCTTTTCCTTTCTTTGTTTCAATTACAACTTTACATCCTGCACCAGAAGTATCTACACTCTTAACAGAAGATTTAACCATTACTTTAATTCCAGATTTTTTGAAAGAACGACCTAATTGCTTAGAAACATCAACATCTTCAATTGGAACTAAACTATCCAGAAACTCTACTATTGTTACGTCAACTCCCATTGCATTATAAAAATAGGCAAATTCAACACCAATAGCTCCTGAACCTACAACTACCATTTTTTTAGGTAATTTAGGTAAAACCAACGCTTCTCTATATCCTATTATCTTTTTTCCATCTATTGGTAAAAAAGGCAACTCTTTCGATCTTGCTCCTGTTGCGATAACAATATTTTTAGCAGCATATTCCGTTACTTTTCCGTCAGCATCAGTAACATCAATTTTCTTTCCTGCTTTAACTTTTCCTGTTCCAGCAATAACATCTATCTTATTCTTTTTCATTAAGAATTGGATACCTGTACTCATCCCATTAGCTACATCTCTACTTCTTTTTACGATAGCAGGAAAATCTGCATCAGCTCCTTTAATGTTAATACCATAATCCGCAGCGTGGTTGATGTATTCAAAAACATTAGCACTTTTCAGTAATGCTTTTGTAGGGATACACCCCCAATTTAAGCAAATACCACCTAATTCAGATCTTTCAACAACAGCTGTTTTCAATCCTAATTGAGAAGCTCTAATAGCAGTAACATATCCTCCAGGTCCACTTCCTACAACAATAACATCGTAACTCATATCTATAAATTTTTATTTGAATCTAATTATAAGATGCGAATTTAGTTAAAAAGTAGAAAGTTTATAAAGTTTTAAAGTAGAAAGTTTATCAAGTGTAAAGTTATAAAGTCAAAAGTTTTAAAAATCAATATGATTAATTAGTTTTTTAAAAAAAGTTCTTGTCATCAATACTATTTGAATACAAATGAACTACTAAAAACAGCAAGTCTTTCTTCTTTAAAATTTCTTTATACTTTTGACTTTATAAACATTCTAACTTACTATGAAATACATCGTTTCTTACCAAAAGCCTAACAATCATTATATTGATATTGAATTTATTGTTGATAATGTTGCAACAGATAAATTAGAAATTCAATTGCCTGCTTGGCGACCAGGGAGATATCAATTAGGAAATTTTGCGAAGAACGTTCAGAAATGGGAAGCTTTTAATGAAAACGGAAAAACACTTCCCTCAAAAAAAATAACGAAAGATTTATGGGAAGTAGAAACCAATGGAAGCGAAACAATTCATGTTAAATATAACTATTTTGCTAATGAAATTAATGCTGGGTCATCTTATTTAGATGATAAACAGTTATATATAAACGGGGTTAATTGTTTTTTATATGTTCCGAATAGAATGGATGAAAGATGTGAATTGGAACTTCAAATTCCAAATGATTATAAAGTTGCTTCTGGATTAAAAGAAACATCTAAACATAAATTTGAGTGTTCTGATTTTCACGAATTAGTAGATTGTCCTTTAATTGCTAGTAATAGCTTACAACATCATACATACAATGAAAGTGGAGTTAAATTTCATTTGTGGTTCCAGGGCGAATGCAAACCAGACTGGAAATTATTAGAAACAGATTTTAGAAAATTTAGTAAAGCACAAATAGAAAAATTTGGAGACTTTCCTGTAGATGAATATCATTTTATCTTTCAAATACTAACTCACCGAACTTATCATGGAGTAGAACATTATAATTCTACCGTTATTTCTTTAGGTCCTTCTTATGATATTATGAAAAAAGAAGGCTGGTACAATGAATTATTAGGTATTAGTTCTCATGAATTATATCATACTTGGAATGTAAAACAAATTAGACCAATAGAAATGTTACCTTATGATTACAGTAAAGAAAATTATACTGAATTAGGTTATTTAGATGAGGGTGTGACCACTTATTTTGGGGATAAATTTTTATTAAGTTCTAGAGTTTTTAATTGGGATGAATACGCCAAAACTTTTAATCAACTTTTAGAGAGACACTTTAACAATTTTGGAGTAAACAATTATTCTGTTGCTCAATCCTCTTTTGATACTTGGTTAGATGGCTATGTAAAAGGAATTCCTGGCAGAAAAGGCTCTATTTACACAGAAGGAGCATTAGTTGCTTTTATGACTGATGTTTTTATTCTCAAAAACACCTCCAATAAAAAATCATTAAATGATGTAATGAAAGTATTATATAATGATTTTGCTAAACAAGGAAAAGGGGTTTCTGACCAAGATTACAAAAACGTTGTTGAACAAGTTTCAGGTGTTTCTTATGATGCTATTTATGATGATTTTTTACATGGTAATTCAGATTATACTGAGCAATTAAAATCAGCATTAAACTATCTTGGATGTGGTTTACAGGTAGGGCCTGCAACCAATTTTAATGAAGCACAGCTAGGTCTTAAAGTCAGATATGAAAAAAATAAATGTTTGATTGATTCTATTTATCCAAATTCAATAGCAGAAGAGAATGGAATTTCTATTAATGACGAAATAATTGCTATTAACGGAATTAAAATTAATAATGATTTTAGCAAATGGTCTGCTTATTTCAAAGATGATGAACAAGCTCTCTCTTTAAAAAGAGAGTTAGGTGTTATAGAAAAGATTAAACTAAAAGCCCATGATGGTGTTTATTTTAAGACTTATACCATTATAAAGGAAGATACTTTTTCTGATAATTTTAATGCTTGGAGTAAGTAAGGTGATTTCACGTAATTGTGAGAAATGAAGCAATCTTATTCTGGTAAGGTTTCCCCCTTTTTACTCTCACACGACACTCGCAATGATGTATTTATTTCAACTTATTAACACCCTTAACTGTCTCTTGGTTTCCCAGTACTGCTCTTAATTAAATTATTCGACAAGTAACCTTTTTATATAGATTGTTAACAATTATCCTTCGATAAGATTTGGCTTGTTCCATTTATCTTTCTATATTGGTCTTTAACTAATTAAATATTTAACTAAAAACTTTAAAATTATGAGTGAAGAAACTACAGACACAGGATCAACTGCAGAAGCAGGAAAAAGACCTGTATTTTTAACCGTATTATGTATTTTATCTTTTATTGCTGCAGGGTTTGCAATATTAGGATATGTAACCCTTATAGGTGTTGCGAGTGCTGCTAGTGCTATTGCTGGTACTGCACTGGAAGGACTAGAGGGTATGGAAGGGATGGAAAGTATGGGTGATGCAATGGCAGCGGTTGCTGGACCAAGCGTTGGCATGATGTGGGCAAATATAGTTGTAGGATTTTTAGCTACAATAGTAGCCCTTATCGGAGTACTTAAAATGTGGAATTTAAAAGAATCAGGTTTTATGATTTACGCTGGAGCTACAGCTGTTTCTGTTATTATGAGTATTATTTATACTGGTTTTATGTTGAATATTGTTGGGATTATCATTAGTGGTGCATTTATAGCAATGTACTTTGTTAACAAAAAACACATGACAGCTTAATTTATAGATATCAAATTATTAAAAACTCCGAATGATTCATTCGGAGTTTTTTTATAACTATATTTGAAACTCTAACAATATTATTAGGGCCTTTTTAATTAAACTTTATTATGGAAGAACAACCTTTAGATTCAGGGATGCAAACTCAACAATCATTACCAAATTCTGTTGGAGCATTAGTATTAGGTATATTATCAATCGTATTTTGCTTGTGTTATGGTATTATTGGAATAACATTAGGTATTATAGGTTTAATAATGGCGAATAAAGCAATTAAATTGTATATGGCTTCGCCTGAAACCTATACAGAAGGATCATATAAAAACGTAAAAGCAGGAAAAGTTTGTGCCATAGTAGGACTCTGTTTATCAAGTCTTTATATTGTTATCCTAATTATTTATGTGGTCTTTTTTGCCGCAGTAATTGGAGGAGGATTACTACAAGGTTTAGGTGGTTTTTAAAAATATTACAGCATAAAAAAAGCCTATTGATAATATCAATAGGCTTTTTTTATGTTTAGGGTCATTCTGAATATGTTTTGCGGAACGAGCAAAAGCTGTTTGAAATTTATTTTCAATAATAAGATTCCACGCTTCATTTTGTTATCAAACAAAAGTTTGGACAAAATATCGCTCTGAATGACAAAATTATTAAGTTATACCAATTTGTAATCAAAATGCCCTATAATTTCGCTACTCTCATTCTCTGGCTTTGATTATCTATCGGCATTATACAAAAACCATTGTTGGGTGTTTTGAAATTAAATTGGTATTATTTAGCAGGAAGTACTTTAGCACTTACCTCTCCAAACCCAATTCTCACACCATTTTTCTGAGCATAACCTCTCATAATAACAGTATCATTATCATTAATGAATTTACGTTCTGTTCCATCTTTCATAGGAATAGTCTTAGATCCTTTCCAGCTAATTTCTAACATAGAACCAAACTCTCCTTCTGCTGGTCCAGAAATAGTTCCTGACCCCATACAATCTCCTACATTAATATTACATCCATTTATTGAATGGTGAGCCAATTGTTGGTTCATGTTCCAATACATGTATTTGTAATTCGATTTACATACAGATGTTTCTTCACTTCCTTCTGGTTGAATTAACACTTCTAAATTAATATCAATGTGTTTATCTCCAGCATATTCTAAGTATGGTAACACTTTTGGATCTTGAATTGGTCCGGCAGTTCTAAATGGCTCTAGTGCATCTAAAGTAACTATCCAACATGATAAATGAGAAGCAAAGCTTTTTCCTAAGAATGGACCTAAAGGCACATATTCCCACCCTTGAATATCTCTTGCGCTCCAATCATTAAACAATGCCATTCCGAAAATATAATCATCTGCTTCTTCAGTAGAAATTGAATCTCCTAAAGGCTTACCTTCATAAGTAAAAAATGCTGTTTCTAATTCGAAATCTAATAAATTAGACTGTCCAAAAACAGGAACTTCTTCTGTAGGTGGTTTCTTTTGTCCTTTTGGTCGGTGAAATGATAAACCAGATGGCACAATAGAACTTGCTCTACCATGATAACCAACAGGGATATGTTTCCAGTTTGGCATTAATGCATTATCAGGATCTCTAAATAAACAACCTACATTATATGCATGTTGCTCACTCGAGTAAAAATCGGTGTAATCACCAACTTGTATTGGCAGTAGCATTTCTACTTCATTCACATTAACTAAAACATCTTGTAATTCAGCTTTTTTAGCTTCATTCTCAACATTAAAAACATCAGAAATTTCGTTTCTCACATCTCTTGTTGCTTGTTTTCCTAATAACATGAAGTCATTTAACTTGTCTTCATTAAAAAACTCGGCATCAATATTATTAAAACAACCCATTTGGGATAGTTTATACAAATTGATTACAGTATCTCCTATTCTTGATGCTACAAAAATTTCATTATTAGCTTTCGCTATTCCAAAAGGGATATTTTGAATTGGAAAATCTGAATTTTCAGGAACTTCCAACCAAGTTTTAATGTTTTTATCGTTTGCTTTTATCATTGTTCTACCGTATTTGGTGATAATTGAAACAATGGATACTTATTCATCATTTCATTTATTTCTGTTCTTACCTCATCAATAACTTCTTCGTTATCTCTGTTCGTAATTACTCTATCTATAAATTCTACAATCTTAATTATTTCTTCTTCTTTAACTCCTCTTGTTGTAATTGCTGCAGTTCCAACTCTTATTCCTGAAGTTACAAATGGTGATCTTTCATCAAAAGGAACCATGTTTTTGTTTACCGTAATATCTGCAGTTACTAATAAGTTTTCTGCTTCTTTACCTGTAATATCTTTAGATCTTAAATCAATTAACATACAATGGTTATCTGTTCCTCCAGAAATAACTCCGTAACCTCTCTTCACCAATTCGTCAGCCATTACTTTGGCATTTTTCATTACCTGAATACAGTAATCCATATACTCATCAGTCATTGCTTCTTTAAAAGCAACTCCTTTAGCGGCAATAACATGTTCTAATGGTCCTCCTTGTGTTCCTGGGAAAACAGCTCCATCTAACACTTGACTCATCATTTTAGTCACGCCTTTCATGGTTTTATGTCCCATTGGGTTTTCAAAATCCTTCCCCATCATAATCATTCCGCCTCTTGGTCCACGCAATGTTTTGTGTGTTGTAGTAGTTATAATATGACAATGAGGCATTGGGTCATTTAATAACCCTCTTGCAATTAATCCTGATGGATGGGATATATCTGCCAATAATAAAGCTCCTACTTTATCAGCCAAAGCTCTCATTCTAGCATAATCCCAATCGCGAGAATAGGCTGATGCTCCAGCAATAATTAATTGAGGTTTTTCTTTTAAAGCAACCTCTTCCATTGCATCATAATCAACCGTTCCTGTTTCTTTACTTACTCCGTAAAAGCTTGTTTTATATAGTTTTCCTGAAAAGTTTACTGGAGAACCATGTGTTAAATGGCCACCATGAGACAAATCAAATCCTAAAATTTTATCTCCAGGGTTTAAAACACCTAACATTACTGCAGCATTTGCTTGTGCTCCAGAATGAGGCTGAACATTTACCCACTCAGCATTAAATAATTGTTTTGCTCTTTCTCTGGTAAGATCTTCTATTTCATCAACAACTTCACAACCACCATAATATCGTTTAAAGGGCAATCCTTCAGCATATTTATTGGTTAAAACACTACCCATCGCTTCCATTACATCATCACTAACGTAATTTTCAGAGGCAATTAATTCTACACCTTCTTTTTGTCTAATAGCTTCTTCAGCAATTAAATCGAATATTTCTTTATCAGCACCCATAATCTATTTTTTTAGAGAGCAACAAAGATAAAACTATTCCTTATGGAAAAGGAAAAGAAATGAAAAAAAGAAATTTTCAACAATTTGAATAAGTGATGAAAGGAAAAATTACACGTAATTTATGATTTTGATTTTCCAAAAATCTTTTTAGCTCCATAAGCAACTCCAGCGACTAATAGAGCGCTTAAACCTCCATCTAAAGGGATTTGAGGGCATGGAGGCAAAATACCATCACATGCCAATGGTGGGGTTTGTACAGGGCAACAAGGAGGCCCTCCAGCTAGAACATCAACACAAGGAACAGTTATTAATAACCCTAAAATAAGTAAAGGCAATATGTATTTAATCTTATTCATAATTTGATGCAAATGTAATAAATATTTGAAGTTATCTATCTTTATTAAGATAAATTTGTATCATCTATACGTATTAAAATACAATTTGGTTGTTTTTTTATAATTCTTCTTTCTCCTTCCAATAAAACAATACAAAAAGAATAAAAAAAGGTATTGGAGAATGAATTATTCCAAAAACCCTTCTCAGTAATGGGTACACCTCACTAAAACCAATGGTTAAAAATCCAGCTCCCCCTATAAAAATAACAAGACACAATACTATTAAATATAATTTAGCTACCATTTTGGTGTAAGTTATATTTTTAAACCAAAAATGGAAAGACAATAATGTAAGAATGCTAATTACTATTGTAAAAAAGATAGATACAAGCCATTTCCATTTAACTAATTCATTTGTAGACAACTCTTTTAAAACACCTACTTTACTAAACTTATTACCTCCAGCTATAAGTGAATTAATTTCTAACGATAAGATTTCTTTAATATAAACAGATAATAGTAATAGTAGAAAACATAAAATGACTACTATTTTATTTCGATTTAACATCTTTTTTTATGTTTGAATTTGTTTGCGAAAAATATTTCACCCAAATCATCCATCCGAAAAACGTTATAACGTACAAAATAATCGTGAAAGTATATTTGTGATTAAACTCTAACAATTCCAACGTAAAATATTTTCCGATAAAAATAAGCGATAAGACTCTTGCAATATTTAAAATATGAAGGATAATTATTCCTGCAGGAATAAACCAAATTTTATGTTTCCAACTGCCGTCAAAAATCAATACAAATCCAACAAATAAAACCATCATTTCTAAGCCATTACAACCAGTACCTACAAATACATTTGATGCAGCATCATATATTCCTATAGTTTGATTATCAACATATATCATGTAATTAAATGATGTTAAAATTTTTGAAGAAAAATAAACTATGCTATCAACAATCCAATTATCTAATGTACCAACCTTTTTTAGCCACAAATCGTAAATAACATACCAAGAGGCATATACTCCAATCGCTTTTAATAAAAAAATAATTATAAATCTATTAGCTTTCATTCATGTAATTATAATTTTTGGCTAAAATATATAATATAATTCAATAGCAATTAAATGTCCATAAATAAATTCTATACTCCATAAGAACCCTAATATGGGTAAGTAATAAAAAAAGGGTTGAGCATGAACCAACCTTTTTAAATTACAAATCGTAATAATGCCCCATATAAAACGCTATTCATTTGAGTAAAATCCAATTTGGATTCATGAATATTATTTATATAGGTTGAAGGCTTTTAATTTTAATAGAAATAATGTACCCCCAATGGCAAAAATCTAAATATAAAATAGATATTTGTC
Organism: Flavobacteriales bacterium; assembly: GCA_002401955.1. Lineage (GTDB taxonomy): Bacteria > Bacteroidota > Bacteroidia > Flavobacteriales_E > Vicingaceae. The sequence goes on along the minus strand of NVUQ01000008.1, from coordinate 60,498 downwards.
GGCAATTAATGAAAAGGTATGAGTAGTGCTGAAAATTTTGGATTAAATGTTGAACAATTTAAAGTCTATTTTTTTAAAGGACTTCGACTTTGGTATATTCTTGTTATAGGGCTAATTCTTGGGTTATCTTTTAGCTTTTACAATGCTCGATACAATGTACCAACATTCAACGTTAATGGTAGGGTTTTAGTAAAAGAAGAGTGGAAAGGCTATGGTGCAGATAACTTTTTACCAGGAATGGAAGTCGTTAATCAGCGAAGTAACATTAAAAATAATATTGGTGTTATTAAATCTTTTCCATTGATGCAAAATGTTATAAGAGACCTACCTCAATTACAATTTAATTATTACGACATTGGAAAAGTTAGAAGAACCGAGTTATATCACGACAAACCATTTACAATAACCTTAGACACCTTAATTGATAACGGAATTTATGGCTCAATTTTTTCATTAAAAGTAATAGACGAAAATAGCTATAAAATTTCTTTAGATGGTTTTGAAAAAGATAAAGGAAGTGTTTACAAATTTAATCAGAAAATCAATCTTTTAAATAATACCGCAACAATTCATCTGAATAAAAAATATGAGGGAATATCAGATAAAACGTTTGAATTTCAATGCCAAAACATAGATGGTTTAGCAAAATTCTATCAAGAATCAACACAAATTAGTGTGGATTTAGATCAAGAATCTTCCATCCTAATCATTTCATTATCAAGTACGGTTCCTTCCAAAGAAATTGATATTACTAATTCCATTATGGAAAACTTCATTCAATATGGTTTAGATGAAGGAAACCAAGAGGGTACAAAAACCTTAGCGTTTGTTAACGAACAACTAAAATATATTACTGACTCATTAATAAATGCAGAAGCTAAATTAAAAGAGTTTAAAGATTTAAGTAACTTAAAACGAATTGATGTAAATGGCGAAAATATCATATCTCAAATAACAGAATTAGAAAAAAAGAAACTGGAGTTAGAATTTACCATTTCTTTCTCTGAAAATACTATAAAGTATATTACTGAAAATAATGATGCAAAAGGAATTGTTATTCCTTACTTCATTACAAGAACAAGTGTTCTATATGATTTAATGGTTAAATTAATTAGTAAATATAATTTAAGAGAAGAAATGAAGTTTCAAGTAAAAGAAGAAAGCACTTCAATGTTGCTCTTGCTAAATGAAATTAACATAGCAAAATCAATTCTTACTGCCAACCTAATTTCTTTGAAAAATAAAAGTGAAAACGATTTTTTAATTATTAAAACTCAACTGAAATTTTTGGAGGAAAAAATATTAGAAGTTCCTAATTCAGAAAGAGGTTATGCAATAGCATTAAGAAATTACACCATTCAAAACAATTTATACACTTTCTTGTTAAATAAAAGACAAGATGCTGGAATTGCAAAAGCTGCAAGCATAGCCAAGGCTGTAATTATAGATTATGCTACACCATATCGAGTGCGTAAAACTAGTGTATCTAATAGTTCTATTTATTTCAAATATACTTTTATATCCATTTTTTTATCTATTTTAATAATTGTATTAATTGAACTATCTTACAGCAAAATTATAGATAAAAATGACGTAACTCGTTTAACAGATATTCCCATTATTGGTAATATAGGCCACAATAAAGAAGACAGTAATTTAATCTTGTTAGACAAACCTAAATCATTGTTATCTGAAGCATTTAGAACCATAAGAACATATATTCAATATTTTTCTAAAGGAGATTCCTCTAAAGTAATAATGTTAACCTCTTCAGTAAGTGGAGAAGGAAAAACATTTTGTTCAATGAATATTGCCCTATCTTATGCTTTACTAGGAAAAAAAACAATTTTAATTGGGGCGGATTTACGTAAACCACGTATTTACGATGATTTTGGTGTATCTAATAATATAGGTGTAAGCACTTTATTAATAGGAAAATGTAGTGTTGCTGAAGCTACTCAAAAAACAGAGAATGAAAACTTAGATTTAATAACATCTGGACCTATTCCGCCCAATCCATCAGAATTACTATCTTCAAGTGAATTTTCGACATTGCTTAATGAACTAAAAGGAAAATACGAACGCATAATATTGGATACTTCTCCCATTGGATTAGTTACTGATGCTCGTATTTTAATTGACTATTCCGATGTGATACTATTAATAATTCGACAAAAATACACCTCATTATCTAATCTTAAAAAGATAAATGAAGAGCTTCAACCTTTTAAAAACAAGTGTGGTATTGTAGTGAATGATATAGAACAAGAACGAATTGGTTACGGTGGATATAGCTATGGCTATGGTTATGGTTATGGTTATGGTTATGGTTATTATGATGAAGAAGCTAATAAACCAAAGAAAAAGTCTTTCTTAAGAAGAAAAAAATAATATGATTTTAAAGAATAAAAACATTTTAGTTACTGGAGCTGATGGTTTCATCGGTAGCCATCTAGTTGAAAAACTAATTGATGAAGGTTATCAAGTTAAAGCATTTGTTTTATATCACTTATTAAATTAATGGGCTACGTTAGTAATTAACATTAAGAATATAAAAAACTGATTAATGGAGTTTTACAAGGAAATATATATTGACGGAAGGTTAATCTCTGAAAAGGGTAAAACATTCATAATTGCTGAGGCTGGTGTTAATCATGGTGGAGATGTTGAGTTGGCAAAAAAATTAGTTGATATTGCAGCTGAAGCCCAGGTGGACGCTGTAAAATTTCAAGCATTTAGGACTGATAAACTCATATTAAATACCGTAAAAAAAGCTGATTATCAAATTCAAAATACAAAAAATGAAGATAGTCAGGCTTCTATGCTCCGAAAATTAGAACTGAACCTAGATGCTTATATTGAATTGAAATCTTATTGTGAGAGTAAGGGGATTTTGTTTCTAATAACACCTTTTGACGAAGAAAGTTTAAAAGAATTAGAAAGCATTGATATCCCTGCCTATAAAATTGCTTCAACGGATACTACTAATCTTTTATTTTTGAAAAAAATTGCTCAAACAAATAAGCCTGTTTTCCTTTCTACAGGGATGTGTGATATTGAAGAAGTAGATAAAGCTGTTAAAATATTTAAAGAGATTAATCTTAAATTAATACTATTACAATGCACAGCTAATTACCCTATTAGTGACAATGAAGCTGACCTATTGGTATTAAATCAATATAAAGAACGTTACGGTTGTTTACTCGGGTATTCAGACCATTCTGTTGGCCTTGGTGCAGCTATTTATTCTTTGCCATTAGGAGCCAAAGTTGTGGAAAAACATTTTACTATAGATAAATCTGCTAATGGTCCAGATCACTCTGCATCTTTATCTCCAAGCGAATTAAAAAGTTTTGTAAAAGAAATAAGGCGTTGCGAGCAATTCTTATCTAATTCAATGAAAAGAATTACACCTGGAGAAATTTCTAATAAAAAATCACTGCAAAAATCACTTGTTGCATCAAAAGAAATAATTCAAGGGGAGGTATTTTCTACAACCAACATAGTTGCTAAACGGGCAGGAGGAAATGGAGTTAGTGCTATTCATGGCTTAGATTATATCGGAAAAATTGCAAAAAAAAATTACTTAACTGACGAATTAATTGACTAAAATAGACTTAAATATTATCGGTGCTGGGGGGCATACCAGAAGTATTATTTCCTCATTTAAAGATCAATATAATTTTATTGGAATTTACGATGATTCATATAATATCAATTCGAATGAAATAATTTCTCAAGTAACACTTAAAGGAAAAATTGAAGATTTACCTGGAAATAATAAGCTAGTATTAGCAATTGGAGATAATAAAACAAGAGCAAACTTATATAACTCAAATAACATAAATTTAAAAATAGACTCTTTGATTCATAAGAGCAGTATTATATGTCCCTCCTCTAAAATTGGAGATAGTAATCAAATATTCCCAAATGTTTTTATTAATGGAGAAACTGAAATTGGAAATAATAACATTATCAATTCTTGCTGCATAATTGAACATGAATCTAAAATTGGTTCGCACTGCCACATAAGCATCGGGACTGTTATATCAGGGAGAGTTGAAATTGGAGATTGCGTATTTGTTGGGGCTAACGCCACAATAATAGATAAACTAAAAATAGTAAGTGATGTTACTATTGGCGCTGGAAGTGTTGTAATAACAGACATTATGGAAGCAGGCACTTATGTAGGTAATCCCGCAAGAAAAATAAAATGATTTACATTTCTAGCTCATGCGTTAAGGCTAATAAAATTAAGGATAGTGTACTTGAATTAGCAAGAAATGGTTTTAGAAATATAGAATTATCTGGCGGCACAAAACCATACCCTGATTTAGTAAATGATTTATTAAAATTAAAAGACGAATACAAGTTAAATTATTTATGTCATAATTACTTTCCCCCTCCAAAAAAACCATTTGTATTAAATCTAGCATCTTTAAACGATGACATTTATAACATGAGTCTAACTCACCTTATAAGTTCAATAGAATTAAGCCATAAACTTGGGGCAAAAAAATTTGGTTTCCATGCAGGTTTTCTAATTAACATACCCATTTCTCAGATAGGAAATTCCATTAAAAATCAAAACCTATTTAATAGAACCGAAGCAATTAATCGCTTTAAAAATGGGGTGTCCGAATTAATAAATGCAAGTAATAAATTTGGTGTTAATTTGTATATTGAAAACAATGTCTTATCTCGAACAAATTATGAAAACTTCAATTCAATTGATCCATTTTTATTTACTGCTTCAGAAACATTAAACGAAATATTGCTAGAAGGTGTAAAACCTTTAATAGATTTTGCTCATCTAAAAGTAAGTTGCAATGTATTACAATTAGATCTTAAAAAAGAGCTCAACAAGCTAATAAATAAAACAGATTATATACATTTGAGTGATAATAATGGGTTAACAGATCAAAATAAGGAAATTACCACTTCATCCGAAATCTTTGATTTTATACCTCCATCAGATTTTAAAGGTAAAGATATAACCTTAGAGATTTATGATTCTTTAGATATTATTAAAGAATCATTTACCAATGTAAAAAACCACATAGAAAAATGAAAGATTCTATCATAAATATCGATTCAGACTTAATTGGTATCATTGAAGCCATAAATTCTGCTCCAGCTGGAATCGCGTTTCTAATAAATTCAGATGGTAAATTTCACTCCGTTTTTACAGATGGAGATCTACGTAGAATGTTGCTTAAAGAAAAAAAATTAAGTATCAAATTAAGTACTGAATACCATAATAAATCAAGTGTTGTGGCAAAAGAAGGCGAAGATATTTTAGCATTAATGAATAAAATTAACAAGAAAGTTCAAATAATTCCTATTGTAGATTCGAAGCATATGCTGGTTGATTATTTTGAATACAAGCATAAAACACATTTTACGCCTATTTCTGAACCTGATTTAAACGGTAAAGAATTGGAGTATTTAGTTGATGCCTTCTCTTCCACATGGATTTCATCTCGAGGAGCATACATTGATAGGTTTGAAAAAGATTTTTCAACCTATTGTAGCACTAATTATGGTGTAAGTACATCTAATGGTACTGTTGCAATACATCTTGCATTAAAAGCTTTGGGAGTTGGTGAAGGAGATGAAGTAATTGTTCCTGACTTAACTTTTGCAGCCACAATAAATGCGGTACTTCATGCTAATGCTACACCTGTAATTGTAGATGTAAAAGAAGACGATTGGACAATAGATTGTAATGAAATTAAAAAAGCCCTTACAGATAAAACTAAAGCTATTATTCCTGTTCACATTTATGGTCAACCCTGCGATATGGATCAGATTATGACGCTTGCAAAAGAACATAATTTATATGTTATTGAAGATTGTGCAGAAGCACATGGAGCCGAATTTAAGGGGGGGAAAGTTGGTTCGTTTGGTGACATCTCAACATTTTCTTTTTTTGCTAATAAAATAATTACTACAGGAGAAGGAGGAATGTGCGTAACTAATAACGAAAAATTAAATCAAAAGATGCGAATGCTACGAGATCATGGCATGAACCCTAAAAGAAAGTATTGGCATGATGAACTAGGGTATAATTATAGAATGACCAATTTACAAGCAGCTATAGGGTGTGCTCAATTAGAGCGGATAACTGAAATACATGAATTAAATAGTACAACAGAAAATTCTTATAGAAAAACCATTAACAATAAAGAGCTTATTAAATGGCAAATCAATTTAGAAAATAAAAATAAAGTTACCTGGTTAATTTGTGGTTTGGTACCACAAAATCGTGATAAAATAATTGAAAGGCTAAGAAAAAAAGGTATTGATAGTAGACCATTTTTCTATTCATTAGGAGATATGCCACTTTATAAACCTTACTTATTTTCAAACAAAGTCTCTAAAAAGATATCCGAAAGAGGTTTAAATTTACCTGTTAAAATTCAAGATTCAATTGAAGATAAACTCAACATTATAAAAAAAACACTTTCAGAAAACATTCATTAATAAATGTATCACTCTTAAACTAGGAAGGTTCTAAAAGAATTAAGTACTTAAATTATATCATTAGATGAAAGGATTAATTACAATATGTGCAAGAGGTGGATCAAAAGGTGTTCCCAGAAAAAATATTAAAGAGGTAGATGGCCAGCCATTAATAGCTTACACCATTAATATTGCAAAATCATTTGCATCGATCTACGAATTTGACATCGCTTTATCTACTGAAGACAAAGAAATAAAAAATATAGCATACAATTGTGGCTTACCTTCCAATTATATTAGACCAGATAATCTATCTACTGATAATGTGGGAAAAGGAGAAACAATTAAAGACCTCCTTATCTTTACAGAAAATGAAAATTCAAAAAAATATGACTACGTCCTAGATTTAGATGTTAGTTCGCCCTTACGAACCCTTGAGGATTTAAAAAGTGGATTTGAAGTATTTAAAGCAAACAATAACTGTCTGAATCTATTTTCAGTAAATAATTCTCATAAAAATCCATACTTTAATATGGTTGAAAAAAATGAAAATGGTTATTATAATTTATGTAAGAATATAGGTATAATTAATTCTAGACAAAACGCACCAAAGGTATATGAGCTAAATGCATCATTTTACTTTTTTAAACGTGAATATTTTAATGGTAGCACCTTTAAAGTTATAAATGATAAGAGTTTAATTTATGAAATGCCTCACATTTGTTTTGATATTGATGAGCTTATTGATTTTGAATTTTTTCAATTTTTAGTTGATAATGATAAATTGACTTTTGAGTTATGAATGTTCTAATTATTGGTTACGGTTCTATCGCAAAAAAACATATTGCTGCTCTTAAAAAAATAGATTTAATTATTGAAATTTGGTGTTTAAGATTTAAAAGCACTAATTTAATTGATGGCATCAAAAACATATACCAATTCGATGAAATTCCAAAAAATATAGATTTTGCAATTATATCTAACCCTACAAACAAACACATTGCTACTATTAAGGAATTAATACCGCTTAAAATACCTTTATTTATAGAAAAACCTGTAGCACATAATCTGGATCATTTAGATGAAATTAATCTATTATTGAAAAAGGAAAATATTATAAGCTATGTTGCTTGCGTCTTACGTTTCCACCCATGCTTACAATATGTTAAAAAACAGTTAGCAACCAATTCCGAGAGAATTAACGAGGTGAACATCTATTCAGGATCTTACCTCCCTGATTGGAGACCAACTATTGATTACAGAACTAATTACAGCACTCAAACAAAGATGGGTGGTGGTGTTCATTTAGATTTATTTCATGAAATTGATTACACCTTCTGGATATTTGGGAACCCTTTAAGTTTAACAAGCAATCTTGATTCAAAATCTTCTCTAAAAATTGATTCTTTTGATGCTGCGAACTATCTCTTCAAATATGAAGATTTTAATGTAAATATGGTGTTAAATTATTTTCGTAAAATTCCTAAACGAAAAATGGAGATCGTTTTTAGTGATAAACTTTGGGAAATTGATTTAATAAATGGCGTAATTATAGAAAATGAAAAAAAGGAGTTATTTAAAAGCGAACTTTCTATTATTGATCTATATAAAATTCAACTCGAGTACTTTATAAATCAATTAGAACAAAAAATAGATACAGAAAATAATTTTGAGGCATCAGCTAAAATTTTAAAACATTGTTTAAGACATGAATAAGCTAGATAATAAAATAATTGTTGTTACAGGAGGAAATGGTTTATTAGGTAAATCTTTTATTTCACACATTGAAAATGAAGGAGGAACGGCAATAAATGCAGACATCAATTGTAAAGATCAATTAGATAAAAATGAAATTAATTTAGACATTACCTCTACAGAAAGTATAGATGTAAAAATTAATTTAATTATTAAACATTATGGCCGAATTGATGGCTGGGTAAACAATGCCTATCCAAGAACTGAAGATTGGGGAGCAAAATTTGAAGATATCCCTTTTAAATCTTGGGAAAAAAATGTAAGCTGGCAGATGAATTCATATTTTTATTGTATGCAGAAAGTACTAGAAATTATGAAAAATAAAGAAACTGGTTCATTCATAAATATTAGTTCCATATATGGTACTATAGGACCAGATTTTGATGTGTACGATAAAACAAATATGACTATGCCTGCTGCATATTCTGCTATTAAAGGAGGTATTAATAGCCTAACTAAATATTTAGCCTCTTATTACGGCAAAAGTAATCTGAGAGTAAATTGTGTTAGTCCTGGTGGAGTTTTAAATAATCAACCTCAATCTTTTATTGATTCTTATGAAAAAAAAGTACCCTTAGGTAGAATGGCAACACCAAATGATATTGCTCCCAGTGTAGTTTTTCTTCTATCTGACCAATCTAAATATATTACTGGACATAATTTAATTATAGATGGAGGATGGACTGCCATTTAACAATCCTCCTTAAAACACATAAAACATGATCAGATATAAATTATCGGAGAGTAATTCCATCATTTTAGATTTAATTCGTCTATTAAGTTCTCAAGCTGTTGTTATAGGCCATGATATATATATATCTTCGGAATATTTTCTTTTTTACATCAACCCAATATCCCCTGGATGCAAAATACTGCCGTGCTAATCTTTTTTATTCTTTCCTGTTTTCTGATAACATACTCAACTTTTAATAAAGAAAATTATACTTTCAAACTTTTTTTTATAGATAGATTTACTCGAATTTATATTGCTTTTATACCAGCCCTCTTATTTGTGCTCTTATTAGATTTTATTAGATTTTATTAGCAAAAGTATGGGTGATTATTCATACGAAAGTGCTTTTAATATTAAAACATTTATCGGAAACGTTTTTATGTTACAAGATTTTCCAGCTTTTAATTACTTAAATATTACTAGTTTTGGTTCAGCTCGTCCATTCTGGACTTTAGCTGTGGAATGGTGGATATACCTATGTTTTGGATACATTGTACTTGTCATCCATAGGAAAAAGAAAAATAACGTTATTAACTTAATACTTTTATCCTTTTTTTCAATTGTACCATTTTATAATCTTATAGGAGGAAGAGGGAACGGATTAAGTATTTATTGGATTTTTGGTTCACTTATTTTCTTCTTAAAAAGATATGATATTTTACAGAAAGTTAAATTCAATATTAAGATTTTATCTTTCATTTTATTGATATTAATCGCTTCTGCCAGATGCTATATTACAAGAAATGCATATGATCCTATTTTTGCATTTACATTAGCTATTATTTTATTACTTTTATTACTTTTATTGGACCTCTGTGAAAAAATAATGATCCTCGTTAACATAACAAAAATTATTAGGCTTGGAGCTAGTTATTCATTCACATTATATCTTATCCACTATAGTATAATAGATTTTATGCATACTCATTATTCTGAGACTTTTAATCCTTATTTGAACTTTTTAATTGCTTTTATTATATCAAATGTAATTAGCTTAATCATAGGTCATATAAGTGAAGTTCCTCTAACAAAAAAAATAAAAAATCATCTTTATAAATATGCCTAAGATTAAATTTCAATCTCAATATTATAAAATAGACAACCTATGAAAAATAAAATCAAAGACTCACTGTTAGATTTAAAAATAATCGATAAAGAAAGTATAATAAATTATTACCCAAAAGTTAGAGATAGAGATGATGTTTCTGTTCTAAAATGTGAAAAATCTGGCGTTATATTTTTATCTTCTACTGATCATATAGATAGTAATACCTATGAGAATAATGACGGTTTTTCTTATTGGGGAGCTGGTGGCAGGGCTGCTGCTATTAACGCTAATAGTGAAGATGCCAATAGAAGAACAAAAGAATTCGGAAAATTGATAACCAATAAAAAATGGGTGGATATTGGGACTGGAGCTGGTGGCATATTGGATGCCATGTCTTCAACAGCAACAGAAACATGGGCAGTAGAACCTCAAGAATCAGCTAGAAGAGAATTAAATAAAATGGGATACAATGTACTCCCTTCAATAGCAGAATTACCAAATGATTATTTTGAAATAGTCACACTGTTTCATGTTTTAGAACATTTTACAACACCTCTTGACACCTTAAAAGAAATTTATTCTAAAATGAAAAAAGGAGGAAAAATAATTGTTGAAATTCCACATGCCCGAGATTTTTTAATTTCATTTTTAAATCTTGAATCATTTAAAGCTTCCACCTTTTGGAGTGAGCACATTATACTGCATACAAGAAGTAGTATAACTCGATTTTTAGAAGAAAGTGGTTTTGAAAATATAGTAATTAGTGGACTACAAAGATACCCATTAGCTAACCATCTCCATTGGTTATCAAAAGATAAACCAGGAGGTCATGCTGCTTGGCCTTTCTTAGGAACAGAACAATTGGATACTGAATATTCTAATATGTTGAGTAACCTAGACATGACAGATACCTTAATTATAATTGCAGAAAAATAATTTTCTTATTAAGATGAGTTTAGCTCAACATTGTAATTCCTCAGTGAGATTATTATATTAAACAATATGACCAAGATACTATATATTAATCTGTTTAGAGAAATTGAAACTGTACAAGTATCTTCTATAATTAAGGAAAATAAGGAAAATTATTATCTTGATTTCCATAGCAAAAAGAATGATAACTTAGATTTCACAAACATAGCAATAGAAGCTATTCCTAACTTCCCCTCTATTTATAATGAAGCAGTAAAACAATATACCTCATTTGTAGCACAACTATCTACAACCAATATTTCTAAAAAACACATTAGATCATTTTCTGTTAATAATTTACCATTATTTTGGTTAACCAGAATTTCTGAAAAACATTACTTCCATTGGTTAATGAAAGTATTTTTACTGAAAGAAATAATTTCTAGTGACAAATCATTTTTTAAAAATTACGATCAGTTATTTTTTGTAATACCCCCTCAATTTGAAGATGCAAAACAAGTAATTCAAGAGATTTTTTATGATTATCAAGCTAATACTGAATTTATTATACTAAATTCTTCAAAAATAAAAAGGAATTCTTATTTGAGTTTGTTGAAAATTTCGATTAAAACGATAGTTTCATTTTTTAATATGAAGCAACCCCAATTAACAGAGACTCAAATACCCATAGTATTTTTGTTATCCGCTAAAATAACAAAGTACACTCAAGAATTCTTTAATAATATTATTGCTATTTCTAAACAAGAGCCTAAAGATGTATCACAGATACCTTTATATTTTTGGAATAATTCAAAAACAACTTTAGCTTATAAGGTTCCTATTTTGTTTTGGAAAAGCAAACCCAAAACATTTTCATTAATCAAAATATTTTACATTCATTATAAATCTTTATGTTCTATAAAAAGGATAGATCCCAATGAAATAATTAAAATCAATAACATCTCTTTACCCGCAACCCTTCTCATAAAGGAGTTTGAAAATGTGTTTATTAATATGAATAACTCATTAATAATGAGTTATTGGTTATGTAATTATAAAAAAAATCTAAATCATAAAGTTAAATTTTTTTACGAAGATGAATTTTATCCTAGCGGTAGAGCATTGTCCTTTGCCTTAAGAAATACTGAAACTTATGGTGTTCAGCATAGTAATATTACAAAAAACCATACAGTATATCATATTTCTGACCTTGAATGTAAATCATCTACAACTGAGAATGAAGATGGAATGCCACTACCCTTTAAATTTATTGTATGGGGTGATTATTTTAAACACAAATTTTTATCACACAACTCTCTACCCAATAACTTTGTATACTCCGCAGGAAATAGTACTTATATTAAAAGAGTTCTTCAAAAAGAAAGACTTCTAAAAAAAAATGAAACTAGAGGCGTTTTATATTGTTTATCAACTCCAGAATTTTTTTTTAAAGAAAAAAATATAATAAAGGATTCATTGGATAATATTTCTAATTTAAAAATAAGATTTCATCCTCTATGGAAATTTGATAAGAATATCGTCTCTAATTTTTTTAAAAATATAGATCTCACGTTTAGTGATGAAGAAAACATTTTTGAAGATATTAAACAATCAACTCTAATAATTACAGGCTCTCATTCAGGTGTTTGGCTCGATGCCATTGTTGAAAATAAACCAGTAATTAGAATAGAAACTTTTTTTCAGGATAATATAGAACAAACAGGATTAATGCATCTCATAAATAATTATGATGACATGAAAAACATTATACAGAAATCATTAAATAATAAATCTGAGATAATTGATAATGAACTTCTCTATTTAAAAACTAATAGGTGGCAAGAATTACTTTTATCGGAAAACGATGCTTAGAAAGTTATTTTCCCATACACTTTTATATGCTTTAGGGCCGCAAATACCAAAACTGGCTAACATTTTATTGTTACCTATTATTACTAAATATTTAACACCTATAGATTATGGTGTTTACGGTACTATAATGGCTTATAATGGTTTATTAATGGGAGTTCAAACCCTAGGTTTTGATGTACTATTAGTCAACTCTTTCTTTAAAAAATCAAACCGTTGGCAATTATATTGGAAAAGGTATAGTGGGATATTATATCTCTGGCAACAACTTTATATTTTTCTGTATGCTTTCATCCTATATATGATTATACCGGATGAGGCTGTTGATAATAAAATGCTTCTTACTTTATTAATTATTATTCCCAACTACCTGTTCTCTATTATTAACACTTTGGGAAGTAGATATTTTCAAATAGCACAGAAACCTCAAAGAATATTTATTACAACTGCTACTGCCGGTATTTCCACAATCTTAATTAACTATTATTGTATCGTTATTTTAAGAACAGGATATATGGGATGGTACTATTCTGCAGCAGCGGGTTCCTTTATTATGTTCTGTTCCTATTTCTGGCCAATAATAGGGGGATTAAAACTTTATCCAATTTTAAGTTTAAAAAAGAAATTTATAAAAGATGCATTTAAAATTGCTCTACCAACTGTGCCGCATAATTATTCTACATATCTTTTAAACTCTTCTGACCGTTTAGTGATGGATCAATTGAATATATCAATAAACAGCATTGGAAAATATAACATGGCATATATTATTGGTAATTATTTTGAAATATTTGGAACTGCTGTTGGAATGGCAGTTGGACCTTATTACACGAAACTATACAGTAAAGAAAATCCAGACGCAGAAAACCAAGCACGAACATTAACTTTCTTTTTACAGGTAGGATTTATTTCACTTTCTTTTACGGCCTCATTATGGGCAAAAGAAATTTTCAAAGTATTAATTAGCAATCAAGAATTGAGCAGTGTATATTATATTGCTATTGTCATAATTATGGGATATTCCTATCGACCAATGTATTGGGCATCAATAAATAAATTATTTTACCTAGAAAAAACCAACCAATTATGGAAAGTAACCTTCATTGGAGGTGTTTTAAACATCTGTTTAAACTTAATATTTATACCTATTTATGGTTTTGAATCTGCTGCAGTTACTACTTTAATTAGTTTGTTATACATTGGTTTTGCAGGATTTTTCTTAAAAGATTATAAGGAAAATAATAGTATCAACTATTTTCCTTTGAGATGGTTAGTACTAATTTTGATAAGTACAATAGTTGTTTATTTATTAAAAGATATCTCCATTTTGAATAAATCATTAGTTACTTTAGGTGTATTTATTTCATTTATCATCTATTTTATAAAAAATAAAAAGAACATAAAGTCAATTGAGCTATGATAACAATAATTGATTACGGAGCTGGAAATGTTAAATCAGTTGAAAACATGCTGAAAAAAATTGGCGTAGAATCGATTCTTACTAATAAAATAGAAAAAATTAAAAGTGCCACAAAATTAATTTTACCTGGAGTGGGTCATTTTGATTATGGTATGCAAAATTTACAGCGTACTGGAATAATTGAAACATTAGATAAAAAAGTACTCGTAGAAAAAACACCTATTTTAGGAATTTGTTTGGGTTCACAAATGTTAGGTAACCAAAGTGAAGAGGGAATTGAAAAGGGTTTAGGTTGGATTGATATGGATGTGAAAAAATTTAACTTAAATGATTCTTCCCTAAAAGTTCCCCACATGAATTGGAGCAATACCACGCCAAATAAAAAATCAAAGTTATTTGAAAGTATGTTTGAAAATCCGAGGTTTTATTTTGTACATAGTTATTTCATGAGCCCTAATAATCATGAAGATACCCTTTGCTCTGTTAATTATGGTGGTAATTTTGTTGCCGCTGTAGAAAAAGAAAATATTTATGGCGTTCAATTTCATCCAGAAAAGAGTCATAAATTTGGTATGAAATTATTAGAAAATTTTGCTAACATTTAAGTTATTTTGAAAAGAATTAGAGTAATTCCTGTATTAACCGTTGACAACGAAAAACTTGTAAAAACAATTAGGTTTAAAAAACCAAATTATATTGGTGATCCAATCAACGCAGTAAAGATTTTTAATAATAAAGAAGTTGACGAAATAGTCTTACTTGATATAACTGCTACAAAGGAAAAGCGATCACCAAACTTTAGTTTTATAGAAGAAATATGCAGCGAAGCTTTTATGCCTTTTGCTTATGGTGGAGGAATAACAAGTATTCAACAAATTGAACAACTATTCAAATTAGGAATAGAAAAAGTGGTATTAAACTCTTGTATTGAAGATAATTTTAATCTTATTACAGAAGCATCAAATATATTTGGTTCTCAAAGCATTGTAATTTCATTAGATTTTAAAAAAAATATTTTTGGAAAGTATCAATTAACAAAAGAGTCTGGTAGTAAAAAAATACAATATTCTATCGAAGACTATATTAAAAAGTTAGAATTACATGGTGCTGGAGAAATCTTTCTTAACGTTATTGATAGGGATGGAACCTATCAAGATTATGACTATAATCTAATTAGCGAAGTTGCAAACATCACTACAATTCCTGTAGTAGCATGTGGCGGAGCCCATTCTATAGAAAGTTTTAAAAATGCCATCAACTCTTCTGCATCTGCTGTAGCAGCTGGAAGTCTATTTGTTTATAGAGGACGAACAAAAGGTATTTTAATTAATTACCCAACCCAAGACCAATTGTCTGAAGAAATTTTTAATAAAATTTAATCAGTACACCATCCTTATCTATTGTATAATCGTAATTAAAACAGTTACTTTGTTTCTAGAAATTGACGCTAAAATTATTATGAATAATCCTACCTATCAACAATGTTCTAAAACAGTAATGGATAACATTTCTGACCCTAATATTCGATTCGATAAAGATGGTATTTGTAATTATTGGTTCGATTATCATGCTACCGCAAAAAAAGGATTAATACATGGTAAAGAAGGTGAAAAAAAGTGGCAAGATACGGTAGCCGAAATAAAATCTGCTGGAAAAAATAAAAAATACGATTGCATACTAGGTATAAGTGGAGGAGTAGACAGTACCTATATTGCTTATATGGCTAAAAAAGCCAATTTAAGACCATTGGTTGTCCATTTCGATAATAACTGGAATTCTGAAATTGCAGTAAACAACATCAATTGCATAATAGAATACCTTGATGCAGACCTACATACTCTTGTAATAAATTGGGAAGAATTTAGGGATTTACAACGATCATATTTAAAAGCCGGGGTTGTAGATATTGAAGCATTAACAGATCATGCTATATTTGGAACACTCTACAAAATTGCCTCTAAAAATGACATAAAATATGTTCTTAGTGGAAGTAATATCGAGACTGAAGAAGTACTACCTAAAGCATGGATCTTTAATAAAACAGACCCTATAAATATCGCAGATATTCATTCTCAGTTCGGAGAGGTTCAATTAAAAACATATCCATTTTTCTCCATTTTCAAAAAGAAATATTACCTTAATTTAAAAAAACTAACTTTTATTGCACCCTTAAATTGGGCTCCATACAATAAACAAAAAGTAAAAGAAATTATAAGTAAAGAAATCGGTTGGGTAGATTATGGAGGAAAACACCATGAATCTGTTTTCACCAAATTCTATCAAAATTACATCTTACCAACAAAGTTTAAGATTGATAAGCGAAAAGCACACCTTTCTAATTTAATTTGCTCAGGACAATTGACAAAAGAAGAAGCTTTAGAAGAATTAAAACTTCCACTTTATAATCCAAAAGAGTTGATTCAAGACAAAGAATATGTAATAAAAAAACTTGGTTTCACTATGGATGAGTTCGATGCACTAATGACATCCCCTGTTAGAAGTCATTATGATTTTAAAACAGAAGGACCTATAGAAAAACATTACCCAGTCATTAAGCCAATTAAAGCTTTGTATAAATTTTTTAAATAAAATATGAAATTAAAATTTGTAATTGTCGGATGTGGCAGAATAGCTAAACGACACGCTGTTCATATTCAAAATAATGGAGAATTAATAGCCGTTTGTGACATTAAAAAAGAAAATGCTGATGAATTGGCAGAAGAAACGGGTACTCGTGCTTATTATGATATTGATAAATTATTAGATGCTGAAAATGAGATAGATGTTGTAGCTATTTGTTCTCCAAATGGTTTACATGCTCAACATACCATCAAGTCATTAAGAAAAGGATTTCATGTTTTATGTGAAAAACCTATGGCTATTAATGTTCACGATTGTGGTGAAATGATTAAAGAAGCCGAAAAAGCCAATAGACGATTATTTATAGTTAAACAAAACCGTTTTAACCCACCAATGGTAGCGGTTAAAGAATTAATTGAAAAAGATAAATTAGGTGATATTTTGAGTATTCAATTGAATTGTTTTTGGAATAGAAATGAAGCATATTATGAAAACTCATGGAAAGGAACCAAGGATTTAGATGGAGGAACTCTATACACTCAATTTAGTCATTTTATTGATTTATTATATTGGGTTGTTGGAGATGTTAAAGAAGTATCAGCATATGGAGGAAATCTAAACCATGAAGGTACAATCGAATTTGAAGACACTGGAGTAATCTGCCTAAAATTTCATAATAATGCATTAGGAACTATCAATTATACGGTTAACAGTTATGATGGCAACATGGAAGGCTCTCTTACCATATTTGGAACTAAAGGAACTGTGAAAATTGGAGGGCAGTATTTAAATGAGTTAGAATACCAAAACATACAAGATTTTAAAATAGAGAACTTACCAGTAGGAAATCCTCCAAATAGTTATGGAAAATATACTGGAAGTATGTCTAACCACGACAAAGTATATGAAAATATTGTTGATGTATTACTAAACAAAGGATCAATAGCTACCAACGGTTTTGAAGGATTAAAAACGGTAGAAATTATTGATAAAATATATCATAAAATAGCACAAAATGGACAGACTTAAAGTTGGCATTAAAAATACCAGTTTAGGATTGGATGTTAAGATTGTAGAACCAGTAAACATTTATGGAGCTACCATTGGGTCAAATTCATTTATTGGTCCATTTGTTGAAATCCAGAAGGATGTAACAATAGGTGAAGATTGTAAAATTCAATCGCATAGTTTTATTTGCGAATTAGTTACAATAGGTAATCAATGTTTTGTTGGACATGGAGTTATGTTTGTAAACGACCTCTTTGAAACTGGAGGTCCTGCAAATGGAAATAAAGAACTTTGGAAAAAAACAAGCATTGGTAATAACGTTTCATTAGGATCAAATGCGACAATACTTCCTGTTGAGATTTGTGATGGAGTGGTCATTGGTGCTGGAGCTGTAGTTACCAAATCAATTAAAGTAAAAGGTATCTATGTTGGTAATCCAGCAAGATTAATACGAAAGATATAATTAAATTAAATATCAAAATGCAATTTGTAGACTTAAAAAAGATTTATCAAACCAGAGAAAAAGAAATTGATACAGCAATACAAGATGTAATTTCTCAAACCGCTTTTATTGGTAGCGATAACAATCCCTTTATTGTTGCTTTTGAAAAAGAGTTTGCTAGTTATTTAGGTGTTGAAAATTGTGTGTCTTGTGCTAATGGAACCGATGCTCTAGAAATTTCGTTAGATTCTTTTGGAATTGGTGAAGGAGACGAAGTTATTGTCCCTGCAATTAGCTGGATATCAACTGCTGAAGCTGTTTTAAATGTAGGTGCTACGCCAATTTTTGTAGATGTAAATTATTCTGATTGTAATATTAATTCAGCCTTAATAGAAGAGGCAATTACAGAAAAAACCAAAGCAGTTATCCCTGTTCATATTTACGGGAAACCAGCAGATATGAATACTATTGTTGAAATATGTAATAAACATCAACTCGTTTTAATAGAAGATTGTGCTCAAGCACATGGAGCAAGTATTGAAGGAAAGAAAATTGGAACTTATGGAGATGCAGCTTGTTTTAGCTTTTATCCAGGTAAAAACCTAGGCGCTTTTGGAGACGCAGGAGCAATGATTTTTAAGGATGAATCTATTGCTAACATAGCAAAGCAAATAAGAAATCACGGTCAAAACAAAAAACACTCTCATTTACGGGTTGGAAGAAACTCAAGAATGGATGGAATTCATGCCGCAATATTATCTGTTAAACTTAAATCGTTAGATGAAGGAAACAATTTAAGAATAGCAGCGGCTAAACAATATGATAAACTAATTAATTCTAGAATAGAAAAACCTACTTTCTCAACAGAGATACAAAGTGTTTTTCATTTATATGTTATTAAAGTAAACAATAGAGAAGAATTAATTAACAAATTAAATGAACAAAATATTCCTCATGGAATACATTACCCTACAGCGCTACCAAATATACCTTTATTTAAGAACTCTGATAAATTTGAAGCAGCTGAAAAAGCCTCTTCTAAAATAATCTCATTACCTATTCACCCATACATATCAATAGAAGAAATAGAAAAAGTTTCAATAATAATAAATGAGTTTACAAGTTAATTTTGGGGGAATTTAAACTTAAAGATAAAACGATACTAATTTTTGCTGATGAACATTGGGGTGAAATGTTATTATCAAAACACCATTATGCTATTAATTTAGCAAAAATGGGGAATACCGTTTATTTTATTAATCCACCAGAAAATCATTCTAAAAAAGTATCTATTACTACATCAAAAATCACTCCATATTTACATATTATTGATAGTGGCATCTGGAATATTCAACGATTTCGTTTTCATTCAAACATCATTTTTAAACTTCTTATTAAGTTAAATTTAAAAAGAATCAAAAATTCAATTAAAAGGCATATTGATATTGTTTGGAATTTCGGACTTATTGGTTATTGTGATTATTCTTCATACAAGAACTCATTGAAGATTGCTCATCCTGTAGATTTTGTACCTTTAGCTAATCAATATACAGTTAAAGGTGCTGATATTATGTTTTCCGTAGCCAATGAAATATTAACCGAATTAAAAGAATATAAAATTCCAAGTTATTTTATTAACCATAGCGTTAATGAAAACTTAATTGAAACTGTTTCTACTAAATATAAAACTACTAATAAAAAAAACAGATTAAAAACTGGCTATGTTGGAAATTTGTTACGAGCCGATATTGACCATGAAATAATAATTGATCTAATTAAATCAAATCCTGATGTTGATTTTATTTTTATAGGTAATTATACATCTTCAAATATAGGTGGACATCTTTCAAAAGATACAAATACATTTATTCATCAATTAAAAACACTTGAAAATGCAATATTAAAAGGTGTATTAACTCAAACTGATCTACATCTAGAAATAAGTACAATGGATATTTTTCTTATTTGTTATAATAAAGAGAGAGACAATTGTAAAGGTACCAATTACCATAAAATAATGGAATATATTGCTACTGGGAAGGTCATCATATCAAATCATGTTTCCACATATAAAGATTCTAACTTACTTGAAATGTGTAATTCAAATCATAAAATGAAAGAGTTATTTTCAACAGTTAAAAACGACATCTCCCTATACAATTCAAAGGACAATCAAAAGAAAAGAATTAAATTCGCAAAAGAAAATACCTATACAAGAAATATAATAAAAATTGAATCCATTATATCAAAATCAATATCATGCTAAATAAAATATTTAATAAGTTAGGCTTTAACTTACTAAGCCTCAAAGAACAAAGCAACTATCCTTATCAAAAAAAATATGACACATGTAATCAGAAATTTAAAGCATGGATTCCTGATGAGGTTGCAAAAAGATGGTATGACGTAGAGTTTAAGAACAACATTGAAGAACTAAAGATTCTTAATTCAATGATACAACCTGAAGATAGGGTCCTAGAATTAGGGGTTCATTATGGTTTTTATGCTTCTTTTATTAGTAATCATCTAAAAGGTGGAGCTTACTTGGGGGTTGAATTACAACCAAAGTCTGCGATGTATGCACATTCTAATTTGAGTTTAAATGGGTTTAAAAATTCACAAATATTAAATGCTGCTGCTGGAAGTAAAAAAGGGATTATATCATACGAACCTTTTCAAAATGGTAATGCTAATGTTTCTAAAAATACTGAAACCGATTTTAAAATGGATGTAGTTGCTGCTGATGATTTAGCCGAAGAATATGGAGATTTTACTTTTTTAAAAATTGATGTAGAAGGATTTGAATTAGAAGTTTTAAAAGGAGCTAAAAAACTATTATCAAAAAAACCTAAGTTGGCAATTGAGCTTCATAACCCCTTTTTATCGAAACAAGAAATAATTGATATTTTTGAATTAATTGATACTAAAAATTATGAAGGTCAAATGTTTATTAGACCTAGTTACCAAATGGAAAAATTTGACAAAGACAAAGCCATGAAATCTGAAAACATTGTCAATATTTTTTTAACTCCAAAAATAAATTAAAGAATCTTCAATTCGAATATTTATTTTAAATTCATCCTGTGAAAATAAAATTATCAGTTATTATCCCTACGATTAATCGTTATAATGATTTACTGAATACTGTAAATGATTTAATGAGACAAAATTTTAAAGATTTTGAAATCATTATTATTGATCAAACTGATAATATTAATGAAAAAATTGTATCTCAAATTAAATCAAACTCGATAACAAACTATATCCTTTCAAATGTTAAATCCGCATCAGCAGCAAGAAATATTGGTATAATTGAAAGTAAAGGTGATATTCTACTATTTTTGGATGATGATGTAATTATTAATGATAAAGAATATCTAAGTTATTTTATTTCAAACCTAAAAGATACTTCAATAAGCGGAATTGTTGGTCCAATAATAGATATTAATACCAAAACTGTTAGAGATATTCGTCATAAATGGAGCCATAATAAACATTGGGGATGGTTATTCTTCCCTCGTAATTACACCGAAGAATGTACAATTAATGATGGTGGTGCAGGTAATTTATGTGTTAGAAGAAAACATACTTTAGAAATTGGAGGTATGGACGAAAATTTTGTTAAAGGTGCTCATAGGGAAGAAAGTGATTTTAATCATCGTTATACAAAAAAATTTGGTTGGTATCTTTTTGATCCTAGATGTTCATTAATTCATATTGGCAGACAAACAGGAGGGGTAAGATCATGGAATAAAAGTGTAAAGACTAAAGCACAGCATCATTTTGATGGTGCTTTTTATTTTATATTTAAGGATGTTAAAATAAAGCATTATCCTGTT
The DNA here is from genome assembly GCA_002401955.1 of Flavobacteriales bacterium. Lineage (GTDB taxonomy): Bacteria > Bacteroidota > Bacteroidia > Flavobacteriales_E > Vicingaceae. Next base: position 38,427 of record NVUQ01000008.1, on the reverse strand, counting down.
CATTTGTTTGCTACTTTATTTTTTTTCTTTTACCGAAAAGAAATTATAAGAAGGCCTGATTTAGCAATAGTTACATTTTTAAAATTGATTAGAGGCATTTTTAATGGCCTTATTCTATTAAAGAATGGTCCAAAATACATCACCCAATAATGAAATATCAAGTTTCAATAATTATTCCAACTATTAATAGAGAAGATAAATTAAAACAAACTTTATATTGTTTAGAAAAACAAATTACTGTCACTTTTGAAATTCTGGTAATCTATCAATCAGAGTTTAATCAATTCAACATAGACATCTTCCCTGATAATGTTTCTTTTATAAAATCACATAATGAATCTGCTTCTGCTGCTCGAAATATTGGAATACGGAATTCTAAGAGTGATATTCTTTTATTTATTGATGATGATGTATTAATAAAAAATCAATATTTCGTTTATAATCATCATAGACATTATATAGATAAAAATATTTCGGGAGTAGTTGGCAGAAGTTTTGATAAATATGATACCCCTATATCTTATTCAAGAACTAGCAGAAGTTTCAACCATATAGTTGGTTTTTTTTACTACCCTAAAAACTATGGAGTTAATACCTTTGTTAATTCTGGCCGATCAAACAATCTAAGTGTAAGAAAAAATATTGCCATTGCTGTTGGTGGCATGGATGAAAACTACACACGAGGCGCACATCGAGAAGAGACCGATTTTTGTTTACGGGTTAGTAAAAAATATGGACTCTTTCTTTATGATGCTAATGCAACATTAATTCATTTAAATGAACCTTTAGGTGGAATTCGTTCGTGGAATGATTCTAACTACATTAAAGCTAAACACAATATGGTTGGCGCAATTTATTTTGATTTAAAAATGGCTCCTACAAAATTTAGATTAGAATACTTTTTAGCCACTTTGAGATATCTTATTTTAAATAAGACCATTTTAATTAGGCCTCAGTTATATTATACAGTAATTACAAGAGTCATTAATTCTTTTATCACTGCGTACAAAGCTCACAAATCAGGTCCCAAATATTTAAATTAAAGCTAAAAATAATATCCCTATTTTTGAACGATGTTAAGATTTAAAACACACAATTATTATTAAACAAAATTAAATGAATGTTTTATTAATTTCCGAACATTATTATCCTAAAATTGGAGGAACTGTTTCTTATGTCGAAAATACAGCAATCAACCTTGCTAAATTGGGCGTTAATGTTTATTTACTAGTTCCTTCTGTTGGTGCAGATAACAAAATAACACCTTCCAAACATCCACAAAATAATCTTACACTATTAAATTTAGGAGTAAAATCTGGTGAAAGTTTACTTTATGATGCTAACGAAAGAAAAACATTATGTCAGTTTATAAATAATAACATTATTGATATAACTCAGCAATATCAAATTGAAGTCGTACACATTTTATTTGGTCTTTTTGTTGCTGAAATTCTTAACACCAAGGCTCTTCGATTAAAAGGCGTAAAAACATTTCATACAATTCACAACATACCTCCTTTTGAATGTTCTAGATCTTGGAAAGGTGACAAAACTTTAAATTATATCAAGGATGAAATCCGTAAGATTGGTGTTTATTTTATCAATAAAAAACGTATTAAAAAAAATGAATTTGATATTTATATAGCCGATTGTAAATTGGTTAAAAATGAACTAAAAAAATACGTTAATCCTAGTAAAATTCATACAATAGGACTTGGAGGCGCAGAACATATTAGTACAATACCTCGAAGATTAAAGTCTTCTACAACTATCAATATTTTAACCGCGGGAGGAATCGTTCCTCACAAAAACCAGCATCTAATTCCTTTAATTTCTAACTATTTAAAACAAGAAGGCATTGATTTTAAATGGAATATAGTGGGACCTAACAGAAACCAAGCATATGTTAATATGATTAAAAACAAAATACTGGATTTAAAACTAACAGGTTCTTTGTTTTTAAATACTAGTGTAAGTAATGAAGAACTAAAAACATATTACACAGAAGCCGATCTTTATATACAAATTTCTTCTGAAGAAGGATTTTGTTTAACAGTACTAGATGCTATTGCTTATGGAATTCCCGTTTTAGGCACACCAACAGGTGCTATCCCTGAAATGCTGGAAATGATAGAAGGTCCCATCATTGAAAACAATATTAATACCTTAAAACCAATTATTGCTCATTATGTAAAAATACTTGACTCAATACAAACAAACCCGACATTGCTCAACAAGTTTAAACAACATTACACTTGGTCAAACGCAGCAGAACAATTAATGAACCTATACCATGAACGATAATTTAATCGGACACGGTTTTATTGATTATGCTTTCGTTTTTTTTATGATAGCTTATGCGTATTGGGCTGGTCAAACAAAACCTCATCGTATTTTATACATTTTACCAGCCTGTATAAGCTGCTTTTTTTTTATTCCTCTTGGATCCATGCTAACCGCAGATAAATTGGTTCCTATTATATATATAGGTTCTGTTATCTTAAGTAAAGGAGCTAATTATTTTTCTTCAAATAATAATAATGATAACTCATGGGTAGGAAGAGTATGGTTATTAATAGCTTTTTCAGTAATTATTGGATTTTTATATACAAACTATTATGCATCTTATATTAACACTCCGCTTATCAAAACAAGACTACTAATTCAGATTATTAGTTACTCTAACTTTATTTTAATATTTATTATAATACGAAAAGAGTGTACGAAACTATATGGAAAACAACGATTATTAAAAGCATTTATCATTACTACAACGGTTTTATGTTTTTATGGGATTTATCAATACTTTGCACATCAATTTGGTTGGTCTTATCGAGGAATTGTTTATAGTGCTAATAAAACTGGTTTTGGAGGGTTTCAAGGTGGCGAAAACCTTGTTTTTAGAGTCAATTCTTTTGCCAACGAACCAAAACGATTAACTTATTTTCTAGTGATTAGTCTGATTATATTATTTAAATATAAAAATGAACTAATAAAAAAAATAAAACTTCTTCCCTACTGTTTTTTATTTATCATTCACGGTACAGTTCTTTGGTTAACTTATTCAACCTCTATTTACATTTCTATTGGAGTATTTCTTCTTTTTTTAATGATCTATACTCTATTTATTAATTTCAATAAAACATTATTTCGCCAACTTACTGTATTGATTGTACTAGGATTAAGTACTTACTTATATCAAAAAGTGTATCTAGACACTCTTTATGAGGTTAGGGTAGATAAACAACTGGAGCAAGAAGAAATTAGGGCAGAGTTAAAAGGTCAAGAGTTTATACTTGACTACCCAGAAATGTTTATTTTAGGAATAGGTCCTGGTAATTATAATTTTGCACTAGCAAAAGAATACCCTGGAAAATCTGGACTATCTGGTCATGGCCGTTTTTTAATCCCATTTAATTCTGCTTTAATGACTTATATGTTCGATTTTGGAATTATTGGTTTATTTTTACTCTTAATACCTTTTCTTAAAATATTATTCAATAATAAAATTGCATCTAAAAACGATTTCTCAATATTTATAATCTTTTTATACTGCACAGCTATTACATTAAATCCTAGTTCAACATTATTCTTTTTTATTGGTGCTTTTGAAGGGGTTAAAAATATAGAAGAATGAAAATTAACATCTTTTATAGAAAAAAAGGAATTGATAAACATAGTATAGAAAAAGTATACAATTCACTTATTCCTTATTTTGAAGATTATAACACCTCTATTATTGAACTACCTTATAAAAGTAAAGGAATTATTAAGCGTATACTTAACATAATATACGCAGGTGTAAATCAATCTCAAATTAATCACATTTCGGGTGATATTCATTATTGTAATTTATTAATGTGTAGAAAAAAAACAATGTTAACTATTCATGATGTTTACCCCATAATAAGAACCTCTGGTTTAAAACGATTTTTATTAAAATTATTATGGTTTGATTTACCAATCAAAAAATCTTATCAAATTATTACTATTTCAGAATTCTCTAAATCAGAAATACTAAAAAAAATAAACGTTTCAAGTGAAAAAATAAAAGTGATATACAACTGTATCTCTCCAATTTATTTATTTGATAAATTAACATTTAACGAATCTAAACCAAACATACTACATATTGGAACCAAAGAAAATAAAAATTTAAATTCACTTTTAGAAGCTGTAAAAGGTTTAAACATTAATCTTTTACTTGTTGGTTTATTAAATGATTCTCAAATACAATTGTTACAGACCTATAATACATCTTATCAAAACTTCCATAATGTATCTGACATTGAATTATACAAATTATACAAACAATGTGATATCGTTTCCTTTGTATCAACTTACGAAGGTTTTGGTTTACCAATTATAGAGGCTCAAGCAATTGGAAGGCCCGTAATAACATCTAATTTAGCCTCTATGCCTGAAATTGCTGGAGATGGAGCTTTGCTTGTTAATCCTTTATCAATAAAAGAAATAAAAAATGGAATATTGTCACTAATCAACAATCCTGAATTAAGAGAGACTTTAATTCTAAAAGGATTGCAAAATATTAAAAGATTTGAAGCTCATAAAATAGCTCAGCAATACATTAAATTATATAAAGAAATCAGTAATTCTAAAAAATAAATTTCATTTTTTCTTCCATTCAAGAAACTCCTTTTCATCTTTAATTAATTTTTCTATCAATTGATTCGATGAAATATCATAATTCCAACCTAATTCATTTTTTGCTTTAGAATTATCTCCATAAATAATATCTAGTTCAACATTTCGCATTAAGGAGGCTTCAATCTCAACATATTTATCAAAATCTAACTCTAATTTTTTGAATACAATTTCGGTTATCTCTCTTAAACTAATAACATTTCCTGAACAAATAAGATAATCGTTAGAATTATCTTGCTGTAACATTAACCACATTGCTTCTACAAATTTCGGAGCATAACCCCAATCTCTCTGAACAGATAATTCACCTAACTTTAACTTCTCAGATTTACCTTCTTTTATTTCTAACCCCGTTCTGATAATTTTTTTGATTACAAAATTCTCTCCTCTCAAACAAGATTCGTGGTTAAAAAGGATGCCACAACAAGCCTTTACCCCATAAGCCTCTCTATAATTAACCGTAATCCAATGAGCTGATGCTTTAGAAATACCATAAGGGCTAGCGGGATGAAACAAAACCGACTCTTTAAGAGGTAAATTTTCCTCACCAATATTCCCAAACATTTCACTACTCGAAGCTTGATAGAATTTAGTTGTTAAAGAGTGATTTTTAATTGCTTCTAATATATTAATTGTACTTATTGTATTAAACTCAAATGTAGCAACTGGAGATTTAAACGATAAACCTACCGAACTTTGCGCAGCTAAATTATAAAACTCATCAGGTTGATATTCTTTTATTAAATTTTCAACAGCTATACCATCTAATAAATTTATTTCTTTTAACTCTACATTTTTTGAAATTCCTAAAAAATCTAGTCCAATAATTGGTATACTTTTATTCTGTCTAATAACTCCTATCACCCTAAAATCTTTACTTAACAATAATCTTGCTAAATAAGCTCCATCCTGCCCAGAAATACCTGTAATTATTGCTGTTTTCATCAAAAAATAATCTTGGAAACGAATTTACCAAAATAATAAGTTATAATTGATTAAGAAATTTTATATTTAAAAAATAAAATAATACTATTCACTTTTGAATCCTAAAATACTCATATTCATTGATTGGTTTACCCCCGGATTTAAAGCTGGAGGTCCAATTAAATCTATCACCAATATTATTAATTCATTATCTGATAATTTTGATTTTTATATTATAACCTCTGATAGAGATATTAATGAAGAATCTTCATATAAAAACCTTAAATTAAATAGTTGGATTTCGAAAGAGAAATACTCTATAATATACTTAACCCCAGATACTTGTAACAAATGGATAAGTGACCATATAAATAATACTGATTACGATAAATATTATTTTAATAGCTTATTTTCTAAGAACTTCACAATTAAACCCCTATTAACACTCAACAAACTATCTAAACAAAATATAATTATTGCTCCAAGAGGCATGCTCGGAAAAGGTGCTTTATCAATTAAGCCTTTTAAGAAAAAAATATTCTTAACTATTTCTAAAATTTTATCCTATTATAAAAATGTTACTTGGCATGCTACAAACGAAGGAGAAAAAAATGATATTATTGCTGTTTTTGGCTATAAATCAAAAATTAAAACTGCTTCAAATATAAGTATTTGTGTTATTGATGAGAAAAGAATATCAAAAGTAAAGGAAGAATTAAACCTTGTTTTCTTTTCAAGAATTTCTCCGAAAAAAAATTTAATCTATGTTTTAAATTTATTAAAAGAATTCAATCACATTTCATTAGATATATATGGCAGTATAGAAGACAAAAACTATTGGAAAAAGTGTTTAAAAATTATTGATTCTAATAAAATTAATGCCCAATATAAAGGCGAAATTAATCCTATTGATGTAACAACAACATTAGCTAATTACCATTTTTTCATACTCCCAACTCTTCATGAAAATTACGGACATGTAATTATTGAAGCGTTAACAGCTGGTTGTGGATTGATTATTAGTAACAATACGCCATGGGAAAATTTAAGTGAAAAACATATAGGTTGGGAAATTAACCTAAATGATAATGCTAAATTCATAAACACCTTAAGACATTGTTTATCATTAGAGGAAAACGAATACGATACAATTAGAAATAATTGTTATAAATTTGTAAGTGAAGAAATAAATTCAATAACTGAAATAGAAGATACCAAAAAACTATTCACATAACTTGAAAGTTGAACTTAAGACATACAACAACAATTGGTTTAAACCAGGGAGAAACAAACTAATTGAACTCATTTGGTATTGTTGTAATGCCGTATTTCTTAATTCATATATCATTCCTATCTCATCTTTTAAAGTGTTTATTTTAAAACTTTTTGGTGCAAAAATTGGAAAAGGAGTAAATATTAAACCTAAAGTGAATATTAAATACCCTTGGAAATTAACAATTGGTGATTATTCATGGATTGGTGAAAAAGTATGGATTGATAATCTTGATCAAGTTACAATTGGTGAAAATTGTTGCCTATCACAAGGAGCTATGTTATTGTGTGGTAATCATGATTTTAAAAAATCTACTTTTGATTTAATTGTTAAACCCATAGTTTTAAAAGACGGCTGTTGGGTTGGAGCTAAAGCTATTGTTTGCCCAGGAGTTATATTAAACGAAAATGCTGTATTATCAGTTGCTTCAATAGCTACATCGAATCTTGAATTTAACTCAATCTATCAAGGAAATCCTGCGATAAAAATTAAGAATCGAATAACTGAATTATAGATTAATGTACCTAAAAGTTTCGATCATTACAGTTTGTTATAATAGTTCCGAGACTATCGAGGCTACTATAAAATCTGTTGTATCACAAACTCATAATAATATAGAATATATTATTGTTGATGGAAAATCTACAGATAACACTCTTGAAATAATTGAGAACTATAAGAATAACATATCTAAAATTATTTCTGAAAAAGACAATGGTCTTTATGATGCAATAAATAAAGGGATAGAATTAGCTACTGGCGAAATTATAGCCATATTAAATTCTGACGATCTTTATGAAGATAATAACGTTATTGAAAATATTGTTGATCTATTTGAAAAAGAAAAATTAGAGGCTTGCTATGCTGATTTAGTTTATGTTGATAGAATTGATACTGAAAAAGTTACTAGAACCTGGAAATCTGGATCTTATAAAGATGGAATGTTTTTTAACGGCTGGATGCCTCCACACCCTACTTTTTTTGTTAAAAAAGAGATCTACAATAAATATGGCTCTTTTAATTTAGAACTTAAGTCAGCTGCAGACTATGAAATAATGCTTCGATTTATTCACAAACATAAAATTAAACTTGGATATTTACCAAGAGTGATTGTTAGAATGAGAATTGGCGGGGTTAGTAATATTAGCCTAATAAACCGAATTAAAGCAAACCGTGAGGATAAAAAAGCATGGTCAATCAATGGTATTAAACCTATGCCTTATACCTTAATTTTTAAACCACTTTCTAAAATTGGACAATTCTTAAAAAAGAACTAATCAAACTTTTTGCTTGATACTTCTTTCTTTTTATGAACTTTAAGAGCAAGAAAAAATTCATGACCTCCTGATGAGTATGCATTAATATCTGTCATAGTATAATCATAAGCATATCCAAAAGATAAATTCTTGTAATTCAATCCTGCTAAAGCAACTATAGCATTGCTATATCGGTAAGAAACACCTAGCCAATATTTTTCTTTATAAATACCTTTTGTGTTTAAATCAAACTGAAAAGGTGCTCCTGCTACATATTTAACTAGTGTTGATGGTACAACAGCTATATTATCACTAATATCAAATTTATATTCTCCAAAAAGATAATAGTGCCTTGCTAATTTATTAGTTATCTCACCATTTCTATTGCCATAAATTTTATTTTGTAATAATTGGGGTGATGAAATTCCTACCTTATATTTATCTGAATAATACAAAATTCCAAAATTAATGTCAGGAGATGATGAGTTTATTTTCAATGAGTTAATTGCATCGTCATCTTGTTCTTCAGGTGTTAAAACTGCTTTATTTAAATCATGAAAAAAGAATGATCCTGCTAAGCTAAATGATAATTTAGATTTATCGGATATCGTTAAATGATATGCATAAGACAATTGAATACCTTGTTCATATATTGGACCTGTTTCATCTTTATATACGTAACAACCAACCCCCATTTTTTTTCCTAATTTACTCTGTAAACTAAAAAACTGAGTATTTGGAGAGCCTTCCATCCCTGTCCATTGTGATCTAACTGATAGCGATGCTGAAACATAATCTTTTGTTCCTGCTTCTGCTGGATTCAATAAATAATTATTAAACATATATTGACTTGTTAATGGCACCTGCTGTGCAAATGCTACATTAACAACACAAACAACAATTAATGTTCTTAAAATATTTTTCATGTCTTTTTTCATAACTATAATTTTATCTTATAATATTAACAGTTCCTGTTACCCCTTCCTCACCATCTCCTTTCACAATTACATAATAATATGTAGCGGAAGGTGATTCTGTTCCATTATATGTACCATCCCATGGATCTGGATAACCTGCTGCTGATTCAAATACTAAATCACCCCATCTATTAAATACTGATACAGTAATATCTGGATAAAAGGCTAATCCTTTAATGTTCCATACGTCATTTTTACCATCTCCATTTGGAGTGAAAACATTTGGTATGTCAAAACATATATTATCAATAGAAACAATAACAGTATCTAACCCAATACAACCATTATCATCACCTGTTACAATATAAACAGTTTGTTCTGTAGGACTAACCAAGTGGCTTTGTCCTATTCCTAAAGCATTATCCCATGTATAGGTTACAGCTCCTGTTGCACTAATTGTAATACTTGAACCTATACAAATAGATGTATCATTGCTTGCTATAACATCTAAAGAACTTACAATTACTTTTACAGAGTCAATATTTGAACAACCTGTAATAGCATCTATCCCTATAACTTTATAGGTTGTATCATAAGGTACTGGTAATAGATGGGTCGACCCTGCTCCCAACCCATTATCCCATGTATATGAAGAAGCTCCTGTGACAAATAAGGTTAGTGAATCACCTAAACAAACTGTTGTATCAATTGCAGGTGTTGTCGTTAATACTGGAAGAGCATTTGTTGTAACCTTTACAGAATCTATGCCTGAACAAAAGTTTGTATCAGTTACAGTTACTATATAAGTTGTTAATACTACTGGTGCGACCTGATGATTTTGACCTGCTCCCAACCCATTATCCCATGTATAGTTTCCTCCTCCTGTTGCACTAACCGTTACAGTATCTCCTGCACAAATAATAGTATCATTACTTACTCCAACTACAGGTAAAGCATTAGTGGTTACACTAACAGTATCCATTGCACTACACCCTCCATTACTTCCAGTTACAATATACATGGTATCAATTGTTGGAACAACTGTATGGTTTTGACCAGCACCTAGCCCATTATCCCACACATAACTTGTAGCTCCTGTTGCACTTAAAAACAATGTGTCTCCCATACATAAAGCAGTATTATTATTTGCTACTACTATTGGAGGAGCTAAAACTTCTATTGTATCTCTTAAGGTATCTACACAATTAGTTGTATAACCATAATTGGTAATTATTAACTCCGTATTATGTGGTCCAGCTACATTAAAAGTGTAAGTCGTATCAAAATGATTATAAGTACCACTTCCATCATCATAATCCCATACCCATAGATCAGCATTTAACAAACTATACCTATTATACATATAATTGGTATCTAATACTGATGTATTAATGAATTGAACCGTATCTCCTTCACATATCGTATCAGAACTTGACGTAAAATCAGCAGTTATTATTTTATCAAATATTGGAGATAATAATGCATCTACATTATAACTAGCACTTTGTAACCAATAGTTAAACCAAAAACCAGAAAAACTAACAGACATTAAACCTTCTCCTGCTCCATCTGATGCCGCACTACTATTTGCCATATAAAAAGCAGTATCCGTAGCTTGTGTAGCAGGATTTAATTCTACTACTACAGCATATTTAGAAGAAACAGCTACTGGAGTACTAAACATTAAGTTTTGTTCAACATCTCCAATATCATTAACAGTTACAAGCTCTGTTCGTATAGCTGGAAGTACTGGTTGATTAAATGCATCTACATTCATCACTGATATTTGCATATCTACGGGGCCGACATCTCCTGATGTTGTATTAGTATCTAATACAACAAATGCTCTAATACCATGTATAGATCCTGTACTCGCTTCAAATGTTTGAGATATTCCAGTTATCCCAAAAACATTAGCTTCCAGATATGCCCATCCATCATAAGCTGTTCGCTTTGATTCTGGATAATAAATAGTGTCTATACATCCAACTGCAGCTGCTGGAGGAGCCGCAGCTGTTATTGTAAAATCATTATCTGATATATCGAAAAATGTTCCATTTGAAGACATAATCATTACTCTTGCTGTAGTACTAGGTGTATTTGGAACTGTAATTGACTGGGTTCCATCATTAACGGTATTAGATACTAATACTGTAGGATAAGTTATTCCTCCATCAGTAGATAGTAATATATCAACATTCGCACAATTTACTGGAGCTCCAGAAGTTCCCGCTTCACTCCATGTTACTGTTTCACTAGTTGAACCAGTCCATGTAATTCCTGCTGCACTTGGAAACGTTTCTACAAAGGGTCCAGAGCTTGCATCAATCGTAACAGTTATATCAGCATTATCAATACATCCTACTTCAGGAAGTGGTCCTGCATTATCTCTAACCGTAACTCTAAAATCCATTGTTCTACTCACAGAAGATAATACTTCCCATGTTGGAGAAATGCCAGCCGTTAAATCTGTAAGGTTAGGAAAATAACGAGTTGGACTTGTTGTTGGACTATTTGATCTAAAATTAGGACCGTTAGTTGAAGTTGCAGATGGGGGTTGAGTTGATATTTGGTTATCCATCTGCTCCCAGCAATATGATAAAACATTTGCTGCATTTGGATCTGTTGCTATTGCTGTTAATGCAAAAGGTGTATTAGCTGGAATAGTAACACTTCCTGGTGTCCCCGTAATAGTAGGACTAGAATTTGTAACAGGAGTTAGTACTGCACAAGAACCTCCACCACCGCTAATAAAATCAGACATTTCTTTTACACTAACTCCATGAAAATGATCATCACTATTACTTTGCACATTTGGAGTGCAAATTCCTGCATACCCCATTATGGATGAAGCACTACCTGGCTCCATAGCTGTTGCATTATTTCTATTACAACTATTATTTTGAGTATGGTTACCTCCCCACTGATGCCCCATTTCATGAGCTACGTAATCAACATCAAACGGATCGTTAACTGGCGCTGAACTTCCTGTAACGCCTCGTGCTTTACTGCCACTACAAGGAGACTGTAACGCAGCCAACCCCCCACTATTTGTACCAAAAATATGACCTATATCATAATTTCCAGAACCTATAACAAGATCTGTATTTGTTTGATTTTCATTAATCATTGCATTAGTATTTCCATTTGTAAATGGATCGGGATTGCTTGTGTAAACAATCAAATCATTATTAGCAATAAGAGTCATAGTAATTTGTGCATCTCTTTCAAAAATACCATTTACTCTATTCATTGATGTAACCTGAGCTGCCTGAGCTAAAAGTAGTGTTCCTCCATGAAAAGCAGTATATTCAGCAGTTGCTGAAACCGCTAATCTATAAGTTCTTAGATCACAGGATGTTAATGTTTTTTGTGCTGAATTGTTAGTAGAAGTCGTTTGTCCTACAACTCCACAATCTATCGTTTTTGTTGTTGTAAAATCTTTTCTATAATAAGATAAATAATCTGCTGTATTTCCTTTTGAGTATGGATCTATAAAAAACGTTCCTCTATCTATAGAGAATATCATAGCATGAAATCCATGAGGCGTAACATCAATTTTACCATACTCACTAGGGTTGTTAATATTTATAACATCATATGCTCTTATTTCTGGAAATTTAACTTCCAAACCAGGAGCCATAGTCGTATTTTTATAAACCAAGTACTTAGATAATATCCCTTGAGGATTTGGTAATTCTATTTCTATTCCTTGATTATTATTACCTACAGTTCTATAAACAGCAGAAGATAAATCTGATTTTAACTTATTAATATCAAGCTTAGCAAGCTTATACTTATTAGGAATAATTTGTCTATCCACTACATTAGTTATGTCAGATTCGGACAACATACTCCAATACTCAGAACCAACATACATCCTTTGAATAGGATTTAAATTATTTTGAGCAAACAATGTTTGCATAAAGAATAATAATACTACGCCAATCTTTAATTTCTTCATATCCAAATGTAATTATACTTATGTAAATATACTGTAAAATAGTGACTAACTTAATACGTGTTAAATTCAAATTAAGTTGCATCCAATCAAGTCGGGTAAGGTAATAATTCATTCCTTTTTACTAGAATATTTCTAGTAAAATAATTGTGAAATTTTATAAATACCCTATAAAAGAGATATTTACATTTTTATAAATGATGATATTTTTCTCCTTTTAATATAGTAAATGAGCGATAAATTTGTTCTATAAAGAATAATCGAACCATCTGATGAGAAAAAGTCATTTGAGACAAAGCTATTCTCATATTTGACTGGGCATAAACTTCTGTAGAAAAACCAAAAGGACCACCTATCACAAAAATTAAATCCATTCCTGTATTCATTCTTTTTTGAATAAATTGTGAAAATCCAACTGAATTAAACTCCTTCCCTTTTTCATCCAACAATACTACAAAATCAGACTTCTTAATTAGTTTCAGTATTTCTTTTCCTTCAACTTCTTTTTGCAAGTTTATATTTAACTTCTTACCCATCTTAACATCAGGCAACTCTTTCGTTTCAAAGTCTACATAATGCTTTAAACGAGAAACATATTTGTTAATTCCTTCTTTTAAATAAGCCTCGTCAGTTTTTCCAATGGTAATTAGTTTAATTTTCATGTCGCTAAAGTAAAAATTATTACATTTGGCTAAGATTTTAATTTTACAATTATTTAAGGCTAAAAACTGGCTTGATAATTGCTAAATTTTGATAAACTATTAAATGCGAAAATTACTTATAGCTCTATTTTTAAGCTTAACGCTAGTTGTTAATGCTTCTCCTATTACCGACAATCTCGTATTGGCTTTAAAAAAAGGAAATGCTACAGAAATTGCTAAACATTTTGGTTCTTCTGTTGACATGAGTATCCCTGGAGAAGAAGGAGTTTACAGTCAGATTCAAGCAAAACTAATTTTGAAAACATTTTTTCTAAAAAATAAACCTTCTAATTTCACAGTAGTGCACAATGGCGATTCTAAAAACAGTTCTCACTACTCTATCGGAAATTTAGAAACCTCAAAAGGAACATATAGAACTTATATCTTGTATAAAGAAATAGACAAGAAAATTACTATACTAGAATTAAAAATAGAATCTGACGAATAAAATTCAGTCAAACCTACCTTTTATTATTTATAACAAGTTATTTTTGTAAAAAGCAAATGCTTATTATGAATTATATTGATGACTTAATAAAAATTGCCATTAAAGAAGACATTGGTGATGGAGACCACACTTCTTTATCATGCATCCCAAAAGATGCAACAGGAAAAGCCCATCTTTTAGTAAAAGAAAAATGCATTATTGCTGGCGTTGAATTAGCTGAAAAAATATTTCACACCATAGATGCTGGTCTAATTTTCTCTAAAAAAATAAATGATGGTGAACTGGTTAATGTTGGTGATCTTGTTTTTACTATTAAAGGATCAAGTCAATCTATTTTGAAAGCAGAACGATTAGTTCTAAATTTTATGCAACGCATGAGTGGTATAGCATCTAATACTAATCGTTATGTAAAGTTATTAGATGGCTTAAACACAAAAGTTCTTGATACTCGAAAAACTACTCCAGGTCTTAGAACTATAGAAAAATGGGCTGTTAAAATTGGTGGAGGTGTAAATCATAGAATGGGTTTATATGATATGATTATGATAAAAGATAATCATATTGATTATGCTGGAGGAATTGCAGCTGCTATTACCTCAACTCAAGAGTATCTTACAAAAAACAACAAACAATTAAAAATTGAAGTTGAAGCAAGAAATTTAACTGAGCTTAATGAAATATTAACTATTGGAGGGATTCATAGAATAATGCTCGACAACTTTTCTTTTGAAGATATGCGAACTGCCGTTAAATTAATTAACGGAGAATACGAAACTGAAGCTTCTGGTGGAATTACTTCAGAAACAATTAGAGAATATGCAGAATGTGGTGTAGATTTTATTTCTGTTGGAGCTTTAACACATCAGATAAATAGTGTTGACTTAAGTTTAAAAGCTATTTAAATTTTGAAAAAAATCATCGAAATAATAATAAGCAGCTCACTTGTTCAACTCCCTTTAAACCTATCAAAAAGACTTATTATTCCAGGGTTTGATAATTTACCATTATATGATGTCGTTTGCTTTTTTATTGAAGGAATTCAAAAAAACTCTTTAACAACTAGAGCCTCTTCTTTAGCATTCCGGTTTTTCTTAGCATTATTTCCCTTTATTATATTCTTATTTTCTCTAATACCTTATATTCCAATAGCTAATTTTAAAATTCAATTATTCGAATTAATTAAAGGAATGTTACCTGGAGATGCTTACGAAATGGCAAGCTCAACAATAGAAGATTTAATGACCAACAGAAACGAAGGATTGCTTTCTTTCGGTTTTATTTTTGCCTTTTATTTAGCTAGTAATGGAGTAAACTCTATGGTAATTGCTTTTAACGAAACATCCCATTCATCTAAAAAAACAAGTTTTATAAAAACCAGACTCAGTTCTATTCTTTTACTTTTTATCATCGTTTTTTTAATGATAATAGCCATTGGTCTAATTGTTTTTAGTGCTTACATAACCAATTACCTAACATCAAACGATTATATTACGCACAACTATATTATTTACTTGCTTAAAGCAGCCAAATTCATCATCTTATTACTCGTATTTTTTACGGGAATCTCGTCCATTTATTATTTTGGTAATACAAGAAGCAATAAATTTAGATTCATATCAGCAGGTTCTACATTAGCAACTTTATTAAGTATTTTATTATCTTCTGGCTTTGCATTTTATGTTAATAATTTCGCAACTTACAACAAGGTTTATGGATCTATTGGAACCTTAATGGTTATTATGCTTTGGCTCTATTTTAACTCCTTAGTTTTACTCATAGGTTTTGAGCTTAACGCAAGTATTAATCATGCTAAAGAGAGTAAATTGAATGTGATAAATTGATTTTTCACATTCAATTTTTCTTTACAGCAAATTCATAAATATTAAATACTTCATATATTTTTGAATGGCTAATTAACGTATAATCTTTATTCAACTTTTCTAATATTCCATTATTTGGGTATAAAAAACTAGTAGCTGCATCAAGATAAACAATGTGATCCCATCCCTGATAATTTATCTCTGAGATATTTGTAATGCCATAAATATTTTGATCTTTTAACCTTTTAACAAGGTCATTCTCCGAATCAGCCCCCTTAAACATTTCAATATCATAATAATAAGCATAATTTAAAATAAAATTATATGGATAAATTACAGATGTATTCTCTCTACTTAATTCATTTACTTTTTCAATTGTTTCTTTAACATTTCTTTTATTCGAAATATTTGGTTGAGTTGAAAATATAAATAACACACAAACAATTGTAGAAATAGCATATCTTAACTTTTTTGAGTTAAATAAATAATCGCAAGAAATAGCAATCAACATATAAAAAACACTGGAAATGAAGATTAAATATCTATCTAAGAACATCGGAATCCAGTAAGAAATAAAAAAAGTGAACATGAGAGGAAAAACAAACCAAAAAACTACAAATTTATTTACCAGTGTAACTTTCTGCCCTACTCCTTTAACAAGGTACTTTACCATAGCTGATATCAAAAGTAAAATTACTATTGAGGCTACAACTGGAGCATTTGAAAAAATTCGAATTAAATTGTATATACTTTTAATACCTTCAGGAGGACTTACCCATGTTCCATTAGTAGATGACTCTAAAAACCTATTCATAATTACATTAACATTAGGAAGATAAAAAAAGGCAATTACTACTGAACAAATCAATAAAGATTTCCAATATTTAACTCGTAAAGATTTATTCACTATAATAAAAACAAACTGAATAAATAGAATAAAGAAACCGAAGTAATGAGAGTATATCAATAGAACATTTACAAGTAGTAATATTATAAGGTTCCTCATTTGTTTTTTTTGCTCTGTTATTATATTTAAGTAAAAAAACATTGAAGCAGTAGTAAGCATTCCAAAAAGAGCATAAACTCTTGCCTCATGAGCAAAAACGGTTTGATAATTCGAAAAAATAAAGATCAAACATGTAACTATAGCAACTTTTAAATTAAAAAAGTTTTTAGTTAATTTATAAATAAAAAACACCGTTAAACTACTAAAAATTAGTGATGGAAACCTTACAGAAAAAGGCGATACGCCAAATAAATCTATCCAAAAATGCAAAATTATTTCATACAAAGGAGGATTATTTCCTAAAGAAAGTAAACCAATTATAGAGTCTACATTTAATTGAGCATAAAAGATACTAAAAGGTTCATCGCCACCTATAGAATTAAAAGACAAATAAGCTCCTTTCACTATAAAGCTAAACAAAACCAATGCTATTGGAATTAAAGCTTCTTTTAATTTATTCATTTTAGTAGGTTAATATACAACGAAACTATTTATTTTTTTATAATTTGACCACTACCTGTATGGGTGTAAATTATTACAGTTGGATTTCCATAATAATTAATATTTCCATGAGATTGTAGCCCAATATCTAATCTGTCTGTAACATTAAGAATAACATCTCCAATACCACTATGATTAACTTCCAATTTTTCTGATATAAAATCTTGTAAATAAAACCAACCACTTCCTAGCGTATAAACTCTTGCATTTTTCACACTTCCAGTAAATGTAAAATCTGCAGGACCAGAATGTTGTCCTACAGAAAAATCATTCACATTTAAATTTAAATTAATACTTCCAGTACCTCCGCTGCTTTCAATATCTAACGAAGTTAAATTAAGTGTGTTGGTAGAAGTTATGTTCCCTTGTCCTGTATAATTAATTTTAGTGATATTTGGTAAAGAGAGGTAAGCAGTTATTGGTATACTATAATCCCTAAACATACTGCATTTATTATCACTAGAAATAGTGATTTCTGTTCCCGAAACATCCGTGTTAATATATGGTAATAAATTCTCTCCCCCTTCTATTGTTAGGCTGGCTTCATTACTTTGAGTAATCACAATATCAATATTATTCTGAGTTCTTATCATTGTTACATCAGAAGATATTACTCGTTGTTCCTCTACTATTTTACCTGTACCTTTAAAACAAGCAGAATCTTTTCCGCATGAAAAAAAAGTGATAGCAATAATGCTAAAAAACCACAACTGATATTTAAAATTAAAACTCATTCTTTTAAAAGTTATATCCTACTCCACATTCTAAAAAATCGGCAACCGCTATATGTGTTTTCATCGCAAACCTTAAAAATAATTTATCGCTTACGCTATATCTTGTTTCTAAGCGATTGTAAATTAAACCGTTTCCTTTATAATTAGAGAATAAATATCCTCCCATCGCAACTGAAACAGACACCTTTCCAAAATCAAAAGAATACATTCCAGCTATGCCTACCCTAATATTATCAAAACTGTTAGATGTACTTGCAGAATCTCTAGTATTTAAATCCGACAATGAAGAGTTGTAAAAAAGATCCGTACCAAAACCAAACGAACTTTTTTCTGCTCTTGTCTTCATAAAATTAAATGAACAAGTAGAAACAACATACTTTTTTCCGTCTGCTGGAGGTATCTCTTTTAATCCAATACCTATTGTTATTTTTTTACTCCACTTATGTGGTCTTTCTTCTATCTTATTATTGACATGAACTTTCTTTTCTCCAAAGCTATAAGTAACACCTGTGTTTAACGAAAAAATATTTATCCCCAAATTTGGTCTTTCAAAAGATCCGTTAGAAAAATGAATGAGTGACAAACCCATAGAAGTATTTAATGCCTTAGCCAATTTAATCTCCCATAATAAATTAGCATAAATCAGTGCATTAAAATTAGAACCAATGGCAACATTTTTATAATTCGTTTTTCTATCAAAAGGTTTTTCTATATAACCCAATCCATAACCAATTTTAAAACGCCAGTTAATTTTACGTTGATTTATTGGTAGTTCAATAAATGGAAAAATTCCAAAGCCCATTCCTAATTCTTTTTTATTTCCTAAATTCATTGCTAAAGCAGAAAATCCAGTTTTAGGATAATTGTATGATTGTTGCCATTTTTTGTTACCCATAGTGGTTTTATAAAAAGATAGTTCATAAGCCTGAGTATGGCCTTCAATTATTTCGTTAACCTCAGCTCTATGTGATGAAATTGCTCCGTGATGAAAGGTTGCTTTTATACCAAAAGGAAAATAGCTTTTAGTAGGAACTTCATTTTTTTGAGAAATATCTATATCGCTTTGTGTAAAACCTTTCACAAAAAGAAAAGAGAACAAAACTATTAAGCAGTATTTATGATGTATTTTTATCACGAAACAAATTTAGAATAAAAATTGGCTGAATCAATGAATGAAAAATTAGTTGCTTTCGAAAGGTTATTAACCATCATGGATGAATTAAGAGAAAAATGTCCGTGGGACCAAAAACAAACCATGCAAAGTTTAAGGCATTTAACCATTGAAGAAACTTACGAACTAACCGATGCCATTATTGAAAATGACTTAGATGAAGTAAAAAAAGAACTAGGAGATGTTATGCTACACCTTGTTTTTTACGCAAAAATAGCCTCAGAAACCAACACTTTTGATATTACTGATGTACTTAATTCTATTTGTGAAAAACTAATTCACCGTCACCCTCATATCTATGGGGATGTTGAGGTTGCTGATGAGGAAGAGGTAAAAGCCAACTGGGAAAAATTAAAATTAAAAGAAGGAAAAAAATCTGTTTTAGAAGGTGTTCCAAAATCACTACCTGCACTTGTTAAAGCAATACGAATACAAGATAAAGCTAGAGGAATTGGCTTTGATTGGGATAATAAAGAGCAAGTTTGGGATAAAGTAAATGAAGAAATTGAAGAGCTTCAGGTTGAAATAAAAGCCAAAAGTGATAAAATAGAAGCTGAATTTGGTGATGTTCTTTTTTCACTAATTAATTACGGACGTTTTTTAAACATTAACCCTGAAGATGCTTTAGAAAAAACAAATAAAAAATTTATTAAACGATTTCAATACTTGGAATCTGAATCAAAAAAAGCAGGTAAAGAACTAAATGAAATGAGTTTAGAAGAAATGGATGTTTATTGGAATAAAGCCAAGACCCTTAATTTATAATCTTATTAAGCTCTTCTGTTATTTGACCAGCCAATAATTTACGGCTGTACCTTTCATAATTTTTACTATCAACCGTTAAACTATTGTTTTTATAATCTTGGTAATAAGATTTAATGGTTTCAGTTAGAGTTTCTACATCATTAAAATCACTTACTTTACCAGCATCTGTTTCGTTAATTATTTTGGCAGCATCACCATCTGGCTTTCCTATACATACAATTGGTCGTTTAGCACCAATATATTCATATAATTTACCTGGCACTACCCCATCAATATTAGGAGTATCATTTAATGGCAACAATAATACTTGAGATTTTATAATTTCGTTAATCACCTTTTTATGAGGCAAATTATCAATCAGATTAAGATTTTTATCTAAACCATTTTGGGTTAATTCTTGAACAGCAATTGGTGCAACCTGTCCAATAAACTTAATTTCTAAATCATTAGAAAAACCTTCTATTTCTTTACTTAACTCAGCTAACGTTTTCCATAAAGCATGAGGGTTTCTATCATCATTTAATGATCCTGCATGAGTAATGGTAAACTTCTTATCTAATGTTACTGTTCCTACTTTAATAAAATCCTCAGGATCGTAACCATTCGTAATTACCATTGGCATTCTGTCAGAAATTTTATGAAAATCTTCTGCCCAGCTCCAACTTACAGTAAGTACTTGGTTGGCATTATCTAAAACAGCTTGCTCTAAACGTTTGTGCTTTTTGTCTGCCCAATTGGTGAGTTTTAGTTTGTGATAAAAATCAATATTAGTCCAAGGATCTCTAAAATCTGCCAACCACGGAATCTTATGTTTTTTAATCACATTTAACGCTATCATGTGAGTGGTATGTGGCGGCCCCGTAGAAACAATAGCATCCACTTTATTATGCTTTAAATATTTATTTAAAGCTTTAGAAGCAGGTTTTATCCAAAATTTACGTGCATCAGGTATAAACAGATTTCCTCTAACCCAAACCGATAAATTTTGTATCAACGAATTCCCTTTTTCAGAAACAGTTCCTGGAGTCAATTTTTCTTCTTTCTTTTTACCAGTAAGCTTTTTATACAACGCAAAAGGCTCCCAAATAGGCACTCGTAAAGTCTCTACCCCTTTAGGTATTTGCTTCAACATCCCTTCATCTACAACAGATGCCTCACCGTTTTCTGTGGTAAAAATTACTGGTTCCCAACCATACTCACGTAAGTATTTAGTCGTTTTTAACCAACGTTGCACTCCCCCACCTCCCATTGGTGGCCAATAATATGTTATAATAATTACTTTTTTCATTTAATCCCTCAAATATAATCATCTGATTTTAATACGCTAAAATGGTTTAACATCTTCAAAAAGATATCTTAAATATTGTAACGTTTTTTCTCTTATCAAAACAAATTGTAATAAATCGTAAAAGAAGTAACTTTACAACATGCCTTTTAAAATTGTATCAGACTTTAAACCTACTGGAGATCAGCCAGAAGCGATCAGACAGCTTACTGAAGGTGTTAATTCGGGAGCTAAAGCGCAAACACTTTTAGGTGTTACCGGTTCTGGTAAAACATTTACCATAGCCAATGTTATTGAAAAAACTCAACGACCAACATTAATTTTAAGTCACAATAAAACGCTAGCTGCCCAGCTTTATGGAGAGTTTAAACAGTTTTTCCCTAATAATGCTGTCGAGTATTTTGTATCTTATTACGATTATTATCAACCCGAAGCTTATTTACCTGTAACTGATACCTACATAGAAAAAGATATGTCTATCAACGATGAGATTGAAAAGTTACGTTTAAGTACGACTACTTCTCTCCTTTCTGGCAGGCAAGATGTTATTGTTATTGCTTCAGTATCATGTATTTATGGAATTGGTAATCCAGAAGATTTTCAGGACAATATTGTTAAAATAAAAACTGGAGATGTAATTAGTAGAAATAAGTTTTTATTAGAGTTAGTTCAAGCATTATACTCTAGAACCGAAAGTGATTTTCAGCGAGGAAATTTTAGGGTAAAAGGAGATACTGTTGATATTTATCCTGCTTATGCAGAAATAGCTTATCGTATTTACTTTTTTGGTGATGAAATTGAGGAAATTGAATCTTTTGACCCAATTAACGGAAATACCCTAGAAGAATTTGACTACCTCAACATTTACCCTGCTAGTATTTTTAACACCACTAAAGATAGAATGCAAGGTGCAATTCACGAAATACAAGATGATTTAGTAAAGCAAATAACTTATTACAAAGAGATTGGTAAACATATAGAAGCAAAACGATTGGAAGACCGTGTAACTTATGATTTAGAAATGATGCGAGAACTAGGATATTGCTCTGGAATTGAGAACTATTCTCGTTATTTCGATAGAAGATCTGAGGGTTCAAGACCTTTCTGTTTATTGGATTATTTTCCGAAGGATTTCTTAATGGTAATTGACGAAAGCCATGTAACTGTTTCGCAAATTGGAGCGATGTATGGTGGCGATCGTTCTCGTAAACAAAATTTAGTAGAATATGGTTTTCGTTTGCCTTCAGCAATGGATAATAGACCTTTAAAATTTGAAGAATTTTCTTCTATAATCAATCAAGTAGTTTATTTAAGTGCCACCCCTGCAGATTATGAATTAGAACAATCTGAAGGAATAATTATTGAACAAATTATTAGACCAACAGGATTATTAGAACCTGAAATTGAGATTCGACCGAGCTTAAATCAGATTGATGATTTAATGGAAGAAATTACCATTAGAGCAGAAAAAGATGAACGCGTTTTAGTTACTACACTAACTAAACGAATGGCTGAAGAGTTAGACAAATACTTTGATAATGCTGGAATCCGTTGTAGATATATACACTCTGAAGTAGATACATTAGATAGAGTAGAAATTTTACGAGAATTGCGTTTAGGAACTTTTGATGTGCTAATAGGAGTAAATCTTTTACGTGAAGGTTTAGATTTACCCGAAGTATCTTTAGTTGCTATTTTAGATGCAGATAAAGAAGGTTTTTTACGGTCGGAACGTTCCTTAACTCAAACAGCTGGTAGAGCTGCCCGTAATGTAAATGGTGTTGTTATTATGTATGCTGATAAGATTACCAAATCCATGCAAAAAACTATTGATGAAACCAATCGTAGAAGAGAGAAGCAAGTATATTACAATGCCGAGCATGGAATTACTCCACAAGGTTTGAACAAATCTAAAAAACAAATTTTAGGACAAACTAAAGTAATTGAAGAAGCTTACGATATTGAAGCAATTACCGAACATCCAAGTATTGCAGCAGACCCTGTTGTAAAATACATGAATAAAGAGCAAATCGAAAAACTATTAAAAGAAACTGAGCGTAAAATGAAAAAAGCGGCTAAAGAAGAAGATTTTATTGAGGCTGCTCGTTTACGTGATGAAATGATGGAATTGAAAAAGATGCTCTGATTGGTGTTTAGTGTTTAGTGTTTAGTGTTTAGTGTTTAGTGTTTAGTGTTTAGTGTTTAGTGTTTAGTGTTTAGTGTAAAATACTTTTTCCATAAACTATACACCAAATACCAACAACTATATACTATTTTTTACTCGCATCAAACAAAATTGCTTTTTCTTCTGCTGATAAACTATCGTAACCAGATTTGGAAATCTTATCTAAAATGATATCAACTTTTTTTTGATTGGCTACTTTTTGATTATTATACGCCTGATCAGTCTTTGTTTTAGTCTGTTTTTTGTAAACCACTTTCATTTTTTTACGCGGTTTAAAAAACATACTTAAATAATCTAAAAAACGACTAAATCCTAAAGTAAAATCTTTGCCTTTTTTTAATTGTTGGATAAAGAAATAACCAAATAATGCCCCACCAATATGGGCAATATGTCCACCTGAATTTGCACCCCTTATACTAACAATATCCAATACAAAGTAAACCATAGCGATGTACTTTAACTTTACATTTCCAAGAAAAACTAATCGCACAACAAAATTAGGAACATACGTTGCCGCAGCAATTAATACTGCCATAACAGAAGCCGATGCCCCAAGTGCAATAGATATTTGTAAAACATTACTAAAAACTGGGAAAATATTAAATGCTAATATATATAATAAACCTCCTGACAAACCACCTAACAAATAGGTTATTAGCATTTTTTTCTCATTTAAAAACTGTAAGAAAATTTGACTTCCAAAATAAAGCACTAGCATATTCATGAGTAAATGCCATAAACCCTCATGCAAAAACATATAGCTAATTAATGTCCAGGGCTTTAATATCAATATGGAAAAATCAGCTGGAAGTGCAAGCCAATTTACAAACATTGAAACGCCATCTCCTAAATTGAATAAATGTAATAAACTACCTATTACATTAACCATAAGAAATACAGCTACATTAACAAAAATGAGTTTTATTAAAACCGAACCGTTTTTATATTGGTTTTTTATGTCTTGTATAAATGGATTCATTTGTTTTTTCTAATATTTATGTCATTCCGATTGAAGCACAGCGGAACAGAGGAATCTTTTAACTTATTGTATCTATTTCAAAAGATACCTCCGCTTCGGTCGGTATGACAGTTTTAACTCAATAAAAAGTTCCTCTATCTTTTTTCCACATTTGTATTAAGATAAACCCTGCCAATGCTCCTCCTAAATGAGCGAAATGAGCAATTGGATCCCAAGAGAAATTTCCAATTCCCAAAAATAAATCAATCAAAATGAGGACGGGAATAAAATATTTTGCTTTTACAGGAACGGGAACAAAAATTAACATCAACTCTGTATTTGGAAATAATACTCCAAAACCAACAAGAATACCATAAAGAGCACCAGAAGCTCCAACCATTTTGGAATTTAGCAATGAGTTAAACTGTTTGGCAACAGGATCCGTATAATTTTTAAACTCCATTAACGCCTGATATCCATTATCATAAACATGCTGAATTAATTCAGGAGATAACTCAGAATGAAATTGTTGTAATCTAAAATGTATCATTATTAATTGAACAGCGGCAGCACCTAGACCTGCAATCATATAAAAAATTAAAAACTTTTTCCCTCCCCAAATTCCTTCTAATGTACTCCCAAACATCCATAAACCAAACATATTCATCAATATATGTGAAAAAGCGATAGACCCATCTTGAAAATCAATAAAACTATGCATAAACATATGAGTCACAATTTGAAATGATTTGAACCCATCGCTTCCCCAATAGTGTAACCCTAAATAGTCTGCCAAGTTTATTTTAGCATTGTTGTACAAAAGAATACTAGCCAAATAAAATAACCCATTAATAATTAATAGATTCTTTACAACTGGAGGTATGTTTCTAAAATTCAAAATTAATAATCAAATTGTTGGTTTAAATCTTCTAAATTTAATGTGATAGTTGTTGGTTTTCCATTAGGTAAACTGTAAGGCATTTCGCAAGAGAACAATTCATCCACTAAAGCTTTCATTTCTTCGTAAGAAAGCTTTTTTCCTGTTTTAACACTCGCACTTCTCGCCATAGAAATGGCTAAATTTTCGTGTTTTTTCAATTTCAACTCACTTTCGTTGAGTTTAAATTGTTCCAACAACCCTTCTATAATTTTCTTAACATTTTGCTCTTTCAATTCTACCGGAACACCAGAAACAACAAAGCTACTTTTACCCATTTTCTCAAAATCAAAACCTAGTTGTTTAATCTCTGTTTGTAATTCGTTTAACAGCTCTGCATCGGCAGTTGTAAAATCAAGCGTTTCAGGAAACAACAATTGTTGCGTAATTCCTTGTCCTTTAGCAAAATTTTGAATGTAACTTTCAAATAAAATACGGGTATGTGCTCTTTCTTGATCAATAATTAAACTCCCTGTTTTTAATTGAGCTAAGATATATTTAGAATGTAATTGAATTAAAGTCTGCTTATCAGACTCAACAAAACTCGAAGATTCTTCATTATCCCAATCTGGAGAAATAACTTTTTGTTCTTCTTTTTCTTGTTTATGCTCAATTATTTCTGAAGTGTCTTTTTCAAAATCAGAATAAAGCGATTCCCATTTTTCTGTAGATTGTTTAGCAAAACTTCTATTATTAGTATTAACTGATGGCGAAACCGTTTTAGTCTCAAAAGGATTATAATCCTGATTCACTTTAATTGTGGGCGCTTTAATCGTATCTGAGCTCTTCATTAAAGGCACATTAAAACTCGATTCCTGCTCAAAATCTAATGTTGGTGAAATATTATGTTTCCCTAAAGCTTGCTTAACAGCAGTTCTAATTATCGCATAGATAGAACGTTCATCCTCAAACTTAATTTCCGTTTTTGTTGGATGAATGTTAATATCAATTTTTGCAGGATCTATCGTTAATTTTAAAAAGTAAGAAGGATGTTGATCTTTACTCAATAATTGATCAAAAGCATTATTTACTGCGTGGTTTAAATAAGCATTCTTAATAAAACGATCATTCACAAAAAAGTACTGTTCACCTCTTGTTTTCTTCGCAAACTCAGGCTTACCAACAAAACCAACTACACTCACAATGTCTGTATTCTCTTCTACCGGAACCAGTTTCTGATTAACTTTATCTCCAAAAATTCCGACAATACGTTGTCTAAAACTTCCTTTTTTCAAATTGAAAACTTCGTTACCATTATTATACATGCTAAAAGAAATATCAGCATGCACCATCGCTACACGTTGAAATTCTTCAATAATATGCTTGATCTCAACAGGATTAGATTTTAAAAAATTTCTTCTGGCAGGAACATTAAAAAACAAATTTTTAATTGAAAACGAAGTCCCTTTAGCAGTACTACAAAGCTCTTGCTCTTTTACCTGACTTCCCTCAATTAAAATTTGAGTTCCTAAATCATTTCCCTCTACTCTAGTTTTCAACTCTACCTGAGCAATTGCAGCTATCGAAGCCAAAGCTTCCCCCCTAAAACCTTTCGTATTTAAATTAAATAAATCATCCGCAGTTGCAATTTTAGAAGTCGCATGTCTCTCAAAACTCAAACGAGCATCCGTTTCAGACATTCCAAAACCGTTATCAATTACTTGTATTAATGCTTTACCTGCATCTTTTATTACCAAAGAAATATTATCTGATCCTGCATCAATCGCATTTTCAAGCAATTCTTTAACAGCACTTGCCGGGCGTTGAATAACTTCTCCTGCCGCAATTTGATTGGCAACCGCATCAGGTAATAATTTTATAATATCAGACATAAATAAGTTAAAAGTTGACAAGTCAAAAGTTTAAAGTGCTTAAACTTCCTTCTGAATTCTTATCTCTTCTTTTTCATAAAAATTAAGGTCTCAAAGTTACAAAGAAGAATAAGTCTATTTAGTATTTTTTATGATTTGTTAAGAGTAAAATTATCTGGGCGTTTTAACAGGCTATCCGTTCTATCTTTTTTCTCCTTGCACGTTGATCGGAGCCGAAACGAAAAAGGAGAAAAAAGGATGCCACTACTATCCTTAACGCAAACAACTGCTTACAATAAAATTTCATCTTTTTGTCATGCTAAATAAAGTATCTAAAAAGATTCTTTACCTCATTTTATTATCCCGATAAACCGGAAATAAAATATTGTTCAGAATCACAATCAATTCAATTCTATTTTTAGACTCAAAATTGATTAATTTCGCAACGCAAATCTCTAACAAAATGGCTAAGAAATTTAATCCCAAAAGAAAATTTAAAAAAAACAGACACAGTACTTTCAAAGTAACTGAAGATACTGAGTTACTTGTTTTTTTATTGGCTACCATAAAAGAGAAAAGTCGTAATAAAATGAAATCAATGTTAACTCATAAGCAGTTTAAGGTTGGTAAGGAAATTATTACTCAACATAACCACCCATTAAAACCAGGTGATGAAGTAACCGTAAATTGGGATGGTGCTTTTATGAAAGAAAAATACGAGGGAGTTAAAGTTATTTTTGAAGATGATGACATCATCGTTATTGATAAAAAAAGCGGCTTACTTTCTATCGGTTCTGAAAAGGAAAAAAAGCAAACTGTTTACAGAATTGTAACGAATCATATTCAACAATTAAACCCTATTGCACGATTATTTGTTATTCATAGATTAGATAGAGAAGCTTCTGGTTTAATGGTTTTTGCCAAAAACAAACAAACTCAAGTTGATTTAAAAGGAAGTTGGGCAGATACTTTTTCTAAAAATTTGTATTTAGCAGTTACCGAAGGAACAATTGAAGAAGACACTAAAACCATTAAATCTTACTTAAATGAAAGTAAAGCACTAATTGTTTATTCTGGAAACAATCCTAAATTAGGGAAGTTGGCACTCACAAATTATAACGTGATAAAGAAGAATGAATTCTACACTATGTTGGAAGCTACACAAGAAACTGAGCGTAAAAACCAATTAAGAGTTCATTTAAAAAGTATTGGTCATCCTATTTTAGGGGATAAAAAATATGAATCAAAAGAAAACCCAATAAACAGAACAGCAGTTCATTTAAGAAAGATCAGTTTTATCCATCCTGCAACAGAAAAACTAATGGAATTTGAAACTAAAGTTCCTGAAGATTTCTTAAAAATATTCAGACATAACTTTTATCGTTAACCTGATTTCTGTTCTATTTAACCCCTTTTCTCGTCTAAAGATATAATATTCGTCTCAAAAACAGGGGTATTCGTCTCAAAAGCCTTTTTTTTAAGTAATTTAAAAAAAATACCTCCTATTTTGTTGATTATAACAAATTAATAAAGAGCAACCTGAAAATCTTTAAGAGTATGGATAATTTAAACCCTTTTTAATTATGAAAAGAAACCCTACTAAATTCGCTAGTCTTTTAACCTTTATATTTATCTCAGCATTTTCCTTTGCACAAATACAAATTGACTCTGTTATAGTTGTTAATGAAACCTGTGCGGGAAGTTGTGATGGAAGTTTAACCATTTATACTTCTGGTGGAACTAATCCTATTTTATATGATATTGGTGGAACTGCTAGTCCAAGTAATATTTTTACAGGCTTATGTGCTGCAAATTATTTGGTAACCGTTAACGATGGTGCAGCAAGTAGTGATACCATAACTACCACAGTTACAGGAATTCCTATTACCTACACCGTATCAACAACAAATTGTTCTGCTTACGGAGTATGCGATGGAACTGCAAATACGATTATTGCTGGAGGAACACCGCCATATACCATTACCTATTATGAAGCTGATGCAACTACAATAATACAAACAGGAAGCACTACCAACATTTCTAATTTATGTGCAGACACTTTTCACGTAAGTGTTACCGATGTAAATGGTTGTATTTCAACAGGACCAATCGGTCCAAGCTTAAACATGTTTATCATTACCCAACCACCTCCACCTACTTTAAATGCTAACATGTACATTTGGCCTTCACATTGCTATCCAAATTGCACTGGTACAGCTGAAATTATTGCTTCTGGAGGGGTACCCCCTTACACTTATAGCTGGGGTTCTTGGATTATAGGTCCTTTCTGTGATTTTGATCCAATCCCAGCTTGGACCGTAACTGATTTTATTGGACAACAAGTTAGTGGTCCATCAGGCTATATGCAAGTAAATATACCAACTATTTCGTCAATTATTACAAGTGATGAAACATGTCCAGGGTTATGTGATGGTGAGGTTGAAGTTATTATACAAGGTGGATTCCCTCCCTTCACTTATTCAATAGATAGTGTTTTTGGGGTTCAGTCAAGCCCGATATTCAATAATCTTTGCCCTGGAACAGATATAATACGAGTTATGGACAGTTATGGATGTGGGGATTATCAACCATATACAATTAATGCAGCCACACCACTGATTGTAACAATTGATAGTATTACCAATATATCTTGTACTGGTGAATGTACTGGTGATGCTACGCTCAATGTTTCAGGTGGTCAACCCCCTTATACCTATGTTTGGAATACAATACCAATATGTACCACTCCTAACCTAGGAGGTTGTGCTGGTGTTTGTGCAGGAACCTATTCGTGCACAGTAACAGATGATAATAATTGTTCTACAATTATTAGCGGTATTCTTATTACTGAACCATCTGGAACTCCACTTGGAGCAACTTGGAACTCCACTCCTGAAACTTGTAATGGTTTGTGCGATGGATCAGCCATGGTAATAGCAAGCGGTGGAGCTCAATCATATACTTATCTTTGGGATGACCTTTGTGCTTCAACTACTGACTCAACTGGTTGTGCTGGTTGTCAAGGATCTTACCAATGTATTGTTACAGACACTAACGGATGTAATATTACAGTTACAAATATTACAGTTGGTGGTCCAACTGCTTTAAGTATATCATTTAACACAATTAACCCTTCTTGTTTTGGATTGTGTGATGGAAATACTACAGCTACCATTTCAGGAGGAACACCTCCTTATACCTATTCATGGTCAACTTCTCTTACTGATACAAACGCAACAGTTAACGACCTTTGTGATGGAACTTATTATTTAACAGTTACCGATTCTGTTGGGTGTACATTAAATGATAGTATTGTAGTTAATGAGCCTACTCCTTTAGTTTTAAATGCTACCAGCATCTCTTCTACTTGTAATAGTAGCAATGGAAGTGCAACCGTAAATGTTGGAGGCGGAACACCTAATTATACATATAGTTGGAATACTATACCTGTACAAACTACAGCTACTGCTAGCAACATAAATGCTAACAGTTATACTGTTGTTGTTACCGATTCTAATGGATGTACGGGCTCTACGATAGCAACAGTAATTGATTTATCAGGCCCCGTAATCGATTCTATTACAACAACAGATATAACTTGTTTTGGATTTTCTGATGGAACAGCTACAGTTTATGCTTCAGGAAATAGTGCATTCACTTATTCTTGGAACGACCCAATGACTCAGTTTAGTCAAACAGCTACTAATTTAAATGGTTCCCCTGGTTTATATGTTGTAACGATAACCGATAGTAATGGGTGTATCGTTAGTGGTCAAACTCAAATTAATGAACCTTCTCCTATCCAAGCAATCATAAATGCACCAGATACCATTTGTTTTGGAAATGTAGTACAACTCTTCGCAAATGCAAGCGGTGGAACAACTCCTTACGTAGCATTTAATTGGAGTGGAGGTATTAACCAATCAGGCCAAGGCCCTATCTTAGATACACTAACTTCTACAACAACTTACAATTTATTTGTTATTGACAACAATGGGTGTGTATCTTCCATTACTTCACATGTTGTAAATGTTGATTTATGTACTGGTATTGCAGAAAATACAAATGGTTTTATCAATAAAATATATCCAAATCCTACTGAAGGAATTATTAATATTGATTTCGCTAACAAAACAGTGTTTCCTATAATTATTAATGTAATAGATATGAATGGGCAGCTTGTTCAACAAAAAACATTTAACAATAATGGAACAGTAATAGACCTTTCTCAATTACCAAAAGGGATTTACCTATTGAACAACACAAACTTATCAATTAGACAAACCATTATATTAGAATAATAAAAGGGGTCAAACATTCTGAACATCAGAATGTTTGACCCTTTTTATTAAATTTCACTATATTTGACCTTGTGATAACAAAAAAAGTATTCATATCAATCATTTTATTGCTAACCTATTCTTTAGGTTTTGCTCATAATTTTATTCCCCATCATCATGATGTTGAAACAGAAGTTCATGAGCATTCTCATGAAAATGATGGACACAATCATCATCACCACGGAAGTGAAGAAAAATCGCACGAAGGTCACCAACATATTTCTCATGGAGATCATTATGACGAAGGCTTATACGATTTAATCATTTGTTTTTTACATGATGCTAATCATCATAATAATGAATGTGATAATCACTATTTTATCCCTGCAAAAAGTAACAATTCCTTATCTAGTAAATCACAACAACTAAAATTAGTCGCTACACTTTTAGCATTAACAATTGAAGTTGAACAACCTGAATTAACTACTTATTTTAATGTTAATTCAACCACTTACTATCAATCTCATTCGATAGAAAACTCTCCTCTTAGAGGACCGCCATCACAGAAATGTTAAATTACAAATGTTGAATTTTAAATGTTAGAGGGGAAACTCTAACTTTATAATATTCCATTTTTTGAATGATTAATCATTCAAAATTTAACATCTACAATTCACAATTTCATTATCATTTCATTTAACACATTTACAATGCGTAAAACATTTATTTTATTAGCTTGTGCTACTACACTTTTAATTGCTTGCTCTAATGATGATTCATCAAAAAAAGGACATCAAAAAGCACATGCTCACAATGAGCCTGAGAGCTACACTGTTTATTCTGATCAATTAGAACTGTTTGTTGAATTCAATTCTTTAGTAATTGGAAAGACAAGCAAATTCGCTGCTCATTTTACCCAGTTAGGAGACAAGTTTAAAGCGATTGAGGAAGGTTCCGTTTCTGTTAAATTAATTGGAGCAAAAGATCAACCATCCTACAAATCGGAAAGTCCAGCCTCATTGGGAATTTTTAAACTTAAATTAAAACCAATTAATACAGGAAAATACAATCTCGTATTTATCGTAAAAACGAAATCATTTTCAGATACTATTACTATTAAGGATGTTATAGTTCATGCTAATAACAAGTCGGCTTTAGCCAACCAAAAACACAACGCTGAAGTTGAAATTACATTTTTAAAAGAACAAGCTTGGAAAGTAGATTTTGCTAACCACAAAGTGCTAAAGCGACCTTTTGCCGAAATTATTAAAACAACTGGTCATATTTTACCTGCTCAAGGAGATGAAGTAATTATAACTGCAAATAGTAACGGTATTATCTCTTTCGGGAATAGTAAAAAACAAATAGGTTCAGCCGTTAATTCTGGTGAAACACTGTTCGTTATTTCTGGTGGAGGACTTACTGAGAATAATATTAATCATGATTTTGCAACAGCTAAAGCTGAATTTGAAAAAAATAAAGCCGATTATGAAAGAGCTCAAAAATTGATTACTGAAAAAATTATTTCACAAAAAGAGTTTCAAGAAATTGAATTGAGGTATAAAAATTCTAAAACTCACTTTAACACTATCTCTAAAAATTACGCTGGTAATGGAAAAAAAATCACTTCTCCTATTACTGGTTTTATTAAAAACATGTTGGTAAACGAAGGGCAATATGTGCAGGTTGGACAAGCTATTGCAAGCGTTTCTCAAAACCAACGCTTAATGCTAAAGGCTGAAGTTCCTCAAAAGCATTACACCAAATTGGGAAGTATTGCATCTGCCAATTTTGTTACCGCTTACGATAATCATGTTTATAATACTGATAGTTTAAACGGTCAATTTATTTCTTACGGAAAAAGTACAGATGAACACGCCTTTTACATCCCCGTAAATTTTGAGATAGACAATAAGGGGGATATTATTCCAGGTTCTTACATCGAAATTTTTCTTAAAACAAATAAAATAAAAGATGTTTTAACCATTCCCTTTTCTTCTCTATTAGAAGAACATGGTCATTATTATGCTTTTGTTCAGGTTTCTGGTGAAGGGTTTGAAAAGAGAGAATTAGAATTGGGTATTAATGACGGAATTAATATTCAAGTTATTTCAGGAATAAAAGAAAACGAACGAGTTGTAAGCAAAGGTGCTTACCAAATAAAATTAGCAACTATGTCGGGTAAAATGCCAGCTCATGGGCACGCTCACTAAGAAATATTGAATTGTGAATTATAGACGTTAGACGTTAGACGTTAGACGTTAGACGTTAGACGTTAGACGTTAGACGTTAGACGTTAGACGTTAGACGTTAGACGTTAGACAAAAAAAAAGAAAATATTAAAAATTCAACACTCAAAATATAATTTATGTTAAACAAAATTATACAATACGCTTTAGCTAATCGCTTGATGATTATTGCTGCTTCTGTATTGCTGCTAATTGGCGGGATTTACACTACTTCTAAAATGGAAGTTGATGTATTTCCAGATCTTACAGCACCTACGGTTGTAGTATTGACTGAAGCACACGGAATGGCTCCTGAAGAGGTGGAGCGAATGGTAACTTTTCAGATTGAAACAGCTGTTAACGGAGCTACAAATGTTAGGCGAGTACGTTCTTCATCTGCTGCCGGAATATCTATTATTTGGGTAGAATTTGAATGGGGAACAGATATATTTAAAGCCCGACAAATAGTTAGTGAAAAATTATTACCAATTCAAGAACGTTTCCCTACGGGAGTTGGCAACCCTACTTTGGCTCCACAATCTTCTATAATGGGAGAAATTATGTTTGTGAGTTTATCTTCTGATAGCACTTCCCCCATGGATTTAAGAACTATAGCCGATTGGAATATCAGACCAAGACTATTGGCTACTGGAGGGGTTTCTCAGGTTGCGGTAATTGGAGGAGAATACAAACAATATCAAATATTGGCTTCCCCTCAAAAAATGAAGCATTACAACATTACACTCACCGAATTATTAAAAGGAAGTAGAGAAAGTAATTTAAATGCATCAGGTGGCTTCATTAATGAATATGGGAGCGAATACATTATTAGAGGGATTGGTAGAACCAGTGATATTTCAGAGATTGGTAATACGGTAGTTAAAGTAATTAACGACATTCCTATTAAAATAAGTGATGTAGCAGAAGTTAAAATTGGTGGTTCAATTCCTAAAATTGGAGATGCGTCATTAAAAGCAAAACCAGCAGTATTATTAACCATTGCAAAACAACCCGGAACAAATACCATTGAATTAACAGCGAAGATTGACGAAGCTTTAGTTGAACTTTCTAAAACAATGCCTGCTGATATTAAAATTAATACTGAGATTTTCCGTCAGGCAGATTTTATAACTGCCTCAGTAAGTAATATTCAAAAAGCGCTAATAGAAGGTTCCATTTTTGTAGTAATTATCATGTTCTTATTCTTAATGAATTTTAGAACAACCATTATTTCATTAATAGCAATTCCCTTATCCTTAATTGCCTCAATTATTACGCTTAAATATTTAGGGTTAACCATTAATACAATGTCATTAGGAGGAATGGCTATTGCTATTGGTTCTTTGGTGGATGATGCAGTTATTGATGTAGAGAATGTATTTAAACGTTTAAAAGAAAATGCCCAAAGAAGTGCTGAATATAAAAAGAGCACAATTACAGTAGTTTACAACGCTTCTAAAGAAATTCGTTCTTCTATTTTTAATGCCACCCTCATTATTATTGTTGCATTTATCCCCTTGTTTTTCTTGAGCGGATTAGAAGGAAGAATGTTACGCCCTTTAGGAATTTCTTTTATCGTTTCTCTGTTTGCATCATTGGTGGTTGCGATAACATTAACACCAGTTTTATGCAGTTATATGTTGGCTAACGAAAGTAAATTACTAAAACAAGCCGAAGGAAGTTGGTTAGAGAATTTCTTAAGCAAGTGGTACAAAAAGGCTTTAGCTAGAGTGATGAAAATTAAGAAATTAATGTTAGGTTTATCTTTAGTATTACTAATAGTTGTTGGATTTGTTTTATTTGGTTTAGGAAGAAGTTTTTTACCTGAATTTAATGAAGGTAGTTTAACTATATCGGCTGTTAGTGTTCCTGGAATTTCTTTAGAAGAATCGTCTAAAATTGGTAACAACATTGAAAAGATCCTTTTAGATATTCCTGAAATTTCTATTACTGCAAGAAAAACTGGTAGGGCAGAATTAGATGAACATGCCCAAGGTGTTAATTCGTCAGAAATTGAAGCTCCTTTTATACTAACAGAAAGAACTAGAGAAGAATTTATGGCTGATGTTAGGCATAAACTAAGCGAAGTTAGGTCTGCTAATATTACTATTGGGCAACCAATTAGCCACAGGATAGACCACATGTTATCTGGTACAAGAGCCAACATTGCTATAAAGCTTTTTGGTTCTGATTTGAATAAAATGTTTACACTCTCAAATCAAATAAAATCACACATTGAAAACATTGATGGTTTGGTTGATATTAACGTAGAACAGCAAGTTGAAATACCCCAAATTCAAATTAAAGCGAAACGAGATATGTTAGCAAAATTCGGTGTTACTATTGGCGAATTTACAGAGTTTATTGATGTAGCTTTTGCTGGAGAAACGGTTTCTCAAATTTTTGAGAGTGATAAGAATTTCGATTTGATTTTACGTTTTGATGATGAAAACAGAGGTAATATTGGAACCATTAAAAATGTATTAATAGATTCTCATAAAGGAAAAATACCATTACACTATGTTGCTGACATTGTTTCTACAAGTGGGCCCAGCACAATTAACCGTGAAAATGTACAACGTAAAATTGTGGTATCAGCAAATGTTGCTGAACGAGATTTGAGAAGTGTTGTAAATGAAATAAAAGAAAATATTAATCAAAACATAACACTTCCAGAGAATTATAGAATACAGTATGGAGGTCAATTTGAAAGTGAAGAGAAAGCTTCTAAAATTTTATTTCTTACTTCTATTATGTCTTTCCTTATCATATTCTTGTTATTGTATCAAGAATTTAAAAATGTAAAAATTGCAGGTATTATTTTACTCAATTTACCTTTAGCTTTAATTGGTGGAGTACTTAGTGTTTGGTTTACTTCAGGAATAATAAGTATTCCCGCAATTATTGGTTTTATTACCCTTTTCGGAATTGCAACAAGAAATGGAATTCTCTTAGTTTCTCGTTACCAAGCCTTACAAAAAGAAGGGGTTGGATTATACGATACAATTCTTCAAGGTTCATTAGATCGTTTAAACCCAATTTTAATGACGGCTCTAACAACTGCTTTGGCCCTTATTCCTTTGGCGTTAACGGGCGATTTACCCGGTAACGAAATTCAAAGCCCCATGGCAATTGTGATTTTGGGAGGACTATTAAGCTCTACCTTATTAAATATATTTATAGTCCCAATCGTGTATTATTACAGTAATATAAATGTTAAATGATGAATTGTGAATTAAAAATTATTGTGAATTCGAGCATCAGTTTTTCGCTGAGTGTATCGAGAATCAATAATTTCTATAAAATGTTGTTCTCGATACTATTCTAATAAAAATAGAATCACTCGAACTGACATTTTATCCAAAATAAAAAAAAGAATTATGAAAAATAAAATAGTTATCAGCTGCTTTTTAATCCTTGCAACAGCAACATTAAAAGCTCAAAATAAGATAGAATCCGTTTTGTCTGATATCGCAAAAAACAATAAATCGATTATTGCGAATCAACAATATTGGGAGGCAAAAAAACTATCTTATAAAACTGGTTTGAATCCTGAAAATCCAAAATTCGAATATGAATATTTGGCTGGCAACAACGGAAATCAAATAGATTATTATATCGTCCAGTCATTTGATTTTCCAACGTCTTACATTAAGAAAAGGCAGGTAGCCAATCGTCAAATAGCACAATCTAATTTTCAAGAAGCAGCCTATAAACAAGATCTTTTATTAAAAGCAAAAAAGTATTGTCTAAAATTGATTTACCTCAACAAAAAACAATTGGAACTAACCAAAAGGGTTAAAAATTCTACAAGTGTTTATGAATCTTATCAAAAGAAAATGGAAGCTGGTGGCACAAATGTTCTTGATCTAAATAAAGCCAAAATCCAACAATTGAATATCCAAAATCAACTGCGACTAAACCAGAGTAAAATAAACCAATACAATCAGAAAATCACTGAATTAAATGGTGGAACCGAAATCAATTTTAAAGAAACAAATTATCCGCTAACTCCCTCTTTACCAGATTACGAAACCTTAGAAAAAGCTATTGAAGAAAATGATCCTAACTTAAAATCCATTCATCAGCAAAATGAAATTGATCAGAAAAAATTAGAATTGAGTAGAGCCATGGCTTTACCCAAATTAGAAGGCGGTTATCGTTCTCAAGAGTTTGCCGGACAAACAATTCAAGGAATCCATTTAGGAATTACTATTCCTTTATGGGAAAACAAGAATAAAGTGAAACATCAAAAGGCACATTTAAGATTTAATGATTTACAAGTTGAAGAACACCAAAATGAACATCATAATGAGATACAACAGTTATATGAAAGGTACACCAGTTTAAATTTAGCAATTGAGGAATATCAAAAATTAATGACCTCTGTAAATAATAATGAACTTTTAAATAAAGCGTTAGAATTGGGCGAGATTTCTTCGCTTCAGTACTTTATGGAATTGAATTATTATTATGACTCTTATGATAATTTCCTGAACTTAGAAAGTGCTTATTATCAAGTAATTGCCGAGCTAAATAAATATCAGTTGTAGGTTGTTAGTAAAATATTTATTAAATTTTCAATTTGACTTTCGCTAGCA
>NVUQ01000007.1 GCA_002401955.1 Flavobacteriales bacterium | reverse complement strand
AGTGAATTTTGGGTTTTGACCTTTAGGTTAAAATGAAACGATCGAAATACCTCGAAAGCTCTGCTTCGGGGATGATCGTTTCAAGAAATTCTTTTATTTATCTATCGGCATTATACAAAAAACATTGTTGGGTATTTTGAAATTAAATTGGTATTACCTAATTGTGCGAAAAAGATTCCTAATATTAGAATGAGATATTTCATTAACATAATTTACACCTACCCACCAAATATAGAGCAATAATGTTCTATATCAGCATAATGTGTTTAGCTCAAAGGTAACGATTTACTCCAAATACAAATCAATTAAACCATCAGGAGTGGTAACGTTAATGATTTTGTTTTCCCTGTCTATTTCATTGATAATATCATCAGCAACAGGAATCAAAATTTCTTTACCGTTTGTGTGGAGAACCTCAAAAATAGCTTGTTTTGGATAGTTTAGTATTTGACTAATTTCTCCAACCTGACCATAGTTGGTATCTATGATTTTAAAATCGGCTACTTCGTGATGGTAAAATTGCTTGCCTTTTTGGGTTGGTAAAGCAGTATTAAGAATGTAAATACCTTTTCCGGAAAGACTTTTGGCCGTAGCTATATCATCAACATCATCTAGCTTAATACGTAACGTACCGTTGTTTTGAAATTCAGATTTTGTTATAAAAAAAGGAATCAGTGAATTATCCGTTTTATTCATTTGGATAAGCACTGATTCCAGTTTTTTGCATTCTTCCAAGAAGTCTACCTCTAATTTTAGAGTGAGTTCCCCTTGTTTTCCATGAACTTTAGAAGTGTAACCGATATAGTGGCACTCGTCTAAATTCATAAGTATTATTCAGCTTTTGCTTCAGCTTCAGTAGACTCGTCTGCTTTTGCTTCAGCTACAGGTTCTTCAGCTTTCGCTTCAACAGGAGCTTCTTTTTTTGTTTCTTCAGCAGCAGCTTCCTTTTTTACTTCAGCAGCAGGCTCTTCAGCTTTTGCCTCTGGAGCAGCTTCTTCTTTCACTTCTTCTTTAGCAGGAGCTTCAGCAGCAACTTCTTCTGTAGTAGTTTCAGCAGGAGCTTCTTCTGTAGTTGCTTCTTCAGCTGGAGCCGCAGCAGCAGCTTTTTCAGCAGCTTCAGCTTCAACAGCAGCAGCTAATTCAGATTGCTTAGCCAATACTTCGGCAGCTTTCTTGTTTTTCACTTCAGTTTCAGCAGCTAATCTTGCTTTTGCGTTTGCATCAGCAGCTTTAGCTAAACCATCTTTTTTACCGTCAACTTTCGCTTCTTTTTCTTTCATCCAAGTGTCAAACTTTTTGTCTGCTTGATCTTGAGTTAAAGCACCTTTAGTAACACCTCTATCTAGGTGGTCTTTGTGCATTACTCCTTTGTAAGAAAGTAAAGCTCTAACAGTATCAGTAGGTTGTGCACCTTCTTTTACCCAATGAAGGGCTCTGTCAAAACTAATGTCAATTGTTGCAGGGTTGTCGTTTGGATTGTAAGTACCTAGTTTTTCAATAAACTTCCCATCACGTGGGGCACGAGCATCTGCTACAACTACGTGATAATAAGCGTAACGCTTTTTACCGTGTCTTTGTAATCTAATCTTTGTAGGCATTCTTTTAAGAATTTAATTAATAAATAGTTAATCCCAATAAAAATTATCGGGGTGCAAATTTAAGATAAAATTAGAAATAATCAACTTCAAGTAAAAGAAACTTTATTTTGTCGTTCAAAGCTTATTTACGTTGAGGATATGATATTTAGAGCAGGACGCCTAAAAGGCATCAGGTATTTTGTTTTAAGCAACATCTCTTTAATTTTTTTTATCGAGAATATAGTCCTTCGATTCCGCTTAGGATAAACTCTTAGCCTGTTAAAACGCCCTAATTAAAAAAGACCAAAACAAAGATTAGAAAATCTACGTTTTGGTCTTGTCTCTAGTTATCTTTTTTCTTGCCTCTCGAAATTAATATCCAAAAACCTCTTCTAAAGTTAGTTCCTGAACTTCTCCCATTTCTTTAAGAACATCCATTTTAACCATCTTTTTATTTCCGATAACTAGGTAAGTATAATTTTCACCTTTAATGTTGGTGTTAAAGAATGTTTTTAAATCTTTTAGCTCTATATTTTTAATTTGAGGATAGATTTTCTCGTTCAAATCATAATCTCTACCCATTTCTTTAGCCGATAAATAACGCCAGAATAAACTAGAACGTTTTGTTCTTGAAGTTTCAATCTTCTTTAGTGCAGCTATTTTAGCTCCTTGAAACTGATCTTCAACCTCTGGCATATCATTCATTAGTTCCATGATGGCAATTTTTGCATCACCTAATTTATCTACTTGCGTTCCTACATAAGCTCTAATAAAATGTGATTTATTGGCTTTTCTTGGAGTAGTAAAAGCAGCGTAAGCAGAATAAGCTAGTGCTTTAGATTCTCTAATTTCTTGAAATACAATTGAAGATAATCCGGATCCAAAATATTCGTTAAAAACATTTGTTGTTGCTGCTAAATCTTGGTTATAAGCACCTGCGTTAGAAAGCATCATCACTTCCGATTGAACCATATCATAATCTACAAAATACACTTTGTTGTTTTCCATTGTTAATTCCGTAAATTCTTTTGCAGGAATTAGTGGTTTTAACGTTTCGGGAGTTTTGTGGTTTGTATTTAGCAATGTTTTAACTGTTTCAACGTCTTCTCTTCCATAATAATAAATATAATGCTCGTAAGAAGTTAATTCTTTAATCTTAGCAACTAAGTTGTTAGGGTCAAGTGCTTTTAATTCATCCGCACTTAAAATGTTTTTTATCGGAGAATCTTTACCATATAGACCATAATTCATTAAGCCTCCATATAGAATGGCTCCTTTGTTCAATTTTGTATCTGCTCTATCTTTTAATTTATCTGCAACACCATTTTCAAATGCCTCTTGATTAGGCTCTACGTTTGCTAAAATGTGTTCAAATAATTTGATACCTTCCTCTAATGATTCATCTAAACCAGAAAGTGTAACGTAAACTCTTTCTTGAGCAGCATAAACGCTGTAGCTTAATCCTAATTTAAATAATTCTAATTGAAGTTCGTTAGCAGAGTATTTGTCAGTTCCTAAATAATCTAAATATTCAACAGCTAAAGCCATTTCTTTATCGCTGTAAGATCCCATATCTAAAATGTAATGCAAATTAAACGTTTCATTACTTGTGTTTTCTACATGGTAAAGAGGAATGTTAGCATTTAATTTTTCTTCTTTTATTTCTGCTTTGTAATCATCATAAACGGGAGTCATTCTTGTTGATTCCATTTTCGCAAAATTTTGAGCAAACACAGAAGCGGTATCTCTGTTTAATTGTACTTGCGTAATTTCAGGTTTTTCAACTTTAGGATTGTCTCCTTTCCCTGTTTCTTTGTAAATTACGATGTAGTTGTTTTTAAAGTATTTGTTCGCAAAAGCAACGATATCATTCTTGGTTACTTTGCTTAATTTTTCTTTTGCATTCACAATTTCCGACCAATCAGTTCCCTTGATAAAAGCATCAGTCATTATACTTGCTCGTGCCCAATTGTATTGTATTCTTTGTTGTTCCTGTAGTTTAAAATCTTTAATAACGGCAGACAGCATCCATTCTTCAAAATCTCCAGTTTTAATTTTTTCAATTTCAGACAATAACAAATCTTTTACCTCCTCTAAAGATTGTCCTTCTCTTGGATTTCCAGATAATTCAAAAGTTGAATAATCTTTCATTATATCACCACTAGAATAAGCATCTAATACTTTTTGAGCCTTAATTAAGTTTAAATCAATCAATCCAGCTTGTCCATTATTTAATAGCCCATCAAAAAGATCTAACATATATATGTCTTCACTTTTTACCCCCGGTAATCGGAATCCTATGTTTACAAATGCAGCATCACTACCTATTACTGTTGCGTACTCTGGTTCTGTTATTTCATCTTCTACTCCAGGAGTAAAGGTTGGAACCTCTTTAGATTTATAATCACCAAAATACTTTTTAATTAAATCGATTGTGTTGTCAGGATCAAGATCTCCAGAAAGGATAATTGCCATGTTGTTCGGTACATACCTTTCGTTAAAGTACTGGTGAATTTTTTCCATTGAAGGATTCTTTAAATGTTCACTTGTACCTATTGTAGTTTGCGTACCATAAGTATGTTTTTTAAATAGTTTCTCTGCCATAGCCTCATAAGCTAGCCAGTAGTCATTGTCTCTAGAACGATTGTATTCTTCATAAACAGCTTCTAGTTCTGTATGAAATAAACGCAAAACTAACTCGCTAAATCTTTCAGATTCTATGGATAACCATTTTTCAAATTCGTTTGAAGGAATGTCATTAATATAAACTGTTCTTTCAGAAGAAGTGTAAGCGTTTGTTCCTTTCGCACCAATAGAACTTATCATTTTGTCGTATTCATTAGGAACAGCAAATTTTGCTGCTTCACCCGAAAGACTATCTATTTGATGGTAAATTGCTTTACGTTCGGTTTTATCAGTAACTGTTCTTCTTTTTTCATATAAATCAGAAATTCTTTTTAAAAGTACTTTTTCCGATTCCCAATCAATAGTTGCGATTTTAGAAGTTCCTTTAAAAACCATATGCTCTAAATAATGAGCCAATCCTGTTGCATCAGAAGGGTCTTGCTTACTACCAGTGTTTACAGCTATGTTGGTTTGTATTCTTGGCTCATCTTTATTTATAGACATGTAAATTTTCAACCCATTATCTAAAGTGTAGATAAGTGTGTTGATGATGTCTCCTTCAACGCTTTCATATTCATACTTGTAGTTGTTTTTTGTTTCCGTTTTGGTGTCTCCACCGCACGATACAATAAAAAATACAATGGTAATTAGTGTTAATCCTTTAAGTTTCATAATTATTTTTTTTAATGTTAATAGTCTTGATTCTTTATGCCTGATGTCTTGGTTCTAAATTTATGCGTATCCCACATCCATATCCAACTTTTTTACAAGTTGATTTAAG
The DNA here is from genome assembly GCA_002401955.1 of Flavobacteriales bacterium. Taxonomy (GTDB): domain Bacteria; phylum Bacteroidota; class Bacteroidia; order Flavobacteriales_E; family Vicingaceae. The sequence continues at coordinate 82,866 of NVUQ01000007.1, read as the reverse complement.
TGTGGGTTTTTTTCGCTCATTTTTACAAATTTTTCTTGTGGAGTATATGCCTTTTTTAATTTTATATCCTTATTAACTTCGGTAACTACCTGAATATTGTAGTTGGATAATTCTTTTCTGATAAAATCTAAAAAATCAGCTCTCTGAGCGTTAAACTCATCATCTAAAGCTTTGTTTTCTATTATCAGATTAATCGTTTCGTTTGTTACTTCTGGTACAACTTCAAAAATTGAAGCTAAGCTATCTTTACCTTCTTCTTTAAGGAGGGCCTTGAAATTCCTTATCCCTTCACTAAATTGCTCAGGAGAATATGCTTCAGTAGGTCTGTTGGCGACTTCTATTTCATCTTCTTTGTTTATTTCTTCTTTTTTAGTAGCAGGGTTTATAGAAATTGAATTAGAAAAAGAAAGATTGGAACTTCTTTTGATAATCGGTTTTTCTGTTGGGGTATTTTCAGGAATAACAGGTTTTAAACCTGATGGTGGTTCTTCGTTTAATTGAATAGGGGGTGTTTCTGGGATAATGTAGTTAGGGGTTGTTTTTTCTATTGCTGCATCAAGTGCAGGGTTTTTGCTTTGTTCTGTTTTTGGAGCAATAAGACCGCCTTTTTTCTTAAAAGCTAAGTTAATTATGGGCTTTTTTTTTTGAGAAGATGAATCTTCTATCGAACAAAGTTGCATTAACATTACCTCGACTAACAGTCGTTGGTTTTTACTCCCTTTGTATTTGGTGTCAGCCGTACTGCAAATACTTAAAAAAGAAATGAGCTGGGCAGTATTGCTTGCTTTTGCTTGGGTAACATATTTTTCCTTAATCTTAACTCCTACTTCTAGTAGTACAACAGTTTTTTCATCCTGACAAACCAATAGATTTCTTAAATGTTCTGCTAACCCATTAATAAAGTTATGACCATCAAAACCATTGTTTAATATCTCATTAAATAATAGCAAGCAATTAGAAATATCGTTTTTTAGTAGAGCATCCGTTACTTTAAAGTAGTAATCGTAATCCAAGATGTTTAAATTCTCAATTACATCTTGGTAAGTAATTGTTCCTCCCGAAAAGCTTACAATTTGATCAAACATAGATAAAGCATCTCTTAATGCTCCATCCGCTTTTTGACCTATAATATGTAATCCATCTGGTTCTGCTTTAACTTTTTCTTCTTTAGCAATATACGCTAGATGCTTAGAAATATCATCAATCTGAATTCTATTAAAATCAAAAATCTGACACCTAGAAAGAATCGTAGGAATTATTTTGTGTTTTTCAGTTGTTGCTAAAATAAAGATAGCATGCTTAGGTGGTTCTTCTAATGTTTTAAGGAAAGCATTAAATGCAGCCTGCGATAGCATGTGTACCTCATCTATAATATATACTTTGTGAGTTCCTAATTGTGGAGCAAAGCGTACTTGATCAATTAAATTTCTTATTTCATCAACACCATTATTAGATGCTCCATCTAATTCTTGAATGTTTAAAGACCTTCCTTCATCAAAAGATTTACAAGATTCACACTCGTTACAAGCTTCAATGTTTTCTGTAACAGAAAAACAGTTAATGGTTTTTGCTAATATTCTAGCACAAGTGGTTTTCCCAACCCCTCTTGGTCCACAAAACAAAAATGCTTGAGCCAAATGACTGTTTTTGATGGCGTTTTTTAATGTGGAGGTAATAGAAAGTTGTCCCACAACAGAATCGAATGTTGTAGGTCTATACTTTCTTGCAGAAACAATGTAGTTTTCCATTACCTAAATAATAAGGAAACAAATATAAATTTAATTACTGTTCGGTTTTTGATGTGACTGAAATTTATTTTTCAACATGTTGTTATTTTCAAATTATAATCCTTCATTTAATAAAAGGGAAGAAGAATTAGATCTTGGCATTTTTATCTAAGTAGAATTCTTTTTCTTGTCAACTTGCTAATCAAACTAAAATGTTTATTTTTGCCGTCCTTTAAACAAATTGAAGGATTAATTAAAATAAATTGGAAATGACAAAACGTTATGAGACTGTCTTCATTTTAACTCCCGTTTTATCTGCAGAGCAGGTAAAGGAGACAGTTGTAAAGTTTAAAAAATCTTTGAAAGATGCTGGTGCTAAACTTAAGCATGAAGAAGATTGGGGTTTAAAAAAATTGGCTTACCCAATTCAAAAAAAATCAACTGGTTTTTACCATTTGTTTGAGTATGATATAGAAGGTGAACAAATTGCTGACATGGAGGTGAATTTAAAAAGAGACGAAAAAGTAATGCGTTTCTTAACTATCTCTTTAGATAAGCATGCTATCGCTTTTGTAGAATCTAGACCTCAAAGAAAAAAGTAATCACCAATTTATTAACCCACAAAAAGAAAAATAATGGCTGAAAATACATCAGAGATTAGATATTTAACTCCTCCTAATATTGAATTAACGAGAGAGAAATACTGTAGATTTCAAAAAAACAGAATTAAATACATTGATTATAAAGACGAAAAATTCTTATTACAGTTTGTAAACGAACAAGGTAAATTGTTACCAAGAAGAATTACTGGTACGTCTTTAAAGTATCAAAGAAAAGTTTCACAAGCAGTTAAAAGAGCAAGACATTTGGCACTAATGCCTTACGTTGCTGACATGCTAAAATAGGAGGTATTTAAGATGAAAGTTATATTAAAAGAAAATAAAGAACACTTAGGTTTTAAGGATGAAGTTGTTGATGTGAAAAACGGATACGCTAGAAACTACTTAATTCCTAAAGGAATAGCTTCTTTGGCTACTCCATCAGCAATAAAAATGTTAGAGGAAAACCTTAGACAAAGTGCTGTGAAGAATAAAAAAGTTAAAGATGAAGCTCAAAAAATGGCTGATGCTCTTAATGAGATGGTGGTAAAAGTTACTGCTAAAGCTGGAGATAAAGGAAAGATTTTTGGTTCTGTAAATACAATTCAATTGGCAGATGCAATTGAAAAAGCAGGTCATAAAGTTGATCGTAAATACATTAAAATTAAAGGAGATGCTATTAAGACTTTAGGTTCTTACGAAGCATCAGTTAGATTGCATAAAGATATCAATGCAACTGTTAAATTTGATGTTGTTTCAGATAAGAAATAATAGACTATAAATTATTTTTAAAAACCTCTAGTTAATTAACTAGAGGTTTTTTTTGGTTTAATTTTGTTGGTGTTAGCCTGTTATACCCATTTAATTTTAACACACCCAACCATGATTTTTTGCATAATGCCAATAGATAATTAAAGCCTAAGAATGAGTGTAGCGAAATTATTGGGCATTTTGATTGTAAATCGGTATAAATTGAAAATATTTAGTTACATTTGTGCAAACGAAATAGGAAAGACAAGTTGAGGGAACGAAAAGTTCCCTTTTTCTTTGGGAAAAAATGATAACAAAAGAGCAAATAAAAACGTTGATTCAAGATGAGCTTGACGGAAGTGATTGCTTTGTTGTGGAGTTAGAAGTTGGTGAAGGAAATGCTATTTCGATAGAGGTTGATAGCTTGGTAGGGATAACGGTGCAAGAGTGCATGAGTTTTAGTCGGGCAGTTGAGAATAATTTAGATAGAGAAGTGGAAGACTTTGAGTTGAAAGTTTCTTCTCCAGGATTGGATAAGCCTTTTAGAGTAAAAGAACAATATCAAAAAAATATTGGAAGAAATGTAAAAGTTGTTCCGGTAGAGGGTAATGTTGTAAAAGGTGAATTGAAAGAAGTGAATGCTGATGATATTATGGTGGAATATACTGTGAAAGAAAGAATTGAGGGTAGAAAAAAGAAAGAGACCATCATCAAACAAGAGAAAATAAATTTTAATAACATAAAAGAAACAACGGTAATAATATCGTTTAAATAAACCAAAAGATGGAAAGTTTAAGTTTAATAGATTCGTTTCAAGAATTTAAAGAATTCAAAGATATTGATAGGGCAACGCTAATGAATATTTTAGAAAGTGTTTTTAGAAGTACTATCAAAAGAAGATTTGGAGATGATGAAAATTTCGATTTTATCGTAAATGTTGATAAAGGAGATTTGGAAATTTGGAGAAACAGAGAGATTGTTTATGATGGAGAAGTAGAGGATGAGAATAAAGAAATTTCTTATTCTGATGCTATCCTAATTGAACCAGATTTTGAAATTGGAGAAGAAGTTTCTGAAGAAGTAAAAATGGAAGATTTTGGAAGAAGAATAGTATTGTCTTTAAGACAAAACTTGATGTCTAAAATTATGGAATTAGAAAAAGACAACATTTATGCTTCTTACAAAGATAGAGTTGGTGATTTAATTACTGGAGAAGTTTACCAAGTTTGGAAAAGAGAAATGTTGATTTTGGATGATGAAGATAATGAATTGATTCTTCCTAAAACAGAACAAATTTCTAACGATAGATTTAAGAAAGGTGATAGCGTAAGAGCTGTTGTTGTAAAAGTTGAAATGAAAAATAATAAACCACTTATTATTTTATCAAGAACATCTCCATTATTCTTAGAGCGTTTATTCGAATTAGAAGTTCCTGAAATTTATGATGGATTAATTACGATTAAAAACATTGTAAGAGAACCAGGAGAAAGAGCAAAAGTAGCTGTGGAATCTTATGACGATAGAATTGACCCTGTTGGAGCTTGTGTTGGTATGAAAGGAGCAAGAATTCACGGAATTGTTAGAGAGTTAAGAAACGAAAATATTGATGTGATTAACTATTCTGCAAATACGGAGTTGTTTATTCAAAGATCATTAAGTCCGGCAAAAATTACAGCCATTAAATTGAATAAAGATAAAATGTCTGCAGAAGTATTTTTAAAGCCAGACCAAGTTTCTTTAGCTATTGGTAGAGGAGGATTTAATATTAAATTAGCTGGTAAATTAGTTGGTTACGAAATTGATGTTTATAGAGATGTAGATGAAGATGACGTTGATGACGTTGCTTTAGATGAATTTAAAGATGAAATTGAAGAGTGGGTTTTAGCTGAATTAAGATCTGTTGGGTGTGATTCTGCAAAAAGTGTTTTAGAACAAACTGTAGAGCAATTAGTTAAAAGAACTGATTTAGAAATAGAAACAGTTGAGGATGTTATGAACATCTTAAAACAAGAGTTTGAAGATTAATAAGTCTTAGAATTAAGGCATATTAAAAGAAAATATATACTTTAGTATTTATAACTGATTGAAAAAGAGTAATAGCAAATGGCTGGAGGAGTAAAAAGATTAAGCAAAGTAGCAAGAGAATTTAATGTTGGGATTCAAACCCTCATTGAGTTTTTGGCATCGAAAGATATTAAGGTTGAAAGCAACCCTAATACGAAGATTGATGCTGAAATTTATAGCGTTTTGAAGGCTGAATTTCAATCAGAAATAAGTGCAAGAGAGGAATCTGAAAAAGTTTCTATTGGTACTGAAAAAGAAACAATAACCTTAGCACAAGTTCAGGGTATTGTTCCTGAAATAGAAGAAGTAAAAGTTGCTGAACCAACTCCTGAAAAAGTAGAAGAACCTGAACCTGTAGAGGAAAAAGCACCAGTTGTGGAAAAAACACCTGAGGATGCAAAATCACCTGAGGATGGAGAATTAAAAGTTGTTGGAAAAATTGATTTGGGTAAATTAAACCTAAAAACAAGACCTTCTAAAAAGAAAGAGGAAGTAAAACAGGCTGCTCCTGTGAAAAAACCTGCTCCTGATAAAAAAGTAGAGAAGGTTAAGAAAGAAGTTGTTGCAGAGAGAAAAGTGCCAGAAGAGATAGAAACTAAATATACAAAATTAAATGCCCCTAAAGTTCTAGGTAAAATAGAATTGCCTAAGAAAGTTAAAAAGCCTGTAGCATCATCTTCTGGAGATATTGAAGCACAAAAGAAGAAAAGAAAACGAATTACTCGAAAAGTTGATGTTTCAAATGAAAAGAAAAAACCATTTGTTAAAGGTAAGCCAAGAGGAAGAATAGAAAAGAGAGCAGAGTTAACAGAGGAGCAAGTTCAGGCACAAATTAAAGAAACACTTGCAAGATTAACAGGAGGCGGTAAAAAGAAAAGTGTTAGACACAGAAAAGATAAAAGACAAGCAGCCAGTGATATGGCTGATATTGAAGCAGAAATACAAGCTGCAGAGAAAAAAGTCTTAAAGTTAACTGAATTCGTAACTGTAAGTGAGTTGGCAATAATGATGGATATTGGTGTGAACGATATTATCGGGGCTTGTATGAGTTTGGGTATGTTTGTTTCTATCAATCAGCGATTAGATGCTGAAACATTGTCTATTATTGCAGAAGAGCATGGATTTATGGTTGAATTTATTTCGGCTACAGAAGAAAATGAAATTGATTTAGAGCAAGAAGATGATCCAGCAGATTTAGTTGATAGAGCTCCTATTGTAACAGTAATGGGGCATGTTGATCATGGTAAAACTTCTTTATTAGATTACATTAGAAAAGCGAATGTAATTAAAGGAGAAGCAGGAGGAATTACACAACATATTGGTGCTTATTCTGTAGAAGTTAAAGATGGTAAGAGAATTGCATTTTTAGATACCCCTGGTCACGAGGCATTTACTGCAATGCGTGCTAGAGGTGCTCAAATTACAGATGTTGTAATTGTTGTGATTGCAGCAGATGATAATGTAATGCCTCAAACCAAAGAAGCAATTAATCACGCACAAGCAGCTGGGGTTCCTATTGTTTTTGCGTTTAATAAGATTGATAGAGATGGCGTAACTTCTGATAAGTTAAAAGAAGAGCTTTCTCAAATGAATATATTGGTTGAAGAATGGGGAGGGAAATTCCAACATCAAGATATTTCGGCTAAAACAGGCCAGGGTATTGATGAATTGTTAGAGAAAGTACTGCTCGAATCAGAAATGTTAGAGTTAAAAGCTAATCCTAATAAAAATGGAGTTGGTGCTGTTGTAGAATCAGAATTAGATAAAGGTAGAGGATATGTATCTACTATCCTTGTTCAGTCTGGAAAACTGAAAGTAGGAGATGTTATTTTGGCTGGATGTTATTCAGGTAAAGTAAAAGCAATGTTTAATGATCAAGGAGAGTCTATGAAAGATGCTGGTCCATCTACACCAGTTTCATTATTAGGTTTGAATGGTGCACCAAGTGCAGGAGATAAGTTTCACATCATGGATGATGAAAAAGAGGCGAGAGCAATTGCGGAAAGAAGATTACAATTACAAAGAGAACAAGGTGTTAGAACACAAAAACACATTACACTTGATGAGATTGGCAGAAGATTGGCAATTGGAGACTTTAAGGAATTAAACGTTATTATTAAAGGTGATGTTGATGGTTCTATTGAAGCACTTTCGGATTCTTTACAAAAATTATCTACAGATCAAATTGAAGTAAATATTATACATAAATCTGTTGGTCAGATTTCTGAAACAGACGTGATGTTGGCTGCAGCTTCTGAAGCAATTATTGTTGGTTTCCAAGTAAGACCTTCTGCTGAAGCAAGAAGAGTGGCTGAAAGAGAGCAAATAGACATTAGATTATATTCTATTATTTATGCTGCTATAGATGAGATTAGAGATGCGATGGAAGGTATGCTTGCAGCTAAGATTGAAGAGAAAATTGTTGCAACTGTTGAAATTAGAGAAATATTTAAAGTTTCTAAAGTTGGTACAATTGCAGGTTGTATGGTTCAAGATGGTAAGATTAATAGAAATAGCAGGGTTCGTTTAATTAGAGATGGTGTAGTAGTTTATACTGGTGAGTTAGGTTCTTTAAAACGTTTTAAAGATGATGTTAAAGAGGTTGCTAAAGGTTACGAGTGCGGATTAAACATTGCTAATTTTAATGATATTAAAGTTGATGATATTGTTGAAGCTTACGAAGAAGTAGAAGTAAAACAAAAATTAGCGAAATCATAAAATAAATAATAACGATAGTTCGAATGTTGCCCTAAGCGGTAACCGAAGCGTTCATCGAAAAGTATCGCAAACAAATTGATAAAAAGAATAATAAAAAAATCCCAATCCGTCAGCTGACGGATTGGGATTTTTTTTGTTTATGTATGTCATCCTCAGTTTTGCCGGGGATCTATTTTGATTTTGTAATTCTTTTGTCCCATGCCCTTGAGAGGATTAAGGAAGTCTACTAATCAATCAATTCATTAATATCAATTTTATCGTTTACTATAAAACAATTAGGAAACTCTTTGGTGATAAAGTTTTTATATTTTAAAGCCTCTAGTTTAGTTTTAAAATCTCCAACCCTAACTCTGTAATAAGGTTGTTCGTAATCAAGATGGGCTTTCGTTTTAGGATGAACTCTTAAAAAAATAGATCGAGCTTGATTGGCTGGCTGTTTTTTATTTCCAGAATGTATTTGAACTCGGTATCCTTTTAAAGTATAAGTAGAAGAGTAGGTCTTTTCTAATTGATCTATTCTGCTATCTTTTATAATTGTATTTAAACTCATTTTTACAGTATTGGTATCACTATTTTCTTGAGAAAAAAGTAGTTGAAAAGAAATACAAAAAACAAATGCTAGTAATATCGGTTTCATAAAAGAGTTAAAAAATCAATTTATTTTTCAAAAGTACAATAAATGCACCAAAAAATATTTAGCAGATAATAATTTAACATTTAACAATTTATTTTTTAATATTTTTCTAATTCACAACCCACTATTTAGAACGATTCTAAATTAGAAGAAATTGGTCGATTTCTTTTGGAAAGATTTAGTAAAAACGACCTATTCTTATACATTTGTTTGCAATTGCACAAAGGCATATTTTTAAAAACTCATAAAGTAATTGTAACTCATTTAGTATGAACAAGATAATCAATTTAACAAAAGCAAAAACACTTTTTAAAGTGTCTTTATTTTGTCTTTCTTTTCTGTTCTTTCATTTCGATTCATATTCTCAAGATACAGAAAAAGGAAAAAAATTATTTAAAGCAAATTGTGCTGCTTGTCACAATGTAGGAACAAAAATAGTTGTTGGTCCTGGTTTGCAAGGAGTGAATGAGAAACATGATAGAGAGTGGTTGGATAAATGGATTAAGAACTCAGGTGAATTAATTGCTTCAGGAGACGCTGATGCGAATGAGATCTTTAATAAGTTTAAGAAGTCTATTATGCCTCCTCAGGCTGTAAGTACTGAAGATATTGATGCAATTTTAGCATATGTTGCTAATCCAGGTGATGGTTCTGATGGTGGTGATGGTCCTGAACCTCCAACTACTGGAGAACCTATAAAGGGCAACTCTACTATGATGTACTTGTTTTTTGGAGTTATCATTTTGTTACTGATTTTAATTATTACATTAAATAAAACAGGGGTTTTTGTTAGAGAAGTAATTGCTAAAGATGCTGGAGAAACTTATGAAGGACCAAAAACATTAGGTGAAAACTTAAGTAAGCTAATGGGTGATAATAAAGGAATTGTTGCAGCAATTGTAATTGTTCTTTTCTTTGGTGGTTTATTAAATTTAGTTGATGGAGCTTTTCAAATTGGAGTTCATGAAGGTTATAAACCAGAGCAACCAATTAAGTTTTCTCATAAAATACACGCAGGAGATGATAAGATAGATTGTAACTATTGTCACTCAAGTGCTCGTCATAGTAAAACATCAGGAATACCTTCTTTAAATGTTTGTATGAATTGTCATAAAGCAATTGATGGTTCTAGTGGGAAAAAATTCATGTACAATGGAAAGCAATATTCTATGACTGAAGAAATCCAAAAGATTTATGATCATTTAGATTACAATCCAGAAACTCAAGAGTACGGAGATAATCCAACCCCAGTTAAATGGATAAAAATTCACAATTTACCAGATCACGTTTATTTTAGTCACCAGCAACATGTTACTGCAGGTAAACAAAAATGTCAAACGTGTCACGGTCCAGTTGAAGAAATGGATGTAGTTGAACAGCATGCTCAATTAACTATGAAATGGTGTATTGAGTGTCATAAAGAAACTGCTGTTGCAACCCAAGGAAATGGATATTATGATGAGATGCATAAAAGAATGACTCCAGAATTTAGAGAGAAAGTAATGAGTGACGGAGTGTTGACTGTTGATGAGATTGGTGGTTGGGAATGTGCAAAATGTCATTATTAATTGATTTGAACTTATAAGCTTTAAGAGAATATGGCTAATACAAAAAAATATTGGAAAGGTTTAGAACAACTGGATAAAGGATCTGAGTTTGTTGAAGCAAGCAACAATGAGTTTGCTGAGCATTTACCAGTTACAGAGTTTTTAGGAGACAAAGAAAACCTAGATGATGCTTCTACAACAAGAAGAGATTTTTTAAAGTATTTAGGGTTTGGTGTAGCAGCAGCATCTTTAGCGGCTTGTGAAACACCCGTTACAAAAGCAATACCTTATTTAAATAAGCCAGAAGAAATTACTCCTGGTTTGGCTAATTATTATGCATCTACTTATTATGATGGTAATGATTATGCACCTATTTTAGTTAAAACTAGAGAAGGTCGTCCAATACATATTGTTGGAAATACAGAATCAACTTTAACAAAAGGAGCAATTAACGCCAGAGTTAATTCTTCAGTTCTTTCTTTATATGATAGCAACAGATTAAAAGCTCCATCTATTAAAGGAGAAGATACTACTTGGGCAACGATTGATAATAGATTAGGAAAAGAATTACAAGGAAAGAAATCTGTAAGAGTTTTAACTGCTTCAGTTATTAGCCCTTCATCACAATCAGCGATTAATTCGTTTTTAAATCCAAGTGTTGAACATTATAATGCTGCAGGAGATCCGATAGGAAGTGAAAATATTACTATTGGAAAACATGTTGTTGTAGATGCTATTTCTTATTCAGGAATATTAGAAGCAAACAATGAATCTTTTGGGAAGGCAATTATTCCTACATATAACTTCGAAAAAGCAAAAACAATAGTAAGTGTTGGTGCTGATTTTATGGGTAACTGGTTAGATGCTTTACAATATGTAAACGATTATGCTCAAACAAGAAAGCCTGACAACGATTGGATGTCTAAAACTTTCCAGTTTGAAGCAAGTATGTCTTTATCAGGAACAAATGCTGATGTAAGAGTGCCAGTTAAGCCATCTGAATATGGAGCAATTATTTCTTCACTTTACGCTCACTTAGGTGGTAGTGGTGGAGCCAAAACTGCTTATGATGCAAGAGTAAAAGAAGCTGCTGAGGCTTTAAAAGCAAGCAAGGGTGAATCTATCGTTGTTTGTGGATCAAATGATAAAAATGTTCAAGTAATTGTTAATGCAATTAACGAACTACTTGGAAACTACGGAAATACAATTGATGTAAATATTGTTTCTAATTCTAAACAAGGATTAGATAGCGAAGTTGCTGCATTAATTGCTGATATGAATGCTGGTAAAGTTGATGCTTTATTAATACACGGAGTTGATCCTGTATTTACAATGGGAGCTGCTTTTGCTAAAGCAATGAAAAAAGTGAAAACTACTGTTTCATTTGCTACTAAAATGGATGATACTGCTGCGGCTTGTATGTATGTTTGTCCGTCAAACCACGCATTAGAATCTTGGAGTGATGCAAACCCTGTTACAGGACATTATTCTTTAGGACAACCAACAATATCTCCTTTATTTGACACACGTCAAGCAGAAGAAAGTTTATTAAGATGGTCTGGAGATGATTCTTCTTACTATGATTACATTAGAAGAAATTGGGAGTCAGAGATACCTGTATCAATGGGTGTGTTTTTTACAGACTTTTGGAATAAAACTTTACACGATGGTGTTGTAGATGTTGAAATGCCAGTTTCAGAATTAACTACTGCTTTTGCAGGTAATGTTAGTAAAGCTGTTTCTGCTGTTAAAGCAATTAAAGGTAGTGGAGTTGAATTGGAATTAGTTCAAAACATGGCAGTTGGTGCTGGTGTTGGAGCTGATAACCCATGGTTACAAGAATTACCAGACCCGATTACAAAAATTACTTGGGACAACTATGCAACTATGAGCCCTTCAGAAATGAAGGAGAAAGGATATGAAATTCATTTTGGTCAAGAACATGAAATGAATGTGATTGAAGTTGCGACTAAAACTGGTAAAATTCAATTGCCAGTTGTAGCTCAACCAGGTCAAGCAAAAGGAACAATAGGAATAGCACTAGGATATGGTAAAGCAGTTGGTAACATGGAAGAGGTTACTGGTGCAAATGCTTATCCTTTAGTTGCTTCAACAAAAAACGGAGTATCTTATTATGTTAGTGGTGTTTCTATTACTGATGTAGAATTAGATGAGCCTTACCACATTGCGTGTACACAAACGCAACAAACGGTAATGGGTAGAGACTCTGTAATTAGAGAAACTACTTTAGAGACTTATAAGAAAGGAGATAAAGATGCTTATAATCCTGCATGGACTTTGTTGTCTGGTGAAACGGAAACGGATGAACATGGACATCAACATCAGGTAAGGAAAGGTATTAAAGAATTTGATTTATGGGGAGCTCACCCAGTAGAAGGGATTGGTCATAGATGGGGTATGTCTATTGATATGAATGCTTGTATTGGATGTAGTGCTTGTGTTACTTCTTGTGTATCTGAAAACAACATTGCTGTTATCGGTAAAGATCAGGTTAGAAGAGGAAGAATAATGCATTGGATGAGAATCGATAGGTATTATTCTAGTGAGCACCAACCTTTAGGAGATATCGGTGAAACACATGCAGCAACGAAAGAAGCGTTAGATATTAACGGAATATCTACTTATACAGCAATGGAAGATGCTGCTGATAACCCAAGTGTTGTTCATCAGCCAATGATGTGTCAGCATTGTAATCATGCAGGTTGTGAAACCGTTTGTCCTGTTGCTGCAACTACACACAGTAATGAGGGATTAAACATGATGGCTTACAACAGATGTATCGGTACAAGATATTGTGCTAACAACTGTGCATATAAAGTAAGAAGATTCAACTGGTTTAACTACATCGCATATAGTAAGTTTACTGACTTCAACCCATCTCAAGATGATTTAGGAAGAATGGTATTAAACCCAGATGTTGTTGTTAGATCTAGAGGAGTAATGGAAAAATGTAGTCTTTGTGTACAAAGAATACAAGAAGGGAAATTAGATGCTAAAAAAGCAGGAACTCAAGTAATGGATGGAGCAATTCAAACAGCCTGTTCTTCATCTTGTCCTACAAATGCTATTACTTTCGGTGATCATAATGATGAAGGAAGTAAGTTAGTAGCAGAAAGAAATAACGATAGAGCATATAGAGTAATAGAAGAAGTTGGGCAGCAAGCAAATGTTTACTATCAAACAAAAGTTAGAAATTTAAAAGCTTAATAGTTTTATATAAAAGAATTATAAAATGCATAAAGAAGCAGCAATAAGAGAACCATTAATTTTAGGAAGTCCTACGTATAGTGATATTTCTGATCAAGTATTACATTCAATAGAACATGAACCGACTAAATTGTGGAAAGTTTTAATGACTATAGCTACAATTGCAGCACTTTGGGGTGTTGGTTGTATCCTTTATTTATTAGGCGTAGGAGTTGGAACTTGGGGATTAAATAATACTGTTGGTTGGGCATGGGACATTACCAACTTTGTATGGTGGGTAGGAATTGGACATGCAGGAACGTTAATTTCTGCAGTACTTTTATTATTCCGTCAAAAATGGAGAATGGCAATTAACAGACCTGCAGAAGCAATGACAATTTTTGCAGTATTTATGGCAGGAATGTTTCCAATGATACATATGGGAAGAATCTGGATGGCATATTGGGTACTACCTATTCCAAATCAATTCGGTTCTTTATGGGTAAATTTTAACTCACCATTATTATGGGATGTATTTGCAATTAGTACTTACCTATCTGTTTCATTAGTGTTTTGGTACATAGGTTTAATACCTGATTTCGGAACAATTAGAGATAGAGCAACACGTCCAGTACAAAAACTAATGTATAGTTTGTTAAGTTTTGGATGGACAGGAAACGCAAAAGCATGGCAACGATTTGAAGAAGTTTCATTGGTTTTGGCAGGGTTATGTACACCACTTGTATTTTCGGTACACTCTATTGTATCTATGGATTTTGCTACTTCTGTAATACCAGGTTGGCATACTACGATTTTCCCTCCCTACTTTGTTGCAGGAGCAGTATTCTCTGGTTTTGCAATGGTACAAACATTAATGTTGATTGTAAGAAAAGCAATGAGATTGGAGCATTTGGTTACCATTAAGCACATTGAGTACATGAATTTGGTAATTATAGTAACAGGATCTATCGTTGGTGTAGCGTACCTTACAGAGTTATTTATCTCTGCTTATTCTGGAGTTGAATACGAATCTTATGCATTTCTAAACCGATTATCTGGTCCATATTGGTGGTCTTATGCCATTATGATGACTTGTAATGTTATTTCTCCGCATTTATTTTGGTCTAAAAAATTAAGAACAAACCTTGCGTTTACATTTGTAATGTCTATAGTAGTAAATATAGGAATGTGGTTCGAAAGATTTGTAATTATTGTAACTTCTGTACACAGAGATTATTTACCATCAAGTTGGTCAATGTTCTACCCAACATGGGTTGATATAGGTGTGTTTATTGGAACATTAGGAATATTTAGTGTGTTCTACTTATTGTTCTTAAAATATTTCCCTGTATTAGCTTTTAACGAGGTAAAGTCAATCTTGAAATCATCAGGAGAACAATATAAAAATATGACGGATGAAGAATTTAAAAAGCTTCACCCAGTATTCAAAAAAGATATAAAATAATTATTTAGATATTTTAATTATGTCAGATAAAACAATATACGCTATTTACGATGATGATTATGTGCTTTTAGAAAGTGCTAAACATTTAGTAAGTAAAGGGATTCATATTAGAGATGTATTTTCTCCATTTCCAATTCATGGAATAGATCCTGTAATCGGATTAGAAAGAACAAGAATTGCAATTACTGCATTTATATATGGAATGATAGGTCTTTCTTTAGCCCTTTCAGGAATGTACTTTTTTATGATTTATGATTGGCCATTAAACATTGGAGGAAAACCTAATTTCTCTTTGTTAACTAATATTCCATCATTTGTACCAGTAACATTTGAATTTGGAGTGTTATGTGCAGCTCATGGTATGGCGATAACATTTATGCTAAGAAATTGGACATTGCCAGGTTTTAAAGGAAGAAACCCTTATCCAAGAACAACAGATGATAGATTTGTAATGGAAATTCACGCTTCAGATTCGGAATTAAGTGCAGATGAGATTAAAGCATTTATTGATGAAACTTGCGTTTTAGAAATTGACGAAAAATAAAATACAGATGAAAAGAAAGTATTTAAATAGATTATCAAAACTCGCTATCGTAGCTGCTGTAATTTCTATTACATCTTGTAAGGAAGAAGGCGGTTTAGCTCCCGAATATATGCCAGATATGTATCGTTCTCCAGCTGTAGAACCTTATGTTGATTATGGTGAATTAAGAGGGAATTACAGCGATACAACTTACACCAATAAAATGACTGCTCGTCATCCTGTTAAAGGAACTATTCCTAGAGGGTTTCAACCTTACGGATTGGAAAATACTCCTGAAGGTTATGAGCAAGCACAGAATTTATTAAACCCTATTGCTTTTTCTGAAGAAGTTTTAGCTGATGGAGAAGAACTATACGGAATGATGTGTGTTCACTGTCATGGTAAAACAGGACAAGGAGATGGTACATTAGTTGAAAGAGATAAATTTCCTCCAATACCAACAAAATTTGCACCAGCTTTAAACTTAGCAGAAGGAAAAATGTTTCACACCATTACTTACGGAAAAGGCTTAATGGGATCACACGCATCTCAATTAAATCAAGAAGAAAGATGGAAATTAGTACACTTTATTAGAGCAAAGTTCATGGATAAAGCACCTACTATAGATACTACTGCTGCAGTAGCGGTTGAAGTTGTTGAAGAAGTGGTAGCTGAAGTAGCAGAGGCTGTTGAAGAAGTTAAAGAAACCGAAGCACACGGACATTAAATTTAAAAAGAAAACAAACATTCTTATAAAATGGAATACAAAGTATCAAAACACGCAAAATTAACTACACTAGTATTAATTGTAGTTGGAGTAGCATCATTAATATTCGGAATAGCTACAGATCATGGTCATACTGACCAAAGAATTTGGGCGAACCTATTAGTGAATGGTTATTTCTTTTTTACTATTTCATTAGCTGCAGTATTCTTTTTGGCATTACAATATGTTTCAGAAATGGCTTGGGGGGTAACTACACAAAGAGTATTTCAAGCAATTATGGCATTTATGCCTGTCGGAGCTGTGGTTTTATTAGTTATTTTTGCCGCAAGTTCTATGCACATGAATCATTTATATCACTGGATGGCTGAAGGTGTAATGACTAAAGGACATGAAAGTTACGATGCAATTATTGCAGGGAAATCATTTTATTTAAATCAACCATTCTTTTGGGGAAGAAATATTGCATACTTCGCACTATGGATTTATTTTGCAAATTGGTTTAGAAAAAATTCTTTAAAAGAAGATAAATTAGAGTTGAATGGAGAAACATCTCCAATCTATAAAAAAGCAATTATTAAAGGTGTTTTATTTATAGCATTTTTTGCTTACACATCTTCATCCGCTTCATGGGATTGGTTAATGGCAATTGATGTTCACTGGTTTAGTACTATGTTCGGATGGTATTGTTTCTCAGGAATGTGGGTTTCAATGATGATTGTTGCAGTAGTGTTAGTACAATACCTAAAAAAGAACAATTACTTAAAAGAAGTAAATTCTAGCCACGTACACGATTTAGGAAAATGGATGTTTGCAATAAGTTGTTTATGGTCGTACATCTGGTTCTCTCAATTTATGTTAATATGGTATTCTAATATACCAGAAGAGGTAACGTATTACATACAACGTTTTAATGATTACAGAGGATTATATGTCGGAACATTTTTTGTAAACTTTTTGATGCCATTCTTTATCTTAATGTCTAGAGATGCTAAGAGAAATGGAGTCTTTTTAATACCTGTTGCCTTAATTATTTTTGTAGGACACTGGATAGATGTATTGGTAATGGTTTTACCAGGAACTATGTTTGATCATGGGCATTTAGGAGCTGTTGAAATAGGTATGTTTTTAACGTTTTTAGGAGTATTTATATTTATGGTGTTAAGATCTTTATCTAAAGCACCACTGATGACTAAAAATCATCCAATGTATGATGAAAGTTTACACTTACATCATTAATAAAAAATTAGAATAATAATAAAGAAAGTCTTTTAATTATGATGACTATAATAGTAGCAGTAGCAGTAATATTAGTGATAATTGCAGGATCACAATTGCTTAAAATAGCAGAGCTTCGAGCGCAAAGCAAAGGCGAATTAATTTATGAAGTTTCTGAAAAGGAAGCGAAATTTCAAGGAATTTTAATGCTTGTTTTCTTTATTTCGTTCATGGCATTCTTTGCTTGGCAAATGTGTTCTTGGTATGGATTAAGATTACCTGTTTCTGCATCGGTTCACGGTGTTGATACAGATTGGTTAACAGGATTAACTTATATAATTATTACACCAACTTTTATACTTACTAACGGAATCTTGTTTTTCTTTTGCTATAAGTACTCTTATAGTTCAACTAGAAAAGCAACTTTCTTTTCTCATAGTAATAAATTAGAAGCAGCTTGGACAACAGCTCCAGCTCTTGTATTAACGGTGTTAATATTATATGGATTATCAAGTTGGAATGCTATTATGACTCCAATTCCAGATGAAACGGATCATATTACAATAGAACTAACAGGACAGCAATTTACTTGGACAGCAAGATATGCTGGAGAAGATAAGAAATTAGGACGTTCTCATGTAACGCTTATTGAAGGAGTAAACGCAACTGGTGTTGATGCTGATGATGAAAATGCTAAAGATGATAAAATCGTTAAAGGTGAATTTCATTTACCAATAGGTATGCCAGTACAATTTGTTTTTAGATCATTAGACGTATTACACAGTGCTTATTTCCCTCATTTTAGATCACAAATGAATTGTGTTCCTGGTATTACAACTCAGTTTAATTTTATTCCAACAATAACCACTGAGGAAATGAGAAAAATCACGAATAATGAAAAGTTTAATTACGTGTTATTATGTAATAAGATTTGTGGAGCAGCTCACTATAACATGCAAATGGATATAGTTGTAGAAAGCCAAGAAGATTATGACAAATGGTTGGCAGAGCAAAAAACATTTGTAGAATAAAATAATAGATATTTAGAACATTACTTAATTTAGATAAGAATGAGTACACATCACCATCACGCAAAAGATTTTTTATTTACTTACATCTTTAGCACTGATCATAAAATGATTTCTAAACAGTTCTTAGTAACTGGTTTTTTAATGGGATTCCTAGGTTTAATCATGTCTACACTATTTAGACTTCAATTGGGTTGGCCAGGCGAAAGTTTTGAAATGATAGAAATGTTAATGGGAAGCTGGCAAGAAGGTGGTGTAATGTCACCTGATAAGTATTTAGCATTAGTTACCATGCATGGAACTATTATGGTTTTCTTCCTTTTAACAGCTGGTTTAAGTGGTACTTTTAGTAATCTTTTAATTCCATTACAAATTGGAGCAAGAGATATGGCGTCAGGTTTCTTAAACATGTTATCATATTGGTTCTTCTTTATATCATGTATGTTAATGCTAGCTTCTTTGTTTGTAGAAGGTGGAGCAGCATCTGCAGGTTGGACTATTTATCCACCTTTAAGTGCATTGCCTGAAGCAATACCCGGTTCAGGAGCAGGAATGACATTATGGTTAGTTTCAATGTCTATTTTCATCGTTTCCTCTTTATTAGGATCGTTAAATTATATCGTAACAATATTCAATCTACGTACTAAAGGAATGTCAATGACAAGATTACCCCTTACAATTTGGGCATTTTTGTTAACAGCAATTCTTGGAGTATTATCGTTCCCAGTATTATTAGCTGCGGCATTATTATTAGTGTTTGATAGAAGCTTTGGAACAAGTTTCTATTTATCTGATATTTATATCGGAGGACAAGTTCTAGATCATACAGGTGGTAGCCCAATTTTATTTGAGCACTTATTCTGGTTCTTAGGTCACCCTGAGGTTTACATTGTATTATTACCCGCGTTAGGAATTACATCAGAAATTATTTCTACCATGTCTAGAAAACCAATTTTTGGTTATAGAGCAATGATTGGTTCTATGATGGCAATTGCTTTTCTATCGTTTATCGTTTGGGGTCATCACATGTTTTTAACAGGAATGAATCCATTTTTAGGATCTGTATTTACGTTTACAACATTATTAATTGCAATACCATCCGCAGTAAAAGTATTTAACTATTTAACTACTTTATGGAAAGGAAATATCGTGTTTACACCAGCTACAATGTTTAGTGTTGGTTTAGTATCAACATTTATTTCTGGAGGTGTTACAGGATTAATTTTAGGAAACTCTGCATTAGATATTAATGTTCATGATACTTATTTTGTAGTAGGTCACTTCCACATTGTAATGGGATTATCTGCAATATTTGGAATGTTTGCTGGAGTTTACCATTGGTTCCCTAAATTATTTGGAAGGATGATGAATAACAAATTAGGAAACATTCACTTTTGGATAACAATAGTTTGTGCTTATGGAGTATTCTTCCCAATGCATTTCTTAGGATTTGCAGGTGTACCAAGAAGGTACTATACCAACTCAGAGTTTCCAATGTTTAATGAGATGATTGACATCAATGTATTTATAAGTATATGTGCAATTATCGCCCTAGTAGGACAGTTAGTATTCTTTTTCAATTTTGTTTACAGTGCATTTAGAGGTCCAAGAGCACCACAGAATCCATGGAAAGGAAATACATTAGAATGGACTGCCCCTGTTGAGCATTTCCACGGAAACTGGTACGGAGAAATTCCTGCAGTTTACAGATGGCCTTATGATTATAGTAAAGTAAATGCTGCAGGAGAGTATGTTTATGGTGAAGATTATATCCCTCAAACTACTCCTTTAGGAGATGACGAAAAAGACGGAGGAGAACATTAATCAAATTGCCCGTTGAGCGGAGTCGAAACGAATAATTTGAGACAAAAACAAGAATGACAACAGTAACAGTGGAAAATATTAATTACAAAGAAGAGATTAGAAGGAAAACTTCTAAACCTTTAATGTGGATGGGTATCGTTAGTATCATCATGTTCTTTGGTGGTTTAACCAGTGCTGTTATTGTAAGTCAAGGTGGAGGTAGCTTTTTAAGTATTGAGATGCCATTTTCGTTTACCATTAGCACCTTTGTTATTATATTAAGCAGTTTAGCATTTCATGTAGGTTTAATTTCCATTAACAAAGGAAGCTATACCATTGCAAAGATTAGTGTTCTAATAACATTGCTCTTAGGATGCTTATTTGTAGTAACTCAATATATGGGATGGGTTGCTTTATATGAGAGTGGTGTCTATGCAACAGGAAATCAAAGTACTCAAGAGAGTTCTTTTATCTATTTATTAACTGCTTTACATGTTGTCCATTTAATAGGCGGTTTAGTTAGCTTAATAGTAGTACTAGTAAAAACAATGAAACAAAAATATAGTTTAGATAATTCATTAGGAATGCAAGTAAGTATTACTTACTGGCACTTTTTAGGAGGTTTATGGATTTTTCTTTTCTTTTTTTTAAGATACACAATAGCGTAAAAAATAAAACAATATGTCTCATACAGAAGTAGTAGATAGTAAAACAGCTTGGGCTGGAGATAACAACTCTCCTTTCGGTGCAGGTTACGGTAAATTAATGATGTGGTTTTTCCTAATGTCGGATGCTTTATCATTTACTGGATTTTTAGCAGCATACGGTTTTTACCGTCATGAATATACCGCCATTTGGCCAACTGCAGAAAATGTATTTACACACTTTCCGTTTGTACATGGTCACCAACCATTGTTATATGTAGCACTAATGACATTCATTCTTATTATGAGTTCTGTTACTATGGTATTGGCTGTGGAAGCAGGGCAGAGAATGGATAAAAAGCAAGTAATTGTATGGATGTTTTGGACTATTATAGGTGGTTTAATCTTCGTTGGTTCTCAAGCTTGGGAATGGTATCATTTTATTCATGGAACAGAATTAGGTGCATTTGAATTAGGAATAGGAACTTTTGATGTTAACGGAACAATAGAACAAACACAAGGAATAATTGGTAGATGGGCAGATGAATCTAAAGAGGTCTTGTTACTTCCTTGGAGAGAAGTAGCGGGAGATCTTACATCACCATATATGCAATTAACAGGTCAAGCGTTAACAGATGCAATGGCTAACGGACAAGCAATTCATGGAGCTAATTTAACACACAATGAATATGGTCACCCATTGTTTGCAGATTTCTTTTTCTTTATAACAGGATTTCACGGAACACACGTATTTAGTGGGGTAGTATTAAACTTTATCATTTTTGTTAATGTAATAATGGGTACGTATGAAAAACGTGGTCATTACGAAATGGTAGAAAAAGTTGGATTATATTGGCACTTTGTAGATTTAGTATGGGTATTCGTATTCACATTCTTCTACTTAGTATAAAACTTAAATTTTAGATTATTATGCAAGATTCAAACGAACCGTATAAGTACGCACAGCATCATTCAGAAGAAGAAGGTAAGAAAACCAGAAGAATGATCTGGAATATGTTTTGGGTATTATTAGCCATTACATCTATAGAGGTTGGATTAGGAATTAAATGGAAAGATTGGGATCTTTCTTGGCACTTGGTTAAAATGACATTTATTGTGATGACCATCGGAAAAGCATATTTTATTGTGGCTTATTACATGCACTTAAAACATGAGAGAACTGCACTTCAAAATACAATTATTATACCCTACGCTATGTTGGCATTATACTTAATGTATATCGTGTTTACCGAAGCTACATTTACAGATTACTTAGATCATTTTTTTTAAACTGAAATAAATTTATTAAATAAGATCATCAGTATTAGACTGATGGTCTTTTTTTATACCATTATGCCTGAAGTTTCATCAAGATATCAAAAAGTTTTATTTCTGGCTATCATATTATTATTGCCAGGAATTTTTTACTTAACCATGTATAGTGGAGATCATCATTATACAAGACTTCCACATATAGGACCAAAAGAAGCAGTTCAAAATATTGATGGAGGTTACGATACCACCTATCATCAAATACCTTATTTTGAGTTTACCAATCAAGATGGAAATAAAGTAACTAGAGATGATTTATTAGGAACAATATATGTAACAGATTTCTTTTTTGCTACCTGTCCAACCATTTGCCCAAAAATGGCAGGAAATATGAAATACCTTCAAGATAAATTTAAAGACAAAAAAGACTTGAGATTTCTTTCCATTACTGTAAACCCAGAACACGACACTCCAGAAGTATTAAAAGATTATGCAGAAATGGTTCATGCAGATACAGATAACTGGACTTTTTTAACAGGAGCAAAAGATAAAATATATGATGTTGCTTTAAAAGGTTTCTTTATAAGTGTGGGAGAAGATGAAGTTGCTCCTGGAGGATTTTTACATTCACAATATTTTGTGCTAGTGGATAAACAAGGGCATATAAGAGGACTTTTTGATGGTACGGTTTATTCTGAAATGAAAAAAGATTTAACAGATGCCTTAGATATTTTATATCGAGAAGAATCAGTTCCTCTTAAAGGTGAGAATAAAAATAAAGTTGAACAGCGAAAATAAGTATAGATGTCTTTATCTAGTAAATCATTGGTAAATTTGCTGAAATGATTGCTGTAAAAAAAATAGGGTTATTTCTTTTTTTGATTTTGATTAAGTTCTCAGCTGTAGCACAGTGTGCTTTGTGTAAAGCTGTCCTCGAATCTGATGATGAAGCTACAGTTGCTTTGGCTGAAGGTATAAATAGTGGAATAATATACCTCATGTTTATCCCTTATATTCTTATGGGAACAGTAGGATATTTTATATATCGACACTACAAAAAAAACAATCAAACAGAAGAAGTTTAATTATCATGAGATTTTATCTTGTTGTTATACTATTTGCTGCATTACCAAGTGTATTATTTTCTCAATATGATAAAGCACAAGATTTAGTTTTTGAAGATGAATTTAAAAAGAGTTTTAAAACAAGGCCTAAATTAGATGTAAAGTTTGATAATCGTTTTTCTTTTATTCAAGATAACGCATTAAAAACAGTAGGTTTTAAAATAGGTTTAAATTTTAGAAGAAAATTTAAAGTGGGCTTAGGGTTAAATAATATGTTGTTTTCTGTAGAAAGTTCTGTATTAAATGCTGATAATGAAATAGTACCTGTGAGTTTACAGTATTCTTATATTTCACCCTATATAGAATATGTATATTATAATACAAGAAGATGGGAGTTTAGTTTGTCAATTCAACATGGAATAGGTGGTGCGAGTTACCATTATATAGATACAAATGGGGAGAAGGTAAAATTAAAAGGTTCACAATCAGCTATTTTATCCTATGAACCAGCAATGCTGATAGATTATAAAATAGTTAGGTGGATAGGAATTGGTACAGGAATTGGTTATCGATTAATTTATTACAAAGGATCAGGAGTAAAAGAAAAATTTTCCTCACCCGAGTATGCTATCAAATTAAAAATATATTTAGGAGAAATTGTGAGAACTATAACAGGGAAAGAATTGGAGATTGACTAAATTTCTATAGCTATTTTTTGTTTGTAAAAGCGTGGTTGAACGATAGACAAAAAAAACTATCTTTGAGATATGAATGAGTACCTTGATGCAGAGAATGAGAACTTAAGTTCTACCGAAAAGGAAATAGAAAAGGTATTAAGACCACTTTCTTTTGATGATTTTACTGGACAAGAAAAAGTAGTTGAGAATTTAAAAATTTTTGTAACAGCTGCCGGACAGAGAGGTGAAGCTTTAGATCACGTATTACTTCATGGCCCACCAGGATTAGGGAAAACAACCTTAGCACATATTATTGCCAACGAATTAAATGTTGGTTTTAAAGTTACATCAGGACCAGTATTAGAAAAACCAGGAGATTTAGCGGGGCTGTTAACCAACTTAGAAGAAGGTGATGTATTGTTTATTGATGAAATTCATCGTTTAACACCGGTTATAGAAGAGTATTTATACTCTGCAATGGAAGATTATAAGATTGATATTATGATTGATTCTGGACCAAATGCCAGAAGTGTTGAGATAGAATTGAATCCATTTACATTAATTGGTGCAACTACCAGAACAGGATTATTAACATCACCATTACGAGCACGTTTCGGAATTACATCACGATTAGAATATTATGATGCAAAATTATTATCTATTATTATTAAGCGTTCGGCAAATATTTTAAATGTTGGAGTTGAAGGAAATGCAGCAGATGAAATTGCAAGAAGAAGTAGAGGTACACCACGTATTACCAATTCTTTATTACGCAGAGTGCGAGATTTTGCTCAGGTAAAAGGCGATGGAAGAATAGATATGAAAATTGCCTTGTTTGGATTAGATGCCTTAAATGTAGATCAAAATGGATTGGATGATATGGATAACCGTATTCTTTCCGCCATTATAGATAAGTTTAAAGGAGGTCCAGTTGGTTTAACAACCATAGCTACAGCAGTTAGCGAACAAGCAGGAACCATTGAGGAAGTGTACGAACCTTTTTTAATTAAAGAAGGATTCTTAATGCGTACCCCAAGAGGTAGAGAAGCTACTGAAAAATCATACAAACATTTAGGTAAAGTAAAAGGTCCAGATCAGGGAGAATTGTTTTAATTATTTTCTAAATCTTTCACCGTGTTTTCAGTATAACTACATATAATTAATAATTGTATACATTTGATTTCATAACCAAATGTATATTAGTTGAAAACATTATTATTAGTTGTCTTTTTTTTAGTTTCATTTTTTGTACAATCTCAGGTACTCTCCATTAGTCGTTCTGTTGATTGGCAATTGGCTGGCTTAAGAGATACCACTTCTATTGGATTTCAAGTAATAGATATGCAACTAGCTGGTGCAATAGGAGATAGTGTAACTCCTAATGATGCTGTTTTATCAAATGTAATAAATTCACTTTCTTCTGGAGGTGCAATTTTAGAATTCCCCAATGGAATCTTCTTATTTAATAATCCTATTTTATTATCTAGTAATATAATTTTAAAAGGTCAAGGAGTTAACAATACTACTCTTGTAATGAATTTAGGAGGTAGTGGAAATTCTATAGAAATTGTAGGAAACACAAACCCTATGGATACAACATCATTTAGCCTTTCAGCAATTAAGGACAGTTCATTTATTGATGTATTTAATGTTTCAGATTTCTCTGTAGGAGATTGGATACAACTAAACCAACAAGATTCAGATTTAGTAACCTCCTCTTGGGCTATTGGTTCTGTTGGACAAATTGTGCAAATCAAGAACATAGTTGGAAATAGAATTTTATTAGAATCACCATTAAGAATGGACTATTCGATTTCTAGGACTCCATATATTCAAAAAATTGTTCCAGTTCAGAATGTAGGAATAGAGTGTTTAAAAATAATGCGGCTAGATGATACAGCACCTATACAAAGGAGTAATGTAAAATTTAATTATGCGGTAAACTGTTGGATAAGCGGAATAGAATCAGAAAATTGTACTTTTAGTCATATTGAAGCAAGTAAAAGTTCAAATATTACTATTTCTAAATCTTATTTCCATCATGCTTTTAATTATGGAACAGGAGGAAGAGCATATGGTGTAATGCTACAATCAACAAGTAATGAGTGTTTAGTTGAAGATAATATCTTTGAACATCTCAGGCATGCTATGATTGTTCAATCAGGTGCGAATGGAAATGTATTTGCATACAATTATTCATTTGATCCTTATTGGACTTCAACACCTAATGATGCTGCTGGAGATATGGTTTTACATGGAAATTATCCTTATGCTAACTTATTTGAACAAAATGTTTGTAGGAATATAGTTATTGATAATTCACATGGGCCAAATGGACCATTCAATACTTTTTTTAGAAATAGAGCAGAAGGATATGGAATTTTTTTTAGTTCAAATAATTCACCTAATCAAAATTTTATTGGAAATGATATTTCAAATAATTCATTTCCTTATAATTTGGTAAATTATTCAATACAAGGAACTGGACATTTTATTCATGGTAATAATAATAAAGGAACAATTACTCCCAGTGGAACTCAATCTTTAATCGATAAAAGTTATACCTATAGTTTTATTCCCAGTTTTGTTCCTGTATCTGATTGGGCTGCAATTGGTACGCCTAATGTTATGTCTGCTAATAATATTCCTGCATTTACCAGATATACTTCGGGTCAGCTGTTTAGTACTTCTTGTTTAAATGTGATAACTGATATAAAAGATAATTTTGTTTTTAAAACCGATGTTCTACTTTTCCCTAATCCTTTTAGTTCAAGATTAACTTTATATTCATTGCAAGGAATAGAAGAAGTTCAAGTTTTAAATTCTTTAGGACAAAACATATTTTATGATAATAAGGTAAAAGGAGATTATTATGTTGATACAACTAACTGGCAAAAAGGTGTTTATTTTGTTAAGATTTCATTAATTAATCACACTGTGGTTGTTAAAAGGGTAGTTAAGGAGTAATTTTACTCATTAATGACTTCTCTAAAAACTAAATACACACATCAAATTAAAACCGAAGCACAGCGTTTGGGTTTTTCTTTTTGTGGAATATCTAAAGCAGGATTTTTAGAAGAAGAAGCTCCAAGATTAGAAAACTGGTTAAAACAAAATATGCATGGAGAAATGCATTACATGGAAAATAATTTTGATAAACGGTTGGATCCAACTTTATTAGTAGAAGGTTCTAAATCTGTTATTTCCTTATTGTTTAATTATTATCCAGAAGAAGAACAACGCTCAGATACTTTTAAAATTTCTAAATATGCTTATGGAGAAGATTATCATTTTGTAATAAAGGATAAATTAAAAGACATTGTTCATTTTATAAATGATGAAATAGGAGAAGTTAGTGCTCGTGTTTTTGTTGATTCAGCACCAGTATTAGATCGTGCTTGGGCAAATAAAAGTGGTTTAGGTTGGATAGGTAAAAACGGAATGCTTATTAATAAAGAACAAGGCTCTTTTTTCTTTTTAGCTGAGATAATTTTAGATTTAGAATTGGATTATGATAATCCTGTAACCGATCATTGTGGTACATGTAGAGCTTGTTTAGATGCTTGTCCTACAGAAGCTATTCTGCCAAATAAAGTGGTAGATGGAAGTAAATGTATTTCCTATTTTACGATAGAATTAAAAGATGAGATTCTTCCAAATGAGGTAAAAGGTAAATTTAATGATTGGGCTTTTGGTTGTGATATCTGTCAAGATATTTGTCCTTGGAATCGTTTTTCATTAGTGCACAATGAACCAAAATTTACACCAAACGAAAAGTTAATCAATTATTCTAAAAGTGAATGGAAGGAATTAACAGAAGAAATTTTTCAAGAAATTTTTAAAAAATCAGCAGTAAAACGAACCAAGTTTAAAGGCTTAAAACGGAATATTGATTTTATTAGTAATAAGTAGCAAGTAACAAATAACAAGTAATAAGTAACAAGGAACAAGTGGCCAGAAATTAGTTTTTTTGTCTACTGTYTWYTGTCTACTGTCTACTGTCTACTGTCTACTGTCTACTGTCTACTGTCTACTGTCTACTGTCTACTGTCTACTGTCTACTGTCTACTGTTTCTTGTCTCCTATCTTCTAACTCCCCCACCTATAAGTATCATTTTCAATCCCCATTAAATCTAACACTCTATCAACAACAGTTTTTGCAACTTCTTCAATGGTTTTTGGTTGACTGTAAAAAGAAGGTGTAGCAGGGCAAATAATTCCTCCAGCTTCAGTTACTAATTTCATATTATTAATGTGGATTAAGCTGTATGGAGTTTCTCGAGCAACCAATATTAATTTTCGTCTTTCTTTTAAAATTACATCTGCTGCTCTCGTTAATAAATCATTAGATATTCCGTGTGCAACCCTTCCTAATGTTCCCATAGAACAAGGAATAATTACCATTGTATCATAGTTAGCAGAACCAGAAGCAAACGGAGCATTAAAGTCATTTTTGTTGTAAAATGTAAAAGGATAGTTGTTGTAATTTTCATTTTCGAGTTCTGTTTTCCAAACAATTTTAGCATTATCAGATAATAAAACCCCTACTTCAATATTTTGAAAAGTAGAAAGAGTATCTAATAATAATTTTGCATAGATACTTCCAGAAGCTCCAGTAATGGCAATAATTATTTTTCTTTTTTTAACAGACATAATTTTATTTTCCAAAATGATACCTTACAGTAAAGTTCAAATCAACATTGTACCAACCTCTGCTAAATAGTTTGTTTAAAATACCAATTTGTTGATCATAACTTTCAAAATCACGAATAGGTACAAATGAGTTTTTTGTTCTAAGGTTACAACTAAAACGTTTGTTAATTTGGTAAGAAAGCCCAATTAGACCTCCAAAATCATAAGGTTCAAAGGGGTATTGGGTTACGAATATTTCGCCAAATTCATTTTCAAGATGTGGTGTTCCAACCAGTTTTGCTATATATAAACCAATTTCAAAATCAAATTTATGGTATTTGTATTTTAAAATAACTGGAATTTCAATGTAGTTGATGTTTAAACTAAACTTTTCATAATCACCTTTATCAGGATGAGCAGCATCAAAACTTCCTTTATTAATAAAGTAGATTTCAAATTGTACGGCCATTTTTTCTGAAAGAGCTGTATTTACAAAGCCACCAGCAATAAATCCTAATTTGTTGTAACCACCATAACCATCTCCTTCTACCTGTGCTCCACATATACCTGCAATAGGACCAACCTTAAAAAATTGAGCAGATGATGTTAAACTGCTTAGTAATATAAATATGAATAGAAAAATTCTCACCAATCAAAAGTAACAAAAAAGCCCCGACATTTTTTGTCAGGGCTTTCATGAATTTAAATATCAATTAATGATCTGTAACATGTTGTATGTTCGCTTGCATAACTTCATAGCTTGGACTTTCTTTATATATAAAAGCAACAACTTCACAATTGTCTTCATTCCATTCAGAATTTAAGGTGTAAGAATATGTTTCTGTAGTAGAAGTGCCTTGAGTTGTAGCTGTAATGCTTTCTCCCCATGTGGTATTAACTGCCCCTCTAAATACATGATTATGTTCGTAGTTAGGAACGTCTGTAGTTCCATCTAGTTGCCAGTCTATTACGTGATCTTCAATAAGATAAACTTGCAATTTATAATTATTTCCACTTACAGCATTTGTCAACCAGTTTGTTTCAATATCTGCGGTTACTATCCTTGTAAGAGAGTCATAAACTATTGTAATTTCAATATCTGCAATTTGAGGAATATCTTTTATTGCTAATATTTCAGATTCCCATTGTGATACGGCAGTTGCTGTAGCACCATTTTGTCTAGATACAATTCCTGAAGGTAGTCCAAATGGATCAAAAGTTGATGCATAAGTGTTACCATCAGTAGTTCTAAAATCTGTAGAATATAAAGTATCTGTACCTATAATATGAATTGGAGCTCCAGTAACAGGATCTATATGTGGTTCATTAAAGGTCTGATCACCTGCATGTAATGAAATAGGTATTATTTGATCACCATAAACATTTACTAATCTCTCTATTTCAGCTGCACCTTGTGGACAATTTGAACAGTAATGACCAGTAAATTCTTCAATTATAATTCTTCTTGCTCCAGCTTCAATTACTGCATTTTCTTGAGGGGTATCTACTTTTTCACAGCTATTAAATGAAATAACTGTGATAATTGCGAATATTGGTAGTATTAGTTTTTTCATAATTTAATTTTTTCAGGTTTGGCCTGTATTAAAATCTACTAGTAATACTTATGTAAAACCATTTGCTGCAGAAATTGTTCTAAAAACACCTCCTACATAAAATATACCTGCATAGGACTAACCTTAAAAAATTGAGCAGATAATGTTAAACAGCTTAGTAATATGAATAGAAAAATTCTCATCAACAAAAAGTATTCTAGAAGAACTTTGTCAGGGCTTCATAATATAATTTGCTTTAATGAGTTACATGGATTTCTTCTACTTGAACTATTTCATAGTCTGGATTATCTTTATATACGAAAGCAACAATTATACAATTTTTTTCATCAAATTTTGAAGATAGAACATGAGAAAATTCTTGTGTATCAGAATCTCCAGAATTTGCAGTAGGTATAACTGAACCCCAAGTTCCATTGATGCTTCCTCTAAAGACGTGTCTATGAAGATAATTAGGGTCATCTGTGCTTCCATTTAATTGCCAATCTACTATACTGTCTTCTACTAATTGAATTTGTAGTTTGTAATTTCCTGAAGAACTAACTAACCAATTTGTATTTACAACGGTTTTTACTATACGGGCAGAGTCATTATATAGAGTTGATAACCCTATAGAAACAATAGGGACATCATTTTGAATTGCTTGAAACGCTCCATCCCAACTATTAAAAGGGAATACATTTGCGTTTCCCCTTCTTGATACAAGACCCTTTGGTATTCCACTTACACCAAAATCAGTTCTGTAAGCATCACCATCAATAGTTCTGAAATCTGTAGAATATGCAGGCTGTCCTCCTATAAAAAAAATGGGATTTCCATTACCATCAATTCTTGGATCACAAAATGTAGCATCAGAATGTATTGCCATTGGAACAATTTGACTTCCATAAGTTCCAATTAGAGTTTGTAGTTGGGCTGCTCCCTGTGGGCAATTTGAACATGTATGACCAGTGAACTCTTCTATTAACACTTTTCTCATAGTCGGGCTAGATTCAACATGCGAGGAATCATCCCAAATTAAATTATCTGTATTTAATATTTCTGCTGCAATAGGAGTGTCTATTTTATCACAGCTATTAAATGAAATAACTGTGATAATTGCGAATATTGATGGTGTTAGTTTTTTCATAATATTGTTTTTAATAATTATATCAAGCTTTAGCCTGTGTTAAAAGCTACTAGTAATACTTAGTGTTAAACCATTTGCTGCAGGAACTGTTCTACAAACGCCTCCTATACAAAATATACCTGCTCGTTGCCTTCCGTATCCTAATTGAATACGATTAGCTCCTTTTACATATCCAGCAGAAGCAAAGTAATAATGAATTTTATCTTCTTCTATCTCGTTCCCATAGTTGTATTGATCCATTATTGCAATAAACCAATGCGGGGAGTAGGAGTATTCTAATACAACAGTTGCCCAGTCTTGTTGATCTTGTTCAGTAATCAACCCCTGAATTTCGGCACGAATTGCATGTTTTTTATTGATTTTGTAAGTTAGATCAATCACACCAATATTGGCATAAACATTAGGGTATTTTTTTGGGTTTTTACCTTGAATAACTGCTTGATTAAACATCATATTAGAATAGGTGAAAATACCTTTAAACTTTTTGCTAAATTTCTTTGTGATTTCTACATTTATTTCATCGTAATATCTTTCATCACCAATAGAAAACAGATTCGTTGTATACCCCATACGGGTAGAATCATTTTCGGCTGATGGTACTGCGGTAGAATCTATATTGTAAATAGTTGAATAGTTAATTAAAATTCCTGTTCCATATTTACCACCTAAGAAAGATTTCTTTTTTAATTTGTACACTAACTCTCCTTGAAAAGCCATCTCTCCATTCGGTTGAGTAGCGTAAGGATAGAGAGTAGCTAATAAGTTATACGTATGTTGTCTTGTTAATGCAGGGATATAATTTATTTGAAGATCTTGTAGCCCTGCATTTCTGTCAGATCTATAACTCATATTATCATTTCCTTTAGCCGAAAGTGATAGTCCAAATCCTTTTGTGGAATATGTTGTTTCAGCATAAAATGCTTGGCCATCTTTATAAATAAAATTATTGTCCGCAGAAGGATCATTTATTTTATAAGCATACTCACCATTGAAACTAATCTTACCTCTTCTTAATAAAAATCTTCCAGAATAAGCACCAACATTTTCAGGCAAATTGTATTGAGAGCTTTGATCTGCTTGATATTTACTAATAAAACTACCTCCTAAAGTTAATTTCGTTTTACTTTCTTTTAGTTTTCCTCCAATAAAGTCATTTACCATCAATTCTCCATCTATACCTCTTAATATTCCTTCACCTTGTTCAAAATATAAACGTTGTTTACCAATAATACCTTTTACATATAGTCCCTCTCTCAGTTTATAATTAATACGAATTCCATCCATCACATTGTCATAACCTAACCCTCTAGCTTCGTAAGTTCTAAAAATTAAACCGTTACCAAATTGTTCGTAATAGTTACCTACAGTAACAGTCATGTCATCATTAGTGTAAGAAGCAAAGCGATAACCGATCCCGTTTCCTTTGTATTTAGTAGGAAAACCTTGTAGAGCATTTAAGTAACTTTCATACCTGAAACCTGCAGAAAAATCACCATTTGTATAGATAAAATTGGCAAAAGCATTCATTAAAACGTCTTCATCGGGAGTTGTGTTTGCTCCAATTAAACTATCTACTTTGTAATGTTGCATATCTAAGCTAAAGTTTCCATGAACTTCACCTCTGTTAAGTATAGCATCTACACTTTGTGCAAGTAAGTTATTTGAGAATACGAATACAAAAATAGTAATTAGAGTAGAAAGTCTTTTTAAATTCATATTAATTGAATAATCTGTTGTTAGTATAATGTTGTGAGCAAAAGTAAGCCCGAAATTATAAAAATTTCGGGCTTATTCTAGTTATTATTGAAATCTTATTTTAACAAAGAGATCTTTTTAGTAATCACTTCGTTTCCTATTGTTAAGTTAACAAAGTAGAATCCACTGTTTAGGTCAGATCCATCAAAAGTAAACTGATGGTTTCCTTTAGTTAAGTTTCCAGCATGTTCAGCATAAACTAAACTTCCCATAGCATTGTAAACTTCCATTTTTACAGTATTATCTGTATCTAAATAGAAAGATACATTTGAGCTTTCATTTGTTGGGTTAGGGTAAACATTTAAATGAAATTTAGCAGCCTCTACATCTTTAACTGAAGTAATAGTTGTAATGCTAGCTTTTTTAGCATTTAATACTTCACCAGTACTAGCGTCAACTACCATAACAACTGCATGTGCTTTAGTGTAATCAAAAGCAGCATTAGCAATAGCAATTAAAGAGCTTGTTGCAACATCAGTAAAGTTGTATGGGTAAGTACCTATAGATACAGTTCCAGCAGGTAAACTTCCAGTGTTACCCATAACATCATTGTTAGATAATGAACGAGCAACATGATCGTATCCACCAAAATCAGCAGAAGGAACAGAACTTGCAGCAGTACTAAAATTAAATCCACCATTGATTCCTGCAGGGAAAGCCATTGTACCACTTCCACCACCAGAATAAGCATTACTTTGTGCCCATCCACCAGCTGTACTTGTTAAATCATCTTCAACAATTACAGCAGATAATCTAAAGTTCCCTGTAATATTCCCAAAGAACTCAGCTACAGTAGAAATAGAAATCATATTTGTTGTTGAGCTCCAAGTAGCAGTAACACTATTTACAGCACAAGGAACAATAGCTGTTTTTCTTGCGTTGTGATCTGGTAAAAAATCTCCCGGATCAAGGCTTACCAATCTATCTACAGTTCCTCTTGGATAACCAGAAGAAACTAATGCACCGATACCACTATCATAATTAGTAATAGCCATTGGATCTGAATTGTGAACAGCTATTCCAATAAAATCATTTACAGATTCCATTTTAGCTAACCCAACTGCACCTCTAGGGCACCATTGACACCAAGAACCAGTTCTTTCTTCACCTACGTTAGTCTTAGCAGGAATTTGAGTTAAACCACAATGAGGAGCTGCATCTCCATCATTTGTTGCATCTAAATCTCCAGATAATGTTGCTGTAACAGTTACGTTATCACAATTTCCAGCAGTAACAGCCATTGTAGTTCCATGGCTAAAATTATATGTTCCTCCTGTAATGATGTTTAAACCACTAAATGTTTGAGAGTTCGGGGTTCCACCATTATCCCAAGCAATGTCAATAGAAGTAATTGTACTTACTCCAACATTTTTAATAGTACCAGTTATTGTTAAGTTCCCAGCTAATCCGTATGGAGCAATATTAACTGATTGCATTGCAACATCTGTTGCTAAAGGATCAGATAATTCATAAGAAAACAAAGAAGCTCCTTGACAAATACCTATCATAGAGTTTTGACCAGTAAAATAGTTGTTACAGATAAAAAGTCCACCTCCAATTCCACTATTTCCACCAGCTAAATCAATAGTAGCATCATGAGTAACTCCTGTTGGAGAACCAGCCATAGTTAATTGTACGATGTCAGCACCATTTCCCCCTTGGTTAAATGCCCATAAAAAAGGACCACCAATAGAGTAGTTATCATGAGCTAATCCATAAACTCCTGCTAAACCATGTGTTCCCGAAGTAATTGTAGATAAAGTAGTTCCTGTCATGCTTACGGCAACCATATCAGAACCATATGCTCCAGTCCAAAATCCACCAGAACCACCATTTAAAGCTGGATCGTAAGTTAAATATCTACAAGAAGGTACAGATGTACTAATAGTAGATGTTAATGTTTTAGAAGCAATGTTAATTTGATAAATAGAAGTTCCTGCTGTACCAATATACATACTAGTACCATCTGTTGTAATACTTCTTGTACCAGTAACTCCTGTAATCGTAAATGAACCTGTTGAAGCACCAGCAGCACTTAGAGTGTAAAGGGTATTTGAATTCCATTCTGCTACCCAAAATTCAGTTCCTGTCCATGCAACACCTGCAAGAGCGGGTCCAGTTGCAGTTGGATCTGTATCTAATTGAATGTCCCATAAGGCTTTGTCCTGATTTAATGGATTGTTGAATGAAGCATTTGGAACAACTTCACATCCGTTGCAATTTATACTAGTTTGGGCATAGCTACCAAGAGCTAATGAAAAACCAGCAATAAGTAAAGTAATTTTTTTCATAATGTTTTTTTTTAAAAGTTAATATTAATATTGTTATATTTTTAACAAAATTGTTAAACTATAAAATAAATGTACGATTTTTTTAATTTCAAA
Source organism: Flavobacteriales bacterium (assembly GCA_002401955.1). Taxonomy (GTDB): domain Bacteria; phylum Bacteroidota; class Bacteroidia; order Flavobacteriales_E; family Vicingaceae. The sequence goes on along the minus strand of NVUQ01000007.1, from coordinate 47,731 downwards.
TATTAACAAATTTTATATGATTATTGAAATCCTATTTTTAATTGTAATGAAAGCATTGATTTTAGGGTAGTTTTTGGGCAAAAAAAATAAGCCCAACTTTAAAAGTTGGGCTTATTTTTTTATTTGTTGAATATTTTTTCTAGTGCTTTACCTCTTCACCGGCAGCAAGTTTTTTTACAGCTTCATATAATTCATCTTCATCTCCTTCAGAGTAAGAATTATGTTGCCAAACAATTTCTCCTTTACCATTTACTAAAAATGTATGAGGAACATTGTTTACGTTTAATGCCCTTTTAAAATCTTGGTTAGAATCGATATAAACTTCATAATCCCAACTTTTACCATTAACATAAGGAGCAACTTTTCCTGCATTTCTTGCATCATCAATAGAAATAGCAATCAACTTAACACCAGTTTCTTCTACCCATTCATCATAAACATCAGCAATATTATTTAACTCTCTTTTACAAGGGCTGCACCAAGTTGCCCAAAAGTTAATAATCATCGGTTTTCCGTCATTATTAAAATCAGAAGTGTTTACCGTTGCACCTTCCATGTCTGTAACTTTTGCAGATGGTATAGCTCTTTTCTCAGATTGAGAAAATACAGTAAAACTTAAAATAGTAAGTGTTGATAATAAGAATAGTTTTTTCATAGTGTTTTATTTTTTAGTTTAAAAAAAGAATCAGTAGCGATTTGACAAATATAATGCCACGCTACTGATTCTTGTAATTTTTATTTAACTAAATTTTCATTATTTAGTTAATGTAACTTTTTTAGTAATTACTTTGTTTCCAATTGTTAAGTTAACAAAGTAGAAACCGCTATTTAACTCTTCACCATTGAAAGCCATTTTATGGTTTCCTTTAGTTAAATTTCCAGCATTTTCAGTATAAACTAAAGCTCCCATTGCATTGTAAACTTCCATTTTTACAGTGTTTCCATTTTCTAAGTAGAAAGTTACATCAGCGATATCAGCTGTTGGGTTAGGGTATACACTTAAGTTAAATTTAGCATCAGCTATTTCTTCACTAGATGTAACAACTGAAATTGTAGCTTTTCCAGCATTTAAAATCTCTCCTGTAGTAGCATTAACAATCATAACAATTGCATGAGCATCAGCAGCAACAAACCCAGCACTTCCTACACCAGGCATAGAGCTTGTAGCAACATCAGTAAAAGAATAGTTGTAAGTACCCATATTTACGGTTGAAGCTGGTAAACTTCCAAGGTTACCCATAACATCATTGTTAGATAATGAACGAGCAACATGATCGTAACCACCAAAAGCAGCTGCAGGAACAGAACCTGGTCCAGTACTAAAATCATACCCTCCATTAATTCCTGCAGGGAAAGCCATTGTACCACTTCCTCCACCAGAATAAGCATTACTTTGTGACCATCCAGCAGAAGTACTTTCTAAATCATCTTGAACAATCACACATGATAATCTATAGTTTCCAGATACAGTTCCAAAGAATTCAGCTACTGTAGAAACAGCAACCATATTTGTTGTTGGATTGTATGTAGCAGTAATAGAATTTACAGCACAAGGAACAATAGCTGTTTTTCTTGCATTATGATCCGGTAAAAAATCTCCTGGATCAAGACCAACAACACGGTCAATACCTCCGTGAGGATAACCTTGAGTGTTCGGTAAAACAAGATTGGCATCATATGCAGAAACTACCATTGGATCACCATTATGGACTGCTATACCAATAAAGTCTGAAACAGATTCCATTTTAGCTAAACCAACAGCTCCTCTTGGGCACCATTGGCACCAAGACCCTGTTAATTCTTCACCTACGTTAGTTTTAGCAGGAATAGAAGATAAAGCAGTATGACTACTAGATAACATATCATCTGATGCATCACCATCACCAGTTACAACAATAGAAATGTCTAAATTATAGGTATTACCTGCAACCGAAGTTAAAGGGTTTGCAAGAGTAAAGTTGTAACTTGCTCCTGAAGCAATTGTATTGGTAAATGATTCAACAACTGGAGTCCCAGAATTAACGGTATAGCTAATGTCGTAACTAGTTATAGCATTTCCACCATCATTTTTAACAACTCCCATAATGTTTACGTTTCCACCAGTTCCATATTGAGGAACGTTTACAGAAAGCATTTGACCATCAACAGCGAATAATTCACGAACAACAATGTCGTCAACAGCTAAAACAAATGCATCGTTAGATTGGTTTCTGAAACCAACATAAATAGTTTGTCCATTCATTAAAGAAATATCTATTTGTTGAGCTGTCCATACACTAGGTTCTCCAGTCGCAGTTGTATTGTAAATTGCAGGAGTAATAAAATCAGAAGGAGCAGTTCCTGTAGTTGAAATGTAAACTTCTAAACCATCAGGATAAATAGCATCTAATGTCATAGAATTCCATTCTAAAACCAATTGGTTGGTAGTTACTGGAAGTACAATGGCAGGAGTTACCATCCAATCATCAGCAGCAGCAGGTGAACTAAACCAAGATGTACTCAACGCACAATCTTTAGTTAATCCGTTGTCATCTTGTCCAGATCCAGCGTTGAAAGCAGCTGTTAACGTACTTACATTTGCATGAGGTGTTAGCCCATCACTATCAGTTAATGTAAATGTTACTGGGATTCCATTAGTGAAATCCTCTGTAAAAATTTGTGCATTTGCAGTACCAACAATAGTGGTTAAAGCAAGTGCAGAGAGTAATAATTTTTTCATAATTTAAGTGTTTAGTTAGTTGTTTATTAATTAAGGTACCAAATTTAAGAAAATAACTCGTTTCACCTATTTTGTTAATTTAATTAATATTGGAATCCTATATTTTATGCTGCAGCAGATTGATAGTGCTTACATAAAGGACGGAATAATTAAATGAGTAAGTTGGGTTAATGTTAATTTTAAACTAAATAGTTATGATTAAAAAAATACTTTTTATTACATCCTTTTTTACTGTTGGTATTGTTTCGACTCATTCTTTTCAAATATGGAGTCATAATGATAATAACATAACAAGTACAACTCATTATGAATATGGTAGTACATATACTTTGGACTGTACTAAATTTCATGTTAAAAACTTAACTGGATCACAACAGTCTTTCGCTATTAAGTGGTTACAGAATTCGCCCCTTCTGCAAATAGTGGTTTAGGCGTGTGTTTTGGTGCCTTATGTTATTCTGATTTTGGTTATGTGTCTGGACTCCAAATTATTAATTTTGGAAGTGGTGATGATATTGCTGTAAATGGGATTTATACTGACTTAAAAGTTGGTCCTATTGCTTGGCCTTGGGTCAATAATGTAAGTGATTCAGCAATATGGGAATGGTGCTATTGAGGGTGCGGAGATTCATGGTGATGCTAATGGTAATAATATAATAGATAATGGAGAAACTAACTTGACATCTGTTGATGAGTTGGATGCTAATAGTGTTCAATTAACCGCTTATCCAAATCCAGCTACAGATAACTTAACAATTAGTTATGTAATAGATGGAAATGCTAACAACGCAAGAATGGATGTTTATGATGTGTTGGGACAGAAAGTGACTTCACATGCTCTAAACAGTAATAAAGGACAAGTTAATTTAAAGGTTGACAATTTAAATGCTGGAGTTTATTTTTGCTCTATTAAAGTGGATAACAAAGCAATTAGAACAGAAAGAGTAATCGTTAAGTAATTAACTTTAACAAAGTGTTAGCGAGTATTGGGATTCCAATACTCGCTTTTTTTTGCGTGGAGATTAAACAGAAGAATGAGTAAGTTTGGGTATTATTAATTTTTAAATTACAGATTATGATTAAAAAAATACTTTTTATTGCATCCTTTTTTGCTATTGGAATTGTTTCTGCACAATCTTTACAGATGTTGGATGCAAATGATAATGATATTTCAGGTACAACTCATTACGAGTATGGTGATTTGGCGGCTTTAGCTGTAACTAAATTTCATGTTAAAAACTTAACTGGAACTACGAAAGCATTTGCTTTGAAGGTAACTCTTGAACATACGCCTTCAGGAAATAGTGGTTTAGGTGTGTGTTTTGGTTCTGCATGTTACTCAGCTTCTGGTATTATTGTGGCAACACAAATTATTAATAATGGTATTGGAGATAATGTTGCTGCAAATGCTATTTACACAGATTTAAAAGTTGGTCCTGTTACATGGCCTTGGGTGAATTGTGCTACTGATTCTGCAATATGGAGTATTACTGCGTATGATCCTGCTAATCCTTCGGATTCTAGTTCTGCTAGAATTATATGGAAGTGTACTGCTCCAGTTTCTATTGATGAAGAGATTAATGTTGCAACATTAACCGCTTATCCAAATCCAGCTACAGATAACTTAACAATTAGTTATGCTATAGAAGGAAATACTAATAACGCAAGAATGGATGTTTATGATGTGTTGGGTCAGAAAGTGACTTCTCATGCTTTAAACAGTAATAAAGGACAAGTAAATTTAAATGTAGATAATTTAAATGCTGGAGTTTATTTTTACTCAATTAGAGTTGATGAACAAACAGTTAGAACTGAAAGAGTAATTATTAAGTAATAATTACTAGATACTGTATAGTATTGGCGAGTATTGGGAATCCAATACTCGCTTTTTTTATTAAGAAGATTAAAAAGAAGAATTATTAAATTTGGATATTGTTAATTTAAAACACGATACTATGATTAAAAAAATACTTTTTGCTGTGTCCCTTTTTGTTGTTGGTTTTGCTTCTGCACAATCTCTACAATTAATGGATGCAAATGATAATGATATTAGTGGAACAACTCACTATGAAAACGGTACTTTGTCTTATTTAGAATCGACTAAGTTTCATGTTCAAAATTTAACAGCAACAACACAGGATTTTGCTATAAAAGTCACTTTAGAGTGTCATCCTACTTATTCGATTAATAAATTATCTGTTTGTTTTGGTACTGCTTGCTATTTTGCTGATGCTACTGTTGCGGGCACACAAATTATTGAAAATACTAATGGAGATGCTATTATAGATGCTGTTGCAGGAAATGCTATTTATACGAAGTTAAAAGTTGCGCCTATTACTTGGCCTTGGCAAGATTGTGCGATTGACTCTGCTGTATGGATAGTTACTGTGTATGACCCTGCGAATACTGCAGACTCTTCTTCTGCTAGAATAGTGTGGGCGTGTAATGCTGTTTCTGTTGAAGAAGAGGTTAATGTTGCAACATTAACCGCTTATCCAAATCCAGCTACAGATAACTTAACAATTAGTTATGTAATAGATGGGAATACTAACAACGCAAGAATGGATGTTTATGATGTGTTGGGTCAGAAAGTGACTTCTCATGCTTTAAACAGTAATAAAGGACAGGTTAATTTAAAGGTTGATAATTTAAATGCTGGAGTTTATTTTTACTCTATTAAAGTGGATAATAAAGCAATTAGAACGGAAAGAGTAATCGTTAAGTAATTAACTATAACTTTAACAAAGTGTTAGCGAGTATTGGGATTCCAATACTCGCTTTTTCTTTTATAGGGGTTAGATTTTTAATTCCATTATTAGGTATTTCTTTAGGATCAACTAGGTAATTTATGCAAGAGTCTGGAACAAATTCTACAATATTTGCAGCAGGGTAAACAGAGAGAGAGGTCCCTATTATGATTAAGATATCTGCATCCTTGCAAAGTTCTTCTGCTTCAATCATTTTTGGAACAGCTTCTCCAAACCAAACAATGTCAGGTCTTAGTTGAGAGCCTTTTACGCATAAATCTCCAATATTAAGATCAGTCCCATTTATGTTATATTGCTTTTCGTTACTAGTGCTTTTGGATTTTAATATTTCACCATGTAAATGGAGTATGTTAGATGATCCTGCACGCTCATGCAAATCATCTATGTTTTGAGTGATGATTTGAACATTAAATTTTTTCTCAAGTTCTACTAAAGAAAAATGAGCTTTATTTGGTTGGGCTTCGATAACCTGTTTTCTTCGTAGATTGTAAAAATCTAGTACCAATTCAGGGTTCTTTTTCCATGCTGCTGGTGTAGCAACTTCTGTTAAATCATAATTTTCCCATAGGCCATCGCTATCTCTAAATGTTTTTAGTCCGCTTTCGGCACTAATTCCAGCACCAGAGAAAATGATGATTTTTTTTTGCATTTCAATTCAATATTAGGCAATAAATGTATTCATTTTCAATTGATTACCAAGAATTATTTTACGGTCTTTATTTAGGGTTATTTTTACTGCTTCTTCGTTTCAAAACCCCAAATTTTATTGCTATTTTTACGGGTTTTAGTAGAATAAAATTTATATGGAAAAATCACGTAAAGACATAGAGGCTTTAGAGTATCATTCGCAAGGTAAACCAGGGAAAATTGAAGTTGTTCCAACTAAACCATATAGTACTCAAAGAGATTTATCTTTAGCTTACTCGCCAGGTGTTGCTATTCCCTGTACAGAAATAGCAGAAAATAAAGAAAATGTATATAAATATACTGCAAAGGGGAATTTGGTAGCTGTTATTTCTAACGGAACAGCAGTTTTAGGTCTAGGGGATCTTGGTCCTGAAGCATCTAAACCTGTAATGGAAGGGAAAGGATTGTTGTTTAAGATTTTTGCAGATATCGATGTTTTTGATATTGAGGTTGACGCTTCTGATGTTGATTTATTTGTAAATACGGTAAAGGCTATTGCTCCAACTTTTGGAGGGATAAACCTAGAGGATATCAAAGCTCCTGAATGTTTTGAAATTGAAGAAAGATTAAAAGCTGAGCTAAATATTCCTGTTATGCATGATGATCAACATGGCACGGCTATTATTTCTTCAGCAGCAATGTTAAATGCTGTTGAATTGGCAGGAAAAAAAATAGAAGAAATTAAATTGGTTGTTAGTGGTGCTGGAGCTTCAGCAATGTCTTGTTCCAAATTATATCTTTCTCTTGGTGCAAAAAAAGAGAATATTGTAATGCTAGATAGTAAAGGAGTGATAAGGAAAGATAGGGAAGGTTTGACTGATGATAAAAAACACTTTGCAACTGATAGGAAAATTGATACGCTAGAGGAAGCGATGGTTGGTGCTGATATGTTTTTAGGACTATCTTGTGGAGGGATTTTGACTAAAGAAATGCTTAAAACTATGGCAAATGAACCTATAGTTTTCGCTTTGGCAAATCCTGATCCAGAAATACCTTATCAAGAAGCAATTAATTCTCGTGATGATATTATTGTTGCAACTGGTCGTTCAGATCATCCTAATCAGGTGAATAATGTATTAGGGTTTCCATTTATCTTTAGAGGAGCACTTGATGTAAGAGCAACTTGTATAAATGAAGAAATGAAATTAGCAGCAGTAAAAGCTATCGCTGAATTAGCTAAAGAACCAGTTCCAGAAGAGGTTAACGAGGCTTATGATGAAAAAAATATAGTGTTTGGTAGAGGGTTTATTATTCCCAAGCCATTAGATCCAAGATTGATTACAACAGTAGCACCAGCAGTTGCAAAAGCAGCTATGGATTCTGGAGTTGCTCAAATTCAAATTGAAGATTGGGAGGTTTATAAAGAAGAATTGTCAAAAAGATTAGGACTAGATAATAAGTTAATTAAAAACGTTACTGAAAAGGCAAAAAGAAACCCGAAAAAGGTAGTGTTTGCTGAAGCGGATAATTATAAAGCGTTAAAAGCTGCTCAAATTGTAAATGAAGAAGGAATTGCAAAGCCTATTCTTTTAGGGAAAAAGAAGAAAATTCTAGATTTAGTAGAAGAATATCATTTAGATTTGGGAGATATTCCAATTATTGACCCTAGAAGCTCTAGTGAAAATGATCGTAAGCAAAAGTTTGCAGAATTATTATTTGAAAAAAGGAAGCGTAGAGGAATTACTTTAGTTGAAGCAAGAGACTTGATGCGTAGTCGAAACTATTTTGGTTCGGCAATGGTTGAAGTTGGAGAGGCTGATGCCTTAATTTCGGGATTAACTAGAAACTATGGGAGCACAATTAAACCTGCATTACAAGTAATTGGTACCGATGATGATGTAACTACAATTGCAGGAATGTATATTTTATTTACTAAAAATGGACCCTTCTTTTTTGCCGATACAACGGTAAATGTAAATCCATCAGCAGAAGATATTGTTGCTATAACAACATTGGTTGCTAAGATTGTAGAACGATTTAAAATTACTCCAAGAATTGCATTGTTGTCATATTCTAATTTCGGCTCGGCAGAGGGTGAAGATCCTCTAAAAATGAGAGAAGCAACAAGAATGCTACATGAACAACACCCTAATATTATTGTTGATGGAGAAATTCAAGCAAATTTTGCTTTAAACAAAGAACTAAGAACAGAAATCTTTCCATTTTCAGAATTGGCAAGAAGAAATACAAATACATTAATATTTCCGAACCTTTCTGCTGGAAATATAGCATATAAGTTAATGCAAGAAATGGGAGGAATAGAGTCAATTGGACCTATTTTATTAGGGATGAAAAAACCAGTTCACATTCTTCAATTAGGAAGTTCAGTTAGAGAAATTGTGAATATGGTAACCATTGCGGTTGCAGATGTTCAAACAAGAAAATAGATTATGATAGCACAGATTAAAGGAAAACTAATAGATAAAACGCCCACTTATGTTGTGATTGATTGCAATGGAGTTGGCTATGAATTAAAAATTTCTTTAAACACATTTTCTCAAATAGGAGATAGCGAAAATTGTATGCTGTATACTCATTTTGTAGTAAGAGAAGATGCTCAACTTTTATATGGGTTTAAACAAACTGGTGAAAGGGAACTTTTTCGTTTACTTATTTCTGTTTCTGGGGTTGGTTCAGCTACAGCAATGATGATTCTTTCTTCTTTATCTCCAAATGAAACAAAACAAGCAATTTTAAGTGGAGATGCTAGCACTTTAAAAAGTGTAAAAGGAATTGGAGCTAAATCTGCTGAAAGAATAATTATTGACTTAAGAGATAAAATAGGAAAGGTTGATGACACCACTACAATTTCTTCGCCAACAAACAATACTATTAAAGAAGAAGCGTTAAGTGCGTTAGTCATGTTAGGTTTTGGTAAAAATCCAGCAGAAAAAACACTAAATAAAATATTGTTGTCAGGAGAAGAGTTGACAGTTGAAGAACTTATTAAAAGAACATTAAAAAATCTTTAATAAGAGAGAAAGGTAAAATTGAGTTTAAATAAGTTTACATATAATAAAATTGCTTTAATTGTTGGGTTTTCAACTGTTATTATGGCTGTAAGTTGGATAGCCAATCCTACTACATCTAAAGCAGATCCTCACTATAACAATATTGTAAATTACGAGGCAGAACCACTACCATTAGATTCTCCAGAAATAGATTTACCCTACCCTTTTAAGGATGGTATGGGAGGTCCGAAAAGTCAAAATACAGGAGGATTATATTTAAAAAACCCTAGTAATGTTAAATCAGGATTTGAATATGATCCAGAAACGGGAACATATAATTATTATGAGAAAATGGGCGATAATTACTTCAAATATCCGACCTATATGGATTTTGATGAATACATTAATTACGACTCAAAAAAATCATTACAAGACTACTGGAAACAAAAATCATCTGCTGATGATATTAATCAAACCAAAGGGTTTAGACCAAAACTAACGATAAAAGGAGAGGCTTTTGATCGAATTTTTGGAGGAAATGTAATTGACATTCGACCTCAAGGTTCTGCAGAATTATCTTTCGGAATTAATCGATCTACTAGAGATAATCCAGCATTACCTGCGAACCAAAGAAGTACAACAACCTTTGACTTTAATCAAAAAATACAGTTAAATGTTATTGGTAATATTGGTGAGAAATTAAAAATTACTACCAGTTATAATACAGAAGCAACATTCGATTTTGAAAATCAAATGAAAATTGAGTACACAGGATATGAAGATGAAATTATTCAAAAAATTGAAGCAGGAAATGTTTCGCTTCCACTTAAAGGACAATTGATAACAGGTAGTCAGACTTTATTTGGTATTAAAACAGAATTAAGATTTGGAAGGTTAACCGTAACAAGTGTTTTATCACAAGAAAAAGGAGAAAAGAAAGAGATTAATGTACAAGGAGGAGCCCAAATAAAAAAGTTTGAAAAAGAAGGTTCTGATTATGAAGAAAATAAGCACTTCTTTTTATCCCAATATTTTAGAGATAAGTACGAAAGTTCATTATCAACACCTCCTATAGTTACCTCTAGAGCCTCTATTACAAAGGTTGAAATTTGGGTTTCTAACAGAAATTTCTCATCTAATGATATTGTTAAAAATGTAATTGGGTTTATGGATTTGGGTGAAGCAACGCAATCAAACATTTATAATGATGCCCTAGTTACAGATAATAACCCTTTACCTAATGCTAATTTTTCGGATAATTATGCCAATAATCTTTATTCCAATTTAACTACAGTTTATGATACTGCTAAGTTAAGAGGGTTTGTTGATGCACCAAGTGAATTACAGGCACTAGGATTTGTTAATGGAGTTGATTTTGAAAAGTATGAAAATGCTAAATTATTAAATTCTTCAGCTTATACTTTAAATGCTCAGTTAGGTTATGTTTCGTTGAATTCAAGATTAAATTCTGATGACATTTTAGCTGTTGCTTTTCAATATACATTGGATGGACAGGTTTATCAGGTTGGAGAGTTTTCTACTGATGGAATAAGTGGGCAGAGTGGGTTGTATGTGAAACTATTGAAAGGAACAAGTATTAATACAAATATTCCTACATGGGATTTGATGATGAAAAATGTTTATGCTTTAGGGGCATTTAATATTTCTCCAACAGATTTTTATTTAGATGTATTTTATAATAACCCTGCTTCGGGAGTTCAAATTCCTTTTATTCCAGAAGGAGAAGTGAATGGTTTACCTTTAATAAGTGTGTTAAATTTAGATCGATTAAATTCAAGTAATCAAGCAAGCCCTGATGGAGTCTTTGATTACATTAATGGAATTACCATTAATTCAAATAATGGAAGGGTTTATTTCCCTGTTCTAGAACCTTTTGGGTCCCATCTTAGAAGTAAATTCTCGAATCAAACTACGGCTGATAAATATGTGTTTGATTCACTGTATGTAACAACACAAACTTTGGCGGAGCAGGATGTAAGTAAGAATAGATTTGTAATAAAAGGACAATATTCCTCTTCATCAAGTTCTGATATCTCCTTAAATGCCTTAAATATTCCTGAAGGTTCGGTTTCTGTTACTGCCGGAGGTGCTGCATTAACGGAAAATGTAGATTATACAGTTGATTATAATTTAGGACGGGTTAAAATTATTAATGATGGTATATTACAATCAGGAACACCAATTAAAATTTCCTTAGAGAGCCAGTCCTTGTTTAATATTCAAACAAAAACCCTTATGGGTACTAGGCTTGATTATAAATTTAATGACAATTTTAATTTAGGAGCTACGGCAATTAAATTATCAGAAAAACCATTGACTAGTAAAATAAATATTGGAGATGAGCCAATAAATAATACTATTCTAGGATTTGATTTAACCTATACACATGAAGTTCCTTTTCTTACCAGATGGGCAGATAAACTACCAATATACAGTACAAAAGAAAAATCTACGATAACAATAGAAGGGGAGTTTGCCAAATTATTACCCGGTAATCCAGGAGCAATTGGTAAAGATGGTACCGCTTATTTAGATGATTTTGAAGGAAGTCAATCTACGATAGATATGAGGTCCATTTTTCAATGGAAATTAGCAAGTACACCTCAGGGTCAACCAACTTTATTCCCAGAAGGAATGTTGCCACTTTCTACTCAATTGGATTATGGTTATAATAGAGCCAAGTTGGCTTGGTATAATATTGACCCTTTGTTTTGGAGAAATGATTCTAGAACTCCTGATCACATAAAAAATGATCCAGCAAAAGCAACACAGTCGAATCATTATTCTAGAGAGGTATTACAAACAGAAGTTTTCCCTTTTAAATCTCAACAAAACGGAACAACACAAAATATATCAACATTAGATTTAGCATATTATCCAACAGAAAGAGGGCAGTATAATTTTGATGATCAAACATCTGCAGCAGGAATTGATGCAAATGGAAATTTAATTAATCCTACAACACGTTGGGGAGGGATCATGAGAAAAGTAGAGACAACAGATTTTGAATCTTCTAATGTTGAATTTATTCAGTTTTGGGTAATGGATCCTTTTGATGCAGTTGATGGAGATCCGAATCATTCAGGAGGTAAATTATATTTTAACTTAGGGGATATTTCTGAAGATATCTTAAAAGATGATAGAAAAGCAGTTGAAAATGCTATGCCATTATCAGCTATTAATTATGCAACAGGAGATAATATTAATTTAGTTGATACCACTGTTTGGGGTAGGGTTCCTACGGTTCAGGCTTTAGTAACGGCTTTTGACAATACGCCAAGTACACGACCGTTTCAAGATGTTGGTTTAGATGGGTTAAATGATGCGGATGAGGCTTGGAAGTTTCCAGCCTTTAGTAATGCAACCAACTCTTTAGGGACTACTGATCCATCAGCAGATAATCATCATCATTATAGAGGGAATGATTACGATAATAATCAATTAAGTATCTTAGATCGATATAAATTACACAATGGAGTGCAAGGAAACTCAAATACATCAGAGCAAGATCCAAATTCGGATTATTCTTCTGCCGCAACAACAAAACCTGATTTAGAAGATATCAATACAAACAACAATCTTGATTTTAGAGAGAATTATTTCCAGTATTCTATTAACATGAATCCATCAGAAGTAAACCCTTCAAATGTGGGTAATAATTACATTACAAACATGTTAGAAACCAGTGTAAAAACCCCTGATGGGACTACAAAAACAATTCGTTGGTATCAATTTAAAATACCGATAAGAGAGCCTGAAGAAGTTATTGGAAACATTCAAGATTTTAAATCCATTCGTTTTATGAGAATGTTTATGAAAGGATTTGATAAGGAGGTAGTATTACGTTTTGCTAAACTAGAATTAGTAAGAGGAGAGTGGCGAAAATACACTGGAGGTTTGTTAAGTCCTGGAGATTTTCTTGGAAATGATGATGATGAAACAGTATTTGATGTTTCTGCGGTAAATGTTGAAGAAAATAGTTCTAAAACACCTGTTAACTATATTATACCACCAGGAATTGATAGAGAGATAAATCCAAACCCATCATCTGGGGCAGCCACACAACAATTAAATGAACAATCTTTAGTGTTAGATGTTTGTAACCTTAAAGATGGAGATGCAAGAGGTGCGTATAAAATAATGGATATTGATATTAGAAGGTATAAACGCTTAAAAATGTTTATTCACGCAGAAGAAAGTGATCCTGCAAAACCATTGGCAGATAAAGATTTGGCTGTATTTATACGTATGGGTTCTGATTTTGACAACAATTATTATGAATATGAAGTTCCATTAACAGTTACTCCTGCAAGAGCTTACAATACTGATAACAATAGTAATGACGCAGATAGATATTTAGTGTGGCCTGAAGCAAATAATATTGATTTAAAGTTTTCTAAATTTACTGATATGAAGGTGGTAAGAAATAGCTTGTTACCAGATGGTTCTAGTGGCGTACAATTGATTAAACCTTACGAGCAAAAAGATGGGAATAATACCATGAGGATAAAAGGTAATCCAAATTTCGGAGATGTGAGGGTGTTTATGATAGGGATAAGAAATGCCAAACTAAACCCACTAAACCCTAATGATGATGGATTAGAAAAATGTGCTGAAATATGGGTGAATGAATTACGAATGGCAGAGTTTGATAATGAAGGAGGTTGGGCAACCGTTGCTCGTATAACTACTCAAATTGCAGATTTAGGAAACATTACAATAGCAGGAGATTATAGTACGCCAGGGTTTGGTAGTGTAGAACAAAAATTAAATGAAAGACAACAAGAGACTAGAAAGAGTTATGACCTTTCAACAAGTGTAGAGTTAGGTAAATTTATCCCAGAAAAAATAGGCCTTAGTATTCCTATGTATTACAATATTTCTCAAGGAGTAGTTACTCCAAGATACAGCCCCTTAGATCCAGATTTAGAATTAGATGATTTACTAAATAATGATGTCTTATCTCAAAGTGTAAGAGATTCTATTGGAGAGAGAACACAGGAGGTTACAAGGAGGAAAAGCATCACATTTACCAATGTTCGAAAACTAGCCCCTAAAGGAAAGAAGAAATCTCATTTTTACGATATTTCTAATTTCTCATTTAACTATGGTTATTCCGAAACAAAGTATAGAGATATTAATACTGAGTTTGATGATAAGAAAAATTATAGAGGAGGTTTTGGCTATGCTTTTGGAGCTAAACCTAAAAACTTTAAGCCTTTTAATAAAGCAAAGTTTGCCAAGAAAAAAGCATTTAAATTGATTAAAGATTTTAATTTTTATTTAACACCTAAACAACTCTCTTTCCAAACTGATATGGATAGAATGTATTCTGAAAGAAGATCTAGAAACAATACTGGATTTTATTTTGAACTGCCAACATATTTTCAAAAGCATTTTTATTGGAATAGAATTTATGGATTGAAGTATGATATTACAAAAGCATTAAAGTTTGATTTTAATGCCTCCAATAACGCAACAATAGAAGAGCCGTTAACTTATTTTAATGGTGCAGATACAATTGATACAAGAGGTAGGGTGGATAATGCTTACAAAGAAGAATATGATGACTGGAAAGGTGAAGTTTGGAATAATATTAGAGATTTTGGAACCAACACCCATTATCACCACAATTTTAATTTTAACTACACAGTTCCTATAAATAAATTACCAGGTTTAAATTTTATAACCCTTACTACTCGTTACTCTGGAGATTATGATTGGCAAAGAGCACCAATAGGAGCAGATAGCTTAGGACATACAATTCAAAACGCCAATACTGTTTCTGTTATTTCTCAGTTTAATATGACGAAACTTCATAATAGTATTGGCTTCTTAAAAAAGGTAAACAAAAGAGCCAGAGAACGACAAAAACGTAGAGCATTAAATGCTCAAAAACCAGATAAAAATAAAACCAAAGCAGAAAATGCAAAGGTAAAAGGGTGGAAAGCAGGAATTGCTCCAGCAGATATCAAGTTTGATACTAAAAGGTTTAAAGATTCTGATACTACTAGGGTGGAGTTATGGAGAAAAATACTTCCTTTTAAACCAATGGATCAGTTTTGGTTAGGATTAATGAGTGTTAAAAATGTTTCTGGAACCTATACCAGAAATAGAGGAACACTGTTGCCTGGTTATAATCAAGAAACGCAGTTGTTAGGGTCAAACCCTGGTTTTGAAGCTCCAGGCTTTAATTTTATTTCTGGAATTCAAGAAGATGATTTCGCATTAAGAGCTGCCAGCAACAATTGGTTAATTACTGATACTGCAGGTTTGATATACAATTATGCAACAACCTTTTCTGAAAACTATAATTTTAGAGCAACTATTCGACCATTTAAAACACTAAGAATTCAATTAACTGCATCACGTAATTATTCTATCAATAGAACGCAACAGTTTTTTGCGATTAATGAAACATTTTTGGATACAATTCCTAATGGAAAAGCTTATGATGTTGATGATGTAGCCGGATTTGACTATTTCTTGGTTAACCCTGTAAATACAGGAAACTTTAGTATGTCATTTTTATCGCTAAACACAGCCTTTATTGGTGATGACGATTTGGATAAATCATCTGAAATATTTGCCAATTTCTTAAAAGAAAGAGAAAAAATATCACAAAGATTGGCTGCAGAAAATGGAAACTCCATAGGAACTAATGGTGGATATGCCGATGGGTATAGTGCTACATCTCAAGACGTGTTGATTTCTAGTTTTATTGCAGCTTATTCTGGTAAAAGCGGAGATAAGGTTTCTATCAAATCATTTACAAGTTATATCCCCTTACCTAATTGGAGAATTACTTATGATGGGTTTAGCAAATTAGCTTTTATAAACAGGTTGTTTAAGAAATTTACTTTAACACATTCTTATAAATCAACATTAAATTATGGTTCGTTTACCACTAATTTAATGTATGAGGGTAATGACGAAGGAGCTTTTGCTAGAGATATTAATCAAGATTTTATTCCTGAATTACAGATAGGAACAGTGTCAATGTCAGAGCAGTTTTCTCCATTGTTAGGTGCAGATATGACATTGAATAATAATATGTTATTAAGAGTTGAATATAAACGAGATAGAAATGCTTCATTAAGCATGGTAAATAATCAAATAACAGAAGTAAAAGGAAGTACGTGGTCGATAGGCACAGGTTATAAATTTAGACAAGTAAGAATGCCATTTTCTAAGAAAAGAATGGTTAGAAGCGATATTGATACTAGAATTGACGTAGGTCTTAGAAACAATAATACCATTATTAGAAAAATTGTAGAAGAAGTAAATCAATTAACTGGCGGACAAAGAGTTTTATCGGTTAAGGTTACAGCAGATTACAGGGTAAGTGCAAAGCTTAATGTTAGAGCTTTTTATGATTATGTTTCTACAAAACCGTTTATTTCTACAACATTTCCAACATCAAATACAAACGCAGGTATTAGTTTAAGATTTACTTTAACACAATAGATAATTAAGAATTTGGAGTTAAGGGTTAAGAATTATAAATTAGCAAAAAATTAAAAACAAATAGATATAAGAGATTAGAGAAAATAAACAAGACAGATCTATTAAGTCTATGTTCTATTATCTAATTTCTACTTTCTTTAAAAATTAAAAGATATGAATGTTCCAGCAGAATTAAAATATACAAAAGACCACGAATGGATTAAAGTTGATGGTGAAACTGTAACAATTGGAATTACCGATTTTGCACAAGGAGAGTTAGGTGATATTGTTTATGTTGAAGTAGAAACAGAGGGTGAAAACTTAGCAAAAGAAGAAGTTTTTGGAACAGTAGAAGCAGTAAAAACCGTATCTGATTTATTTATGCCTGTTTCTGGAGAAGTAACAGCATTTAATGAATCTATTGAATCTGCACCAGAATCAGTCAATAATAATCCTTACGGTGATGGTTGGATGATAAAAGTAGCACTTTCTGATGTTAGTGAATTAGATGATTTGCTTAGCGCAGACGAATATAAAGAGTTAATAGGGTAATCATATTGATTATCATCCTGAACAATTTTTTATAAAATCCGCTTAGGCGGATTTTTGCATAAAAGAAGTCATGAAATTATTGTATCGAGTAAAATTATATCTCCCAGCTATAATCTGGCTACTAATAATACTAGTTTTAAGTGGTTACCCAGGTAATCAACTCCCAAAAATAGCCGTTTGGCAATTCGATAAATTAATTCATACACTTATGTATGCAGTTCTTTCCATATGCTTATTAATTCCTTATAACAAACAATTTTTAGAGAAAGAAAACCGTTTTAAAACAGGAGTACTTGTTATTTTGTTTGGAATTTTTTACGGTGGACTTATGGAAATTCTACAAACAAACATCTTTATAAACAGAAGTGGTAATTGGTATGATTTTTTTGCCAACTCTTTAGGTGCTATTTTAGGCGTTTTATGGTGTCCGTTGATACTTAAAATTTTACCGTTTAATAGATGGTTGAAAATAAAATAAATTACTGCTAAAAAATTATTATTTTTATAAACTTATAAATTAAAGTTATGGAGCCAAAAAAGAACCCAAAAGCAGATTTAGAAAAATTTAAAGGAGTATTTCATCGTGTTGGAATGGTGATTGCCTTACTTCTAGTTTATTTTGTGATAAATTTAAAATTCTATGATGTGCAAGCATCACAATTAGGTGAGTTAATGATAGACGAAGAGGAAGAAGATATTATCCCTATTACGGAACAAAATACACCTCCGCCTCCACCACCTCCACCACCAGCAGCACCAGAAATTATAGAGATTGTTGAAGATGATGAAGAAGTAGAGGATATTGAAATTGATACAGAAATTGATGTTGATGAAGTAGTTGAGGTTTTTGAAGAGGAAGAAGAGATTGTAGAAGATGAAGTTTTTACTATTGTTGAAAGTATGCCCCAGTTTCCAGGGGGAAATAAAAAGATGTTTGAGTACTTATCGAAAAGTATCAAATTTCCTCCAGCAGCAAAAGCAAATGGAATTCAAGGTAAAGTTTATGTGAATTTTACTGTAGGTAAAGATGGTAAAATAAGAGACATTAAGATACTTAGAGGGGTTCACGATTTGTTGGACAAAGAAGCTATAAGGGTTGTTAAAGCAATGCCTAAATGGAAAGCAGGAAAACAAAGAGGTAAGCCAGTTAGTGTTTCATATAACTTGCCAATTAATTTTCAGTTAAGATAATATATCTTGTATAAGATTTACGTTATTAAGCATCCGTCATTTGGCGGATGCTTTTTTATGGTATAATTTGTGCAATTTTAGATGATAAAGCATCTATATAATAGTTTCCTCCCTTGAGGGAGGATTAAGGAGGATGTTTTCCCAATAAATACAAAAAAATATGAAATCGATACAAAAAATTACCATCACAACAATATTACTTATAGGAAGTATCCTTTACAGTTGTTCATCATCTACTCTTGTAGAAACTGACGTTCAACACAAAAAACCATTATTGATTTATGCTAAAGGAGATGTATATAAACCAGAATGGAGAAAGGTAGATTCACTAGAACAAAACGGATTAACAAAATCTGCTTTAACAGAAGTTGCGTCTATTTATAAAAAAGCTGTAGAAGAAGAGAATCATGAACAACTACTAAAATCGTTAATAGTTAAAGCAAAATTTCAATCGTATATAGAAGAAGATGCTTTTGTTAAAACAGTACAAGAATTAACGATTGAAGCTACACAATCAGAATACCCACTTGATCCATTATTACATTCGGTTATTGCAGAAATGTATTGGCAATACTATCAGAGAAATCGTTGGAAATTTCATGGTAGATCTGCAACAGTAGGTTTTGATAATAATGATATTTTAACGTGGGATTTAAAAAAAATAATTGAAGAAGTTTCTAAGCACTATTTACTTTCAATAGAAGATATTGAAAGTTTAAAACGAACTCCAGTAGAAACATTTAGTGAAATTATTATAACCGATAGTGCAAGTCATTATCGACCATTTTTATATGATTTCTTAGCGCACCGTGCTGCTGATTTTTTTATGAATGGAGAATCAAATGTTACAGCACCAATTAATGAGTTTGTTATGGACACTTCTGAATATTTAGGTAATCAGGGACAGTTCGCATCAATGGAGTTAATAACTAAGGATAGTGTATCGTTAAAGTTCCATGCATTGCAAATCCTTCAAAAATTAACTATAATTCATATTAATGATACAGACCCAACTGCGTTAATAGATGTTGAATTAAAGCGATTAAAATTTGTGAAAAATAATGCTGTTTTCGAGAATCTAGATACTTTATATTACAAAGCATTGAATGAACTTTATTGGAATTATAAGGATAGTCCAACATCAACTGAAATTGTTTATGAGTTGGCATCAATTCATCAAAAAAGAGGAAATAATTACAAACCTTTAAAAGGTAGTGAAAATAAATGGGAGTTGAAAAAGGCGTTAACAATGTGTGTTGATGCAATTAATAAGTTTCCGAATACTTATGGTGCTGATCAATGTAAAGTTTTAGAAAATAGGATAAGGTCAAAAGACCTAAATGTAAAAGTGGAGAAGGTCAATTCACCAGATATGCCATTTAAAGCCAATGTTTCATTTAAAAATATAGACAGCGTTCATTTTAAATTGGTTAAGATAAAGTTTGAAGATTATAAAAAATGGACTAAAAATGGAAAAAGAGATGTTCGTTTTAAAAATATTGTAGAGAGTGAATCAATTAAAGAATGGAAGCTTGATTTAGAAAATGAAGGAGATTTTCAAAGACATTCAGGAGAGATTAAAGTTGATGAACTTTCTTTAGGGTTTTATGTTTTGCTAGCGTCACCATCTAAAAAGTTTGTCTACAAAGAAGAGGCTGTTTCTGTAACACCATTTTGGGTTTCTAACATGAGTTATTTAACTCGAAGAAATGCAAAGCAAGAAGTAGAGTTTTTTGTAATGAATAGAGAAACGGGCGTTCCGTTAAAAGGAGTTAAAGCTAAATTGTATTACAGAAAATACAATTATACAACACGTAAATATGAAGTGAAATATTTAGGAGAAAAAACAACAGATAAAGATGGTTTCTTTAAAGTTGAATCCGCTTCAGATTACCGAAACTTTTATGCAGATTTTTCTTATGGTGAAGATCAATTAAATACGGAAGAATCTCATTATCAATATCGTTATGATGAAGGAGGTAACAGATTTAAGACAAAAACAATTTTCTTTACAGATAGGGCTATTTATAGGCCAGGACAAACTATTTATTTTAAAGGGATTGTGTTAGAGTCTGATAGTAAAAACAATAATAAAATCAAGACTAATTTTAAATCAACAGTTACCTTTTATGATGTAAACAGTCAAAAAGTTAGTGATTTAAACCTAACTACAAATGAGTATGGAACATTTAGTGGTTCTTTTGTTATACCTAATAATGGTCTTAATGGAACAGTTTCTATAAGAGATAAAAATGGTTCAAAATATTTATCAGTAGAGGAATATAAACGACCAAAGTTTGAAGTAAAATTCAATCCAATAAAAGGATCGTATAAATTAAATGAAGAAGTAAATGTTGTTGGTGTAGCTAAAACATATTCGGGAGCAGCATTAGATGGAGCATCAGTTAATTATAGAGTGGTAAGAAATGCTTCTTTTCCTTATTGGTGTAGATATCGTTATGGTTATTGGCCCAATTCAGCTGAAAAAGAGATAGAAAATGGAACGATTAAAACAGATGATAATGGAGAATATAAAATTGACTTTATCGCTAAAGCAGATAAAACAATCAACAAAAAATTCTCACCAACATACTCCTATACGATTTATGCAGATGTGGTTGATGTTAATGGAGAAACGCATAGTTCTACAGCAGCCATTTCTGTGGGATATAAAGCCTTGGAAATTAATGCAACAATTCCGGGTAGATTGAATAAAAATGCTGTAGATACTTTTAGTTTTTTGACTACGAATTTAAATGGTGAACCAGAGTTTACAAAAGGGAACGTTAAAATTTGGGCATTGAAGATGCCGAATAAATATTTCAGAACATCATTATGGACAAAAGGAGATAAAAATTATATCGGAAAAGAAAACTATGAAAAATATTTTCCTGTGGATGTTTATGAGGATGAAAATAATAAATACAAGTGGGAAAGAAATGTTAAGGTTTATGACAATGATTTTGATACTGAAAAACGTCAAGCTTTAGAGTTGTCTAATTTAAAAGAATGGCAATCTGGAGAATATGTAATGGAAGCGATTACAACAGATAAGTATGGAGAAGAAGTAAAAGAGGTAAAATATTTTACTGTTTTTGGAGAACATGAAAAACATATTGGAGCAAATAATATAGATTGGTTTGTTCCATTAAAAAGAAAAGGAGAACCAGGAGAAAAAGCAGAATTTTTAATTGGATCGGCAGCTAAAAATGTAAAAGTGTTATACGAAATTGAGCACAAAAATAAAATTGTACATAAAGAATGGTTGGAGATTAATTCAGAACAAAAAAAGATTACCATACCTATTTTAGAAAAACACAGAGGTAATTTTCAAGCACATTTTACTTTTGTTAGGCATGGCAGAAGCTTTACACACTCTCCAATGATTTCGGTTCCATTTACGAATAAGATGCTAGATGTTGAATTTGAAACTTTTAGAAATAAATTATTACCAGGACAAAAAGAACAGTGGAAAATTAAAATTAAAGGAAAGAAAGGCGAAAAAGTTGCTGCAGAAATGGTTGCTGCTTTATATGATGCGTCATTAGATGTCTTTAAGAAAAACTCTTGGGGATTAGATGTATTAAATTATAGTCGTAGTAGTAGAAATTGGCAAAGCAATGTTTCGTTTTTAACTGCTCGCTCAGAGTTAATGTCAGAAAATTGGAATAAGTACTTAAGCAGTCTTAAGAGGAAGAACTATGATAGACTAAATTGGTTTGGATATAGTTATGGAAGAAGAGATTATGGAGGGAACGTATATAATGCTTTTTTGAGTGGCAGATCTGGTGGCACTGAAGTATTTGAAGAAGCAATGGAAGAATCTGAAACTGTGTATGATGCGAAACCAGGTAAAAGATCCCAGACAATTGTTAAAAGTAAAAAACTTGAATCTCTTTTAGAAAATATGCCTGGCGTTTCGTCAGATGATGATGTCGAAGCCATTTCGAGTGTTGGGGAAGATCTTTCTAGTGTAAAAGCACGAAAGAACTTTAATGAGACAGCTTTCTTTTATCCCCATTTAACTACGAATAAAGATGGCGAAGTGATTATCAATTTTACCATTCCTGAAGCATTAACTAAATGGAAGTTTATGAGCTTGGCTCATACCAAAGATTTAAAAACAGGAATGCTAAATGGCGAAGTAATAACTCAAAAAGAATTAATGGTTTACCCGAATGCCCCTCGTTTTTTTAGAGAAGGAGATAAAATGGCATTTAGTACAAAAATTACCAATCTTTCCGATAAAGATTTAAGTGGTGGAGCACAATTGTTTTTTTACGATGCCTTAACCATGAAGGAAATCTCTGATCAACTAATAACTAAAGAAGCAAAAGTTAGTTTTGATGTACAAAAAGGAAAAAGTACTTCGGTAAGCTGGAATCTTTCTGTTCCAGAAGGGTATTCAGCAATAACATATAAGGTGGTTGCCAAGTCAGGTAGCTTTTCTGATGGAGAAGAAATGGCTGTTCCTGTTTTAACCAACAGAATGTTAGTTACAGAATCTATGCCTTTACCAATTAGAGGAAATCAAACAAAAAGTTTCAAGTTTGATAAGTTGATTAATAATAAGTCGAGCACTTTAAAACATCATAAGTTAACCTTAGAATTTACATCTAATCCAGCGTGGTATGCAATCCAAGCATTACCCTATTTAATGGAATATCCTTATGAGTGTGCTGAGCAAACGTTTAGTCGTTTTTATGCGAATTCAATAGCATCACATATCGCAAATTCAAACCCTAAAATTGCAGCGGTTTTTGAGAGTTGGAAAAATAGTAGTCCAGAAGCATTTTTATCTAATCTAGAAAAGAATCAAGAATTAAAATCTTTGATTTTACAAGAAACACCATGGGTATTAAATGCACAAAATGAAAGTCAACGTAAAAAGCGAGTTGGTTTGTTGTTCGATTTAAACAGAATGAATAATGAATTAAGCAAGTCTTTAAAAAAGCTTAATCAATTACAAGTTTCTAATGGAGGTTGGGTATGGTTTAAAGGCATGCCAGAAAGTAGATATATTACACAACATATTGTTACAGGTATGGGGCATTTAGATCATCTAGGAATAAAGAACATCAGAAAAGATTACAAAACTTGGAATATGGTAACCAAATCTGTTCGATATTTAGATGATAGAATGAGGGAGGATTACCAATGGTTAAAGAAGCGAAAGGTAGATATGGATAAAGATCATT
This sequence comes from Flavobacteriales bacterium, assembly GCA_002401955.1. Classification (GTDB taxonomy): domain Bacteria; phylum Bacteroidota; class Bacteroidia; order Flavobacteriales_E; family Vicingaceae. The sequence continues at coordinate 24,198 of NVUQ01000007.1, read as the reverse complement.
TAAATAACAACATCATACAATATTTATATGCAAGGAGTTATTTTCTGAAAGATGTTCAATTGAATACGAAAAATAAAGAAGCTTACGATTATTACTTTGGACAAACAAAGTTATATTGGTTGAATAAAAGCAAATATATGCAAGGAATGATTGCTTTAGCATTGCAGAGAAGTGATGTGTTGAGCAAAGGACCTAGCTCGATTAATCCTAATTCAGTTCAATTCAAAATTATGGCTTCTTTAAAAGAGAATGCAATTAATAACGAAGAGTTAGGAATGTACTGGAAAGATAATAGCGGAGGTTATTATTGGTATCAAGCACCTATAGAAACTCAGGCATTATTAATTGAAGCTTTTGATGAGGTTGCCAATGATACAGAAAGTGTAGAGGCAATGAAAGTTTGGCTTTTAAAACAAAAACAAACACAAGATTGGAAAACTACCAAAGCAACTACAGAAGCTTGCTATGCGTTGTTATTAAGAGGAACAGAGTTGTTAGCCAGTGATGAACAAGTCGAAATAAAAGTAGGAGGTCAATTGATAGATCCTAAAAAAATGGATGATGTAAAAGTGGAAGCGGGAACAGGTTATTTTAAAACTTCATGGAATAAAACAGCCGTAAAACCCAATATGGGTAATGTAACTGTAACTAAAAAGGATGATGGAGTAGCATGGGGAGCAATGTATTGGCAGTATTTTGAAGATTTAGATAAAATAACTCCTGCAGAAACACCATTAAAATTAGTTAAGAAATTGTTTTTACAGCGCAATACAGATGCTGGTCCAGTAATTACACCAATAATAGAAGGTACAAAATTACAGCCAGGAGATAAAATAAAAGTGAGAATAGAATTGAGGGTTGATAGAGATATGGAATATGTACACATGAAAGACATGAGAGCCGCAGGGTTAGAACCGATTAATGTGTTTTCCGGTTATCGTTACCAAGATGGTTTGGGATATTATGAAAGCACAAAAGATGCCTCAACAAATTTCTTTTTTAATTATTTAAAAAAAGGAACTTACGTATTTGAATATCCATTACGAGTTAACATGTCTGGAGATTTTTCTAACGGAATAACAAGTATTCAATGTATGTATGCTCCAGAATTTACATCTCATTCAGAAGGTATTCGAGTAAAAATTGAATCAAAAGATTAATTCAAGAAGAATAGAATTAATCTTTTAATTTTTTAAATTATATTTGCTGTAAAATCGTATTGATATGAAAAAGATTACATATTTATTTGCAACAATTATTGCTTTATCATTAACTGCTTGTGGTGGAGGTGCAGAAGAACCAGTTGAAGAAGTTGTTGAAACTGTAGTGTTAAAAGGCTTTGAGGAATTAAATTTGTCAGAATGGGGTTTTAACTTAATAGTTATGGTTCCTAAAGAAGAAATTCATGGCACACCAGAAGTAACGTTGACCGAAAGAGGTGCGCTAGAGATTGTAGTAGGCTTAGGTTTTGGTTTAGAAATTATGTACGGTGAAGCTGATATTGAGCTGTTAAAAATGGATTTAAAAGAAGATTTGGTTTTCACTTCAGAAATTATTAAAGAAGAAGAAAATGCCTTGATTTACTCACAAAACATTCCAGACTCTGGAGTTAAAACACAAAATCATTTTTTATATAAAGCACAGATTGGAACCGAAGTTTATGAAGTTAGAGATATTATTGATGGAGAATTTGGCTCTGGTATGATAGAAAAAATGTTAAAAGCAGCAAAAACAATCAAATCTTCTAATACAGAAGTAGCGGTCTAAAATAATTAATACAGAAAAATACTTAAAACCCTATTCTAATGTTATTAAGAGTAGGGTTTTCTTTTATGATGAAATTAATGCTAAAATACCTTCTTTTTTTAACTGTTACACTAGCTTTGTTTTCTTGTGAGGAGAAAGATGAGCATGTCCCTGAGGAAATTTTAGGCAGAGATAAAATGATTGAGGTAATGGTTGATGTTGAAATGGCACAAGCATTAATTAGGTTTAAATTATCTCGTCATGATACCATTAATCAAAATATAATCTTTAAAGAAGTATATGAGGAACATAACACTTCTGAAGAAGAATTTAACAACAGTTTAGCATTTTATTGTAAGGATCCTAAAGGAGTAGAAGGCCTATATATTGATGTGATCAATAAACTTTCCGAAAAAGAAGCCAAAAACCAACAGTAGTCCACTTTTTTTAAACAGATTGTTATTTTTTAACAGAGGCAACCTATTTTGTTAAAAAGCGTCTATATAAAGATGCATTGTTCAATTTTAAACATAGTTACTAATTTTTACTAATTATATCTTAATGATTATGAGATGTTCTATACGAATAGCCATTATAATTTTCCCAATCTTGTTAATGTTTTTTTCTGCAGCTTCATTTGCACAACAAAAAGTGAAACAGAAGAGAAATATTGGGCTTAAAACAAATTCGATTCCTAAAAAAGCAGAACAAAATGTTTCTTTTAATATATCAAAACGCCAAGCAGTGTGTAATGTTGGAATTCCCAATATTTCGAAGAAAGCAATTAAGTCGGAGGATTCAAATTCTCAAAAAGTTACTGATAATTTATTGTTTTCTCACAAACCAGAAAATGACGGAACAGTTAACTATCAAAAAGCAAAAGATGCTTGGGTATTAAATTATCCGAATGAATACGATGCGTGGGTAAAATCTAATTCGAATGTTGTTGGTAAATCTGATGAGACAGAGTTAAATACACGAACTAAAGAAAATAGAAGAAGCCCTAGTTCAAACCCAAATAGACATAATACCAAAAAGCATGAGTAAGAAACACTTATTTAATAGAATGAAAAAATACCTGATAGTAGTTGTTCTTTTCATAGTAGCGTTATTAGTTAATAGCTCAACTTTTGCTCAGGGCGAATGTAATGTCGGTGGTTGTGGGGCTGGGATTCAGTATCCTGCTGCTACACAATCTACAACTTCTGCAACTTTTGTTACCGTGGTAACAGATAATTGGGCTGGAGATTACGTAGTTTGTAATGTTACGAATGGCAGAACTTATGAATGGTCATTATGTGCTGCAGATGGTGGTGTAGCAACTTATGATTCTCAGCTGACTCTTAGAAATAATCCAGGAGGTAGAATATGTTATAGTGATGATTATTGTGGTGATGATGCAATGATTTTATGGACAGCAACATCAACTACAACGGTTAGAGTCCAAATTAGTGAATTTAATTGTGCTACTAATACTACAAATACAACACTTCGTTGGCGTTGTGTAGATTGTTGTTTACCACCTAGTAATGATGACGCTTGTAATGCAACAGCGTTGCCAACTCCTTTGGATGGAACGAACTGTTTAACTGGCGAAACCAATTTATGTGCGACTTCATATTGGTTTGGGGGATGCGTTCCAGCAGGAGATACAGAAGTTTGGTATACGGTAACATTAACTGGGCTTAATGATGAACTAGATCTTACCTTGAGCAATACAACTTTTGGTGGAGGAAATGTGAATATTCAATTGCTAATAAAAAATGATGTTTGTCCAGCTGATGCTAATATGACTTCAGTAGGTACTTATTGTGGGAGTGCTGCTGGTCCAATTCAATTTGGAGGATTAACACCTGGAACAGAGTATCATATCGGTATTTCTACTARTGCTGGGAATGAAGGTGATTTTGATATTTGCGCCACAGAATCTTTTTGTCCAGTTCCTAGTAATGATGACGCATGTAATGCAACTGCCTTACCAACACCCTTAGATGGAACAAATTGTTTAATAGGAGAAACCAATTTATGCGCGACTTCATATTGGTTTGGAGGATGCATTCCAGGAGGAGATACTGAAGTTTGGTATACGCTAACATTAACTGGATTAAATGATCTATTAGACCTTACCTTAACGAATACTACTTTTGTTGGAGGTAATGTAAATATTCAATTGCTAATAAAAAATGATGTTTGTCCAGCTGATGCTAATATGACTGTAGTAGGTGCTTATTGTGGGAGTGCTGCTGGTCCAATTCAATTTGGAGGATTAACACCTGGAACAGAGTATCATATCGGTATTTCTACTAATTCTGGGAATGAAGGTGATTTTGATATTTGCGCCACAGAATCTGTAAACCCAACAATACCTAGTGATTGTGCAAATGTAGATAGAATTGATTGTGGAGACCCAGTATTAATAGGTGAATCGAGTGCTGGGTATTCGGATGATGAAGATGCATGGGCATGTGATGTTTGGCTAACCCCAGGTGGAGATCATTATTATGTTGTTCAGTGGCCAGATGCGGTAAATGGAGGGTCTATTAGACTTACTTTTTCTAATGTTGTTGATGGGAATGAAAATTGGCTACATCTTCTCACTTTAGGGAATGTTTGTGCTCCAAATGCTTGTATTGATGCTGATCTTTTGGATATTACTACTGGTCGGTTTGCTTCTGGAAATGATTATATTGAGTATACAGTTGCTCCAGGATTAGTAGATTATTATTTTGTTGTTGATGCTGAGATTGATGGGATTGATAGTTATGATTTAGAGGTAGCTTGTTTTGCAACAGGAATAGAGTTAGATGTAAATAATGGTTGTACACCTATACCTGTAACAGCTCCTGCTAATCAAGGGTATTATGCTACTTGGAATGGTGCTGAACCACCTGCTATGGCTGACCCAGTAACAATGGCAGCTTCAGGACCCCATATCATTTGTGAAAATATTTATTTAGAAAACCGATTAGGATGGGAATGGTTTAAATATTTTGATGTTATTTTAGGAGAATGTTGGATAAATCCAACTAGTTTAACTCCAGATTCGCCACCAAATAATAATGGATTTTATAATTTTAATGGTGAATGGTCTGCGAGTACAGTTCCTAGCGTAGGTGGTCCAGATACTTTGAGATGGAGTTTTGTTAATAATTTTAATTCGACATGGGGTGACGGGGGTACTTGTTGTTATAGCTGTAATTTATACACATTTTGTTATAGTGCCGATGTTGATCCTACTTGTAATGCGATTACAGGTTTCCAAAATGGAGTAAGTGCAACAGATGACGGTATTGGTGGTGGAGCTGGTGGCTCTGTAAACCCTGGTAATGTTACCATTACTTCTACTAGTCCTACGGTATTGCCAGTAACATTAGTTTCATTTACTGCTAAGGCTGTTTTAAAAGACGAAAAATATGGAGTAGTATTAAATTGGAAAACAGTAGCAGAAATTAATAATGAATTTTTCACTATTGAACGTTCGGTGGATGGAATTAATTTCGAAGAAGTTCTACGTATGGGTGGTGCAGGAACATCAAATAGTATTAATAATTATTTTGCAGTAGATGAAGAGCCTTATAAAGGCTTAAGTTATTATAGATTAAAGCAAACTGATTTTAATGGTGCTTTTGAATACTTTGATATGGTTCCAGTAAATATCTCTAATACTGATGATTTAACTTTGTTTCCTAATCCAGTAACGGCCAACTTAAATATTTCATTAAATATTAAGAAGGAGAATTCAGAAATATATGTTAAAATATATGACCTAACCGGAAGAATAGTGATTGAACAAAGAAATGATCTAATAAAAGGTTTAAATGAAATTTCTGTAAACATGAATGATTATTCTCAAGGATTGTATTTTGTAACTGTAGAGTATGATAATAAAATCCAAAAACTCAAGTTTTTAAAGGATTAGTTTCTTCTGTTTTATTACTTCCATTTATTTTAAATTATTTATTCTAAAATAAAGTAACCTTTTTTGTAAAAACTACGTTTATAAATCTGGTTAATAGCTAAATAAGATAGGTTCATCACCTAAAATAGGTGATTAGTCGATTATTTTTAACAAATAACCCTTTTTTCGTTTGTAATTTAACACTAGGTTAAAATCATTGTTTTGCTGTATTGAATTTAACTTAGTTTTGTAAAATGTTCTACATTATAAAAAGCCATAATTTAGGTATGAATAAACTTCTACAAAAAATAACAGTTGTAATCCTCTTTTTAGGTTGGGTAACATTAAGTGCCCAAAATGTTGGTATAAATGCTGCAGGAACAGCCCCAAGTGGTGATGCTATGTTAGATATAAGTAGTGCTGATAAAGGGTTGCTTATTCCTAGAGTAAGCATTACTAATTTAACTTTAATTGGGCCGATAACTGGTGGGGCAACTACCAGTTTGTTAGTGTATAACACTAATGGAGCAACAGGTTTAGGTTATCACTATTGGGATGGTAATGATTGGATTAAGTTTTTAAGTGGTGCTAATGTAGACAATGCACTTTATTTTAACACAGGAGCATGTAAAATAAGATTAGGAGGGCCTTTAGTTGAGAATACAACCGTTACGCAGGATGGTTTTGGGATGACATGGAATTTAAATGGTACAGGAGATTTTAATATCCAAGATAATGGAACAACTACATTTAGAGTGTTAGATGATGGAACTACGGATTTTGGCGATGATGTTGATTGGAGAGATGGTAGTGTTACAGGAACGTTGTTGATGAATTTTATTGATGATGGAAATGATGGTCGCTTAAGAATCTATGAAAATGGAGTTACCTCAGTAGACCTAGATGCCAATACACAGTTTGTTTTTAATGAACAAGGTTTTGATAGAAATTTTAGAGTAGAATCAAATAATCAAACAAATATGTTTTTTGTAGATGCAGGTGCTGATAGAGTTGGTATTGGAACAGCTACTCCAACTTATGAATTAGATGTTGTTGGTAACATTGGTCATAATCAATATATGTATCATAATGGAGATGGAGATACCTATTGGCGATTTACTAATTTAGATCAAATTCAAATACGAGCTGGTAATGTAAGAATGATCGATTTTATTGAGGGTGGTTCAGATTATATTGTTATTAATGAAAATAGTGTTGATATGGATTTTAGAATTGAATCTAACGGTCAGGCGTATCAATTTTTTGTAAATGGAGGTAATGATAGAATTGGTATTAGAAATGCTACTCCTACATGGATGTTTCATATGACCAATGGTGGAATTAATGTTGGTGCAGCCCCAATGGCTGCATTTGATAATAATACTGCTGCCAGTGGTGTTGCTATAAGTGCGTCTAATAATGGTGCCTCTAACGGATATAACGCTGTTGAAGGTATTAACTCCTATAGTGGAACTGCATTTATACCATCAGGTGTTCTTGGTTTAGCTATTTGGTCAGGCACTGCTAATGCTCCTACAATTGGAATTAGAGGTGCCACTAATGAATGGCAAGGAACAGGTGTTTACGGATCTCGATTTAACAGTGGTGGTGCAAATACTGGCTGGGGAGGTGAATTTTACAATGACCTCGGGTATACAGGGTTCTTTGGACCAATTTCGGATAGAAAAACTAAAAAAGACATCAAAAAAATAGATAACGCTTTAGTTATTATTGGGAAATTAAATCCAGTTACTTATAACTTTGATTTAGATAAATATCCTAATATGGGATTAAATACTGAAATGGAATATGGATTTATTGCTCAAGAAGTGAAAGCTATTTTACCAGAGATTACTCGTGAGAAAACTTTTAATACGAATTCCTGTATAAAGCAAAAAGCAACTACCCCACTTGAAAATAAACGTGAGTTATTCACGGTATTAGATTATACTCGAATTATTCCAATTTTAACAAAAGCGGTACAAGAACAACAAACCATAATTGAATCTCAAAATTTAAGAATAGAAAACCTAGAAAAGTTGGTTGAAAACCTATTGAATAAATAATGCTTATTTTTGTTTTACAATGAGAAATTTACTACTCCCCCTAATATTTACTTTCTTTACTAGTTTAGTGTACTCACAGGCTAGAGTTGTAATTAACAACAATGGTTATATTGTAATTGATAACGGAGCATTTTTAGTACTAGATAATGCCAATTCAAATGCATTAACAACTACTGGTACTGGTGGTAACATTGTTTCAGAAGATGAGGATGATGTAATACAATGGGAAATAGGAACCACTACAGGTATTTATACTATACCTTGGACAACTAAACCTGTTATACAAGGAGGTAATGGAACTAAAATCCCATTAATCATTAATAAAACAACAGCAGGCACTGGAGCAACAGCAGAATTTATTTTATCTACCTACGAAACAGCCACAGATATGAATGCCCCTTATCCTTCTGCTGTTACTAATATGAACTATAGTGGAGTTGATAAATCTTTATTTGTTATTGACAGATTTTGGCACATTGATGCATTGTCTTATACTCCTAAGCCAGATATAACGCTAACAATTGCTTATGATCCTACTGCCAATGAAATGGTAGGTACAAATACGATTACAGAAGCAAATTTACAAGCACAGCGTTTTAATACAGGTTTAGGGCATTGGGAAGCTTATAACTTATTTGGAACAGGTGTTCCAGGAAGTGATTTTGTAAACAGTATAGTTGTCACTTCATCAGATTTTTACGAAGATTGGATATTAGTTGATAATACAAACCCTTTACCCGTAGAACTGGTTAGTTTTAATGCTTCTTGCAAAAGTAATGCTGTTAACATTGATTGGTCAACCCAAACAGAAATAAATAACGATTATTTTGTGGTTGAAAAAAGTTACGATGCAGTTAACTTTTTTGAATTAACAATAGTACAGGGTGCAGGTAATAGCAGCGTAATTAATTATTACTCAGCAATAGATAGCGATCCAGCTTCAGGAGTGAGTTATTATAGATTAAAACAAGTTGATTTTAATGGTGATGTTGAATATCACCAACTTGTATCTACTAGTTGTGGTTCGGAAGGGTTTGTTGTTGATCAATTAATACTTAAAAATAATGCGTTAGGGTTTAATATTACTACAGCATTAGATGAAGATTTAACGATTTATTTTTACGATTATAGAGGAAGAGTTATTGCTAACAAAGTAGAACACATACAGAGTGGTAATAACTTTATAAGCTTAAGTAATTTGGAGCTTAGTACAGGGATTTATATGTTATCAATTGTTGGGAAGCATAGCAATTATGCTACTAAATTGATGAATAGAAAACAATAAATATTTTAGGAACTAACTAATTTGTACTAAAGAGGATAAACACTCTAGTAAATTAACACTAATATCCATAATCATGAACAAAGATTTACAAAAAAAAATTATAGTAATAATAGCTTTTTTGTTTATAGGATTAAACTTAAATGCTCAAAACGTAGGTGTTAACTCTACCGGAGCTATTCCAGCCACAGATGCAATATTAGATATTTCAAGTGCTGATAAAGGGTTACTTATACCCAGAGTAAGTATTCCGAATTTAACATTAATAGGTCCCATAACTCCTGGTGCAGGAACAGTAAGTTTATTAGTATATAATACTAATGGAGCAACAGGTTTAGGCTATTATTATTGGGATGGTGCTGATTGGATTAAGTTTTTAGAAGGAACTGTAGATATAAAAATAGATAATGGTTTATATTATAATGCAGGAGCGGATATGATTAGATTAGGAGGCCCCTTAGTAGAAAATACAACTGTTACTCAAGCTGGTTTTGGAATGACATGGAACTTAAATGGTACAGGAGATTTTAATATTCAAGATAATGGAACAACTACATTTAGAGTGTTAGATGATGGAACTACAGATTTTGGAGATGATGTTGATTGGAGAGACGGAAGTACTGCTGGAACATTATTAATGAGGTTTGTCGATGATGGTAATGATGGTAGATTGAGAATTTATGAAAATGGTGCTACCTCAGTAGATTTGGATGCCAATACACAGTTTGTATTTAATGAACAAGGGTTAGATAGAAACTTTAGAGTAGAATCTAATAATCAATTAAATATGTTTTTTGTAGATGCGGGAACTGATAATATTGGAATGGGAACAGGTACGCCTGATGCTAGCGCATTATTAGAATTAAATTCCTCTTCAAAAGGGTTTCTTGCTACTAGGGTAGCTTTAACAGCTACAAATGCTGCTGGGCCTATTACAACTCCAGCAACTGGATTATTAGTGTACAACACAGCAACTGCAGGTGCTGCACCAAATAATGTTAGCCCTGGTTATTACTATTGGGATGGAGTAGAATGGGTTGCTTTTGGCGGTTCTGGTGGTAAAGATTGGAGTTTATTAGGTAATGCAGGAACAGCAGTAGGCACAAATTTTATTGGAACTACAGATGCTAATTCTTTCGCTTTTAGAACGAGTAATATAGAATGGATGAGATTAAGAGGTGATGGTATTATGACAGTTAATTCTGGAGGAGGGGCTTTTCCGATGTCTACTTTCTTTTCTGCAGCAGCAGGGAATGATAATGCAATTGATGGTAATGCTGGAGGTTCAGGAAGTGGAGTATATGGACAACAAACAGGTTCTGGAAATGCTGTTTATGGATTAACAATTGGTGTAGGTGTAGGGGTTTATGGAATTACCACTAATCCAGTTGGTTATGCTGTTAGAGGAATTAACGTTGCAGCAGCTGGATCTGCAATAGGGTTTGGAGGCTTTTTTGCTTCTAGTCAAACAGGAGGTACAGGTTTGGTAGGTTCCTTGGGAAGTAATTCATATTTTGGTGGAGCAGCAATAAGTGCTTATACGGAAACAGGGGCTTACGGTTTTATAGCTCATAATGATAATGCGAATGCAATTGCTACTCAAGTGCAAACAGGAACATCTACTACCACAATAGGTATATTAGCATTGGCAAATAATGCCAATAGGGGAATTAATGCAGTTAGTGCACAGATAAATGCTCCTAGCCAAAACGGTACTGGTTATGGTTCTACAACTTCAAATGCTGCTTCTGTAGGTCAAATTGCAGGTTCAAGAACTTATTCGTTTGGTATATTAGGAACGAATACAAGTACAGCACGAAGAACAGGAGGAGTAATAGGGATTTCTCCAATTGTGGGTAGATGGGGAGCTTTAGGGTATAGAGCTCAAAATAATACCGTTTATGGAGCGTATATTACTACAGCAGGAGGAACTGGAGGAGGGGCAGGAAAAATGGCTGGACCTTCTGAAAAAACGGCTATCGGAATAGGGGCTTATGGAGATTTAATGGGACAATGGGTTAAAGGTAATGTGTATGGTATGAATGTGAAGGGAGATAGATATGGTTTATATGTGGATGGAAAAACATATACCAATAATATTATTGCTCAAGTATTTGAAACTCCTAATGGTAAAAAAAGAAATGTATCTTATGTATCTACTTCTACAACCGTAGATGTTATGGATAGAGGAATGAACCAATTATCTAATGGGCAGGTTTATATTCCTTTTTCATCTTCATTTTCAAGTATGGTTTCTTCAACTAAACCAATAATGGTTACAGTTACTCCAAATGGGGCAACAAATGGGGTTTATGTTACATCAATTACGAATAATGGTTTCACAGTTGTAGAAAATAATAACGGAACATCAAATACACAAATTACATGGATGGCTATTGCTACTCGTGCTGGATATGAAAATCCTGAAAATCCTGTTGAATTATTATCAAAACAATATGATGCGAATTTGAATAATGTGATGCATAATGAAAATGATAAGACTGAAACAGCTAAAAGAATGATTTGGAATGGTTCTTCTTTACAGTTTGATGATGGAGGAAATGCAAATACTACTGTAACAAATGTTGTAAAAGAATATAAATCGGCTTCTTCTGCGACATCAAATAGACCTTTAGAAGGTGAAAAGAAAGTAAATTATATCAACAAGTAACGTTGGTTAACCTTTTGTAAACCGACCTTTAATTTTCACAGTCCAGCTTCCTAATAATAAAAGCACCGCAATAGCTGCGGAAATCCTTCCTATAAAATCACCATGTTTGGTGTAAAAGGTAATTTCTTGATTTGTATTTATAGAGCTTACAATAGCATCATTTTTCCACCATTCTGTCGGAAGGATAACGTCTCCTCGTTGGTTAATGTAACAAGAGGTCCCTGTATTAGCACTTCTAGCAATACTTCTACGGGTTTCTATAGCTCTTAATCTACCATAAGCTAAATGTTGTCTGTAACCAGGTGTATCAGCCCACCAACCATCATTGGTAAGAATAAAAATGAAGTCAGCACCTTTTTGTACATAACTAGCAACATATTCTCCATAAATAGATTCATAGCAAATTACGGGTGCAATTTGTAGGTTATTGTCTATTAGATTGTGAGCCTCTTTTTCGGTTCCTAAACTTCCAAAAGTTCCACCTAAATTAATGGCAAATTTTTCTAAAGGAGCAAACACTTTTGGGTAAGGCAATTTCTCTACACCAAGTACCAATTTAGATTTATGGTAAGTTTGTATGTTAGGGCTGTTGTCAATTAAAAGAGCAGTATTAAAAGCATCATAATATTGCGTTGGGTTGCCAAAGCTTCGTGCTGTTGGAGTAGGTTTAGAATCTCTGATTCCGTATTCTATACTTGAAGAAATTCCTATAATAAATTTAATATGAGGAAACTCTTGTAGAAATTTTCGGATTTCAATTATTCCATAGTTATTTTCTATAAGTTTTTCGTCACTTCTTCGTGGAATTGAAGTTTCTGGGGCTAAAACATATTTAGTGTTTGAGGTAATTTTTTCTCTAGCTAAAGATAAAATTCTATCCATTTGTTCAGCCTCTGTCATACCTCCAAACTTTTCGTTGTAAGGGTCAATGTTTGGTTGAACTACAACTATTTCAATAGGATTTTCTTTCTCAGTATAATTACTATAAATGATAACAGAAAAAAGTATAGGAATAATTAGAATTGAACCAATTAAACTTAATGTTTTTATGCTATTTTTTAAAGGCTCTTTTAAAAGAATAGTGTCTTTAAAAACTTTAAAAAACAAAATATTTACGATAAGAATCCACAAAGTTCCGCCCATTACACCAGTGTATTCATACCATTGAATGATAGAAGTAAAATTGGCAAAAGTATTTCCGAAAGGGTTCCATGGATGAGAAAATTCCCAATTAAAATGCAACCATTCAAAACCTATCCATAAAATAACGAAAGCGAAATATCCTTTTTTGTCTCCAATATTTTTCTTGATTTTATGAAACCATAAGAACGTAATGGCCATAAATAAAGAGTACAATACTTCCGCTATTATCATGCCTATAGGATCAGCATTCCAAATCCACCAAGTAGTAAAAGAGTTAAAAACCAAAAAGGTTAAATAGGCATTAAAAAATACGTGTCGCGATTTAAATTTTTCAGGATTCTGAGAAACAAAATGTTCAACATAAAGCAGTGGAATAAGAGCAATAAAAAATAAAGGAGCAATTCCACCAGTCTCGGGCCAAGAAATACCCATTAGCAAACCACTAAGAATTGATAAACCAGTTAATTTTAATTTTTGCATCAAACAAAGATAGATTAAAATACTGTTACTCTGAGCCGAGTCGAAGAGTCTTTGTTACAGAGATTTTCTTCTCGCCTGTTCCGTTAAAATCAATGAAAGCTCTCTTCCAGTTTGTCCAGCAACAGAAGTGTTTTCTTGCGCACGCCTAATTAAATAAGGAGTAACGTCTTTAACTGGTCCATAAGGAACATATTTAGCAATGTTGTATCCTTTTTTACTCATATTCATACTGATATGATCACTCATGCCTAGTAATTGGGAAAAATATATTCGTTTATCAGTTAAACTAATATTGTGTTTTTCCATTAGTTTAATAAGTAGTAATGTACTTTTTTCATTGTGCGAAGCACAACAGAAAGATATTTTATCAATGTTTTCAATACAAAATTGTAGTGCCAGGTTAAAGTCTTTGTCAGTGTTTTCTTTTGTTTTTTGCATGGGATCTTTATACCCTTTTTTTTCTGCCCTTGCCCTTTCTTTTTCTATGTAAGCACCTCTTACTAATTTAATTCCTAAATAAAAATTTTCGTTTTCGGCAATTGTTTTTATTTCGTTTAAATAAGCCATTCTATCCCAACGATACATCTGTGCTGTATTATAAATAATTACGTTTTCCATATTGTATTTCCTCATCATATTTAATGCAATCTCATCTATAGCATCTTGTATCCATGATTCTTCAGCATCAATAAAAATAGGAGTGTTGGTTGATTTTCCTGCTGAACAGATTTTATCTATCCTATCTAGTATACGTTTATATTCTTCTTTTTCAGTTTCTGTTAGTGATTGTTTAGAATTTACTTTTTGAAGTAATTTAAACCTTCCAAAACCTGTAGGTTTAAAAACAGAAAAAGGAATATTGTTGTTGTTTTTAGCTTTTTCAATAGCAGCTAATGCTTCTATCACATTTTCATCAAAAACACTTTCTTTTTCAATTCCCTCAACAGAGTAATCTAAAATTGTTTTTACGTTTTGAGTGCTTAGTTGGTTAATGGTTCGTTCACATTCGTCAATGCTTTCTCCACCACAAAATTGCTTAAAAATAGTTCCTTTTATTATTGGGATAGGAATCCATAAAGGCATAAATATTTTAAGTAAAACAGGGCTGATTTTTATCAGCCAATTCCAACCAATTATTTTAAATAACCAGTAGCTACGTTTTAAATCGGTATTGCTTTTTCCTGAAAAAGCTATTTCGGTATTGTTAAAATCCATTTTAAAAAAGGCAACATAAAATTACATTACAAAATTAGTAGAAAATATGATTTCACTAAGTTAGAAATAAGCTATTTTTACAATTAATTTGTATCTTCAATGTCTGTCAACAATATCATAAATATTAAAACAAAATCTTCAGAAGTTTTTGTTGGTGATGAAGTTTTTAATGTGCTTAATGAGTATTTACGACCCTATCGAAATTGTAAAATATTTATTTTAGTAGATGAGAATACTTTGCAACATTGTTTAACCGAATTAATTACTCAAAATAAAACTTTACACAATGCCGAAATTCTAGAAATTGATAGCGGTGAAGAAAATAAAACATTGGATGTTTGCTATCAATTATGGAAAACTTTAGCAGAATATAAGGCCGATAGAAATGCCTTATTAATTAATTTAGGAGGAGGAGTAATTACTGATATGGGGGGATTTATTGCCTCAACATACAAAAGAGGAATTGATTTTATTAATATTCCAACCACATTATTATCTCAAATAGACGCTTCGGTTGGAGGGAAAACTGGGGTAGATTTTGAGGGTTTAAAAAATATAATAGGCGTTTTTAATGAAGCAAAAGGAGTGTTTGTTTACCCAAATTTTTTAAAAACATTAGATAAAAGGCAAATGCTTTCAGGTTATGCTGAAGCATTAAAACATGCTTTAATTAAAGATGTTAGCTATTGGAAAGAATTAAAGAAAGGAATGCTTTCCGATACAGTAAGTTGGACTAATTTAATTACTAGATCAGTTAATATTAAAAATGATATTGTTTTGAATGACCCTTTAGAAAAAGGGGAAAGAAAACTATTGAATTTTGGTCATACCATTGGGCATGCTATAGAAAGTTATTCTTTAGAAAATGATAAAAGACCTTTGTGTCATGGTGAGGCCATTGCAATAGGAATGGTTTGTGAAAGCTATATTTCTAATATGATTAATGATTTAACTGCTTTAGAATTAGAAAATATTACTTCTACAATTATGAGTTTTTATACTCCTTATAAGTTAGATGAATCTAATTACCATGCATACATTGAGTTAATGAAAAATGATAAGAAGAATGAAACTGCTGAAATCAATTTTACGCTTTTATCAAAAATTGGAAAGGCCGATTTTAATCAAGAAATTGGAGTTGATCTTATTTTAGAAAGTTTAAGTTATTATAATTCTCTTAAAGATAAATAATGTCCATTACTTTATCACATCCTAAACAAATAGTTAAGGGAGAAATTCAGTTAACATCTTCTAAAAGTGAAAGCAATAGAGCGTTGATTATTCAAGCTTTATGCGATGATACTTTTGAAATAGAAAATTTGTCTATATCTAATGATACTGTTGTTTTACAAAAGTTATTAAGTTCTCGTGAATCTGAATTGTCCGTTAATTTAGCAGGAACAGCTATGCGTTTTTTAACAGCTTATTTAGCAATTCAGGATAAGGAAGTTGTTTTAACTGGAGCTCAAAGAATGAAAGAGCGACCAATAAAAGTGTTGGTAGATGTTTTAAAGCAAATAGGAGCTAATATCTTTTATGAAGAAAATGAAGGTTACCCGCCTTTAAAAATTAAAGGAACCAAATTGCAAGGGCAAAAAGTAATTATTGACGGTGGAATAAGCAGTCAGTATATTTCTGCATTGTTGATGATTGCTCCAAAGTTAGATGGTGGTTTAACTTTAGAATTTGAAGGGGAGATTATTTCTAGGCCTTATATCAATATGACTATTGAAATGATGCGTTATTTTGGTGCTGAGGTTAATTGGAAAGAAAACTCAATAGTTGTTGGTTCTGGAAATTATAAGGCTAAAGATTTTAAGGTTGAAGCAGATTGGAGTGCAGCATCATATTGGTACAGTATGGTAGCTTTAGCTAAAGAAGCTGATATTACTTTGTATGGTTTAAAAAAAGATAGCTTACAAGGAGATTCTGTAGTTCAAGAAATTTATAAAAGTTTTGGTGTAGAAACTGAATTTGTTGAAGGTGGAATACGGTTAACTAAGAAATCAGAATTTACTATTCAGGACTCACCACTTAATATCGATTTTGTTAGTTGTCCTGATATAGCTCAAACCGTTGCAGTAACTTGTGCTGCTTTAAATGTGGAGGCAAAATTAACAGGTTTAAAAACGTTAAGAATAAAAGAAACAGATCGTATTTCTGCTTTACAAACTGAGCTAACTAAACTAGGTTTTTCTGTTGATGTTGAAGGGGATGATTTTTTGATTTTGCCGTCATTGCGAACGGAAAGTAATGGAGTGAAGCAATCTCATATTAACAATGATAAGATTGCTTCGTTTCCTTTTGGCTCCGCTCAAGGCATACTCGCAATGACGAATATAAAAACCTACGATGATCACCGTATGGCAATGGCTTTTGCTCCATTGGCTTTACAAAATTCAATTATTATTGAGGATGAAGATGTAGTAGGTAAGTCGTATCCTGATTTTTGGAAGGATTTAGTGAATGTTGAAATACAGGTTGACTAGTTGTTTCGTTTAACGCCTAATCTATGTTTTTGTAGGGCGATTTAAAAGTACTTATTTTCGTTTAGCTACTTAGCCAAAGCTTTGGCTTTGGGGTTTAACTTTTTCTCCTGATAAACGCCAAAATAAAGTTTTGGCGGTGTTTATTAATTACTTTTAAGTTTCAAATTACTACAAACTGCCCTATAAAATATAGATGATGTTGGTGGTAGTTTTTATCATTTAAATATCGTTAAATATCCACTTAAATCATCTTCTTTTCCATTAATATCAGTATAATGAACAGTCCAAAAATAAGTTCCGTCAGGGACTGGTAAACCAGCAGAGGTTCTGCCATCCCAGCCTATTTCTAAAAGGTCAGAAGTGAAAACTAATTGTCCCCATCTATTATAGATTTTAGTGTTTATAGATATTATCCCTTTTCTTTTAATAGGAATAAATAAATCATTATTACCATCTTTATTTGGGGTGAAAACATTTGGGATTTCAAGAGTTATTTCACAAGTTTTTTCACTTATTAAAATTATATTAGTTGTAGTACAATTGTTTACAGTAACTTCAATCCAATAAGTTCCTTGCTGAGTAACGTTGAATGTTGGGTTAGTAGAACCGTCCTGCCATAAATAAGTAGCGCTTGGAGTGGTTGCATTTAACACTAATGTATCATCTTGGCATAATGTTATTTCATTGTCTAAGTTGATTGGTGATTGATTGTAATTTACATTGATAGTGTCAGGCGAACTGCAATTATTTACAGTAACTTCAACCCAATAAGTTCCTTGCTGAGTAACGTTGTAAGTTGGGCTAGTTGAATTGTCTTGCCATAAATAAGTAGCATTTGGTGTTGTTGCATTTAACACTACTGTTTCACCTTGGCATAAGGTTGTGTCATTGTCCAAATTGATGATTGGGAATTGATTGTAATTTACGTTGATAGTGTCAGGTGAACTGCAATTATTCGAAGTTAGTTGTAACCAATAAGTTCCTTGCTGAGTAACGTTGAATGTTGGGTTAGTAGAACCGTCCTGCCATAAATAAGTAGCATTTGGTGTTGTTGCATTTAACACTAATGTATCACCTTGGCATAAGTTCGTATCATTGCCTAATTGAATATTACACAAGTTAGTACTAACAGAGTTGCAATCTCCACTACCAATTCCAGTATTATTAGTTATATTTATAAGAGTAACCTCGGTAAACGGAAGAGTAGATTGTATATTTACCAGAACGTCTCCCCAATTTCCAGATCCAGTATAAGGACCTAAAATATTCCCTGACAAATTAGTGCATCCAGAAGCGACACTTAGAGAAATAATCCCGGCTCCGTTTACATTAATCCTACCAGTATCATTCACGTTTACAAAAGTGTACCATATTGATACATTGGTCTGAGGGCTATTAAAGGTATGCTTTACAAATCCATTTATGATGCCTGTTAGTTGCTGGTTCCAAAGCACAGAACCAGCTGGGAGAGGTGTAATTGTACAGCTAGGATCCTGTGAAAGATAGTAGGGAGAATAACTAGTTCCAGTGATTGTGAAATCTGGACAGACAAATTGTTGTGTATAACCAGGAAGATTGAATATACACAACAATAGAATAGTTATTAAAAGAATTTTACTTTCAACATGTAACTTTTTATGATTCATTATTCTTTTTAATTACCACCAATGTACTTGTTGGTCGCGTTTTAATGCGACTTACATTGTGTTAAACGAAGTTAGCCTTTTTTAGCGAGAAAGTCAAGTTGTGAAATTAACTCAGCTAACCTGTTAGAATACCCCATTTCATTATCATACCAACCAACAATTTTTACCATTTCTCCGGTTATTGAAGTTAGTTTAGAATCAAATATACAAGAATACGGGTTTCCAACAATGTCAATTGAAACGATAGGGTCTTCGGTATATTCTAAGATTCCTTTTAAATAAGTTTTAGAGGCTTCTTTAAAGGCATTATTTATAGCCTCAACAGTTGTATCTTCTTTAAGAATAAGACTTATGTCAATTAAAGAACCATTTGCTACAGGAACTCTAATACCACAACCACCAATGTTGCCATCTAATTCAGGAAATATTTTTGTAATAGCTTTTGCTGCACCTGTTGTGGTTGGTATTATTGATTTCGCTCCAGCTCTTGCTCTTCTTAAATCTGTATGTGGAGCATCGTGGAGTGTTTGGTCGCTTGTATAAGAGTGTATAGTTGTAATATAGGCATTTTCTACATGGTACAAATCGTGCAAAACTTTAATTAAAGGAGCTGCTGCATTTGTGGTGCATGATGCATTAGAAATAATTTGTTCAGTTCCATCAATTATAGAGTCGTTAATCCCTAAAACAACTGTTTTAATACCTTCGCTACTTGGTACTGCAGATAGTATTACTTTTTTTGCTCCAGCAATTAAATGTTGTGAGGCTAATTTTTTAGTTAAGAATAACCCTGTTGACTCAATTACTATATCAATATCTAAAGCTGCCCAAGGAAGATTTTTTGGTTCCTTTACGTTTAATAGTTGAATGGATTTCCCATTTATAGATATTGTGTTATTTATATGTGAAATT
The DNA here is from genome assembly GCA_002401955.1 of Flavobacteriales bacterium. Lineage (GTDB taxonomy): Bacteria > Bacteroidota > Bacteroidia > Flavobacteriales_E > Vicingaceae. Next base: position 4,650 of record NVUQ01000007.1, on the reverse strand, counting down.
TCTCCACTAAATTTTCCGTGTACAGAATCATATTTTAATAAATGAGCTAAAGTTTCAGTATTAGCTAAGTCGTTAATTGCAATTATCTCTATACTATCATATTTTTGGAGCACTCTTGTTAGTGAACGTCCTATTCTTCCAAAACCATTTATCGCTATTCTTGTCATACGGAACAAAAGTAACTATTATGCATAAAAAAAGGCTTTCTTTCCAGAAAGCCTTTTAAATATCTATAATACGTATTCTTACAAAGAAGCTACGTGCTTAGTTAATTTAGATTTAAGATTAGCAGCTTTATTATTATGAATAATATTTCTTTTCGCTAATTTATCTAACATTCCTGAAACTTTCGACAACATTACTGCTGCTTCTTTCTTGTCAGAAGAATCTCTTAATGCTTTAACTGCATTACGAGTAGTCTTGTGCTGGTATTTATTTCTTAGCGTTCTTGTCGCTGTTTGTCTTATTCTTTTTAATGCAGACTTATGATTAGCCATATCTTTCTTTTGTTTTACTTAATTTTTAAGGACTGCAAATGTATGAATTTTTTCTAAACCCCAAACATTTTACCTTTTTTTTAACTTTATTCAAAAAAATAAAATTTAACTACTCTTTTACGAATTTTTGAGTGAGTATTTTTTCTTTTCCTTTTACCTCAATAAAATAGGTGCCATTTTTTAAGTCGCTAATATTTATTGTGTTGGTAGCTGGAGTTAGCGATCTGATAATTTTCCCAGAAACATCAAAGATGGAAATCTTTTGAATAGCTAATTCAGTATTGATTGTAAGTTCAGTAGATGCTGGATTAGGGTATAGTTTTAAGTTAATATTTTCGGTCTGCTCATTAAGCGTAGAAAGTAAAATTGGCAATGTTGTTGATTTATAAATTACTTTAGAATTCGATTTCCATACATAATGAAAAATACCGTTAGCATAAGCAACATCTGGTGCATTATAACTAGAAATTATAGATGTGTCTGATAAAAGGATAGAGCCACTAAATGTTTGACCTCCATCTGTAGAAATAGAGGTAAATATATGAGAAAATATAAAACGATTATCTTGCCAAACTACAGCAATAGTATCTCCAGAACCACTAACACAAGGGTAGTTTTGGTTAACACTTGCCCCTACACTCGCATCGATATAGGTGGCAGGAGAAACTGTACCTGTAACTATATCTACAGTGGCGTAAAGGACTCTACTATTGCCACTTCCGGCACTCATCCATGAAGTAAAAGATTTGTTTCCATTAATATGACCTTCAGGTCCAGAATTTGGACATGACATAATATTCCAGTTTACAAGGTCTAATTCATAACTGTTATTAAAAGATAAACCAGTGTTTTTTGAAACCAAACTATAAGTATTTCGAATGTTGCCTACATTGTTTCTGTAATAAAAAATCCAATTAGTATCTTGCATCTCCATACTTCCTTGGCAGCATTCGCATGGTATACCTGGGGCAAAAGAATTAACGGTACTGTCTTTACTAAAACTATTTCCTCTATCTGATGAAATGATTAACGATTGTCGTGGGTTGTTCCAGCTAGCATCAGATTTTATAAAATAAATACCTAGTGTGCCGTCATTGCTAATAGATACTCCAGGATACTCAATATTATCACCCACTGCAACTGTATCAGTTTGAATTGCAGGTCCAAAAGAATTTCCTCCATCAGTTGATCGGTTCAAAAAAACGTGGTGGTTAGCAGCATTTTCATTCCCCCAAACCACATAGATAGAGTCGTTATAAGATACAATGTTAGGACCATCATATGATCCAACTCTAGGTTGCATGCTATTTGGCACAATTTGAACTGGGGCTGTGAAATTACCACCAACTAGTTTGGTACCATAAACTTTAGGACTGCTCCCAGGTTTTCCCCATAATACAAAAGGAGTATTGTTGCTTAATAAAGTTATTCTAGGTCTGTTAAAACCGTACTGGAAATCGTTGTTTACAATAATTTCATTTGTTTGAGAAAATAAAATGGTTGATTGTAAAAAAATGATTGTAATTAATAATAGTTGTTTCATGACTCGTATTTGTTAGGGGCATTTAATTAAGCTATTTGTTGCCCTAAACTTCGCAGTAAACGGTAATGAGAAGCAACGGTTTTTGGCCAAGTAGGATATTCGCGGTAAGCTACACCAAATTCTGCTGCTGTTTGTTTTACAATAGGACCTAATTTTCGGTAATGAATACTGCATATATTAGGGAAAAGATGATGCTCTATTTGTGTGTTAAGTCCTCCAGTCATCCATGAAACCATCCAGCTTGTAGTATTAAAATTTACAGCGGTAGAACATTGGTGCTCCATATAAGTTTGATCTAATTGATTGTTCTCATCTGGCCAATCTTTTGGCATGTCTTCAACCATGTGTCCTAATTGAAATACCAAAGAGAGTGTTAATCCTAATCCGGCTTGCATTACTAAAAATCCTACAGGAACACCCCACCAAGGGATATCTAATAACAAAGCTGGCCATAGAAAAACATTGGCATAATAAATTAATTTAGCGATAACCAATTTGGTCATTGCCCACTTTTTTAGTTTTGGTTTTTTGTAAATTAAATGTTCCTTTTTTCTTAATTGTTTTAAATCTCTAACTAAAACCCATTCGATAGTGAAGATTGAGTATAAAAACCAAACGTATAAATGTTGAAAGCGGTGTATTGGTCTCCAAGCTGTATCTTCATGAAACCTTAAAATTGGAGCAGGAGTGTAGTCGCCATCTGCACCAGGAATACTGGTAAAAGTATGATGACATTGGTTGTGAGTAAACCTCCAGTTTTCTGCATAAGCTCCAAAAGCAGTAAATGTTTGTCCAAGTAAATTGTTTACCCATTTTTTAGAAGAATATCCCCCGTGTATGGCATCATGCCCCACATTAAATCCGATAAGACCAGAAACGATACCTAGCAAAAGTGCTAGCCCAAGTAGACCAATACCTGTAAAAGGGCCAAAAAGTAGCGTGAAGTAAACTCCAAACATTAATATTAAGTAAAAGGCTGTTTTCAAAACCATTTCGGTATTACAATGTTTTGATAGGTTGTTTTCTTTAAAATATTCATTAACACGAACTTTTAAAGCTTTAGCGAATTCACCTTCAGGTTTAAATTTCGGGAGAGAATGTGTGTGTGTGTTTTGATTTTTAGACATTTAACAAAATGTTTTAGTTTAACTGCAAAGGTATTTATTTTAAAATGAATAAGTATGAAATAACTAAGGAGTGTTAGGTTAAAGCCAAAAAGAGTTACATTTCTGTATCTCTTTTCCTTCTACTCCCGACAATATGGTGAATATTACTTAGGTTTTGTAAGGCTGTATTTGTAGTCCATTTTACATTCCAAAAACCGACTTATTATAGTTATTCTTTAATAATCTTCTTAGTAATGACCTCTCCATTACTTTCTAATTTTAAGAAGTAAAGACCCTTAGGAGCATCTATATCAATATTTATATGGTTAGCTGACTTATAGTATTTAGTTAGTATAGCTTGTCCTATTGAATTAGTTAATTGAATCTGAATGTTAGATTTTGTTCCTTCTAAATTAATAGTAATACTCCCGTTAGTTGGATTAGGGTAAATTGAAAGATTAGACAATCTATTTTCTTTTACGCCAACAGAACATGTATTATTACAATTAGTACTAAAGTTTACTTGACTATCAAATTCAAAATCAAGACTACCACTACTTACCCATAGATTAGAAAGAGCAACACTATCAACTTCTACACAAATAAGAAATTGATTGTTTTCAGCATAGATTGGAAACATGTTTAAATTATTACCATTCTTTAGGTTTAAGCAAGTTAATAAATTACTATCAATATGAACGGTTTTTAAATTTGGTAGATGACTAAGATCTAAAGTAGTCATAAAATTAAATGCACAATCAAAGAATTCTAATTGAAGATTTTGAGATATATCTATACTTGTTAATTGATTGCTATTTGCCTCAAAAATTTTAAGAGAAAGGTTTTGAGACATATCTAAGGTTGTTATATTATTCACCTCACAATCTAAATGTATTAAAGCAGTAAAATCTTCTATACCTGTTAAATCACTTATGTTATTGTTGCCAAGATCTACATACGTAACAGTATCAATATTAGCTGTAAGAACTTGACCATCAAGAACAACATCAAGCCCCTGACTGATTAGTCTTAGTTCAAAATTAGCATCTGGTATAGCTGTAGTTTGTGCATTTGAGTTAACCGTTATAAATAGAAAGAGTAATGCAAGTAATTGTTTCATAATTTGATTTTTTTCTAAATTACATATTATAATCTTAGTTAGAAATGTCCATCTTATGAGTTAATTGAAACCAAGATTAAAAAACTTATCGATTAAAGAAAGAATACCAAACAAGATTAAAAGAATTACAGCGAGTTTTAGTCTGACCTTGTGGTATTTCTTTAAGTCGTTTTAGTAACTTGTTTAGTATAAAGTGGACTACCTAGTAAATTTGGGACTAATTTTCTTAAGCCGCTATTTTCTTAATCCCTCTTAATTTAACTTCCATTTCTAAAGGAGTAAGATATCCTAAAGAAGAGTGTAATCTTTCGTTGTTGTACCATGTAATATAATTTTCAATACTAGTATATAATTGCTGATAAGAAGTGTATTTAAATCTATTCA
>NVUQ01000006.1 GCA_002401955.1 Flavobacteriales bacterium | reverse complement strand
CATATTATGTAATTTTTTATAAAGAATTTTTCTTCTATGTTAGGAAATAATAACATTTAGAGTATAAAAACCTGTTTTTAAAATGGGGGTATTTATACTCTAAAATATGTTCTAGCATATATAGACGTTTGTAATGTAATTAAAAACTAATATTTCGATTGAGTAGCTACTATCAGTTTTTAATCTTTGAATTATATAAATTAAATCATAAAAGAAAGTAACTATGTCACAACAAAAATCAACTTTTAAATTAAACATTATACTAAGGAAGGAGTTCCTGAACCTTTTAAAGCAGAGCTTAATTGGTCAGATTTTGAAAATAAAGAAACAACTGTATTCGATGCTGTAGTTTTTGCTCAAAAAAAGAATTTAAGTTATTTATCAGCATCTTATGGATGTGGATCAGGATGGTCAATTGGGCCGATTGCAACATGGGGTCCAGGGGATGATTATCAATGGATGATTTCTATCGATGGACGCCCACCTATTTTTAATTCAGTTTTAGAGAGAATTTCAATTTCTCAGAAAGCTAAAAATAAAACTGTTGAATTTAAGCGGGTTAAATTAAAAGAATAACTTAATTCATATATTTTTAAATACCAGATTAATTTTAATTTGGTATTTTTTTTGCAAATATTAATTGTTAATAATTATATTTTATTAGGTAATCTTGTGTTAACTTAAAACTATCATTCCATAATCTTTTTTTAAGTACAAAGATCACACTTTTTAAAGATTACTCCCCAACTTTTTGGCTTGGACTACCTAGTAAAAATGTGACTAATTTTCTTAAGCCGCTATTTTAATAAATTCTCTTAATTTAACTTCCATTTCTAAAGGGGTAAGATAGTCTAATGAAGAATGTAATCTTTCATTATTATACCAATTAATATAATCTTCAATACTGCTGTATAATTGCTGATAAGAATTGAATTTAAAACGACACAACCATTTGTGTTTAATTGTTTTGAAGAAGCTTTCAGCTACTGCATTATCCCAGCAATTTCCTTTTCTACTCATACTCTGGGTTATTTTTCTATTGAAAGAAAGCCAATTAACAGGAATCAAGGTAGATAAGTTCCAATAACCTTTATTTTCTTCTATAAAAAATTTACCTTTTACCATGCCCGACCCATCAGAATCAACATTATCTTTTTCAAAAAAGATTGGTTCAGGAATAAGCGCTACCATTACCCCTTCTTCATTGCGTATGGATAAACAAGATGATGTAAACATTTCAAATTCATTTTCATTTGATGTGATACTCCAACCATTAGGCAACGAAATCGTTTCTCGAAAACCATACCAACCCTTTGTAAGTTGCTTAACACCAGTCGGTTTCGATGATAGAATCACATTGTTTTTAATTTCCCCACTAAGAACCTCGTATTCATCAGAAACCGAACTATATATATTGTCGTACTTAATTCTATTTCCTTCAACTTGACCTGTCGATTTACTAATTTGGTTCGAAATTATTTGAATTCCTCTATTATTAGAGCACGCCACCATCTCCTTGTGTGTTGATAATAGGATTTCATTATTATCAATGATTAATTTAATCGGTCCAGAACTATACACTGGGAATTCTTATTTCAACGTATTGCTCTGGTTAACAAAAGCACTCTTGGTCTGATCAAAAAACAAGTCAGTCTTGATAGGAAGCCACATGCCTTTTTCAAAATAATTTATAGGCTCATTATTGAGCAATATACTTTTTGATCCATCTTCGTTTAGATACGTATTTGAATACATATTTCTAAGCTCAACCAACTCGTTTTGATCCGCATAACAGTTAAAAGTAATTGCCCAACATAAAAAGAATCCAAAAAAACTTCTTATCATAATTATTTTTGTTTTATTCATAACTATAGGAATTACTATCATCAACCGAACAAATAGTGCTGCTGTTTTTTTTATGTTTTTATTGTCTTCTTCTTCTTCTTCTTCTTCTTCTTCTTCTTCTTCTTGTAATTTTCAAACAATACTATCAGAGAAGATAAAGACAATAACTTGTTAAGTATGTATATAAAAGTATTTTCATTTATCTTAAAATCTCATAATTAGAGTATTACAAAATCTTACACAATAGTTTTAAGTACATTAATTAGCTACATTAATACCAATGCAATAGAATTATGTAAGTAAAATGGATATAACGAGGATTATGTAAGTTTCCCCAAAATCAGACCATTTAAAAATAGGATTCGACAAACGAGGCACAAGAGCGTCAGTATGAATTATTAATTTAAAAGTTATATTGTTGAGAAAATGTGCTAACAGAACTAATTAGCACAATAAAATACGTTAGGATTCTATTCATTAATACGCACCTTAAAAAGTTTTAATGGCTTTAATAAATCCGGATAATTTTCTTCTAGCTATAGGAATTACTTCACCTGTATCCATAATAGCAATATTACCATCATGACGATTAAACTCTTTTAAATGATGCCTTATATTGATGATGTGAGATTTATGAACTCTAAAAAAAGTATTTGTGTCTAACACTTTTTCATACCTAGCAATGGTCATACTACTCACACACTTAGTTCCATCGGCTAAAAATATTTTAGTATAACTTTCTTCAGCTTCTAAATGAATAATATCTTCCGCTTTAATTATTTCATAACCGTTTAAAGTTGGAACAGCAATTGTATCTGATTTGCTTTCTTTTTTGTATTCGTTTAAAATATTTTTTATCAAATTATAATCTACATTTCTTGCTCCGCGATCTTCAATATTAATCTTAGCAACTGCTGCTTGCAAATCTTCAATATCCATTGGTTTTTCTATATGGTCAATAGGTCCAGCTTTTAAAGCCTTATATGCAAACTGATTATGTGCGGTAATAAATATTACTGCAAAATTCTTGTTTTCAATAGATGATAACAATTCAAAACCATCCTCATTGGGTGTACTAATATCTAAAAACAATAAATTAGGTTTATGTTTAGCAATTAATATGCGAGCCTCTCTGGCAGAACCTGCTTGGGCTATCTGTACCTTTTTAATCATATTATTGTTAATTTGTTATAACTTGTTGTTTAGATACTTCTCTGTAATTCTTTATGACGATACTTTCATAGGTTGTGAAAAACAACAATATGTTATATATTGTTTGTGAAAGTATTTGTATTTAGCCTAAAACCCTGCAATAAGAGTATTACAAAATCTTACATAAATAAAAACAGTTATTACAAAATCTTATATTTTAGTTTTAAGTGTATTAATCAGCTACATAAATAGCTATGATACTGGAGTATTTAAGCAATATCACTACAATTATTTAAAAAGAATTTAAAATGCCAAAAAAGTTATTTTTAAAAATAACTAAGGATTTAAAAATGAAAGAAAATAATTTTTACCACCTAATTGATGAATTACATTTAATACCAATTTAATTTCAAAACACCTAAGAAAGATTTATATAATGCCGATAGATAAACAAATCCTGAGAATGAGTGTAACGAAATTATCGGGCATTTTGATAAATCGGCATAATTAGACCAGAGGTTTATAATGATAAATTATTTCTAGGTACATCTCTATTAATATTAGAGTGTTCTCATCCAAATATTTATTTTTATGATTCTAGAAGAATTTCAATTAGTTGTATTCTCTTAATCTAAAATTTAATGAACAATTATTTTTTGGCTGTAAATTAAGTTTTCAGAAGAGGCAGTTACTAAATAAATTCCTGCTGGTATGTTATCATTAATGGGTAAGCCAATTAAATTGTTGCCATCAACGTGTATAACTACTTTAGAATAAAACTCCCTTCCTTTTAAATCTGTTATTATCAGTAAATATTCAGCATTAGATATATCTTTAAATTCAAGATTAAGTGTTTCACCTCTTTTTATAAAGCTAGGAAATAAATTAATGGTTCCTTCTCCAATTTTTTCATTATTAACAGTAATAATGTTCGAATATGAAAACTGACCATTAAAATCGGTTTGCTTTAATCTGTAATAAGAAATTCCTTGGTAAGGACTGTAGTCAACGTCAGTATAATTGATTGTTGAGTTACTATTTCCTGCACCAGATTGTTCAGAAAAAGTAATCCAGTTAATATAGTTCTGACTTTTTTCTAGTGTAAAATAGTCATTGTTGATTTCGGTATTCGTAACCCATTTTAAATTAACCAGCTCTTCATTAATATTTGCATTAAAACTTAATAGTTCAATAGGTAATGGGTTTAAAGAAGTTGTTGATGCCAATGTAAATGGACTAAAAGAAGTAACTGGAGCAGATGAAACGACAGTACCAACTGCTGTATTACCGCTAGTGCCACCATTGCCATGATCTTTCCACATACTACCATCCCATCTACTAACGAGCATTTCGGATAAATTAGTAACCAGACCACTTCTTGTTGATTCCCAACTTAAAGTGACAGCAACATTACTTGTGCCAGTAATTCTATCTAAATGCCAGTACTCCATTTGTGAAATATGGTCTATAGAAGCATCGTGTAAAGAGCTATCATAAGGAACCGTATTAGGTTGTACATGATTGTATTCGGCTCTAAAAGAATGTGTTGAGTTACTAGGTGCTGTCATACTTATGGCTGCATAAAACCCATTATCTCCAACTGGGAATGTGAAAGCATCATTACCTATTTTTTCAATAGGACCTCTAATATAACTTGTGTTGGATACTGCTCCTACAGTAACATTGTCGTTTAGTGTAAGAAGGTTGGTGTTTGAGGTATTAATATTGCCATTAGTTAATGTTAATAGAGTTCTGATTCTTGCTGGCATATTTAAAGTTAATTCATCTACTGAATTATTCATTTGTAATCTATAAAAATCTGGTCGAGCAGAAGAGCCTAATGCATCATTTAAACTTTGAGCTGCAGAACCATCAAAAAGTGCTGTGCCACCACCTTGTCCAAAAGTTATGGCTGAAGAACCATTTATGTTTATATCGCCAGAGAAAGTGTTAATATTTTTATAGGCAATTTCTAAGCTTCCTGTTCCTGAGCGAACAAAGGTTACATTGTTATTGAAATCATCAGAATAACCATTGCTGTTTGACATTCGAAATCTTTGGGTACTAGAATTTGTAATAGTAGTTGCTCCATTAAATGTACAACCACCTCTAGAATAGTCATTTGTATTTCCATTTTTAGTTAAAGAAGTTGTCCCATTAAAAGTTCCTCCTTCGGTAAGTAGCCTTGGAGATGATGTTGTTAAATTTCCATCAAAAACATTTCCTTCTCTAAATCTTAATAGAGCAGATCCTGTTAATGTTATAACTTGTGGTGTGTTTCCTGTTTGAGTAAAGTTTCTAAATCTAAGTTCTCCAGTAGAAAATCCAGCACCACCAACTGTTATGGTTTTTGTAGCAGCAAGGGTAGAAGTCCCATTGTTTTGTCCAAAACGAATTCCATCACCATTGGTAGAGGCTATTGTAATATTTTCGTTATATAAATTTGAACAATTGGAACTATAATTACAAAATATTTCAGAACTGGCACCAGATCCAATATTATTTAAGTTAAGGGGTCCATTAAAAGTAATTCCGCCATTATAGCCTAAAAATATACTGTTATTAGTAGCGGTTCCACTATTGTTAATGATTGCATTTCCGTTTACCGTTAGGGATGATCCTGTGTTTTGTGCAAGATACATGTAGTTGTTAGATCCTGTTGCTGTATTATTAACAGTTAAATTGCCATTAACAATGTGTCCAGAACCTGCATAGGCAAAATACATGTTATACGTTCCTGAATTTGTTAGGCTAACATTTCCGTTATAAGTGTCAAATGTTCCATTGCCTAACAAAAAAAAACCGCTTCCGCTATTTACAAAATCAACATCCATATTAAATGTATTTCCTCCTGCCGAAGCATCATTGGAAGCACCATTCTTTTCAATGTAAGCAGTTCTGTTATAGGTAGTACCTCTAGTATTGTTTCTAGGAGCAATAAAAGTAACATCTCCTCCCCAGTTAGCATCATAATTGTACAAATAAGCAGTGCCTGTTAAGGTTAATGCTTGGGCTGTATTTCCTGTTTGAGTAAAGTTTCTTAATCTTAATTCTCCATTAAAAAATCCAGTACCACCAACTGTTATGGTTTTTGTAGCAGCAAGGGTAGAAGACCCATTGCTTTGTCCGAAACGAATTCCATCACCATTGGTAGAGGCTACTGTAATATTTTCGTTATATAAATTTGAACTATTTGGTCCATAATTACAGTATATTTCTGAGTTAGTTACTCCTGCGTTATTGATTAAATCTAGAGAGCCATTAAAAGTTATATCACCTTGGTTTCCAACATATATTCTATTGGTAGTGGTGGCTGAATTACTATTGGTTATTGATGTTGCTCCAGCAATAGAAATCGAAGAGTTAGTATTATTGGCTATTCTCATATCTGAACTTGTTCCAGTTCCTGCATTTAACATTGTTACAGTTCCATTAACAGTTATATCACCTTGATCACCAAAATAAGTATAAAGTGTTGTTCCAGAACCATTTTGAGTTAAAGAGACATTACCATTTATTAATAGGGTAGAAGTACTACCAGATCCAATGTATATTGCAGGGTTGGAGCTGCCAGTAGCAGAATTAGTTGCTATTAAATCACCATTAACAATATGTCCAGGGCCATTAAATGCAAAATAAAGGCGGTTGGTTCCAGTATTGTTTAAAGTAACGTTAGCAGAGTAGTTGTCTGATGTACCATTACCCATCATAAAATAACCACTACCACTGTTTGTAAAGGTAGCATCCATACTAAATGTATTTCCTCCAACCGAAGCTTCATTGGAAGCACCTGTTTTTTCAATGTAGGCAGTTCTATTATAAGTAGTTCCTCTAGTATTGTTTCTAGGAGCAATAAAAGTAACATCACCTCCCCAGTTAGCATCATAATTGTACAAATAAGCTGCACCTGTTAAGGTTAATGCTTGGGCTGTATTTCCAACTTGAGTAAAGTTTCTTAATCTTAATTCTCCAGTGGTATATCCAGTTCCACCAACTGTTATGGTTTTTGTAGCAGCAAGGGTAGAAGACCCATTGTTTTGTCCGAAACGAATTCCATCACCATTGGTAGAAGACACCGTTATATTTTCGTTATAAAAATTTGAACTATTTAAACTATAATTACAAAATATTTCTGAACTGGTACCAGATCCAATATTATTTAAGTCAAGGGTTCCATTAAAAGTAATTCCGCCATTAGAACCTAAAAATATACTGTTATTAGTCGCAGTTCCACCATTATTAATGATTGTATTTCCATTTACCGTTAGAGTTGCTCCTGTGTTTCTTGCAAGATATATGGAGTTGCTAGAACCTGTTGCGGTATTGTTAACAGTTAAGTTACCATTAACAATATGTCCAGAACCTCCTTGAGCAAAATACATGTTGTAAGTACCTGAATTAGTAATGTTAACATTTCCATCATAGGTATCTAACGTGCCATTACCCATCATAAAATAACCACTACCGCTGTTTATAAAATTAACATCCATGTTAAATGTATTTCCTCCAGCCGAAGCATCATTGGAAGCGCCTGTTTTTTCAAAGGTTGAAACGCCATTAAATGTAGACCCTCGCAAATATATTCTAGGAGTAGATGTACTTAAATCACCATTAAATGTAGAGTTTGGTCCAATTGAGAGAACTCCTGTGCCATTCATTACAATTCCCTGAGTTGTTGCCCCCAATTGAGTAAATTCTTCTAAATATAAATTACCAGTTCCAGAAGCTCCAGCTCCTATTATATTTATGGTTTTACCACTTGAAAGTGTACTTGTTCCTGAACTATTTCCGATATAGATATTCGAGTTTGTAATATAATTAATGAATATACTTCCATTGAACACATTACCCGTTGCCGCGTTTGCAAGATAAATTCTTCCTGTACCACTAACAATTAATGTAGCATCATTATTGAATGTATCAGGGTTTGTTTGGGCAAAATATAAATGGCCTGTACCATCATTAATAATAGATGCTGTTGAATTAAAAGTGTTGCCTCCTACGTTATAATCATTGTTTGCTCCTGTTTTTGTAAATACAGCAGTACCATTAAATGTATTAGATTCTATATATATTCTTGGTGCTGAAACATTAACGTTCCCATTCCATATACAATTAGTTTCAAGATCTAGTATTGCTGAGCCAGTTAAAGTAAGGGTTTGAGCACTTGTTCCGAGTTGGGTAAATCTAGCAATTTCAAGTCTTCCAGCAGAAAAACCACTACCACCTATAGCCATTGTTTTTGTAGAAGCTAAAGTTGCTGTTCCTAATGAACCTTGTCCAAAACGTATACCATTCCCCGAAGTTGCATTAATTGTAATGTTACCATTAAAAAGATTTCCAGCCGAATTATGTGCAAGATAAATTATTTGGGTTCCAGAATTAGTAAGGGTTAAATCACCATTAAAGGTGTCAGGGTTTGTATTGGCTAGCATAAAGTAGCCAGTTCCAGAATTGGTTATTGATACTGTTGAGTTAAATGTGTTTCCACCTGAACCTCCATCATTACCACCTCCATTTTTTGTGAACACAGCAGCAGCATTAAAAGTACTACCACTTAAATAGACTCTAGAGGAAGTAGCATTTACAATAGCTCCAAATACTGTTCCTGTAAATCTAGCAGTTGCAGTAGAATTAATCGTTAAAGATCCAGTTCCTGGGGTATCATTTATGGTTCCTGATTTTAAGGTTACATTACCTGCACTTGTAAAAATAAAGCCAGTTAAGTCTATAGTTGAGGTATATCCATTAACTGTTAATCCACCAATAGTTGCAAGAATATCAATGTTACAGTTTCCTAAACCATTAGCATTAAAAATAGCAACATCAGTTGCTAAAGGAACCGAAGCACCCCCTGAACCTCCATTTGCAGTTGACCAGTTTGCAGTATTGTTCCAATTACTTGTTGCTCCCGCCACCCAATATCTATTGGCGGCTTGAATGTTAATTGTTACTAAAAAAAATAATACGATTGAAAGTGGTAGGTTTTTATTCATAAAATCTGATTGTTAATTAAGTAATTTTAACGTACGCATTAAGTATAATTAAGGTTACAATAATTAGTATAACAACCTAATACTCTAATAAGTAAAGTTACAGATTTTTTTTAAAAAGCGAGTTTATTGTATCGTTGATTTTTGAAGTATAGTATATTATTTAACGAATAAGTATTTTTTGACTATAAATTGAATCCTCAGAAGATGCAGTTATAAGGTATATTCCTTTTGGAATATTATCGTTAATAGGAAGTCCAATTAAATTATTGGCATCAATTTTTAGAACAACTTTAGAGTAAAATTCTTTTCCTTGGATATCTCTCAGTATAAGTAAATATTCTGGACCTATAATATTTCCAAGTTCTATATTAAGTATTTCTCCTTGTTTTATGGGGTTTGGAAATAAATTAATAATTCCATTTTCATTCTTTTCAAATCTTACAGGTACAATATTTGAATAAGAAAATTCACCATTATTGTCTGTTTGTTTTATTCTATAATAAGATAAGCCCTCTAATGGTTTGTAATCAATTTCAAAATATTCTATAATTTGATTACTATTACCAGCTCCATCAATCTTTAAAATATCTTCCCAATCTATACCATCCGAACTACGTTCTATAGTAAAATAATCGTTATTAATTTCTGTACTTGTAATCCATTTCAGATCAACATTATTGTTATTAATATTTGCAGTAAAACTCAATAAATCAATAGGTAAGGGTAGTCCTGTTGATCCTAAAATAAACTGAGTACCTTGTGCTGTAGCTGTTAGAGTTTTGTTTATTATATCTAGAGTTGCTACAGCATCTGTCCATACAGTTGCTGTATTATCGGGTCTTTTAAATAATGTAAGTGTTGGTTCGTTAAAAGCTGATACGTAAGGATTGCCAGGGTAGTTATACGTGGCAGTATATGTAGCAGTTAAATCATTGAATTTATGAACTCCAAAGTATCTATCATTACCTCCAATACCAATAATACCAGAAGTGTTATTAGGTGTAGTGTTTACATAGTAAACTATTACACCTGAAGGGCTTCCTGCGATATTGCTAACGGTAAATATTTCTCCATCACAAGAGTTTAAAGAGATATTTTGACCAGCCCAAGAGTTGGTATATAGGTAAGTTGATTCATCTCCAATAAATGCACCTGAGGTAACTAATGGTGTGGCTGAGAAATTTTGTAATTCGCAATTTTGTTTTGAATCTGTTGAATAATCCATTATCGTACTCCCTGATAATTCATCAAATTTATAATAGATTTCTAAATTTGAGGTGTTTCCTGCAATGTGTTTAGACATTTCATCTCTAATTTCAGTAATTGTTTTGGCTTTGTTCCAAACTCTAAACTCATCCATTTCTCCATCAAAATAACTGTTTGGACCAGTTGTACCATTATAGGTATTACTCTCAGAGCCGGTTCCTAGGAATCCGTAACGAATATTTGATGAGCCGAATGAAGAACCTGCATTAGTAGTGGCATCAAGGTTACCATCTATATAAATATTTACTGTTCCATTATTAAAAGTAGCAGCAACATGGTGCCATTCGCCATCATCTATTCTTGAGTTAGAACCAAAGTCTAAAATACCACTGTTTGTGTTTATATCAAAACCAATTTGTCCTGCACCGCCACCATTACCATTTATTTCTAAACGCCAGTAATCACTTCTGTCAAAAGAGGCAATTACTTGATCTCCAGCGTTGGTTGTTTTAATCCATGTTTCAACGGTTAATTCCTGATAATTTGTTCCTTGATAATAAAAATTATTTATTGCTGTATAGTCGTCTGAACCATCAAAAGATAATAAATTTATGGCATCAGAATATCCGACTACAGAAACGGTATCAGATCCAGAACATGGTCCTGTAGTAGTTACGTAATAAAATCCTGGTGAGGTAGGGTTTATTCTTTGTGAGGTTTCACCTGTGTTCCATAAATAGGATAAAAAACCTATACCCCCATCTAATGTGTTAGTTCCACAGGCTAATTTAATGTCATTAAGGTTTCCGTTCGAAATTGAAGCTGTAACAGGAATTCTAGAGCTTTCACAATCACAATTATTCAATATTCCATTTATCCATGCGGTAGAAGTGTTAAAATTCATCATTGTACCATCAGCACCTCCTCCAGTTAAATCATTAAGTGTTGTACCTTGAAATTCATTCATATTGTAATAGATGATGAGATCCGATTCGGAACCTGTTAGACATGAATCTTTGAATGTAGATATTTCAGCCGCGGTTCTAGTAGTGTGCCATAATCTTACTTCGTCAATTTTTCCGTTATAGTAGATGTTGTTTCTTGAGCCATTGTAACTAGAAGCCTCTGATCCTTCTCCTAAAAAACCAAACCTTGTTGTTCCACTTCCAATATTTGCTCCATTATGTGCATTACTTTTTCTTGCAACTTCAGTCCCATCAACATATATTATTTTATCAGTACCATCATATACTGCAACAATATGGTGCCATAAACCATCATTAACAGGATTTCCTGAGGTGTAAAAATCATCTATACCACTTGCGTTAGTTGAGAAACCAACTTCGCCATTATCACCTCTAACAAAAAGATTAAAATATTCACTTCTATCAAAATCTATTATTGCCCAGTTGTCATTATATGAGCTACCAACAAAAGTAGTACTTACCCATGCTTCTACAGTAAATTCGTTAAGCGATCCAGCAGTATTATATGAATAATTGATTGCTACATAATCATCATTTCCATCAAACAATAGTGCTGCATTTGTATCAGAAGCAGATACATAATAGGTTGTAGAACTTGAAATATTTGGGGTAGTGAAAGAACTCCCTGAGCCGATAACAATACCACCAGAAGAATTTTCATACCAATTGTAAAATCCAGAACTACCACTAGCTGTTAATAGTATATTTCCGTTGTTATATGAGCAATTATCTGTTCCTGTAGGGTTTGGAACAGGGCATTGACTTTTAGCTAATTGAGAAAAAGAGAGTAGTAGGAAGATTAGTGCAAAGGAACAGTAACCTTTTATGGATAAATAGTTAGGTGTTTTCATATACCATACATTTAAAGAAGAAGTAATCGTAAGGTAAATATACTTAAAATATAGGTAGGTACTTATACTTATGATTTTTTTTTCTTGTATTCTTCCTCTTCTCCTTTTAGGTATGCATTGAACGAGTTTCTGCCTGATAGGTATTAGCCTTATAATTTAATATTAAGAGGGTTCCTTTTAAGATAAAAGGAATTTAAACTAGTTAGAAATAAATTAGATAGGGAGGGATGGTTACTTTCTTATTATTTGAATTTCTCCATTTAAATCTAGTTTAATCAAAGAAGATGGTTTCTTGTTTCCTGAATCAAAAGAATGATTTACAATAAGATCAACACCATTTTTAATTTCATCAGAAATTTCATTATAAGAATTTGGAGTAGGAGAAGTGCTAATGTTAGCTGAGGTAGAAACAATCGGTTTACGATAATTAAATGCCAATTGATGAGCAAAACCTTCTTTGATCATTCTAATGGCAATGCTTTTATCTTCTGCCATTACATTTATAGCTAAATTTTTCCCATCCTCATAAATGATAGTTGTAGGTTTATTTGAAATATCAACAATATCCCAAGCCAATTCTGGAACATCATTTACATGGTAGTTTAGCATTCTATCATTAGCTACAATAACAATTAAGCTTTTAGAATCTGTTCTTTTTTTTAAATCAAAAACTTTCTGAACTGCTTTTTCATTAGTAGCATCACAGCCAATTCCCCAAACAGTATCAGTAGGGTAGAGGATTAGACCTCCAGCTTTTAATACCTCTATGCACTTATGAATTTCTTCTTTCATTTTTTTAGGAAAATAGTAAATAGCCAAAAGGCATTAGAGGAGTAGATTGTTAAAAACTAATTCCTCCTGCCTCTTTACTTTTGTCTCGTTTTAATAAATAAAGCAACCGCCTCAATATGTGCTGTGTGAGGAAACTGATCTACTAAACTTATTTTTTTTAACTCATAATTAGCTTCAAATAAAACTTCCATATCTCTTGCTTGAGTAGAAGGATTACAGCTTACGTAAACTATTTGTTTAGCACCCAATTCTACAACTCGTTTTAATGCTTTTTTAGAGATTCCAGCCCTTGGAGGATCTAAAATAATTGTTCCTATTTTATTTTGATATTCTGGGAATTCAGTTAAAAATTTATTGACATCGGCAGCGTAGAATTCTACGTTATCGATTTTATTTGTTTTTGCGTTTTCTTTTGCATTTTCTATTGCTTCTTCAACAATATCAACACCAATAACTTTACTGTTAGTTTTTGATGCTACTAGTTGACCAATGGTTCCTGTTCCGCAGAATAGATCCATCACCACAGAATCATCTATATTATTATCCTCAAAAACATAATCTATGGCTTTTGTATAAAGTAATTCAGCAGACTTAGGGTTCGTTTGAAAAAAGCTTTGCATACTTATTTTGAAAGTCATTCCAAGCAATTCTTCTTTTATGGTATTTTCTCCAAAAAGGATTGTTTCATGTCCTAAACGAGATTGAGCATTATCACCAATATCATCATTAATAGTATGTAATAATCCAGCAACTCTATCCCCTAAAAGTTCAGTAATAAGAGTGGTAAAAGCGTCAAACTTAAAGTTTTCCATTCCATCGCTACTCGTAACCAATTTTATTAAAAACTGATTGGTTAAAAAACTTTTTCTAACAACTAAATACCTAAAAAAACCTTCTTTTTTTGGTGGATGCCAAGCTGGTAAACCAGAGTCTTCAAAGAATTTTCGAATCTCTTTTAGTTTGTTTTCAAATTCAGCATCAAACAACCCACTGTCTTTATCTAAATTTTCTACTTTCCACCAAGTTCCTCTTCTTTTAAATCCAAAAGAAAAACCATCGTATTCCTCGTCTGTTTCTAAATTATGACCAATTGCACTAAATGAATATTCCATTTTGTTACGATAGTGCCATGTAAGTGGAGACTGAATATACTCGTCAAAAAGAGTATCAATATTTTCAACTTTCCCAATACGTTTGTACTGTTCTAAAGTCTGAGTTTGCTTTTGTTCTTTTTGAATTTCAATAGGTAACCTTGCAAAAGGAGCACCAGAAATAGGTTGGTAAGGAAGTTCTACTTCATCTTTCGATCTTTCAATAACATCTACCAATTTACATTCGGCATAGTTGTTTTTTCGTTTTACGACTCTACCAGTTACAGTTTGTCCTTTAATTGTGTTAGGAACAAATAGGATGTAATCTCCCTCATCTGTTGGGATTTTAGCAATTCCTTTTCCTCCGTAAGCAGCATCAACTATTTTTAATTCTACTACTTGGTTTTTTTTGAAAGTATTTTTACTCATTAATTGTTAAGGTATATGCTAAATTGAGTTCCATTGACATTATTGTATTTAAACTTAGCATCAATTTGTTCGCTAAGATCCTTTATTAAAGAAATTCCTAAAGACTCTTTTTTAATTGAGCCGTAATCAAATCCTTTTCCATTATCAGTAATTTTGATTTCAGTTACATCATTTTCTGAATATAAATCAATATTAATATGTCCTGTATTTCTGTCTGAAAAACCATGTTTAAATGAATTAGTTATTACTTCATTAATAATTAAACACAGAGGTGTAGCTATAGAAATATCTACTGAATAGTCGTTTACAGTATTTGTAATCTGAATTATTTTACCATTGGTGCTGTAAGACCTGTATAATCCGCCACTTAAGTCGTTAATAAACGATTTAAGATTTAAGTTGTCAAAATTTTCTGGATCATATAGGGTGTTGTGTAATGTTGCCACTGCATCAACTCTATTCTTAAAATCTTCGATAAGCTTTTTACAATT
The DNA here is from genome assembly GCA_002401955.1 of Flavobacteriales bacterium. Classification (GTDB taxonomy): domain Bacteria; phylum Bacteroidota; class Bacteroidia; order Flavobacteriales_E; family Vicingaceae. The sequence continues at coordinate 74,674 of NVUQ01000006.1, read as the reverse complement.
ATCATCCAATTCATCTACGTTTTGAAGACTAATTATTCCTTTAATAATCGCGAGGTTATTTTTAACTCTATGGTGTAATTCTTTTAGTAAAAGTTCTTTTTCTTCAATAATTGTATTTAACCTTTTTTCGCTTTGTAATTGAAGCGTAATGTCTTTAATATTAGAAGCAAAACCAATAGGCACCCCTTTTTGGTTCATAATAAGCTGTACAGATAACAATGAATCAAAGTCGGTGTTATCTTTTTTTCTTTGGATGATTTCACCGAACCAATAGCCTCTTTCTTTGATGCTTTTAACAATGTCATCCGCATTATACGATAGTTCGCTGTTGAAAATATCGGTTTTTTGCCCTATTAATTCGTGCTCTTCGTAACCATATAAACGACAAGCTGCTGGATTAACATATTCTATAACATTGTTCATATTTGCAAACACAACGGCAACCCAGTTGTTACGTATTATGTTTAGAAATAATTGCCTGTCTAATAGACTTTTAGTGTCTTTTTCTTCCATCCTAAGGTGTAAATTAGTCGGCAAAGTTACAAATATTTAGTTTATTTTGGATAATTTCGCCTACGGATGATTTCTCTCCAAAGCTAATGAGGAAAGGATATACAACTCTCCGAGATGAGTTTCAATTTTTATTAAACTAAAAAAATATGGAAACAACTATAACAGAGAAATTAACATCGCAACAAGCGATAGATTTAGAAAACAAATACGGTGCTCATAACTATCACCCATTACCAGTTGTATTAAGCAAAGGAGAAGGTGTTTTTGTTTGGGATGCTGAGGGAAAAAAGTATTATGATTTTTTATCTGCATATTCTGCTGTAAATCAAGGACATTCTCATCCAAAAATTGTTAAAGCATTGATTGATCAAGCATCTACATTGGCGTTAACATCTAGAGCATTTTATAATGACGTGCTGGGTGCTTATGAAAAATATGTAACAGAATATTTTGGTTATGATAAAGTGTTACCAATGAATTCTGGTGCTGAAGCAGTTGAAACAGCTTTAAAGTTAACTAGAAAATGGGCTTATGAAAAGAAAGGGATTGCTGAAAATGAAGCTAAGATTATTGTTTGTGAAAATAACTTTCACGGAAGAACAACAACAATAATTTCCTTTTCTAACGATCCAGATGCAAGAAAAAACTTTGGACCTTACACGCCAGGTTTTGTAAAAATACCTTACAACGATATTAATGCTTTAGAAGAAGCGTTAAAAGATGAGAATGTTGCAGGATTTATGGCTGAACCCATTCAAGGAGAAGCTGGAGTTTTTGTGCCAGATGAAGGATATTTAGAAGAGTGTGCTGCACTTTGTAAAGCTGCTGGAGTTTTGTTTGTTGCTGATGAGGTACAAACAGGAATTGCTCGTACAGGTAAATTATTAGCTGTAGATCATGAAAATGTTAAACCAGATATTTTAATTTTAGGAAAAGCAATTTCAGGTGGTGTTTATCCTGTTTCTGCAGTATTTGCAGATGATCATATTATGGAGGTGATTAGACCTGGAGAGCACGGTTCTACTTTTGGTGGTAATCCAGTTGCGGCTAAAGTTGCCATGGCTGCCTTAGAAGTTGTTAAAGATGAAAAATTAGCTGAAAATGCTGAGAAACTAGGTCAATTGTTTCGATCAGAAATGAATAAGTTCATTGAAACGAATGATTTAGTAAAATTAGTTAGAGGTAAAGGATTGTTAAATGCAATTGTAATTAATGATACTGAAGACAGTTCTACAGCTTGGGATATTTGTATGAAATTAAGAGATAATGGTTTATTAGCTAAGCCAACTCACGGAAACATTATTCGTTTTGCACCACCTTTAGTGATGACTGAAGAGCAATTATTGGATTGTGTTTCTATTATTACAAAAACAATTACTGAGTTTTAGAAAAAACTTATAGAATAAAAAAGCCTCAACAATGTTGAGGCTTTTTTTATGAATTAATATTTTGATTTAAAATTCTATATCAATTTCCACAGGGCAATGATCAGAACCATGCACATCGGAAAGAATGCTTGCAGTTTTAAGGTTGTTGATGATAGCTTCACTCACTAAGAAATAATCAATCCTCCAGCCAACATTTCTATCTCTTGCTCCACCTCTGTAACTCCACCAACTATATGCTTCTGTTTTTTCTGGATGTAGGTATCTAAATGTATCTAATAATCCAGCTCCAACAAAATTGTCCATACCATCAATTTCTTCTTGCATAAAACCAGCACTTTTGTTGTAGTTAGGTTTAGGTCTTGCTAAATCAATTGCTTTATGAGCAACATTAAAATCACCACAAACAATTACAGGTTTTTTCTTTTCTAATTCTTTTAAATAAACTAAAAAGGCAGCATCAAAATTTTGTCTATCATCTAAACGAGATAAATCATTTTTAGAGTTGGGAGTATAAATACTTGTAATATAAAAATCATCAAATTCAGCAGTAATAACTCTACCTTCTTGATCGTGTTCTTCAATACCAATATCAGAACTTACATTTAAAGGTTCTGTTTTAGAAACTATAGCTGTACCAGAATAACCTTTTTTAACAGCAGAATTAGAGTAGAAGTGGTAACCATTTAAACCTTCTAAAACTTCTGCTACCTGATCGTCTTGAGCTTTTGTTTCTTGAAAACAAATAACATCAGGATTCATTGCCTCAATTTTTTCAAACAATCCTTTTTTAGCTACAGCCCTTATTCCGTTTAAATTCCAAGAGATTAATTTCATAGTTCTATTAATTTATGCAGGTAAAACTAATTAATTTATAAAAGAGAGTTTGTTATTTTTACAGGATTAAAAGCTTTGTATCTATTCTCTTAAAATCTTGTATCTAAAAAATAATGTTTAGCAAAGACGAAAAAAAACAATTTAATTCAGATTTCTGGAACAGTTTCGGGTTGTATATGAAAAAATACAATAATCGTTACGGAAGACTTCGTTGGGTTAATTACCGATCTAATGTAAAAGACATTTTCTTTAGATTAAGCATGACTCCAAAAGAGGCCATCTTCTCTATTGAGATACAACATAATGATGATGACATAAGAGAGTTGTTTTACGAACAGTTTTTGCAATTAAAAACAGTGTTAGAATCTAGCATAGGAAATGATGTTGTGTGGGAACAAGTATCTTTTAATCAATACGATTCTCCTGTGAGTAAAATTTCAGTTCACATTTCAGATGTTTCTATTTACAACAAGGATGACTGGAAAAAAACTTTCCAATTTTATGAAAAAAGAATGGTTGGGTTACATGAGTTTTGGGAAGAGTTTAAAGAGGTATTTAAGCAGTTGGAGGATTAGTTCGTTTTGTTTAATATGAAATGCGTTTTAATGTATTTTTAAATAGTATTAGCATTTGTTTTATTTTGTTGTTTTATAATATTCAAACCAATTACCATTAATCTTTTTTGTTACAACTAATTTGAAATGATAGTCTTTATTTCTAGTAGAAGTAGCGGGCAAAGTGTCACCTAATTGAAGGTTTTCATTTTTAGAGTAGACATAACCTTTATTTGTTGTAAATCCAACAATTACAGGAAATCGGAAGTGTTTGACATCACGATTAAATTCATTCACTCCAATTCTGTAAAATGCATTTAAGCAGATTTGCAAGCTATCTGGTGAAATTTTCAGTTCATTTGCTTTCTTTTTATAACTATAATAATTCGGTTGATCGATTTGATTTGTATCAAGAAAAATCGATTGTCTGTTAACCTTAAAATCGTTTCCGTCAGCTTTCGTATCTACAATGGATATTTCATTAATTTCAATTAATCGCTGTATTTTCTTTATGAAATCATTTCCAGCACTAACATTAAAATCTTCCATTTTATGTAATTCGTACAATTTTCGCTGTGTCTGGCAACTGTACAATACGAAAATGCTCATTAAAAGTATAATGTAAGTAGTGGCATTCATTTTAATTTTAGCTAACCTTATTCTATATCATGTTTTAATATAAAACATGTTGTTAAACGAAAATAGCGTTTTTATTCGGTAAAGTCAAGTAGAAAAAATTATCCGAATTAAAGCAATTGATTTACCTTTGATTTTTTTCCATATATTTAATAAAAATTAATAAATGAAGTACAGGTGTTTATCAGATGAAGAACTTAAAGAGTTAGAAGGAGAGTTTAAACACTTTTTAATTTCTAACAATGTTTATACCGAAGAGTGGGAAGAGCTCAATAAAAAGAAAGATAAAAAAGTTCAGGAATTGGTAGAAATGTTTAGTGATATTGTGTTGGATAAAGCATTAAAAAACATCAATTTTTTAGAACATATTACACCACATGATATTAAATCGTTTAAATGTGATGAAACTCAAATGACCTTAATAGGTATTGTATCAAAAAATAAAAAAGTAGATTTTACAAAAGATAGTTTATCTGATTTATCTGATGATTTAGATATTTTTAAGACAACAAAACCATATCACAAAGAAAGAGAAAGAGAAGTTTTTGAGTTGTTAAATTCAGGTTGCTCTATAATTGATGAAGAACGATTTAAAAAAGTAGAATTAGCATATAGTTATTCTACCAAACAGATGAAAAATTAGTGAGGTCACTTATTTTTATATTTCTATTAATTTTTGCATTTACCTTAAAATCGCAAACCACTAAAGATGTTCGTTTAGCCATACAAAAAATGGCTGCAGATAATGATTTAAAAAATGCATCCATTAGCTTTTATGCTTTAGATTTAGATTCTAATAAGGTAATCGCTGGTTTGGGTTCTAATAAAAGTTTAGTTCCAGCATCAACTATGAAGTTGGTAACTACAGCAACAGCATTAGAATTGTTAGGGGCAGGTAAACGGTTTTCAACTTACATTAAATATTCTGGTGAAATAGATACCAATTGTGTGTTAAATGGAAACATATACATTGTTGGAGGAGGAGATCCATGCTTAGGTTCGGTAAGGTTTGCTGAGCATTATGGAAGTTTTATTAACAAATGGGCAAATGAAATTATTCAATTAGGGATAGACTCCATTAATGGAAGGGTAATAGGAGATGCGTCTATTTTTAGTGAACAAATGATACCTGCAACATGGATTTGGGGTGATTTAGGCAATTACTATGGAGCTGGGCCGTGTGGGTTATCTATTTATGAAAATAAGTGCAATTTAGAGCTGCAATCAGGTAAAAGAGGTGATTCCACCGAAATAACATGTGTTTACCCGTACATCCCTAATTTAAAATTTGATAATTATGTGAAGAGTATGATAACTAAAAATGATTTGTCGTACATTTTCGGAGCCCCCTATCAAGAAAATAGAATTATAAAAGGAGGAATACCTACCAATAAAGAAAACTTTATGGTAAGAGGTTCGATACCAGATCCAGCTTACCTAGCTGCTTTTGAATTGGATATGGGGTTGAGAGGTTTAGGAATTAAATTAGCAAATCCATCGACAACAATACGTAAAATAAAATTTGAAACTGGTTCAGTTACCAAGCCTAAAAGGAACATGATAACTACAACTCGTTCTCCTAAACTTATTTCTATTGTAGATTTAACCAATATGAATAGTGTTAATTTGTATGCAGAGCATTTAATGAATCAGATAGGAGTATTTAAATATAGAAGTGGAGATACTGGTTCTGGTACACAAGCTACAACATTTTTTTGGAGAGATAATGAGTTGGATATTGACGGGATGCATATTAATGACGGTAGTGGATTATCTCGATTTAATGCCATAACAGCTAAGCAATTAGTGGGAATTTTAAAATACATGTATTATAGTGAGAATAAAAATATATTTATCAACTCGTTGCCTGTTGCAGGTAAGAGTGGAACTTTAAGAAATGTAGGTAAAGGCACAGCAGCTGCAGGTCGCGTAAAAGCGAAAAGTGGAACAATGACTCGAGTTAAGAGTTATGCAGGATATGTTACAACAAAGAACAACAGAAATATTGCTTTTGCTATAACTATAAACAATTTTAATTGCACTTCCTTTTTAATGAAAAAGAAAATGGAAAAAATTATGATTAAACTAGCTGAAATTGAGAAATAGAATTATTTCTTCTTTTTAGGCTTTGATACTGGTTTCCCGTTTTTAAACTCGCCTAAAATAACAACATCTTTTACTTTGTCGTATTCTTTTATAGCAATATTCATAGCTTTTTCAGTCTCTCTCATAATCTTTATACCCGATTTACTTCCTTTATTTCTTATTTCTAAGTAAAATCCGTCTTTAAGCTTTGTTGGTTTCGTTGCTGGTCTTCCCATCTATCAAATATTTATTTGGCGGCTAATTTACACTTTCTTACAACTAATACAAGAATAAAAGCAATTATTTTAATAAATCGTTAAATGTGTTCTTCTTTTTAATAACGTGTTCTTTAACAATACTCTTATTAATAAGCCCTTTTAAATTAGGGTTTTCGGGTGTTATTCTTTTGAGTTTATTTTGAGAAAGAGCACCATAAAAAGCAAAGTGAGAACGAACAATTGCCCATGTATGTTTTGGTTTTCCTGTTAGTAAAAATTTTGCTCCAGCAATTCCATCCAAACATAACCGAATAAAAATAATACCAAAACGATCTTTTTTAGAAAGGTTTTTATGAAGTGTAAGTAAACTATTTCTGAAGTTTAGAAATGTTTTTCGAGGATTCACTTTGTTTAATGTTCCACCTCCAAGGTGGTAAACAGTAGAAGAGGGGTAAACCATTATTTTATATCCTTGATTTTTTAATCGCCAACATAGATCTATTTCTTCCATATGGGCGAAATAAAATTCATCTAAACCACCAATATTATGATATGCTGAAGCTCTAATTACAAAACAAGCTCCTGAAGCCCAAAATATTTCAGTTGCATCATTGTATTGACCTTTGTCTTCTTCAAGCTCATCAAAAATTCTACCTCTACAAAAAGGGTAGCCGTATTTATCTATAAAGCCACCACTAGCACCAGCGTATTCAAAATAGGTGTTATTGTTGTAATCTTTTATCTTGGGCTGACAAGCAACTATTGAATGATCACTATCTAACAATTCAATAATAGGATTTAGCCAGTTTTCAGTTACTTCAACATCAGAATTAAGTAAGACGTAGTATTCTGATTTTACTTCTTTTAAAGCTTTATTGTAGCCTCCAGCAAAACCATAGTTTTTATCCAGTTTTATAATTTCAATTTGAGGATAGTTTGTTTTTAGAAAAGAAATAGAATCGTCAGTAGAATTATTATCTGCAACAATAATTTGAGCGTTTACAGTATGTTGTGTTACAGAGGGTAAAAATTGTTCTAAGAACGATTTACCGTTCCAATTAAGGATAACAACAGCTGTTTTTTCGTTCACAACTTAATTATCTAGGGTTATTGAAATTGTCATTGATTTGTTGGTTGGTATTGTCTATCTCAACATCATCAGGATCTATATGGGTAGGTTTTCTAATTTTAAGATGAATTCTCCATTGAGGATTATTAATAAATCCAGGCATGTCAGAATGCAATACCTGAAAATCGTTTGTTCCTTGAGGGTCATAAAAAACGAATTTCTTGTTACTGAAGTTTTCTATTTTGTAATAGTGCCAAATTTCATAAGGGTAAGATAAAGGTTCCATAGGGTAAGGAGTTCTAGTATTTGGTTGTCCATATTTTAAAAATACACGACCTCTGTCTGTTGTGTATCCTTTTCTTATTTGAGTAGAAAATAATTTGTTAACCGAATTTACTTCTTTTTTATAATTGTGCCATGCTATCCCTGGGGAATCTTCATTTCTTGTTACCCAAAAGTTATAAAAATATTGTCTCATTAATTCTTCATCTTTACCATTTAATTGGTTTTGTGCAAAGTCAATTTCAATGTTTGATGATATTGGTTCGATACTTTGTATGTACTCTTCAAGCTCATCTTTATGCATACTAGCAACAAATGAATTTAAATAATCATCATGAATTAAGAGGGGAGTAGCTTTAGGGTTACTCCTTTGAAAAAATATCTTTTTCTTAACCAATAATTCATTTATTTTGTTTCTGGCTTCAATAACTAAGTTGTAGTTTCCTGATGGTAATTGATCAATAGAAAAAGATTTTAAAAGAATATTTACAGCTTTTGTTTTTTCTCTAGTAAAACTTTTATAGTTTCTAAGAGGTTTAGTGTTTTCAAAAGTTTCAATGTAATAAGAAATTAAAAAATCTTCATTATCACCTAGTATTTTATTTGTATTGTAAATTTCCGAATAGAAAGCAATTTTCTCAAAATTTTCTGGAAAAAAATCAGAAGTGTAAGGGATTATATCATAACCACTTTTTGTAATAATGCTTTTTTCTGTACTCTTTTTTAACGTTTCAATTAACTCTATATCAGAGATGTTAATTTTATTGTTAGGGTAATCTACCGTTAGTATCTGAGTAGATTTAAAAGGCACATCATTGGAGTTTAAATCTTTAATAGAAATTTCAAATTCGTATTTTCCTTCTTCTAATGAAATTCTTTGCTGATCCATAAAATTATCTCTCATTGCTAAAGAGTCAGTAATTTCAGGACTAAGTAAATTATACTTTTTATACTTTTTAATTTCTTCTCCTTGTTTAAAAATCAAGGTAATTTCAATTTTACTTTGAAATGTATTGTTCTCCGTTTTGATATAAACAGCAGAACCACCAACCACCGAAAGATAAGTTTCTATATATGATCCGTTATCTGGCGAATTAAATGTACAGTAAGTAAAATAAGCCTTTAGATTTCCTCCAAAGGTGTTAATCGAAATAAAGACGATTAAAAATATAAAAATGATGTGTTTTTTCATTGTATACTCTTTATAAACGTAAAGTTAGCATTTATCTTTCAAAATAAACTAGATAATTGATAAACGGTAAATTATAAGTTGCCATTTTTCCTGCTATTTATCATTAAATTATTTTTTTTTTCAAAAAAGTCTCAAAAACATTTCATATTTAAAATCAATTGCTACTTTTGCAGCGGAGATGTGGCAGAGTGGTCGAATGCGGCAGTCTTGAAAACTGTTGTACCGCAGGGTACCGGGGGTTCGAATCCCTCCATCTCCGCCACAACAATTACATTTAAAGTGTAAAATAACGAAAGCCTCACATAAGTGGGGCTTTTTGTGTTTAATACGTTTCGTATTTCATTCATTTACTTCCCCTTACAAGTGTGTTATTCGTGGGACTTTTAATTATATGTCGTAGTCCTACGAATTGATTCTAATTCGCTGTTATTCATTGTTTTGCATTTTAATTTTAGAAGAGGTTGCTTTAATTTTAACTAAAAAATAAAGCTATGAAAAGATCAACATTTAATATTAATTTTTTTATTAAGAAAAAGAAACTTTTAAAGAACGGAGAGGCCCCAATAATTCTTAGGATTACTGTGAACGGTACATCTTCAGAGTTATCAATTAAGAGAAGCACGATGGTAAGCTTATGGGATAACAAAAGAAATAAACTAAAAGGTAACAGTGAAAAGGCAAAGGAGATTAACGATTGTATTCAAAGTATCGAATCACAGTTATTTAATCATCAAAAAAACATACAAGAATCTGGGAAGATTGTCACAGCAATTTTATTAAAAAATGCTTTTTTAGGGCTTGGAGAAAAACAATGGACAATTAAAGAACTGTTTATTATCCATAATGATAACATAAAAAGTTTAATAGGTAATGGATATGCAAAAGGGACTGTTACTAAGTTTAAGACTTGTCTTCAGCATATTGTTAATTATTGTAATTTAAATTACCATTCAGATCATGTTTTACTAAGTGATGTAGACCATAAGTTTATAGTAGGTTTTGAGCTTTATCTAAAGACAATAGGGAAGTGTCAACATAATACAGCTATAAAGTATGTAAAGTCTTTTAAAAAGATTGTACGTATAGCACTTGCTAATGACTATATAAGGAGAGATCCTTTTCTTAATTATAAAGTGAAACTGAAAACTGTATCAAGGATTTGTTTAACACAGGCAGAGATTGATAGATTAATTGAAAAAGATTTTTCTATAAAGAGGCTAGAGGTTGTTCGTGACTTATTTATTTTCCAATGCTATACAGGTTTAGCATATAAAGATATGTACTCATTAAAAAAAGAGAATATCATATTAGGAATAGATGGACATAAGTGGATAATTAAAAGAAGAGTAAAAACAAAAATAGAGAGCCGTATTCCAATATTGCCTCAAGCACAGGAAATATTAACAAAATATATAAACGATCCTTGTCATTTAATTGGAAATAGGTTGTTACCAGTTCCAAGTAATCAAAAGATGAACGCATATCTTAAAGAGATAGCCGATTTATGTGGAATTGAGAAGTCTATTTGTAGCCATATAGGACGTCACACTTTCGCTACCACGGTTACTTTATCTAATGGTGTAGCTATTGAAACGGTATCAAAAATGTTAGGTCATACCGAGATTCAGACTACTCAAATTTATGCAAAAGTTTTGGATGATAAAATAAGTAGAGATATTGATAAATTAAGAAATAATTTAGCATCGTAAGTCGGAATTAAGTTTAGTTCTTTATTTTTATTAAATGCCTATTAGAAGAAAAGTGCCACAAAGATATAGAGACTATTATAAAACTTTGAAGTATATGTTGGATGGTTCATGTCTATTTAATAGAATGTCGGATGTCGGAGGTTATTATTATCCATACATATTAAAGAGTTATGAAGATAAAATTGATATAATCAATTCGCCTAATAGAATATTAAAGTCCATTGAAGATTATTTTAAAGATAATTTATTAAATAAGGAGGAACAAATATTGCTACTTGAATTAATTGAAGGTGATGTGAAATCTTTTGGTACAAGCAGGGTTTCTGACTTGAATAAAAAGATTGATTTTTATAAACGATTTTCTGATTCGCCTAAATTAGATCAATCACTTGTGTTAGAATTTCATAAATCTATTAATGCTATTTTAGAAATAAGAAAGGTTCTTGAGGAAAAATATTGGAAATATTTAGAAGAACTAAAACCTAATCCAAAACAATCTAAAATTACAGAAAATGATACTATGTTATCATTTAAATTTAAACATAGGCTCAATAAAGATAAGGTTCAGAAACTGAATGAATTATTGATTTCATTGTGTTTGAAAGTAGAGCTTTTAAATGAGGATAAGACATCTACAGAAGATCTTTTAGATGTCCTCCTCTCTCAAGATTTAATGAAAGAATCTACTCATATATATATGGGGTGCAGTAATGTTACCTTTAGATACATATTAGATAAATTAAAACCTGAGTTCCACAACTTGTCACTATCTTATATAGAAAAATCAAACATCTTTTTTTCAAAAGGTGGAACTAAAATGACTAGTCAAAATCTATATTCGAGCAAGCAATCAGATTTTGCTCATAAGGAACAAATTGACAAAACTTTCTCTTCTTTTCTTTAAATTTCGATTAATAGCTTGAGTTATCTCAATGGTAACTAAAGGTTTAAGATTTAAATTGGTTTCATCCCTCTAGTTTTGGTAATTATTAACTAAAACTAAAAGCAGATGAACGTAATCACTATTGAATCAGAGGTATTTAAATCTCTTCAAAACCATTTAGAAGCAATTAACAACAAATTAGACAAAGAGTTGTGTAAAACACCTTTGTCAGAACTTTGGTTAGACAATCAAGACGTTATTGAATTACTCCATTGTAGTAAAAGAACATTACAAAATTATAGGGATTCAGGTAAACTATCATATTCAAAAGTCGGGGCGAAATTATATTACAAAGCCAATGATATAGAAGTGCTGTTAAACAATCACTACTTGAAAGCAAATGCTAAATAAGTAGACTTATCCTTTTACCAACCCTATAAATTCTTAAGACATGGAAGAGCAAAAGAAAGGGGGAAACCTAACAGATTTCACCCCTCCTCAATCACAACTACAAGATAAGCAATTACCTAAAGAATACATAATAAATGGAGCTAAAAAAGAAAGTGAAATAAATCCGCAGTTTGATGACTTAACTAACTCTGAAACTTTAATTAGCCATATTGAAGAGTTGACAAAGAAAACTGATGTTGAAATATTAAGCTCCCTAAGAATTAACCCAACTGATGAAATACTACCACCCCAGAAAGCATACGAGCAAATAGGTGGAAATGATACTATCCTAGGAACGTTAGGGAACTTCTCTTTAATAATAGGTAAGGCTAAAAGTAGAAAGTCATTTTTTATAAATATAGCAGTATCAACAGTAATAAGTGAAGATCCTATTCTAGGTCAATTTAGAGGTGCTTTACCGCAAGACCAAAGAAAGGTGTTGTACTTTGATACTGAACAAGGGAAGTATCACGTTCATTTAGCTTTAAAACGTGTTTGTGATCAAATAGACATAAAAGAGCCAAAAGATTTAATTGTTTACGGTTTGAGAAGTAAAAAACCATCCGAAAGGCTTCGTCTAATTGAATATGCAATTTATAACACACCTAATCTAGGATTTGTAATTATTGACGGAATCAAGGATTTGGTTAATTCAATAAATGATGAAAGTGAAGCTACGATGATAGCAAGTAAATTACTGAAGTGGACTGAGGAAAAGAACATTCATATCATTACTGTATTACATCAAAATAAGAGTGATAATAATGCAAGAGGACATATTGGTACAGAATTGATTAATAAGGCTGAGACGGTACTTTCTGTAACGAAGAATGAGCAAGATAAAGACATTTCAGTAGTGGAAGCTCAACAATGCAGAAATAGAGAGCCTAGATCTTTTGCTTTTGAAATCAATGAAAATGGATTGCCTGAATTGGTTGAAGATTTTGAAATAAGAACATCAACTAAAAAAGATGCAACCAACAGTTTATTAGAGTGTGGTCGGGAATATCAAATTGAGATACTAAGAATAGCTTTCTCACGAGACAAACTTATTAGTTATGGAAACTTAGTTATTCAAATAAAGTTAGCGTATGCAAAACAGTATAGCGGAACACAAATGGGTAATAATAAAATAAAAGAGTTTATTACCCACTGCAAAAATGAAGAGTTATTAATTCAAGAAAAACTAAAAGCACCTTATCAAATTGGAAACATTCAAGGTTTAGATAAATGATATTAGACTTTTCTATCGGTTTAGGTTTAGGCGTAATATACGCCTGTAAACCTTTAAACCTTAAACCTGAGTTTAATTAACCAAGTTTAAACCGTAAACCTTATAATATAAATAATAAAATTATGATTGAATTAACAAGAAGTGAAAAGAAGTTAAACCATTTAATTAATGAAATATCTAACAATAGATCCGCACTAGATGGACGAACTGAGTTACTAGAGTATGCTCTAATGATGGTAAGTACATTAAGTCAAGATAGCAGATTAAATGAGCTATCATTAGCTATTGAGAGTACATTTCCTGAATATGGTAAACGTGTCTAATGAGTATAGATACATATTAGAGAAAGGGAGTAAGAAGCATCATTGTCCTGAATGTAACAAGAAAACATTTGTTTGTTATTTAGATAATGAAACAAGTAATTATTTGCCTGAAATTTATGGACGTTGTGATCGAGAAAGTAAATGTTCTTATCATCACAGCCCATACAAAGATGGCTACTCTAAAATGATTTGGATACAAGAGCAAGGACAAGATATAAGCGACTGGAAGCCACAGCGAATTGCACATAAATCATTACCGCCAGTTAAAACAACATTTATACCTGTTGAGGTGCTTAAGCAAACTTTAAAGAATTATGAGCAAAACAATTTTATACAAAATCTATTACAAAGTGTATCATTTCCTTTTATGGTTACTGACATTGAAAAGGTTATTTCCCTTTATAGGTTAGGTACAATATCAAAAGGTTATCGAGCAGGAGCAATTACATTTCCTTTTATTGATATTAATGGTAATGTTAGAGCAATTCAAGTAAAGCAATTTGATAAAACAAACCACACTACAGGAACGGACTTTATTCACTCCATAATTGAGAAGCACCACGCTAAAAATAGTAAGTCTTTACCTGTATGGCTAGAAGCATACAAAATGAATGAAACAAAGGTTTCTTGTCTATTTGGGGAGCATCTTTTAGGTAAATACCCAGACAGACCAGTTGCATTAGTTGAAGCACCTAAAACAGCCGTTTACAGTACTTTGTATTTTGGAACACCTGAACAATCTAATAGCTTAATTTGGTTAGCAGTATTCAATTTAAGTAGTTTAAACCTCAATAAATGTAAATCCCTAAAAGGTAGGAACGTTTATTTATTCCCTGACTTATCAAAAGACGGAAAAGCCTTTGATTTATGGAGTGAAAAAGCTAAAATAATAGAAAACCAGTTAGAAGGTTCAAAATTTATTGTATCTGACTTATTAGAGAAATTAGCACCTGAAAAGGATAGAGAGAGAGGAAGTGACCTTGCCGATTATCTTATAGAACAAGATTGGCGTAAATTTAGAAAAGAACCCATCCAAATAGAAGAATCAATTAGTGAAAAAGAGTTACTTCCGAAGGTTGAGATTGAGGTTCAAAGCGAAAATCTAACAAGACCTGACGTTGGAAGAAGTGTTGATGAATTTGAATTATACTTTAAAAGTATAACGTTACCTGCTACAGTTAAGCTAAATCAAAGTAGTACAATAACTGATATTCCTTTATTTATAGAAAGTCATTTATCAATCATAAAGGCTAATAGTGAAAAACCTAAATATTTACCATACCTCAATAGGTTGAATGAATTAAAACAAGTTCTAGCAGTTGATGATATTGGCTCACTACACTAGGGAGCACCTTCACTTATCATTTTTTCCTAATCCTCCTACATTATATAGGATGTACTTTTCTCAAAGGAAATGCTCTGAAATGTAATCATACATAGATGATTATTCAATTCCCTTTACCAAACAAATTTTATTTGCTATATTTTCAATTCTAACGATTATTTTACCCCAAAAAAAAAGGCTTGATTAGTGATGATAAACCAATCAAACCTTAGTTATGAAAAAACGTACTTATCTGCCCTTTCTTATACGTAAAAAATGATTTTAAGTTCTGTTATATTCCAATGATACTGTACAGTTTTAAGGGGTTACTTCCTGCAACCTGATAGTCTGGGATGATTCAATAGAGAATAAGATTACTAAGGTTCAAGTAGCCAATAGACAGTTAATAGATATGATGTATGGTGGAAAGTAGACTCTAACTAAAATCTAACCCCAATCACACAAACATCATCAATCTGCTCTAAAGAACCTCTCCAAGATTCAAATGCTTCATCTATGATAGTCTTTTGTTCTTCCATAGCTTTATCCTGAATGCTTAATAGTAATTGTCTAAATGCTTTTGCTTTAAATTTCTTTCCTTTCTCCCCACCAAATTGGTCTACATATCCATCAGAGAATATGTAGATGGAATCTCCTTTATGTAATTCAAATGAATGGGTTGTGTAAGGTAACATATCATCAAACTTACCTATAGGCTGTTTATTTGCTTTTGTCTCTATAATCTCACCATTTCTTATGATCCATTAAACGAACCTACACATTTATAAGTGAGTATGCCGATGGAATATCCTGAGGCTAATTGACAAATCAAATACTAGTTGCATACTTCTCTTATTTTATCATACGCTAACACAACCCCAAGTTCCCCTGCCTTAGAAAGATCTAAACAACCCTCTTCTTTTTTATGAAGCTGAAGATTTGCTAAACCTCGAAAATAATAATGTTTTCCCTTATAAAGGGATTTTTTAATAGAATAAGTAAAGATTGAAATAGCTAAATCAAGAAGTTTTTTAGATTCAGTTTCCGAATTACTTCTTAAGGATAAGGAAAAGTAACAGATTCCTTTACTTAAGTGTGGATCAGTATATTCTCCTATATCCATTTTTAATTCAATAGCCTTTTCAAAATCTTTAATTGCACCTCTGTAATCTCCTAACTCCTGCTTTAACTCACCTCTACTAAAATAATTATCAGGATTTCCTTTTTCTAATAAAATAGCAAACTTATAATCTAGCATAGCTCCAGAGAAATCTTTTGAGTCAGCTTTCACTCCAGCTCTTGAATTATAATACACGTCATAATTGGGATCTAATTCAATGGCTTTAGTATAATTTTCAATGGCTTCTTTGTACTCTTTTCTGACCCAATTTCCAAAAGCAACATCACTATATGATTTTCCTTTTCCGCATTGCATCTTGTAAAGACTCTTTCCTCTTTCGTGTCCTAGCTCCATAGACTTATATAAGTCTTCACACGCACCTACCATTTTCTTCATTTTCATACTATGAAACCCTCTACTGAATAGGGCTTCTGAGTTTTCTTTATTTATTGCTATAGCTTTAGAATACATAATTAATGGTTCATTAGTATATCCCCTATCTTCAAGATGGTCTATAATTAATAATACCCTTCCTTTATGTAGATAATATTTGTCTTCATTAGGATTTATTTGAATCGCATGATTTATATCTCTTAGGCTACTTACCATAAGAGTAGACCTTACAGATTTCTCCAGAGTATAATCTTTACCTTTATAATAAAAGGAACTACGATAGTAATATGCTTCAGAGTTATTACTATCAATTCTAATTGCAAGATTAAAGTCTTTCAAAGCTTCTTTGCGTGATGATTTTTGCATTCCTCGCTCTATTAATTCAGAGGCAGTTAGACTCTTACTTGTCGATTGCCCAAAATAGTTGCTTTTTAGTATTAAAATTAAAATGATAAATAAGTATATTTTTAAGTTGTTCATATCTTCAATCTCCCTTGTTTTCCTTTGGTTTTTCTAAAGCTTATTTCGTCCATATCCTTCAATTCAGAAGTAATTGGTTGATTGTTGAGTTGAATAAACTCTTTCATAATAAAAGCTTTAAGTTCTTCTTTTTCTTTTAGTAAATCTTTTAATTCAAAGTCCTTATCATCACCATTAACTATAATAAGATTATAAAGGTCTTCTGTTAAAGCATTTTGAATAGATTCCTTTAAAATAGGATTGTATTTAGTTATAAGCTTCTTTAGTTTATGTTGTTCGGCTTGGGTCATTTGCAATTATAAAAATAGATATTTTATACTGCCGAAAGTTTGATTTTGATCTTAAAAGTTTCAAACATTCTTTAATCGCTTTAATAAGTCAATTAAAAGTTAGTGTTGTTATTGTATGAAACAAAATTCTAGTTACTACGTTAAAGGCAACACCTATTTATAACTTTAAAACCTATCTAACTATGAGAAAATCATTTCTAATTATTCCATTATTTATATTACCCTTATTAGGTTTTAACCAAGAAATAAACACATTAGCAGCCTACAATGAGTTCTATAATGGTTTAGAAAAATCAAAGTCCGCAAATTACAGTGAGGCAATAAAACATTTTGAGAGTGCAA
Source organism: Flavobacteriales bacterium (assembly GCA_002401955.1). Classification (GTDB taxonomy): domain Bacteria; phylum Bacteroidota; class Bacteroidia; order Flavobacteriales_E; family Vicingaceae. The sequence continues at coordinate 57,355 of NVUQ01000006.1, read as the reverse complement.
TCGAAATTGACTCAACCTATAAAGAAGCTTATCTTAGGATGGCAAGTATGGAATATAATCTAAACAATACTAGATGTGCCATTGATATACTAGATAAAATAATAGGTATTGAATCAAATTATGCTAGTGCTTACCATAACAGGGGGTTTTTTAAATCCACTATAAATAATTATGTTGGTGCAATCGAAGACTATACTAAGGCGTTAGAAATTGATCCAGACAATGTATGTCATACTATGCGAGGGGATATGAAATATAATATTGGAGATTACTCAGGAGCTATTGCTGATTATACTTATTATATAGATTCCACTCCTTATAATATGGAGGAAGATCCAGATGCTTATTTCGCAAGAGGGAAAGCTTATCGTGAAATAAAAAATAATGAAGCTGCTGATCTAGATTTCAAAAAAGCTAATGAACTTTATTTTCCAGCTGGATCTTTTGACAATGTAAAAAAATAAATTTAGCTCTCAATTTTGAGTAAGGATTTACACTAAAACCATACATTTTAAGACTTCTTTTATTTATATGCCAATATACATTCATTTATCTAATCTAATTCTAGCTAAGAAAACAGTTGAGAAAAAATATCTTGGAGGAATTAATCAATTTAGATTAGATTATTTTTCTAATATCGATACTCTTAATCAAGAAGATAAAGAGCTTTTCTCTCTTGTATCAATGAATAACGATGAACTTGATATTGATACGTTAATACAAAAAGGCATCTCTTATAGTATGGAAACACAAACCTCTGATGATTTCACAATCATTAATAGATATGGTGGTGCTTTATGGAGTGTCTCTTGGATTTCAGACAATGGTATATTCGCTTGGCATAATGAATGTGAAAAGGAGAAAATAGATTTAGCTGAAAAAATAGCAAACACTCCAATGGTCGAAATAAATGACCTTCTTGAAACATTTCAATAATTGAACATTAATAAATGCCAAATCAAGTAAATTCTCTTAGTATGTCCAATTTTAAAATCATAAAAAAATCACATTTAAAGCCTTGCTCAGATATTCAAAACATTTGGTCTATTAATACTTTAGATAGAGAGGAGTTAAATATATGTCACATCATTTTAAATGGAAATATTGAAGATAGAACAAAGGTTATAGATGATTTTTTAAATTCAAATAAATTTAAAACTGAAGTTACAGAAATCATAAATAATGAAGAGAAAGAATTTTTCTATAATTCGTTTCATGGTGGTGCTATTCAATTAATACTTACTAAAAACAGCTTCCTTCAGTTTTGTAGTTTTAAAGGTGACTTTGAGAATATGACAGTGATTACTCCTTCTGATTACATTCAATTAAGTATGGAGTATTCAAATGGAATTAAGCATGGTACTTATTGTTATAATGTTAATAATAAAAGTGCTTTAGAACTCAAATTTAAGCATGGATACGTAGTTGAAGACTTATATACATATAAAGATTTTGATGGAAAAATATTGATAGAAGGAGTCTTAAGGAAAAACTACAAACCAATTAATCTGGAAGATATTATTCATGATTTTGAATATGAAGATCATGAAGATAAAATCGGTGAGTGGAATTATTTTTAACATCATTACGTGTGCAGGGAAGAACATAGAATCTCTGATCTGTTCTATTGACTATGTTTAATTTTCAGGAGCATCATCTATTGATTAGAATTATATTAAATCGAGTTTTTTTTCGTTGTTTATATACCAACGAACCTAAAAACTTAAAAATATGAAAAAATTAGCAATAGTACTTATCGGAACAATCTTATCACTATCATTATTTTCACAATCTCCACACGATGTAAGAGGAGAATATGTTATAAATGGAGAAGACACAACAGAAGTATATATGTCTTTTGACTACATAACTTTAGATTTTGGTGGTAAAGGATTAACAATAAGATTCAAGCATACAGTAACAGGACTAAAGCAGAAAATTAAGATGGACATTGTAAGTTGTGATACTTACCACTACCTAAGCCATCATGCAATCTTTTACCTTGACAGTAAAGAATATGGTAAAATGATTTTAGAGGAAGATGACGATGCCTACACTTACAGACTATACACAGAAGTTGATGGACTTGGAAATTTCCACAAACTTATTTTATTTTAATGCACCCCTATAATTACCAGACAAGGTAAATCCCCTTCAGAAATGTTGGGGTTGTTCATAACTTCAATCTCCCTTGCTTTGCCTTAATTAAACTAAGCTTAACCTCGTCCATACTCTTTAATTCAGAAGTAACAGGTTTGTAGATTTTTCCCCTAATAATATGGTATATATAAAATAATATTTAATACTCATGTGTGCGTGCGGGAGGACGGTTTTACTAACCTTTTTCGGTATAAATAAATAAGTCTTCACCTAACTAAACTTAGATTTATTGGGTGTTTCCTTGTTTGTTTTGCCTCAAACCCCTTACTATATCGGATTATACTTATGCTTAATATTAAAAAATATTTAATCTCATGTTCATGTGCGTTTACGTGAGGTAAGGGTTATAAGTGGTGTGCTGGGGGGTATTTTGAAAAAAGAAAACGGTTTTATTTGCCCCACCCCCGTCAAATTAATGGATTGTTTATTTGTTTTTATTTGAATAAAAGAGTTGGTTAATTAAATTGTTGTAGGGTAGGTTATTACTTGATCTCTTTGTGATAAATGAACTCTTTTATAAAAAGATATTTACGATCCTTAATATTAATTCGTATATTGATAAAGCAAACAAAAGCAAAACGTTCTCTAATTATACTGTAACAATAATACTAGCCAGTGGGCTATTCGTAGGACTTTATTATGGAGAGTTCGTAAACCTCTTATAATCATAAGATTATAATTATATGGTTAGACCCTCCATCTCCGCCAAAAAAAGCTTTCAGAAATGAAAGCTTTTTTGTTTTAATAATAATCTTTACACTTTATCCGTATAAAAAGCATTTTCTATTAAAATATTTATAGGAATAATATCTAATGTTTTTTCATTAGTAGCTTCTAGAATTACTTTAGGAGCAGCATTGTTTTCATAAGCCTCTTTAAATCTTACAGCACATAAACACCATTTATCACCACTTTTTACTCCTGGAAAAGAGTATTCAGGAATAGGAGTAGACAAATCGTTTCCAGCAGTTTTTGAGAAGGTTAAAAACTCTTCAGTTGCAACGATACAAACCGTATGAACCCCAAAATCAGTATCATCAGTATTGCAGCAACCATCTCTAAAATAACCTGTAAGTGGTTTGTGGCTGCAAGAGATTAATGGTTGTCCAAATATGTTTTTATTTTCCATAAATTTAAATTCTAACGCCTATAACACAAACATCGTCAATTTGTTCCATAGGGCCTTTCCAATCATCAAAAGAATTTTTAAGTAAATGATGTTGTTCGTCCATTGGCTTTTGGTGAATAGATAATAATAATTCCCTAAAAGGTTTATACATGAATTTTTTTCCTTTTGGACCACCAAATTGATCGGCATAACCGTCAGAAAAAGTATAAATAACATCTCCTTTTTCTAGGTTTATTGAATGTTTTGTAAAAGGTTTTGCATCATCAAATTTCCCAATAGGCTGCTTGTCAGGCTTAATTTGAGTTAATTCACCATTTCTAATAAAGTAGAGTCCATTATTTGCACCTGCAAAATTTAGTTTATTTGTTTCAGTATTTATTGTGCATAGAGCTATATCCATTCCATCATGAACTTGCTCAGCACTTTGCTCAAAAGTTTCTAACACAATTTCACGTGTTTTATCTAGTATTTCATGAGGCTCTACCAACATAAATTCCCTTACAGCCCTATTCATTGCATTATGACAAACTACACTAACCATTGCTCCAGGAACACCATGCCCCGTACAATCTGCTGCTGCAAATATGATGAGATTATTAATGCTTTCCATCCAATAAAAATCTCCAGCTACAATGTCTTTAGGTTGGTAAAGAATAAAACTATCAGGCATGTAGCTTCTTACCAGTTTTAAAGGGGGTAGTATGGCATCTTGTATTCTTTTGGCATAGTTAATGCTGTCGGTAATTTCTTTATGCTGCACCTCTAATACTTTATGCTGTTCTTCAATTTCATCTTTTTGTTTTAAAATTAAAATGTTGGCTTTGTTTTTTAAACGATAACTTCTGTAAGCCAATATTCCTAATATAGAAACAATAAGTAAAAAGAGGATAGATAGCCATATAATTGATTCCTGCTCTTCAATTTTATCCGATTTGGTAATAATTTCATTCCCTTGAGCATCAATTGTTTTTCCTTGCTCATTAACTAATCTCTCTTTCTGTTTAAGTGCTGTTTCTATCTTTTTATATTCATTTTGAATGGCAATTAAGTTTTGAGTTTCTTTTTCTAATTCTTCCTGTTGTTTTATTAGTTCTGATTGCTTTGCTAATACATTTTCATTTAAAGTAGATAAATTTTTGTGCTGTATTTTGATTTTATTTAATTGTTCAGTTATTAATTTTTTTTGTTTTTCTATTTCTTCCTTTGTTTTAAGAAGTTGGTTTTCTTTAGCAGATAATTCTTGTTGTTGCTTTTTTAATTTTTCCTTTTGAACTTCTAACTTTTTAGTGTTAATACCAATTTCACTAAGTAACCTTTTTTGCTCTTTTACAAATTTGGTAAGGTCTTTTGTGTTAATTGTAACAGTTTCTTCCTCAGTATTGGTAATGTTTTCGAATTTGTTAATTAGCTTGTTCCATTCCTTTTCTGATTTTATGGCAACTAAAGTCAGTACTTTACTTGGTGTTAATCCTGCATTTTCACATTTTTTCTCACTTAGTTCATATGCTACTTTTTCGCCATCCATAATAAAATTAATCATAGATTTTCCGTAAGGGTATCCTTTAGAAACTAGTAGAATATGCTTTTCTCCAATAGCAGTATATATTTTTTCAAACTTTAACGATGCTCCTTTATCAAAATAGAGTAATTGAATATCATCTAATTGAGATAGGTTTTTTAAGCGTTTAATTTTTATAGGAAGTTTTTTTGCTTTCTCTGTTTTTGAGATATTTACGAGTTCATCATAAACTAAGTTTTTTTCATCACCAATAACTCCAACATTAAAACTTTGTAATTCATCATAATTAGACCATTCAACAAATTTGAAAAAATTATAAATAAACAATGCTTGCTTTTCGGGGTTGGTTTTGGCTTTTTGGGCAATAGAGTTTGTTGTAATCAGAACAACTGAAAAGAGAAGTATAATTTTTTTAAATATTGATATATTTAATTTCATTCAACTAAGATAAATAAAACATTTTGGCTAGTAAATGCAATGTGCAGAAAAATAGTGTATATCATTTATTTCCTGTCCGTCTACAACCAAACTGTAACTGTAAATTACTATACGTTTATAACCATAATCAACTTGCACTTGCAATCAAAAACTGTTAGTTGTTTTATGGCATATAAAGTGTTTCTTTTCTATAAATTCCTTTTAATATTTTGTAATAAGAGTTAGTTTTTTGATGATAAAATACGGTTCCAATGCTATTAGAAGAATTAGCATGTTCATTGTTTTCACTATCAATACCAGTATTTAAGTCAATTTTATAATTTAGTTGGTTTTTATCAATGTAATAGACCTTGTTCGAGTAATAAATGCTATCAATTAAATACGTTTCGGTGTCGTAAGGTTTAAAATTTATGAATAAAAATTCTTTCTTTTTCATCTCTTTTAAACCAGGGACAATTTTCTGAATATATATATCTTTTACCTGAAGGCTATCTCCTTCTGTTAATATATGTTTGTTGCTTTTGCAAGAGCATACACCAATAATGACTAAAAATATGAAAGAGAAATAGAGCTTCATTTATACAATTATTCTTTTAGTAATCGGATAATTGATTTTTCACTGCCCGCTTCAATAATTAAGATATAAACCCCAGGAGGTTCTGTTAGCTTTAAATTTAAGATCTGACTCTTTTTATACGAGTTAGATTGAATAAACCTTCCAGCTATATCTGTTATCGATATCGTTATTTCTTCATGTTTATTTCCTAAATCTATAGCAAAATTTCCATTGGTTGGGTTGGGATAAATAATAGGTTTATTGCTAAAATTATTGTCAGCAATATTAACAGAAGAGGCAACAACTATAGTATAATCTTCTACTTCTCCATCATAGCCAGATTCACAAGATGTAGGAGCTACACCAAATTTTGAAGCCACCCTCATGGTTGTTCGTCCAAGGGGGGCTGTAAGTGGAACAGCTATATTTAGTGGGGATAAAGTTGTTGGGCCATTAGCTGTATTTGTTGCAGTTCCCATATTATATTCTTCTCCAGAGTCATTAAAATCTAAATCTTGATTCCAATCAATCCAAGCTTTAGAGTGGATGGTATAATTACCATCGGTATTTAGATTTACCGAAAGGTTATATGAACTTCCAGGGACTACAATTGTTGAGTCTGTTGAAGTGTAATCTGTGTAGGGTTGTGTTTTACCTGTTGCATTATTAATTGTGTTAAAATCTACTAAAGTAACTGCTGTTGCCCAATCCATACTTCCATAAGGAACACAGTCAGATTTTACTTCATACATAAATTTATAAGTTTCAGTAGTGTCATTATTAATTCCAACAGCAAAAACTTTAAAATAGACTTTAGTTCCTATAGGTTGGCTAGGAATTGGTGTATCAGAAACCCATGTTGAATCAATAGTATTAGTCATAGAAATAACATTACCAAATACAGGAGTGTTAATAGACCAGTTAACATAAGCGTTGGTTATTGTATTGTCATAGGTAATGGTAGAAGTTATGTATTGATCTTGTCCAAACTGAGGAGTGGTGTCAGTGGGTTGATTTGTTATTTTAGTAGTTAATATTGTTGGATAGTTTTGTCTTCCATCTAAAGTGTATTCCCATAATCCCCTTCCCCAAGTTGCAGCACGTAAAGTGTTGGAGCCGTACATTATCTCAAGCTCAAGAACAGTCATATTTGGCAAGTCAGTATTATATAAACTCCAAGAACTAGCAGCCATTGCCTTTTTGTAAACTCCTATTTCTGTACCTAAGTAAATAGTTGAAGCGTTTGTATGATCTATTACAACAGAACGTACGGGTAGATTATTGAGGTTGTATGTTATATTTTGCCATGAAGAACCTTGGTCAGTTGTGATGTAAACTTTTTGATTGTTGTTTTGATAAGTACCATAAACAACAACTATCACATTATCATCATTTGGATCGAAAGCAAGATCTGTAATATAATTATTCGGTAAACCTGACTGTATGTTTACAAAAGTATTTCCTCCATCTAATGATTTTTGAAGGTAATGGTAATTGGTTATCAATATAATGTCTGAGTTGTTTTCTGCAATTGTTGCATAATCCATGGGGCCTCCTAAGTTTGGTAATCCAATCTGGGTCCAACTAGAACCAAAATTAGTACTTTTATAAAGACTATCCCCAACTGAGTATACAGTCATGTGGTCATTAGGGTCATAAAAAAGTGGAGCAATCCAACCTCCATCCTGGTTAGGAGGCGTAACACCGCTTTGAGATTGCCCGCCATCTTTAGTTCTTCTTCTTCCACCATATTGTAAACTGCCTATCATCCAATCATCGTTTAAAGGGTGGATAATTCCTTCCATTCCATCGGCACCATAAAATTCTATCCAAGAGTTTTCTGTTTTAATACTTGTGCCATTATCTTGAGATCCAGAAATTGTTCTTTCATGGTTAGATTGACTTACTCCAAGGTTATAGTTTTCACGAATTGATTGACCCTCATAAATATGCCATGTGGCTCCATTGTCTTTACTTTTACAAAGTAAACCATCAGTGTTTACCCAGAACACACCATCTTGACAACGAGAACCTCTAATATCTGCATGTACATATGTTCCAGTTGTATTGTAATTAGCATTTCCCTGGCTCCAAAATGTAGCTTGGTTAAATGTTTGTCCTTCATCTGAACTTATGTGGGTATCAATATCGCCAAACAACATGTAATTAGTATCTACATCATTAACGGCAAAAGCTCCATAGTTTGAGATGCCAGGAATACCTTGTAAAGTAAATGATACCCCTTGATCTCTTGATTTCCATACTCCATTGCTACTAGCTACATAAATACAACTTGGACAAGCAGCAGTAGTTGAGAGTTTGAGTGTGGATGAATTTCCTGTAATAAATCCTGATGGGGAGAAATTAGACCCGGTATTTAAAGATTTTAAAATATAATTATTGCTCATAACAGTTCTAGCATATAAAATTGTTGGGTTGGTTGGGTGGAATACAAGTTCGGTTACACTTGCGTTATTATAAACATTTATCCAAGTAGCTAGATTATCTTCAGATTTAAAAATACCTTCAGAAGAAGCTATAAATACTAAATTAGGAATTGTAGGGTGGTAAGCTATTTGATAGATGTTTTTGTTGCTTCCTAAGCCTCCCCAACCAATATTAGTAGGGTTAAAATTGGTAACTGACCATGAATTTCCAGCATCTACAGAACGGTAAATCCCGTGAGTAGTTCCATTGTAAGCATTTCTAACATTAATTAAAATAGAATCAGGGTTAGTAGGAGATACAGTCATAGTGTTAACACCAGAAGCAAAAAGGGTATCGGTTGAGCCTCCTGTCCAATTAGCACCGCCATCAGTGGTTTTCCAAAAACCACCAGAACGAGAACCTAGGTATATTAAATTAGTATCATTTCTATCCGCATAAAAACATTCTACTCTTCCTAAACCAACAGCGTAATGGCCAGTTACTTGTTCAATATAGTGTGGACCTAATTCTTCCCAGCCAGAATCAAATAGACTTTTGTTGGATGGATTATTTTTTAAAAATGTTTTATAATTTTTAGATACAAAATAAGGATCAATATTACTTCTATCACCAGAAGGGTAATATTTAGCTTCATTTTCAAAGAGCCACCTTTGAAAGCCTTTCCAACCAGAACCTTTTACAAACTTGTCTTTGTCTTTAAAGTGAGCCTCTGCCTCTTCAACAACATCATAAATGTTAACGCTAGGATCGTGCATCATTTGTTTGTAGGTCTGACCCGATATAAAGGTTACAGGCAAAATAAATAGGATTAGTATTAGCTTCTTTAATACATTCATAAGGATTGTTTTTAGCTTTTGGTTAATGCTGTTCAAATATAATAAACAAACTTGTTAGTTCTAACTTTACAAAAAAATAAGAAAACTATTTCAACTTAACATCAACATATATAGGATTATGGTCAGAAAGCTGAACAGTATTATTTTGTGGTCTTTCTATGGTTTGGGAATTGGTAACCATTCCTCCTTTGCCGGCAAACCAATCTATTTTAAGAGGTACACAACCGTTCCAGGGTCTTAAACGCCTTTCTAACTCATTTAATAAAAAACGTGGTACAAACATGGTCGCTTTTTCATGGTGCAACAAATCGTTAATGTCAAAATAAATACTTCCTTTTTGCCTATCATTGTAACCATTATATTTATAGCCTTTTTGTAAAAGCATATCAAATATTGGTTTATCAAATTTTAACTCCGGGGTCATGTAATTTTCTATGGCACCTTTAAAACCAATAGTACAGAACTTGGTTATTACTTGCCAAGCTAATTCTCCTTTTTTTCGCAAATTAAAAGTTGAGGTATTCCAATCACCACCAACTAGCTGTATATTGGATTCAGGAAAGCCATTTATTACAGCTTCTAATTGGTTAGATCTATCATTAGCCGTAGAGCTTAGATCTATGTGTATTGCACCTAAAGCGATAGTTTTTTCATTAACTTTTACTTGAGCTACTAACCCTTTTTTACACCCTAATCTTTTTTCTGAGCTATGAAATACCTCTTTAACTGGAGGTACTGTAATCCCTTTTGCCATTTGTATAGGATACTTTGATAAAATGGCTGTTCCGTGTAATGATACTGTGTTTTGCTCAGAATGAGCTGTTTCACCTATAGCACCTTTTCCTAATACCAAATAGGAGGGAGCAAAGCAATAATTCATTTTTAATGCTTCGGCTAGCTCTTTAGCAACATTTCTGTTGGACGTTCTTCCCATTCCATTATCACATTCAATGGCTAGAATAATATCAGCTTTAGAAAGTTGGGAATCTTCTTTAAAAAAATCAATTATTCCATTCAATTGTTTCCCTCTTTCAATATTCCAAGAAACTACACGAATTTCATCTTTTTGTTCTGGGTTTATCGATAAGGTGTTATCCCATTCTAAACCATTAATTACGGTTTCAATTTCTTGTTGATGAGAAGTGTAGAAATCAGAATTAATAAAGGTCCTTTTTTTCTTAAAAGACTTTATCTTATCATAATATTGATGAAGATTGTGTGAAATATAATGTTTTCCTTCTAATTTTTTCATGTGCTTTTTTATAGCAGTTATGGACGGAAAATAAATAAAAAAAGGCTTTTAGATAATCTAAAAGCCTTTTTTTATTTTGTTTAGAATCTAAATTTTAGGGTAAAGTGTGGACAATGGCACAAGGTTGATTAACTCTTGTATCAACTGTTCCAGAGCTAGAACTTGTTACACCGCCAAAAAGATTAATTGTAGCAGTCCAAGACACACTAGTTTCTCCTTGTGTTTTATATATTGCTATTCTGTCTGTTCCACAAACCTGTTCTCCTGAAAAATGATATCCAGAAAAAGAGCCAACAGCAGTTCCTCCAACCGAAACATCTATACTGCTAATTTGTAAACCGTTTGTATGCGTAGAATCAGCATAAAAAGTTAACGTTGTAAAATTACAAGTCCCGTTATCAATTACTGCATATTCATCGTAATTACTTGCTCTTCTATCGTTACATCCTTCTTTATCTTTAGAACATGAAGTAACCATGAGAGCAGCTACCGATAAAGTAAGTAATATTTTTTTCATAAATGATTTATTCGTTATCACAGTAAATTAATGTCGCTAAGGTAAGTAAAATTAATGAAAAATAAATGTATACTTCAAAAGTTCATATTATTTTATCTTCCAAACAGATTGATTTTGTTAAGTTTTAGAGGTGTAACGTTTTTTTTTTTCAATCTCTTTTTTTGTAGAAAAAGTATAATAGTTCTAAAAATCAGATATTTAGTAAATCTATTTTTCTTTCAGCGTTCCTTTAAATTCAAATATAGTTCTGATTTCTCCTTTACGCTTTCTTATTGCTGTTCCTTCAATTTCATCACCGTTAATAATACCTTCCCAACTTAAGATATCTTTTTTTCCTTTAGCTTCAGCTGTAAAATTAACAAAGGTAGAGACTAAACCATCTTTACTATCTGTAGAATATTTAGCTGGAGAATAACCATTGTCATCACTTATGCTACCACCTACTTTTCCTTTTTCAAAAAGGATAACTCCTTTCATTTTTTTAGGATCTCCCATTCTTTTCTTTTCTACGATTTTGATTTCAAAGGTTTTTCCATCCAACGTGTTTTGAGCAAAAGAAGTTGTAGCAATAAAGGCTATAAGTACCAAAGTTGTAATTGTTCTCATAATATTATTTATAGTTAGAGTTTAAAGATAGTATTTATTTGAGCAATATTAAAACCATTTTTAATAACTTGTTTGGCTTGTTTACTTTCTATATTAATTACTGGATTGGTATGGTTAAAATGAATGAAATAAATTTTCTTTTTTTCTTCAGCAGATAAACCCTTAAATTTTTCCATACTCTCAATAATAAATGGGTGAGGGATGTCAGATATATTTCTGTTGTTTATTTCTTCACCATCATAAAAAGTGGCATCTAAAAAAGCATAATCCACTTTACTTATAGCTTCAATAATATTAGTATTCCATTTTCCCCATTTATCAATGTCCGGAATAAATAGTGCTGATTTGTTTGGACCAGTAATTACATAACCAACAGTTTCAGAAAATTCATCTCTATGAGGAACAGTAATAGGAACAATTTCAAGATTTTCGGTTAATTGAATAGGAATATTATCTTCAAGTGCATTGATGCTAATATTGTTGTTTTTTACCAATTGACTCCATGGACCATTTTCTTCTAAAAATATTTTCATTTTAGGCATAGCATAAACAAGAGCATTCTTAGCACTCATGGCTTCTTTTCCTAAATACATTAAACCTGTATAATGACCAATGTGAGCGTGAGTTAAAAAGATCCCATCAGGGGTTTCAGCTGTCTCAAAATCACAATATTTTTTTAGCAGTTTTGTTTGAGAAACAAAGTCAGGGCTTGCTTCAAAAATATATTTCTTTTTGTTTTGAGGGTCAATTACTCCTATGCTCACCACTTTTCTATTGTTATCTGGGTTTTGAAACAATCCCTTACAACATTTTTTTACACAGCCTATTTGGGGAGAGCCTGCATCTTGAATAGTTCCTAAAATAATAAGAGATGTTTCAGTTACTTTATTATTTGTGTTTAATTTTTGTTCGATGTGTGTTGTTATCTTATTACTTTCTAAAACACTGCTATCATTATCAGAACAGGAAAATAAAAAAGGAATGATTAATATATATGTAAGTTTATTCATTTGATTTAAAATAAAATTTGATTAGCGTATGGAAAAATAAATAAAGAATGATAAATTCGCAAACAAATTAAACTAATACCAAATGGAAAGTATTGACGGAAATAAATTAATAGTGAAATTACAAAAAGGACTTCTTAAAGATGGACTTAAAGTAGATACTATAATTAAAGGGTTAAAAGAATTAAGACCTTATGCTTTAGAAGAGCAAGATCCTACCTTAACAAAGGTAACTCGCTTAACTTATGAGCATTTAGAAGCAAATAAAACGTTTAACATTCCGTTGCCTCCAGAAGAAGCAATTGCTCCTGAGTTAGAAGAAGGAGAAGAAGCTCCTGAGGAAGTTGAAATGATTGTTAATACAATAGAATCTGATGATGATAGGTTAGAGAGTATCGATTACTTATTATCATTAATGTTAGATAGAGAAAACGATGATAACAAACAAGATTTGTTTGCTTATAGAGATGCTTTAAAGGAATTTTAATTCTTATTACCAACACAAAAAAAGGCTTACCTGTTACTAATGGGTAAGCCTTTTTTGTTGTTGATTATTCGTTTAGTTCGTTTAATAAGAGATCTTCATTATTGTTGACATCTTCATCAGGTTTTAGAATATCGTCAAATGCAGCATACATAATTAAATGACTGGCTGGAATTGTTACCAGTAAACCAATTAGTAAGCATAATGCACCTGCTATATTTATGAAAACCACACAAATTCCAAGTAATAAAAACTGCCACCAATTTTTAGTGATAATTCTTCTACTTGCTTCCATTGAATCCCAAAGTCCAATTTTTGGATAAAAGAAAATAATTGGCACAGCAAATAACCACGCGACACCTAAATAGATTCCTGGTAAAATCAAACAAAAAACACCAATAATTGTAAGAATAAAAACAACAAGAGCAACACCCGCAATATTACCAAACACATTAAATGATTTAAAAAAATCTCCAAATTCAGGTTTTTCCCCATGTTTAATTTTTCTAGCAACATAAAAATAGCCCATGTTTACTACTCCAGCAATAACAGTTTGTAAGAAATATCCGGCAAGAGGTATCATACTTGCAGCTAAAGATATTAATCCTGCAACAATCGAAAACCCAATAAAAAGGCCATACTCCTTTTTAAACAGATAAAACCCTGTAGAAATGTATTGTTCTAATTCAAACTTATAACCTTCATTAATAAGTTTGTTAACCCTTGATTCTATATCCATGTAAGTAGTATTTTAATGGGGAACTAAATTAGTTAAAAAAAGTGCTGAAACAAAAAATCCTCACCTGCAAAAGCTGATGAGGATTTTTTTATAGAATTTTTCTAATTATGCTTCAACACTAATGGATGGGCCAGCATCTACTAGTGCTTTTCCTTCTTTATTGTCAGTGTATTTTTCAAAGTTAGCAATGAATAAGCTAGCAAGCTTTGTAGCTTTTGTATTCCATTCTTCAGGGTTTGAATAAGTATCTCTAGGGTCTAAAATTTCAGATTGAACGCCTGGTAAAGAAGTAGGAACTTCTAAATTAAAAATAGGGATTTGTTTTGTTTCTGCTTTTTCAATAGAGCCATCTAAAATAGCATTGATAATTCCTCTGGTATCTTTAATAGATATCCGTTTTCCAGAACCATTCCACCCTGTGTTTACCAAGTAGGCTTCAGCACCATGTGCTTCCATTTTTTTAACTAATTCAGCACCATACTGAGTAGGGTGTAAAGTTAAAAAAGCTTCTCCGAAACATGCAGAGAATGTTGGGGTAGGTTCTGTAACTCCTCTTTCAGTTCCTGCTAACTTAGCAGTGAAACCTGATAAGAAGTGATATTTAGTTTGCTCTGGAGTTAATTTAGAAACTGGAGGTAAAGTTCCAAATGCATCAGCAGATAAGAAAATTACTTTTTTTGCATGACCTGCTTTAGAAACTGGAACTACAATATTTTCTATATGGTTAATTGGGTAAGAAACTCTTGTGTTTTGAGTTGTTGAACCATCAGTGAAATCAATTTTCCCGTTAGCATCAACAGTAACATTTTCTAGTAATGCATCTCTTTTAATTGCTCCGAAAATTTCTGGTTCAGAACTTTTGTCTAAATCAATTGTCTTAGCGTAACAACCTCCTTCAAAGTTAAACACTCCGTCATCATCCCAACCATGCTCATCATCACCAATTAACTGGCGACTAGCATCTGTAGAAAGTGTTGTTTTTCCTGTTCCAGATAATCCAAAGAAAACAGCTGTATCTCCATCTGTACCTACATTGGCAGAACAGTGCATTGAAGCCATACCTCTTAATGGTAAATAGTAGTTCATCATAGCGAACATACCTTTTTTCATTTCTCCACCATACCAAGTGCCACCAATTAACTGCATTTTTTCAGTTAAGTTGAACAATACAAAGTTTTCTGAATTTAAACCTTGTTTCTTAAAGTTAGGGTTGGTTGTCTTAGATCCGTTCATTACTACGAAATCTGGCTCACCAAAATTTGCTAACTCTTCAGCAGAAGGACGAATAAACATATTCGTTACAAAATGCGCTTGCCAAGCAACTTCAACTATAAAACGAACTTTTAAACGAGTATCTTTGTTTGCACCGCAATAAGCATCTACAACAAATAGTTTTTGGTTAGATAATTGATTCGTAACTAATTCTTTTACTTCGTCCCAAACAACTTGTGTTGTTGCTTTGTTATCGTTAGGAGATTCTTCTGTACTCCACCATAATGTATCTTTTGTTACATCATCTTTTACAATAAATTTATCTTTGGGAGAACGACCTGTAAATATACCTGTCATTACGTTAACAGCATTAAGCTCTGTTTCTTGTCCTGCATCAAAGCCCTCTAAAGAAGGGTTCATTTCATGTTTGTATAATTCATCGTAAGATGGATTATAAATTAACTCTTTAACATCATTAATCCCTAAACCTGATAATGATTTAATAATCGATTCCTTACTACTATCCATTTGATTGTATTATGGTTTTTGTTATACTTTATTAAAATGATACGCAGTAAACCCTTAAAAAGCTTACGATAACAAAGTTCTTATTACTTTTTTAATAAACAAAGAATGGTTTTATCTTTTATGAACAGCTTTTTTATTGAACAAAATGAAGACTGTGTCCGAAGAGCCTATTGCCTCTTTGATTTTGGTAGTTAGAGCCTTTTTTTGGTTTGTTGATAAGTTTTTAGTTATAAAATGATAGTCAACCTCACCTTCTCTTCCCCAAGGAGCAATTTCTGGCTTTATTTTATTCTCATTTTCAGCATTAAAGTTGCTTAATAGTTTATCAACTTTATCTTTTATATCACGATCAATACCCGAAGCTCTACTCGTAAAAGAAATAATTACGTCATAAACTGTTTCTTGCGTTTCTGTTTTTGCACTAGTGTCACTTTTTGTTTCTGTTTTATTAGCTTCCACAGCTTGTGATGTACTCTTGCATGAGTATAATGTTGCTGTGGCAATCATAATTGTAATAGTTAAAGTTTTCATAATTATATTTTTTAATTTCTGTTGAAGAATGACAAATAGCTTGCCATTTTTAAGCTGATGCAAATTAAATAAAATAATCTATAAAAGTGGATTAGTATTTGACTAAATTCGTCACCATAAAAATAGAATTATGAGAAAGTTATTTGCCCTTATTGTTTCAGTATTAATGCTTGGAACAGTATATAGTCAAGATAAAAAAGATGTTAGCTTAGAAGATGTTTGGAAAGATTATAAGTTTTATGGTCGGTCAGTAGGCGGTTTTCGATCTATGAATGATGGAATTCATTACACAACCTTAGAAAAAAGTGAAGAAAGTGAAAAAGTTTCTGATATTATAAAGTATGCTTATGCGAATAAAAAAGTTGAAATAGTTTTAGTAGCCGGAGCAGATTTGAAATCTGGAGATAAAACGATAACTATAAATGATTACGAGTTTAGTTCAGATGAAACAAAACTTTTAATCGCTACCGATCAAGAAAAGATATACAGGCATTCTTCAAAATCAAATTATTATATCTATGATTTAAAATCAAAAGCTTTAACCAAGTTAACAGAGGGTGCTAAGCAAATGTATGCTACATTTTCTCCTTTAGCCAATAAGGTAGCTTATGTAAAGGATAATAATTTGTTTTATAAAGATTTAACTTCAAACAAAGAAATTCAGGTAACAACTGATGGTAAGAAAAATGAAATTATTAATGGAGCTTCTGATTGGGTTTATGAAGAAGAATTAGTATTGGTAAAAGCATTTAAATGGGCACCAGATGGTAAAAAAATTGCCTATTACCGTTTTGATGAAAGCAATGTAAAAGAATGGTTAATGAAAATGTATGGTCCACTTTATCCGGGTGAAGAAAGATTTAAATATCCCAAAGCTGGTGAAGATAACTCTAAAGTAGAAATGTTCTTTTATGATATTGCAACAACTAAAAAGGTGAAAGCAAATATTGGTAATAACTATGAATATATTTCTAGAATTAATTGGACGAATGATTCTAAGAATTTAGCAATACAAAGTTTAAACAGGCAACAAAATGATTTAAACATTCATTTAGCCAATGCTGAAACTGGAGAAAGTAAAATCATTTTTAATGAAAAAAATGAAACTTATGTTGAAGTACCAACAACAGAATTTTTAACAACTAAAAATCAATTTATTATAACAAGTGAAAAAGATGGATTTAACCATATTTATTTATATGATGTAAATGGTAAATTAATTAACCAAGTAACTAAAGGAAGTTTTGATGTATCTAGTTATTATGGTGTTGATGAGAAAAAAGGAGTTGTTTATTATCAATCTGCAGAGTTATCAGCTATGGATAGGCAAGTTTATTCTATTAAATTAGATGGAAGATCTAAAAAAAGATTAACTACCAAATCAGGGCAGAATAGAGCAGATTTTAGTTCGTCATACAAATACTTTATCAATTATCACTCTTCAGCAAGTACAGCTAAATACATAACGCTTCATGATAATACTGGTAAATTAAAAAGTGTATTAGAGGATAATGAGGCATTAAATAAAACAGTTGAAGGATATAACTTCTCTAAACCAGAATTTTTTAAAATTAATGTGAATAACAATGATTTAAATGCGTGGAAAGTTGTTCCTAATGATTTTGATAAAACAAAAAAATATCCAGTTTTAATGTATGTTTATGGTGGGCCTGGAATTAATACGGTAAACGATTCTTGGAACGGAGGAAATGGTTTCTGGTTTCAGCATTTGGCTAGTAAAGGATATATTGTTGTGTCTGTAGATGCAAGGGGGACAGGATACAGAGGTGCTGAATTTAAAAAAACTACCTATAAGCAATTAGGTAAATACGAAACTGAAGATCAAATTGCAGCGGCTAAATATTTAGCGACTCTACCTTATATAGATGGGAGTAGAATAGGGATTTTTGGATGGAGTTATGGAGGGTATATGTCATCTTTATGTATTACTAAGGGTGCCGATGTTTTTAAAGCTGCTATAGCTGTCGCTCCAGTTACCAATTGGAGGTATTATGATAATATTTATACAGAACGTTATATGCAAAGACCTCAAGAAAATGCAGATGGCTATGATGATAACTCTCCAATTAACCATGTAGAAAAATTAAAAGGAAGTTACTTATTGGTACATGGAATGGCTGATGACAATGTACACTACCAGAATGCAGTAGAAATGAGTGCCGCTTTAATTAAGGCAAATAAACAATTTACAGAAATGATGTATCCAAATAAAAACCATGGAATTTATGGCGGCAATACAAGGCTACACCTATATACTTTAATGACCAATTTTATATTGGATAATTTATAAAAATGTAAATAGTATGATTGAACTTTTTTTTCAATTATGCGGTTAAAATAATTATGTTAACTTCGAACTTTTAAAATTAAATTTATATGTCAGATATCACAATAAAAAATAACGAAAAAGAGCTCTTTGGCCATCCAATAGGACTATATGTTTTATTTTTCACAGAAATGTGGGAACGTTTCTCTTACTATGGTATGCGAGCTATTTTAGTGATTTATATGATTGCACAAGCTTCACATGAAGATGGTCCAGGATTAGGGTGGACTGAGTTAGAAGCTTACCAATTATATGGGTGGTATGTAATGTTGGTCTATGTTATATCTATACCCGGAGGAATTTTGGCGGATAAAGTTTTAGGACAAAAGAAAACTGTAATGCTGGGAGCTGCAATATTAGTTTTAGGTCACGGTACTTTAGCCATTGAAGCGAGTTGGGCATTTTTTGTAGGGTTAGGTTTGATTGTAGTTGGAGTAGGGTGTTTAAAGCCTAATATTTCTACCATGGTTGGTGGATTATATAAAACTGGTGACATAAGAAGAGATAAAGGGTTTAGTATATTTTATATTGGTATTAATTTGGGCTCTTTATTAGCAACTTCTTTTATTGGGATTGTTGTAGCTAAATGGGGCTGGCATGCAGGATTCGGTATGGCCGGAATTGCAATGTTGTTAGGCCTTTTAGTATATGTGTTTGGTCAAAAATATATAACTCATGTGGGTAATAAACCTACAGAAGAGGAGAAGGCAAATGACATTTCATTAATAAAGATATTTGCAGGCATATTTAAGTCTCCTCTTCATTTGATTATTGTAGGTGTAATGTTAGTTATTTCTATTTATTGTGGATTTACTTTTGAAGGTGTGGATCATTGGGGTTATGGTGCGTTATTTATATTTATTTCGCTTGTTGCTGGATTATTGATGATGATTTATAAAAGTCTTGAAAACGCGATTATGAAAGATCGTTTTCTTGTATTACTGTTGTCATTTTTAATTGTTATTGTGTTTTGGGGAGCCTTTGAACAGGCTGGTGGGTTAATGAGTGTGTATACAGAGACTAAAACTGATAGAATGTTATTTGGCTATTTAATTCCTACACCAATGTTTCAAGGATTAAATGCTGGCTTTATTTTGATTTTTGCTGTATGGATAGCAAATATCTGGGCAAAGCGGAAGATTAAAAATAAAGAGGCTTCTTCGTTGTTTAAAATGGCAATAGGTACCATGATTATGGGGATGGGGTTTGTGTTTATGGTTTTTGCAGCAAGAGAATATCAAGAAACAGGAAGTTCACATATGATATGGTTAATACTAGCGTACTTATTTCATACTATTGGAGAGCTATGTTCTTCTCCTGTTTCATTATCATTTATTACCAAATTAGCTCCTGTAAAATATGCCTCGTTAATGATGGGGGTTTATTTCGCAGCTACTGGTTTAGGAGGAAAGGTTGCTGGAATATTAGGAGAAAAATCTGCAGAATTTGGTGAGTATACCATCTTCTTTGGAATTTTGGTTTTTACAGTAGTTTTTGGAGCATTAGTAATAGCCTTATTAAAACCTCTAAAAAGATTGATTCATGGTGCTGAAGATATAGAAGGAACAAACTATGAGGAAAATGAAGGTTTTGAATTAGCAGATAAAGAAGCATAAAATTATGAGCACAACTACAGAAACAAACAACGAGTTTTTTGATTCAAACATACTAGGTCACCCTGCAGGGTTGTTTGTGTTGTTTTTTACAGAAATGTGGGAACGATTTTCCTATTACGGTATGCGAGTATTGTTAGTGTTGTTTTTAACTTCAGGAATGACGGGGTTTAATCCTGGTTGGGAGTGGGATAGAAAGGCGGCTTTAGCACTTTTCGGAACTTACGCATCGTTAGTTTACATTACACCAATTATTGGTGGTTGGCTTGCTGATAATAAGTTGGGGTATAAAATGGCTGTTGTATATGGAGCTATAATTATGACCTTAGGTCATTTGTTTATGGCTTTTGAGATAGAATACTGTTTGTATATAGGTCTTTTTGGATTAATAATTGGTAATGGTCTTTTTAAGCCGAACATTACCTCTATCATATCACATATGTATAAAAATCATCCAGAAAAGAAAGATGGTGCTTTTACATTGTTCTATATGGGAGTGAATGCAGGTGCATTTTTAGGTATTTTATTATGTGGTACAATAGGTGAAAAATATAGTTGGTCATACGGTTTTGGATTGGCTGGTATATTTATGTTTTTGGGAATGTTACAGTTTTACTTTGCACAACCATTATTCAAAGGTATTGGTGATAAACCGAAAAAAAATAAGGAAGAAAATGAAGAAAAACTTTCAGAAGCATTAGAAGAGGGGGAGGTAGGGTTGAATCATTTTACGATGTTAGATAAAGTGTTAATGTATATCAGTGGTATCTTGGGGGTACTGTATGTTATAAATGACCCTTTATTTGAAATTTCAAGAATGAAAGGAGCTGTAAATCCAATTAATTTATTTCCGTTCGAAATAGCAGGTGTTTCAGGCCAAAATGTAGCAATACTAATTGGACTTGTATCTTTTTTGTACTTATTAGTTAAAAGAATATCTCGTTATGCAACAGTTGTTAGAGATAGAATGATCGCGGTTGCAATATTTGCTTTCTTTACGGTTTTCTTTTGGGCCTCGTTTGAGCAAGCTGGTGGTTCTATGAATATCTTTGCGAAAGATTATACAGATAGGTTATTGGATGGTAGTGCAGCAATGAGTTTTAAGATTATAAATACATTGATATATATAGTTCCTTTGGCGATAATTTCATGGGTGTTAATTAAGTTAATAAAAAAATCTTACGCTAAAATACCTGTATCTAATACTATTTTAGGAAGTAGTTTTTTAATTATTTGGGCTATTGTTCTTTATTTACTTTATGATGCTTTTAATCAAGATACCGCAGAGATCCCAGCTTCATGGTTTAATATATTAAACTCGTTATTTATTATCGCATTTGCACCTCTTTTTACTAAGTGGTGGGAAAGTAAGTATAATCCTTCTGCGGCAGTAAAATATGGTTTAGGGCTTATATTGTTAGGGTTAGGGTTTGGTGTTTTGGCATTTGGAGCTAAAGATATACCACAAGGAGCAATGGTAGCAACAGTAAGTATAGTATTCTTAGTATTTGCTTATTTATTTCACACTTTGGGTGAACTTTGCTTATCTCCAGTAGGACTTTCTTATGTAAGTAAATTGGTTCCTGGAAGAATGATAGCAATGATGTTTGGAGTATGGTATATTGCAGTTGCTATAGGTAATAAATTAGCAGGTAAAATGGGGGGGATGATTGATGAAATAACTGCAGAATATTCAATGTCAACATTTTTCTTAATGTTTACACTAATACCGGTTGGTGTTGGATTGTTGGCAATGGCATTAAATCCTATAATGAAAAAATTAATGCACGGAGTAAGATAATTAATTAATTTTGGTATAGAATTTGATTAAAAATTGTGAAAATTTAATTTTATGAAAACACTAAAAATAACACTAGCAACCTTGATGATAACACTTGTTTCATCAGTATATTCTCAAGGTGGAGTATTAAGACCCCAAGCACCAGCTAGACCCCAAGTTAAAACAATAGCAGAAGCAGATTATAAAGCGCATGCTCAAGGTTGGATGGTTGATATTAATAAAGCTTATGAGATTTCTAAAAAAACGGGTAAGCCTATTTTAGCAAACTTTACAGGAAGTGATTGGTGTGGTTGGTGTAAAAAATTGAAGTATGAAGTTTTTGATAAACCTGCTTTTCAAACATGGGCAGAAAAAACAGTTGTTTTAGTAGAGTTAGATTTTCCAAGAAGATTTCAAATACCTCAAAAATATCAAGAGCAAAATAGAGGATTACAACAAGCATTCAAGGTTTCTGGATACCCAACAATATGGGTGTTTAACTTAGATAAAGATGAGAAAGGTCAATTTAAAATTGATGCTTTAGGTAAAACAGGATATGTAAAAGGAGTTTCTGCCTTTACTGGCGGTATTAACAATATGATTAAACAAGCTAAAGAGAAAAAACAATAACATTATTTTATACAATAAAAAGCCTCCTGAAGTTATTCAGGAGGCTTTTTTATGTTATGATGACCAATGTTTAAACTCCAAACCCATAAAACTCTTTTCTTCCATTTTCATATACACCCTCTATTAGTATTCCACCTTTAATTTTTTCAATGGTAATAATTAACTCATCAATACTAGTTACTTTCTTATGGTTTATTTTTGTAATTATAAACCCTTTTCGAACCCCAACACTCCTCATTTTCCCATTATAGATTTCCTCAACTTTAACACCACCATCTAAGTTTAACTGTTTAAGCTCTATGTTGCTTGTTTCAGTAAGTTTAACACCTAATTGTTTTAAGGTTTTATTTGATTTGCTAGAGATTATTGTTTCATCACCATTCAGGTTTTTAAGAACAATAGAAAGTTCTAGTTCTTTATTATCTCTTTCTAAAGCGATAATTACTTTGTCTCCAGGTCTAAACTGACTAAGTTGCTCCTGTAGTTCGGCAACATTTTTTATAGATTTATTTCCAACTTTTTTAATAATATCTCCCGCTTTTACTCCAGCTTTAGCGGCAGAACCATTTTTAGTTGTTCCATTAATATAAACACCATTTACATTTTCTGTCCCTATTCCTTTAGCTAACTCAGCATCTAAATTTCTTATGCTAACACCAATAAAAGCTCTTTGAACAGTTCCAAATTCTTTTAAATCTTTTACTACCTTTTTAACAATATTAACCGGTATAGCAAAAGAATAACCAGTGTATGAACCTGTGTTCGATTTAATAGCAGAATTAATACCAATTAATTCTCCAGTAGAACTTACTAAAGCACCACCACTGTTCCCAGGGTTTACAGCAGCATCAGTTTGTATAAAAGATTCTATGGCAGACATTCCACTATAAGGATCATTTCTTAGTATGTTAATGTCCCTTCCTTTTGCACTTATAATTCCAGCAGTAACGGTAGAGGTCAGATTAAAAGGGTTTCCAACAGCTATAACCCATTCTCCAATCTTAATATTATTAGAGTTACCATAATTAATATAAGGAAGATTTTCTTGGTCAATTTTTAGCAGAGCCAAATCGGTATTAGGATCTGTTCCTATCACTTCAGCTTTGTAAGTTTTGTTATTGTTTAGTGTTATAGAAATATTTTCAGCATTGTCAATAACATGGTTGTTAGTTACAATATAACCATCATCAGAAATAATAACTCCCGAGCCTGATGAATGTGCTAGTTGAGGTTTTTGTTGTTTATTTCCGTAAAAAAATTGGTAAAGAGGATCAACAGGTTGATTACTTAGAACCTCCGTTTTAACATGTACAACAGCATTTAACGACATTTCTGCGGCTAGCTCTAAACTAGGAGTTGCTATAATATCTATTTTGTTATTGGCTAAATAATTATTCTTTTCAAAGGGAGCTTGATTGGTAAATGAGGGGTGTTTTTTAGGTTCTAAATGCTTGTAAATTCCTACTGAAGTAATGCCTCCAGCAATGGTTAAGGTTAATCCTAGAGCGATTAATTTGAGTTCTTTTTTCATAATATATTCAGTTTAATATTAATTTCTTATTAATACAAAAACGATAGATTGATGAAAAATCTTGTGCAGCGGTTGTTAAAAGATGTTAATGATATTACGTTGTTAACTTAGCAACTGGTATAGCTCTTCTAATTCTTCTTTCTTTTCTATATAACCTAAACTATCATAGGTATAGATAAGATGTTGAACCAATCTTTTAATGATGGTTAAATTAGAGCAAGCTGTATAATATTCATCCTTAGGTTCTACTTTTAATTGGTCTAAAAATTTATCAATATCATGTTGCCCGAAAACGGTTCCTTTGTTAAAGACATTTAAATAGAATAATGCGTTTTTCTCATCTTCGGAATAAGACAGGATAAAATGAGCAGGAACATCTACACCATACATAGGTATGTTTAACTTTTTACATATAGCAAGGTAAACAATTCCTAAAGTAATAGGATTCCCTTTTTTTCTTTCAATTACATTATTTATGTATGAGTTTTTTGGAGAATTAATATTCTTAGTATTCCCATAAAATCCATGAACATCAAAAACAATTCTATTGAGGACTTTTATTTTTTCTAAAGCAGTTAAATTATCATTGAGTTCTAGCCAAACATCTTGTGTAATTTGTTTAATGCTTGCTATTATTTTATCTCCTTCCAAATCTGGATATTGGTATTTAGCAATAATAATAGCACCATCAATTAAATCTTGTTCGGAATTTTTCCAGTTAATAAGTTCTAATTTAATGTTTTGGAATTGCAGATGATGAATAATATCTTCAATTCTATTTTGAACCAGATGGTCGAAAGAATTTTCCCAAGCATTTTCTAGAAAGGGTATAGCGTCATTACCATAAGAAATTATCTTACGACTAACATCATCAAAAATAGAAGTATCAGGATCGTCTAAAAGACTTATTAAGGCTTGTATTTCTTTAATCAACATATATCAAATATACGTTAGAAATATATCAAAGGTTATAGCTTTAACTTGACTTATTAACTCTATTGTGTTAATTTAGAGAGTGTTTCTTCAATTAAGTTTTTAACAGCAAGTTTATAATTAGTGCTTACAGTTCCAGAAAAACGATTCGCAATTATAGCACAAATAGTACAAGCATTATGCCCTAAAGCTCTTGATAGACCATATAAAGCAGATGTTTCCATTTCAAAATTAAGTATGACATGATTGTTGTGCTTAAAATCCCTTAATTTCTCATTTAACTGAGTTTCTTTTAAAGGAATACGAAGCACTCTTCCTTGCGGTCCATAAAAACCACCAGCAGTAGCAGTAATTCCTGAAATACAACCCTCTTTTAATTTATTAAACAACTCAAAAGAGCCTTTTACAAAATAAGGCTGAGCAAATACCTTGTTATAGTTGGTTTGAGAATAAAATTGGTTTAGTAATTCTATTTCCTCATCAGTTTGATTGTATTCATAATAATTCATTAATCCATCTAGGCCCAGTCCTAATTCAGAAATCACAAAAGAATCAACAGGAACATCTTTTTGTAAAGATCCTGAAGTGCCTAGTCTAATAATGTTTAAAGTAGTGTGTTCTTCTTTAATTGTCCTGTTTTCTAAATCTATGTTTACTAAGGCATCTAATTCATTTAAAACAATATCAATATTGTCTGGTCCCATACCAGTAGACATAACGGT
Source organism: Flavobacteriales bacterium (assembly GCA_002401955.1). Classification (GTDB taxonomy): domain Bacteria; phylum Bacteroidota; class Bacteroidia; order Flavobacteriales_E; family Vicingaceae. The sequence goes on along the minus strand of NVUQ01000006.1, from coordinate 31,837 downwards.
TAATTGTTTCCCGTTTAAAGTTCCGGTATGGGTTAAAATCTCCCTGTTAGCAACTTTATGCTCAATGTTATCAAAATAATTAGAGATGGTTTCGACTCTTCCTGGATCACCCACAACAATAATATCTTTTGCTATTTGGTGAGGATGAAGATTTAGATGGTAAACGCTATTGTCGCTATTAAGTACTAATTCTGAGGATGCTATTTTTTTCATAATTTTTTTTTAACCACTCAAATATAAAAGAAATTAGAGGATAATGTATCTATCAATTCTTATTTTATAATTTTAAAAAATTGCTTATTTTCACAGTCATTAAGAAATAGGTTTAAAAGAAGAGGGAGGGGGAATTTGGAATGGTGATTACAAATAAATAAAAACAATAATAATGAAAAGAGTATTATTATCAATATTTCTTGGAGCTCCTGTTCTAATGATGGCTGGAGGGTTTCAGTTAAATTTACAAGGCTTAAAAGCTGTGGCAATGGGTGGAGCATTTGCAGGGGTAGGTACAGACGCAACTACTGTATTTTTTAATCCTGCAGCAATGTCAAATTTAAATCATCATCAATTTACTGTTGGAATAAATATTGTTGATGCTCATGTTTCGATACAAACCCCTGAGGTGGCAAATACAGATCAAACTTCTGGTAAAGGAACTCCAATACATTTTTATTATACTGGTCAAATCACAGAGAAATTACACTTAGGGTTTTTAATCAATAATCAGTTTGGTTCCGCATCTTCTTTTGATGATGCATGGCAAGGACGAAATATCATTCAGAATATTTCATTAAAAACATTTATGTTTCAGCCAACTATCTCATATAAAATACACGAAAAATTAAGTGTGGGTGGAGGTTTTGTTTATGGAAGAGGAAGTTTCTCAACCGAAAAAGCAATTCCAGTAGCATCAAGTTCAACTACAGAAGGAAAAGTACGTTTAGAAGGGAGTGGTGATGGTGTAGGTTATAATCTGGGGATTTATTCTCAATTTTTAACCTTAGGAGATGATGCTAAAAATACAAAGTTTGCAGTAGGTATTGATTATCGTTCTTCAATTACTGTTGATTTAAGTAATGGGAAAGCTCAGTTTACAGATATTCCTGTTTCATTAAAATATAAATTCCCTGAAGAAACGGACTTTGTATCTCAAATTACTTTACCCTCTGTTTTTACAATAGGATTAAGTGTTAAACATACCATTTCAGAAAAATGGTCCTTGGCTTTTGCTTATGATTTTAATATAACTGGTTGGTCTTCTTATGATACTTTAGCATTTAATTTTGATAATAATGACACGCCAGATTCTAAGCAAATTAATGATTGGGATAATTCAATAACGCATCGTTTAGGGTTTGATTTTACTTATAAAGAAAAGTATAGTGTAAGAGTAGGGTTGTATCAAGACAACACACCTATGAAAGATAATTTGGTAAGTCCGCATTTACCAGGAGTAACCCAAGTAGCTTATACTGCTGGTTTAGGGTATAAGATAAATGATAAGATTTCAATTGATTTTGCCTACATCAGACAAAGTGCAAGTAGAGATGATGTTAGCTTGGCACAATACAAAGTTGAAGATGGAAATTTTGTTTTAGAAAACGGAGAGAAAGTGCAAACAGGAGATTTTAAGTATAAATTTAACCGTAAGGTAAATGTTTATGGTTTGGCTTTGAACCTAAAATTTGGAGGAACTAAAAAAGAGGCTGCTGCTTCGATAGAATAATATGAAAAAAACAAATAGTTACCTTGCTGCTTGCATAGTTTTACTTTCTTTATCGTGTACTAAATCTCAATTTGATGAGTACGAAACAACTAATGGTACAGCCAATTTTTCTAATTATATTGCTGTAGGAAATTCTTTTACACAAGGATTGCAAGATGGCGGTTTGCATAATGAATTTGGACAACAAGATAATTCATTCCCAGCCATTATAGCAAGACAAATGGGAACTAATTTTGTTCAGCCAACAGTTTCAGGAACAGGTTCTGGTTACATGCATTTAGAATATGTTAACGGAGAAATTGAAGTAATAAAAGCTTACGATATTGATATTACAAACAATCATCCATTGGCAATTAATTATGATCCTTCTTTTAACAATTGGGCAGACACTAATATAAAATATAACAATTTAGGGGTGGGAGGTATTAATTTAAGAAATATTTATGGAAATAGTTCTACGGAAGAATTTACCTATCATGTATATTTAGGAAGTGCCGCTCCAGCTGCTTTAGCATGGAATGGAGTTCAAGGTCAGCCAATAAGCCCTTATGGTAGATTTTTAAATTTTGGAGATATAAATAATAGGGTTCAATATATAGATCATGTTCGTAGTTGTAATGCAACATTTTTTACCAATTGGTTAGGGATTAATGATGCTATGAGTTGGGCAAAAGAAGGTGGTGATGACGTGAGTGGATCTTCTTTACTAACTAATTTAACCGAATTTAGAGAAAAATACGATACACTTTTAGACATTTTTCAATCAATGGGAGCACAAGGAGTATGTGCAACAGTTCATGACATTACTCAAGCTCCTTTTTTTACAACAATTACTTTAGAATTGCTTGATAAAGATATTTGGATTAAAGAAGGAGCCGATACAACTGTAATACGTAAAGCAACCAATGATGATTTTATTTTACTTTCTACAAAAGATATGCTTACTGATGGAGTAGGAGAACTTCAATCAAACCCATTGCCACATACAGCTGTTTTAGATAAAGATGAAATAGTTATAGTAAGGAATTATATCAATGATATAAACAATCAAATAACCGCTTCGGCTTCAAGTCATGGTTATGTAATTGTAGATATGTATTCATTTATGAATAAATTAACTTCTGGGATGAATTTTGATGGGATAGAATTGAATACTAAATATATTGAAGGAGGAGCATATTCTTTAGATGGTCTTCATCCGAATACTAGAGGTTATGCTATGGTGGCTAATGAGTTTATTCGTGTTATTAATGCAAACTTTAGTTCAACATTAAAGCCTGTAAGTTTAGGAAGTTATAGAGGAATTACTTTTCCATAAAAAAACACCCTTATTGCTAAGAGTGTTTTTACTTCAGTTTTATTTAAACTATCTCTTAATTACTTTTTGAGTAATAGAACTTTCATTTGTAGAAACTTCAACAAAATAGATTCCTGCAGGCAGCTTTGCTAAACTAAGTTTGTTAATGTAACTCGTAGCATTTTGCTTGCTCACCACTTTTCCAAGTGTATTTATAATTGAAATGGTAGTGTTTTTAGCCTTGTTTGTTAGCTCTATCGTTAACTCATCATTAAAAGGATTAGGATAAATACTCGCATCTAAATTTTTATGTTGAACATCAGTAATGCTAACAGTATTAGAGCAAGTTTTTTGAGTAGGCTTTTGTAAGTTGTTAGGGTTACAATCTAGAATGTTATAAAGAAAAGTAGCTAGACTATCCTTATTATTTTGCATAATTGATGCTGAGTTAATAAAAGGTGGATGATCACCTCCAGCATATTGATCTAAATGATGATAAGTACCTGTGGTATTCGTTCTGTCATTCATAGAACCACTACCATATAAATATACTGGTGTAAATCCATTTAAAGGTTGTCCATAACCATATTGAACAGTTGCATCTGTAAGAGCGTGAGAACCGTACCAAGGCACATCATCAGGGTCTATCCATGCAGTATCAGCAATTCCTCCAGCAAAACCAAAAGCACCATTTGTTCTAGAACAATAACCAGGATTACCACTTACACCTTCTATTCCTCCTACTTGATTTAACCATGTTTGCCAGTTGGCACCATTCGGAAGGGTTAGTAAATCAGAAAGATCATCTAGGTAGCTGAGGTTAATACCTAGAATAGCACCAGCCGAAGTTCCTCCAAAAAATATTTGATCAGGATTAATTTTATATGTATCTGTTGTTGCAGCATCTTGTCTAAAGAAACGGACAGCAGCTTTACCATCTTGTACAGCCATAAAAACTACTTTTACAGTAGTTTGTTCAACAATTAAAGAAAATGAGCTTGGGGCTAACCTATAATTTATAGAAGCACAAACATATCCTTTTTTAGCAAGTTCTGATGCGAAATATGCCATATCAGGATCTCCTTTATCACCGCCACTAAAAGAACCTGCATGTGCTAAAATTACAAGAGGTCTACTAGTAGATGTATCACCAGTTGGTTGATAAATGTCCATCATTAAATTTACTGTTTGAGGAACAAGATCTGTATTACTTCCGTATTGAACAGTAGTAACACTAACGTTTGGATATATATCAGTTTGATACCTTCCGTTGCATTGGGCAGAAATGTTAATTGTTGCTAAAATTGTAATTGTAAGAATGTATATTTTTTTCATAAAATGACGAATTAATAATGATTTCCTAAATATACGAATTGATTTTTTAAATCAAAATAATTTACCTTTGTAGCTTATGAAAGTGAGTATAGGAAATAAAGTGAAATTTATCAATGAAAACCTTGAAGGAGAAATAAAATCTATTATTTCTGATAGCAGTTTTGTGGTTAGTTGTTCTGATGGGTTTGATCGTAACGTTTCAATTAATGAGATTATAATTGTTGGAGAAAATAACGAGTTAAAATACAGTGTGGATGAAGTTGAGATTACCACTAAAATTAGTTCGAAGCAACAAAAAAAATCACAATCCGATTTTTTAAGTAAATACACAAACTCAAGTAAATATAAAGTGGGTCGTGTAATCGAAGTTGATTTACATTTAGAACGGTTGGTTGAATTTCCTGCTAAATTGGATGACTGGCAAAAATTACATACACAAATGCAGCATGTTAAAAATTGTTTGAGTTCAGCAATGAAAAAAAATATAAGAAGAATAGTTTTTATACACGGAGTAGGAACAGGGGTTTTAAAAACAGAACTCCATAATTATTTAGCAGGATTTGATTATCTAACCATAAAAGAAGCTGATTTTAGAGAATATGGCTCTGGAGCTACAGAAGTATTCATTAAGAATTCATAGTTTTGCAAAGCAAATCGTTCTATCGCTCTAAACTTGTTTTGGAGAGGAAAGTCCGGGCAGCACAGAGAATCCGACCTAGCGAAAGCTAGGGTGTTCTAAAAGAGATTGAGGAATAACAGCTAGTGCAATAGAAAATAGACTACCGTATTTATACGGAAAAGCTGAAAAGGTGAGGTAAGAGCTCACCAGTTACAAGAGTAATTTTGTAAGCTAGGTAAACCTTCGGAGCTGAAAAATCAAATAAACCAAGAATTGAGGGTTTCTCGCCCTTCCGATAGCTATCGGAACTTGGAGGGTAGATTGTTGGAGGATAAGGGCAACTTTATTCCTAGATAAATGATAGAACTCGACAGGATCTGGCTTATAGATTTGTATTTTAAAACCTTCATCTGTTAATTTATAGATGAAGGTTTTTTAGTTTATTAAAAACGCTTGTTGTGCCTAATGTTCATCATCTTTAAACTTCTTTTCGCCAGCCTCAATTCTAAGGTCTAAAAAGTTTTCTTTTGGAGGAATAGGGCAGTTGTAACCTGTGGTGTAATGACAATAGGGATTAAAACAATAGTTAAAATCTAAGTTAAAAGTATCTTCAGTTGGTAGGTTGGCTTCAATATATCTGCCGCCACCATAAGTTTCTTCATCGTTGGTTAAATCTGTAAAAGGAATGAAAACATGATCTTTGTATTTTTCCATTTTCATTAACCTTATACTCTGATAAATAGGAAGCTTATAATTTTTCCCATCAATATCAAAACTTAGAATTCCGTATTGCCTGTATTTTTTAAGTTTTCCAGAAGAGGTGGTCATGTTAAATTCTTTGCCTAACTCTTTTTTAAATTTAGCTGTGACGTTAAATTTTGGATTCGGTTCAAAATAGTTTAAATGTTTAAACTCTTCTAATACCATTTTGTCTGGTAAAATAGATGTGGCAGTATCACCAAACTCTTTATTTGCTTCTGCTCTATGATTATTGAGCTTAGAAATATAAGCTGTATTTTCTTGAGAAAATACAGCGATTGAAATTAGTAAGGACAATGCTAATAGTGTTTTTTTCATTGTTGTAAAATACGATTTTTTAGATATGGATATTATTTTGATGAAAATAAACAAGTAATTACGGTACCTTAAATCTGCTTTAGAATCTGAAAAACAGTTGGTTATATTTTATCAAACAAGGGTTCAAGAATAGAAAATCTATCATTAAAAAAGAAATATCCCTTCTCTTTTAATTAGAAAGGTACAATAAGTACAGGTATTTTTGATTTTTTTATAATTTCACCAGAAGTGCTGCCAACAAAAGCATTGTAGAGAAAACCATGCTCATGATGTCCGGCTATAATTAAGTCGATAGCTAACTTTTTTGATTCATCAATTATCATTTCTATAGTTGGACCTTGTATTAATAAGCTTTCTGTATTTATTCCTTTTTTTTGTAATTCATCAGAGTAGCTCTGAAGTAATTGGTGTTCTTTTCTAATGTCTTTTGCCCTAAAATCTCTTATATATTGTGGGCCAACTCCGTAACCTACAAATTCAGGGTCTGGGGCAACTATATGCATTAACCAAATTTTTGAATTAAATTGCTCTGCTAACTCAACTGATTTATTGATTATGAGATTTACTCCCTTATCAAAATCAATAGTGACCAATATATTTTTCATCCTACTTAATTTAATGATTAATAATCACATCTCATTACGAAACTAAGTTACGGTTTTTGAATGAATAAGACAAGTATTTTTTTTGTCTGCTTAAACTATTTTTTCTATGCTATAAGCCCTTCCATTAAAAGAAAAACTATTTTTTTCTTTTAAACCAATTAATAGTTTTCCAATAGGAGACTTGGGAGAGATGGCAAAATAAGTTTGCTTATCTATTTCTATTTTACCTAAACTAACAGTAATGTAAAAAATACCGTTGTTGGTAATAACTACACTTCCTAAAGCTGCAATTTTATGTTTTAATTTTGGATTTACTTGGTTGATAACTTGCTCTAATTTTATTGCTTCAGATAGCTGTTTAGTTAGTTTCTCGGTTTCTAGCTGAGCCATTGCTCTACCTGTTTCGTGTTTATCTCCAGCACTACTTTTAGTTTCGTTGTTAGCTGCATCTTGGGCTTCTTGGATTATGGTGCTTAAACTCATCACTCTCTGTTGAGCAATCTCAAAACATTTAGAATGGAGTTGTTGTTTTATTTCTAATAATTCAAGCATGCTAGCAACCAAAGATAGAATTTTATATTCATTTTTAAAGAATTTATTCTTTACTTGAAATTGACTTTACCTGCCTTATAAATTGCTCCATAATTGTATTGTTTTCAATCTTTTTTAAAAATAACTACAAAAAGTAGATTATTTGACTTATATTTGTAGTTATGGGAAAGATAGCAAAAAACATCAAGCATTTAAGAAGTTTAAAAACATTAACTCAAGAACAATTTTCAATAGAAGTAGATATTTCTAAATCTAGAGTGGGTTCTTATGAAGAGGGTCGTTCAGAACCTCCAATTGATACATTAATACTGTTGTCAGATTTTTTTAAAATTCCGATAGATGCTTTAGTTAAGAATGATTTAACCTTGGCAGAGGATGATACTTTTATTGATATTGGTAATCAGCGTGTATTGTTTCCGATGCGAGTAGATGAACATAATGAAAATGTGATAGAAGTTGTTACTAAAGAAGCTTCTGCAGGTTATTTACAAGGGTATTCTGATACGGAGTTTATTGCCGATTTGCCAATTATGAGTTTAGACTTTTTACCAACAGGTAAGCATCGAGCTTTTCCTATTAAAGGAGATTCAATGCACCCTTGGGTAAAAGATGGAGATGTTGTAGTGGCAGAATATATGGAGAATCCAAATAATGTAAAAAACAATTTCTGCTACATTATTTTAACTAAAGATGATGGTTTAGTGTATAAACGTGTTTTTACAGGTCAATTAGATAGCGGTTATTTAACACTTTCTTCAGATAATAAAGCTTACCAACCTTATACCATTCATACTTCAGAAATTATGGAGATATGGCAATTTAAACTGAACTTATGTATTGGACAATATGAAGAAGATGAATTAAACCCTTCTAACATTTTAAGTTTAATGAGAAGTGTTGGTATTGAATTGAAAGATCTAAAACAGCGAATTTCTAAGTTGGAAATCAATTAACATGAATGATGTAGCTGCAATTCCAGAAGAAATAATCGGTAGTAAAATCTACAAAATTAGAGATGAGAAAGTAATGTTGGATAGAGATTTGGCAGAGCTTTATGGTGTGAAGGCAATTCGGTTGAGAGAGCAAGTTAAAAGGAATGTTGAGAAATTCCCAAACCATTTCATGTTTCAGCTAACAAAAGAAGAAGTGGATGTTATGGTATCGCAAAATGCGATACCATCCAAACAGCATTTAGGTGGTTCTTTACCTTATGTTTTTACTGAGCACGGAGTTTTGCAGCTAGCTAATGTCTTAAAAAGTGGAAGAGCAACTCAAATGAGTATTCAGATAATAGAGGTTTTTGTTAAAATGAGAAATATGCTTCTTACCCATAAAGACCTTTTACTCGAAATGGAAGAGATTAGAAAAAAAGTGTCGGGACAAGATGAAAAGATTGACGTTATTTTTAATTATTTAAAACAGTTTGTCAAAGAGCAAGAAGTTCCAAGAAATAAAGTAGGTTATAAGTGAGAGGAAAAATATTCAATAATAAATCATCAATAATCAATCGAAAAACTTGTTAATAAATACCTTAAAAACCTTTACTGAGAACCTTAGTGAAGAGTTCTTTTATATTTAATTTTAGCATTCAAATTCAGAGAATTAATATATGGCTGAAGAACCAATTTATAATGAAGACAATATACGCTCCTTAGACTGGAAGGAACACATCCGTATGCGACCTGGTATGTACATCGGTAAACTTGGTGATGGTGCTGCTTATGATGATGGTATTTACATTTTATTAAAAGAGGTGATAGATAATTCCATTGATGAATATGCAATGGGACACGGAAAAAACATTGATATTAGTATTAGAGATAAGGTTGTTAAAGTAAGAGATTACGGAAGAGGAATCCCTTTAGGAAAAGTGGTAGACTGTGTGTCTAAGATGAATACTGGAGGAAAGTATGATAGTAAAGCTTTCCAAAAATCTGTAGGATTAAACGGAGTAGGAACAAAGGCTGTAAATGCATTGTCGAGCTACTTTGTTGTTGAATCGGTTAGGGATGGAGAGCTTAAAAAAGCAGAATTTGAAAGAGGAGATCTAACCATTGATTCACAAATTGAAAAAACATCTTTAAGAAAAGGAACTAAAATGACCTTTGTTCCTGATGAAGAAGTTTTTAAGAAATTTCAGTATAGGACACAACATGTTGAGAAGTTGTTGTGGAATTACGCTTTCTTAAATACAGGATTAACCTTAAACTTTAATGGAGAAAAAATCCATTCAGAAGATGGTTTAAAAGATTTATTGTCTCAAAATTTATCAAACGAACCACTTTATCCTATTATTCATTTAAAAGGAGATGATATTGAGGTAGCTATTACCCATACACAAGCTTATGGAGAAGAATATTATTCGTTTGTAAACGGACAATACACACCTCAAGGAGGAACGCATCAAACCGAATATAGAACAGCATTGGTAAAAACAATTCGTGAGTTTTATGGTAAAGATTATGATGCGGCAGATATCCGATCTTCTATTGTTGCAGCAATCAGTGTAAGAGTAATGGAGCCTATTTTTGAATCTCAAACAAAAACAAAATTAGGCTCTACAGAAATTGGTCCTAATGGACCTTCAATGCGTGCGTTTATTACTGATTTCTTAAAAAAAGAATTAGATAATTACTTACATAAAAATGCAGCAGTAGCGGAAGCTTTGCAACGTAAGATAATGCTGTCTGAACGTGAACGTAAGGATATGGCAGGAATTAAAAAAATTGCCAAGAAACGAGCAAAAGATGCTGCCTTACACAATAAGAAATTAAGAGATTGTAGAGTACATTACAACGATGTTAAAGATGATGATAGAAAGGTAGAAACAATGCTTTTTATCACAGAGGGAGATTCTGCATCTGGTTCTATTACAAAATCAAGAAATGTAAACACGCAAGCCGTTTTTAGCTTAAAAGGGAAGCCTTTAAATTGTTATGGATTAACAAAAAAGATTGTTTACGAAAATGAAGAATTTAACTTGTTGCAGGCAGCTCTTAACATTGAAGAAGGGGTAGAAGATTTAAGATATAATAATATCATTATTGCAACTGATGCAGATGTAGACGGAATGCATATTCGATTATTATTGATTACGTTCTTTTTACAGTTTTTTCCAGATGTTATTAAAAATGGACATTTACAAGTATTAGAAACACCTTTGTTTAGAGTTAGAGATAAATCAAAAACAATTTATTGCTATTCTGATCAAGAAAGGAAAGATGCTTTAGCAGAATTAAAAGGTAAACCAGAAATAACACGATTTAAGGGGCTTGGAGAGATATCTCCAAGTGAATTTAAGCACTTTATTGGAGATGATATCAGATTAGAACCAGTAGTTATTGGTCCTGAAACTCCAATACAGAAGTTACTCGATTTTTACATGGGTAAAAATACACCTGATAGACAACAGTTTATTATTGAAAATCTGAAGGTTGAAAAAGACATTGAAGAAGAAGTGATTGAGTCAGAAGTAGAAAAATAAGAATAATGAAGATGAAAGTAATTATTGGATCGTTGCTAATCACTCTTTTTTTTAAAGGGTTTTCTCAGAATCCTGCATCCAATATTAATTATGAACAGACTAAAAAAGTAGAACAAAAAATGCCACAGTTTCCTGGAGGGAATAATGCTTTTTATGATTATTTGGATGAGAATGTTACACTTCCAGAAGGTTTTGATAAAGAGAAATTTTTGAAGGAACACAAGAATCAGTATGTTCCAATTTCTGTTGGATTTACAATTGATGTAGATGGATCAATTATCGATGCGAAAGTTATAGATGGAGAGGATGAATTGTTAGATCAAAAGGCCTTAGAAATTGTAAAGAACATGCCGAAGTGGGATCCTGGTTATTTGAATGGAAAACCAATAAAAGTTCAGTACGCAATACCAGTCCGATTTAATATTATTTAATGTTGAAGTACTTTTTTGTTATATTATTTTCTTTGATGAGCATTTGTTCTTATGCTCAAAATGCTAAGCAATTATTAGATTTTGTTACGACAGAAGAGAAGGGTCAGCTAGATGTAATTAATCATTCGGTGATGGCATTTGAACATGGTAATTACAAGTACGGTTTGAAGTTGCTTAAAAAAAAGATGAAAAAAGATGGTGATTTTTATGACGGCATTCTCTTTCAGGCCTATGGTGAAAGGCAAATTCAAAACTTAAAAAATGCAATCCAATATTTAAACAAATCTATAGCTCTAAACCCTAAGGCTCCTATAGCGTATTTTTTAAGAGGTAATACATATATGGATATTGCTAATTATAGATTGGCTTTAACAGATTATAAAAAATGTATAAAATTAGACTCTTCTTTCTTGCCTGCATATAACAATTTGGCTTTAGTAAGAATATTTAATCAAGGAAAAGCTAAGGCTCATAAGAATGATTTTAAAATGGCAAAATCTGAGCTGTCGTTGTTGCAAAACTGTGATGAAGATAATGCTGGTATTGAGGAGGTTTATTTTAACTTGGGATTGATTAGTATGCATTTAAATAAGTATTATGATGCAATATGTTGTTTTAGTAAGGCTGAAGGTTCTGAGAAAATGAAGAACAAATCTATATATTACAATGGAGTTTGTAAGTTTAATATTAAGCTATATGAGGATGCGGTGACTGATTTTGAAAAATCTCAAACCAATAATTATCGCTCTGAGGAATGTGAGAAGTATCTTTCCTTAATAAATTTAATATCACAGAATAAAAATGAGTGAAGAAGATAACATAGAAAGGGACGAAGAATTTGATAACGAGGCGAATGAGGATAATCATTTGGAAAATGTTATTCAGATTTCTGGGATGTACAAAGAATGGTTTTTAGATTATGCTTCTTATGTAATCTTAGAAAGAGCCGTTCCGCACTTAAATGATGGATTAAAACCAGTACAACGTAGAATTTTACATTCTATGAAAGAGATGGATGATGGGCGTTATAATAAAGTAGCGAACATTATTGGAAATACAATGAAATACCATCCCCATGGAGATGCTTCTATTGGAGATGCTCTAGTACAAGTAGGGCAAAAAGACTTATTGGTTGATTGCCAAGGAAACTGGGGGAATATTTACACAGGAGATAGAGCTGCAGCACCTAGGTATATTGAAGCACGGCTAACCAAGTTTGCTTTAGAAGTTGTATTTAATCCTAAAACAACAAAATGGTTAACTTCTTATGATGGAAGAAATAAAGAGCCAGAAACATTACCCGTTAAGTTTCCATTGCTTTTAACACAAGGTGTTGAGGGAATTGCTGTAGGATTGGCTTGTAAGATTTTACCACATAATTTTTGTGAATTAATAGATGGTTCTATTAAGATTTTAAGAGGAACAAAAAAAGTTATTATCTACCCTGATTTTTTAACCGGAGGAATGGCAGATATGTCTGCTTATAATGATGGTTTAAGAGGTGGAAAGATTAAGGTTAGAGCAAGAATTGGTCAAGAAGATAAAAGAACGCTTAAAATAACCGAAATACCTTTTGGAACAACAACAGACAAGTTGATTGATTCTATTTTAAAGGCTAATGCCAGAGGTAAAATTAAGGTTAGAAAAGTAGAAGACAACACAGCAGAATTTGTAGAGATTTTAATTCATTTACCAGCTGGAGTTTCTCCAGATAAGATGGTAGATGCATTGTATGCATTTACAGATTGCGAGGTTTCGATATCTCCTAATTCTGGTGTGATTGAAGATGATACGCCTAAATTTATTGGAGTATCAGAAATGTTAAGAATTTCTACAGAAAGAACAAGAGATTTACTAAAGTTAGAACTGGAGATTAGACAAAGAGAATTAGAAGAACAATGGCATTTTTCTTCTCTAGAAAAAATATTTATTGAAAACAAAATATACGTTAAACTGCACGGTTTAGGCTATGATGAGGCAATTGATTTGACTATTGACTTGCTTAAACCATTAACTAATCATTTACTACGAGCAGTTACTGATGAAGATGTAAAACGTCTGTTAGAAATCAGAATGAGAAGAATCACTAAACATGATTCTGAAAAGGCAGAAGAGAAGCTTTCTAACCTTGAAGATGAGATTAAAAAAGTGAAGTTTAATCTTGAAAATTTAATAGATTTTGCTGTTGATTATTTTAAAGAGTTAAAAAAGAAATACGGAGAAGGAAGAGGACGAAAAACAGAAATTAGATCTTTTGAAAGTATAGATGCTTCCAAAGTTGCTGTTAGCAATGTAAAGCTTTACGCTAATCTGGAAGAGGGGTTTGTAGGTTCTGGATTAAAACGTTCTGATTCTGAATTTATAGCCGATTGTTCGGATATTGATAGTGTAATCGTTTTCCGAAATGATGGAGTAATGATGGTTTCAAAAATATCATCAAAAGCATTTTTTGGAAAAGGAATAATTCATGTTGGAGTTTGGAAAAAAGGAGATAAACGAACAACTTATAATGCGGTTTATCAAGATGGAAAAACTGGGACAGCAATGATGAAACGTTTCTCTGTAACTTCAATAACAAGAGATAAAGAATATCCTATTACAAAAGGAACACCTGGTTCTAAATTGTTATGGTTTACAGCAAATCCTAACGGAGAGGCAGAGGTGATCTCTATTAAACTTAAACCAAAATCAAATGTTAGAAAATTAAAGTTTGATCTTGATTTTTCTGAATTAGCCATAAAAGGTAGAGGTGCTGGAGGAAATAGAGTAACTAAATATCCAATTTCTAAAATTGAATTAAAAGAGGCTGGAGTTTCTACTTTGGCTGCTCGTAAAATTTGGTTTGATGATACTGTTCAACGTTTAAATTCAGAAGAAAGAGGTGAATTTTTAGGAGATTTTAAAGCAAATGATAGAATCTTAACTATTATGCAAAGTGGTGAATACCAGTTGTTAGGGTTTGATTTATTTACCAAGTTTGAGGAAGATATGATCGTGTTGGAAAAGTGGAATCCGAAAAAGCCAATTTCTGCAGTTTATTTTGATGGCGATAAAAAAGAATATTTTGTTAAACGATTTTTAGCAGAACCTACAGATAAAAAAGTATTGTTTATTACTGATGACGAAAACTCTCAGTTAGAAGTTATTTCAACAGATTGGTTGCCACAAATAGAAACAACATACTCTAAAGTAAAAGGAAAACGGAAAGACAATGAAACCATCGCTTTAGAAGAATTTATAGCTATTAAAGGAATGAAGGCTATTGGTAATCGTTTAACTACACATAAAGTTAAAAATATTGACTTGTTAGATCCTTTACCCTTTGATGAACCAGAACTAGAGATAGAAGAAGATATTGAAGAAACTATTGTTGTATCAGAAAGTAACGATTCTGAAGAGAGTGAAAATATAGTGGTTGCTGCTGATGATGAAATTGTTGAAGAACCTGAAACGATTAAAGAAGCTGTTGTTGAAGTAGCTTCAGAAACTCCAAAAAAGTTTAAGAAAAAGGTTCAGCTAGTTGAAGAAGAAAAGGTTGAAGAACTATCAGAGCCAATAGAAGAAATAAAAAAAGAACCTAAACCTGAAATGGAACTTCCTTCAGAGGAGGAGTCTAAGCCAAGATTTAAGAAGAAACCTCCAATTAAAGATGTGGAAGACGATAGTGATGAACAAATGAGCTTATTTTAAATGAATTTATCAATCACACTAATTATTATCATTACTACAGTTGCAGTTTCTTTATATGCAAATGGTAAGCCAGAGCTTTACAGTAAGTTACTTTTTAATCCTTATCAAGTATTTCATCGTAAAGAATGGTATCGTATATTTAGTCATGCTTTTATTCATGATAACAATAATATATTCCACTTAGGGTTTAACATGTACGTTCTTTATGTGTTTGGGAATGGTAGTCAAGGTGATGGAGTGGAATTTGAGTTGATAGAAAAAATGGGGGGAATCGGCATTTTCTATTTTTTGTTAATTTATTTGGGAGGAGTTTTTGTTGCGACTATTCCTGCCTTACTAAAACATAGAGATAACTATAATTATAATTCAGTAGGTGCTTCTGGAGCTGTTTCTGCTGTGCTTTTTTCTATGGTGGCTATGCATCCAATTTCGAGTAGAATGGGGATCATTTTTTTACCTATGTTGCCTGCAATAGTTTTTGGAGTATTGTATATCGCTTATGAAAAGTACATGGAAAAAAGAGGAGGTACTAACATTGCCCATGATGCTCATATTTGGGGGGCAGTTTTTGGCTTTCTATTTACTTTAATTTTTGTGCCAGATGCTTTTGTAAATTTCATATCTGAAGTTTTAGGTGCTTTAGGCTATTAGTAGATTTAATCAAGAGAATTCCTCGATGCTCTGCTTCGGGGATAATTGTTTCAAGAAATTATTTTTTTTTGCCATAATCAACTCTTTTTATATCTTTAAAATTTAAAAGCTGAATATGCGTAAGGTTATATTTTTAGATAGAGATGGAGTTATTAATGTTGAGCCAGGGCATTACACCTTTGAGGTAGATCAATTTAAGATTGTAGATGGACTGTTTGAAGGACTTAAAACACTTAAAGAAAAAGGCTACGAGTTTATTGTAATTACCAACCAAGGAGGGATTTCAAAAAAAGCATATAACCATAGTGATGTGGTTTCCGTACACAATTACATGCACGGAAAGTTTAAAGAAGCTGGTGTTGATATCTTAGATATTTATTACTGCCCACATCATTCAATAAATGAGAAATGTATTTGTAGAAAACCAGACTCTTTGATGTTAGAAAAAGCCATAGCGAGGTACAATGTGGATAAGAAAAATGCTTATTTTATTGGTGATAACCATAGAGATGTACTTGCAGGAGAAAAAGCAGGAATTACTGGAATTCAAATTAAAGCAAATGATTCGCTTACTAATTATTTAAATAAAATAAATTGAGTACTCTACTATATATAAACGTTGACGGTTTTCTTTATAAGGAAGATGAAAAAGTGTTTACGGTAAATAATAGAGCGTTTAAATATGGAGATGCTTTATTTGAAACCATTAGAGTAATAGATGGGCAACCTCGGTTTTTAGAAGATCATTTTATCAGATTAAAAAAAGGAATGCAAGTATTAAAAATGCATTCGGCAAACATTTCTTTTAGCGAATTGAAAGATCAAATAGTTAATCTGATAGAAAAAAATCATATTAAGAAGGGCGGTAGAGTAAGGTTAACTGTTTATCGTTCTGGAGATGGTTTATATACACCTGAGAATGAGGGGAAATCATATGTGATAGAAGCTTATCCAATAGATGAAAATAAATATACTTTAAACACCAACGGATTAAGTGTTAATATTTATAACGATTTAAAAAGACCAAGAAATATCTTATCACAAATTAAAACAACCAATAGTATTCCACATGTTTTAATTGGTATCTATAAAAAAGAAAAAGGTTTAGATGATTGTATTGTGTTAAACGATCAAGGAAGAATTGTAGAAGCACTTAGTTCAAATATTTTTCTATATAAAAACAATAATCTTTACACTCCCTCTGTAGAAGAAGGGTGTATGGATGGTGTAATGAGAAAACAAGTTTTACAGATAGCAAAAGAGATGAACATTAATGTGTTTGAAGGAATGGTAAATGGAAGTATGTTACTGCAAGCTGATGAGTTGTTTTTAACCAATGCAATAAGCGGATTGAAATGGGTGGTTTCTTATCGTCAAAAAAGGTATTTTAATAAAGCTACAAAAGAGATTTTAGAACGATTGAATTTATCTATTTCTTCCTAAGAGATATCTAAAAGAAATTAAAGGAATTGGAATAGGTTCAAATATTGTTTGGTTGTTTGTAGGGTCATTATACCCCATAGGCATTATTCCAAGGTTTAAAGAAATACGATCTCCAACTACCACTTTTACTCCTGCAGCTATGTAAAATGCACGATGGTTTAAAAAATAATTGCCTTCTGCCATTATATACCATTTTCTGCCTATCTGCTTTTGGAAACCAATGTAGATGTTGTTTATTAAAAGAGTTTCAATACCATTTCCAAATAAATCAAAAGTATTTTTTATTTGGTAAAAACCAGTACCAACAGTGATGTTGTCTTGTTTATCCCCCAAAGTAATCATAGCTTGTCCACCTCCAAAATAGGAAGAAGAATCAACACTTGATATATCTACATCTGCATAAAATAACCTACCTCCAGAAAATGCTGCGCCTAATTTAATTTGTTCGGTTAAGTTTAGTTGGCATTTTAAAGATCCTGTAAACGTTCCAAATAAGGAAATATTGAAAGAAGCCATTAGATTATCGCTTAAGCCATAACTTGCTTTTATAAAAAAAAGATCTGTACCAGACAATCTCATTTTCTTTTTATCTAAAGTGTAAGCAGTAGCATTAAGGAAGTATGCTGTGTAATCTGGATTTGGTATTTTATTGTTATCTGGAGCATTTGGTATTATATGCTCTTTATTTTTTTCAGGATCCTTAATTACATAATCAACTTCTTGGGCATTAATAAAAAAAGCTAAACCAATAAATAATAAAAGTAGAGATAATTTCCTCATTAAGAACTAGTTATGGCTTGGGTCTTCAGGGAAGTTAGAAAGTACAGAAAATTTAGACCCCATTTTTTGCAATGTGTTTTTCCATAAATCAACATCATTAAAACTGTTCATTTGATTTGATTTTATATCTGATATAATCCACGATTCAGATTCTATTTCACTGATTAATTGTTCGTTATCCCATCCAGAATAACCGATAAAAAACTTTATTTCATGAGGAAAAATTTGTTGATCTTTAACTAACTGTTTTAATTGATCAAAATTTCCTGACCAATATAAATTGTCTTTAATTTTAACACTTCCTTCAATAAAATCGCCCTGAGTATGGATGTAAAATAAACTATCTGATTGAACTGGCCCACCCATAAAAATTGGAACATCAAATGGAGGAAAATCTTCTATTGTATCGTTTATTGTAATGTCTAAAGGTTTGTTTAACATAAAACCAAAAGCACCATCTTTATTGTATTCCGTTAATAAAACTACCGATCTTTTAAAATAAAGATCATCCATAAAAGGCTCAGCAATAAGTAATCTTCCTTTTTTTGGTGCTAATTTATTTAGCTCTGAAATAGTATAGTCTAACGGGTTATTCATAATATAACAATAAATCTACCAATAATTTTACGGAAATGGGAGGTATCTTTAATTATTGTTAATAAAAAGCATCAATTTCTTAACTTTGTTGCTGATAATATTGGATTTGATCATGAGTAACGATATTGTAAACTACCTAAATAAGATGAGAAGAGATTTTTCGGGAAAACCGTTTAATGAAGATTCTGTACATCAAAATCCGATTAAACAGTTTAATGTTTGGTTTAAAGAAGCAGTAGATGCACAATTACTTGATCCTCAAGCAATGTCTGTAACAACAGTTTCTACTACTGGACAGCCTTCTACTAGGATTGTTTATATGAGAGCTATTAAAGATGATAGTTTCGTTTTTTATACCAATTATGACAGTAATAAAGGACGAGACTTAAAGCAAAACAACAAAGTTTCACTTAACTTTTTTTGGGGAGAACTAGAACGACAAGTGATTGTAGAAGGTTTGGTAGAGAAAATGAGCGAAGAAGATTCTAACGCTTATTTTGCCAAAAGACCTAGAGAAAGCCAGATAGGGGCTTGGGCTTCTAAGCAGAGTGGAGAATTGATGAGTCGTAAAGAATTAGAGGAAAAGGTAATGCATTATACAGTTAAATTTAAAGGTGTTGACGTTCCTCGTCCGTCACATTGGGGAGGCTATGCTGTAAAACCAACCAAGATTGAATTTTGGCAAGGAAGACCAAATAGATTACATGATAGACTTGTGTTTACAAAATCTGGTGATGACTGGAAACAGTCAAGATTATCGCCTTGATTTAAACCCCCTCTTTGGAGGGGTTAGGGGTGGGTTTCAATAAATTATAAAAATATTTAATAAGCTCTGCTAAACAAATTAATAGTATTGGTAGTATAGGTAGCGTATATCTTTCTTCTATTCCTCTTTGAAAATAACAGAGGTAAAAAACGTAGATAAAAACACTTATTGTAAGTGCCGATTTCTTCCAATCACTTCTTTTTATAAGAAATAAGCTAGCAATAAGTCCAATAAAACATAGTCCGTGCAGACTAAAGAAGAGAAGTCTAACAACTTCCATCAACCAATTACCCCTAAAGGTGTGTTGAAAAATATATAGCGATAAGTTAGAATGAAAAGCCATTGTTTTAAACACTTTTAAAGGAGATAGTATATGGTATTGAAGCGGGAATTCGCTTTTATATCCATTAGTTAATTGTTGAAATTCTTCTATTACTATTTTTTCTGTGTGATGGATCTTTTTTGGAATCGGAAGTCTTTTATCATAATACGATTTTTGAATTAAGGTAGCCTTTTGATAGTTTCTAAAAACATTAAACAATCTGTCTTCTCCAAAATGGGTAATTACTTCTTTAGGAAACGTATTTAATGCAGCTTTTATATAGTATTCTGAAGTATCACCATTTATAGCTGCCGACCACATAGGAACCATGTAAGAATGAGCAATATGTCCTTCTTGTGCCCATCCACCAACAAAATTCCAAAATTCTTTAAAGGTAGGCCTGTAAATAGAATTATTATCAGCATAATAAATAGGATGTAAGCCAACGTATTCATTGGTTATTTTATAATTTCTGTATTGCCAGATTATCATAAAGCTAAAAGCAATACTGCCAAGTATCACTAATTTTAAAATGAACTTTAAGGCACTTTTTTTATAATAATCTTTAAAAATAAATATGGGGAGTAATATCCCCATGAAACCTAAAGGAGCTCTTACAATTAACAAATAAGAAAATGTTAATGCAGATAATAAATAGTAAATATTTTTCTGTTTTAAGAGTTTGTTTTCTGCTCCTTTAAATAATAAAAAGACATATAAAAGTAATAATGCAGGACTAATTCCTTCAGTTAATGTGTAAGATAAAAAACCTATTGCAAAAGGGCTTAAGCCATAAATACTAGCTGTTATTAATGCTATTTTTTTGTTTTTCACTAAAGATAAAGTAATCCAGAATAACCAATAAACTGAAAAAGAAAAAAGTAAGTGTTGAACAATTTTTAAAAAGAGTAAAGCAAATGAAGAATTAGCAATTTTTAAACATGTCATATAAAATATTCCGTAACCTGGAGTACGAATAAAATAGCTTTGCTTTCCAATAGAGTTTGCTTTCCAATTGCCAGTTTTGATGTAGTTTTGAGGAGGTCTTAAATAACTAATGTCATCATTGGTAATAACGGTTTCATTCTCTCTAATCTTTTCTTTTGGAAGATTTTTAAGGTTAATTTGATTGTAGGTGAAAGCAGATAAAAACGAAAGCATACAGATAATCCATATGCCTTTCGATTTTATAAGTTTAAGAATATTCATTAATTAAATTTCACCCTTATCAATCAATAATTTCGTTTTTAAAATACCTGCAACAGTTAAACTATCTGTTAATTCCCCATTCATAACCATTTCATAAACATCATTAAACGGTATTTTTTTTATTTGTAAAACTTCACAATCTTCAGGTTCAGGATCAAAATAACTTAACTCTTTAGCAATGTAGATTACCCCTTCCTCGTCAGAAACAGAATTGCTTAAATGTATATCCATAATCTTATTCCATTTGCCTGCCTTTATTCCTAATTCCTCTAATAATTCTCTCTTAGCAGATTCTAAAAGGTCTTTGGTGTGTAAACCACCACCTTCGCAAATTTCCCAGCTGTATTGTTTTAGAGGATAACGATATTGACCAACCAGCCAGGTGTTGTAATCTTCATCTAAAGGGATAATACCTATGGCAATGTTTTTATAATGAACCACACCATAAATTCCATCACCATCAGCAGCATCTACCGTTTGGTGCTCAGTTATTTTAATCCAAGGATTGTCGTATTTAACCTCGCTTTTAAGTGTTTTCCAAGGGTTTTTTGTTGTATCAATCATTATCCAAAAACACGTTTTAAAATAGCACTAACTCTAGCTAAAGGGTCTTTACGAATTTTCTTTTCTTCTTTCTCTATCATCAAAAAAATACCATCCATTGCTTTTGTTGTAATGTAGTTTTCCAAATTAGGGTTTTGTTTTTCTATAAATGGAATTTTATTGTAAGTGTTAATTACAGGGTTCCAATATTTAGTTACCTCCACCTTGCTAATAGCTTCTTTTACAATAGGATTAAATTTTATTTTTAACTGACCTGTGGTTTTTTCTTTTAGGTATGAAGTTGCAGCATTATCACCACCCCTTAAAATCGCAAAACCATCAGCAATACTCATGCTAGTAATTGCATTAATAAAAATTGGAGCAGCCTCTTTAGAAGCTGTTTCTGCCGATCGGTTCAGTGTCATTACAAATTTATCTACTTGTGGTTTTAATCCTAAACCTTCAACCTTTTCTTTTACTTTAATTGCTTCTGGTGGAAAAGGAATGAAAATTTCAGGATTTTTATAAAAACCATCTAACTTAGAGGTTAATGCTGTAGAATTATTGGTACCTACAGATAGTGCCTCTTTTAAGCCTTTAATCACCTCCATATTGGTGAGCGGTGCAGGGCCAGTATTAGTTGTTTTACTTACCTCTTCAAGTACTGTAGTCATTTCGGCACAGCCAAATAATAACAGGGTAACACTTGTAATCACTATTATTTTTTTCATAAAATATATTTGTTTGAATATCGAAATCAAAAATAAGAAATTCAAACTTTAGTTCTACATTTGAAAAATGAACTTAGATATAATTTCTATAGGAGATGAATTGTTAATTGGACAAACCCTAAATACAAATGCTTTTTGGATTTCGAAAGAATTGAATAAGATAGGGTTTACTATTAGGCAACAAATTACCATTGCTGATACCGAAACAGCTATTTTAACTGCTCTAGAAACAGCTTTATCTAAATCTGATGTTGTTATTTTTACTGGAGGATTAGGACCAACTAGTGATGATCTGACTATGCCAGCACTTAATAAATATTTTGGTGGTAGTTTAATGAGAGATGATAAGGTATATCAGCATATCAAAAAAATGATTACAAGCAGAGGTTTTGAGATGAATAGAAATAATCAAAATCAAGCATTGGTACCAGACAATTGTAGGGTAATTTACAATGCTAATGGTACAGCTCCTGGTTTATGGTTTGAGAAAGAAGGTAAGGTGGTAATAGCTATGCCAGGTGTTCCTTACGAAATGAAAGCAATGGTTACTGATGAAGTAATACCCAAATTAAAAGAACAATTTGATTTGCCAGAGATTATTAATCAAATGGTTTATACTCAAGGTATGCCAGAATCGATGTTGGCCGAAAGGATTTTTGATTGGGAAAACAACTTGCCTGAAACGATTAAATTGGCATATTTACCTTCTCCCGGGAGGGTAAAACTCTGCTTAAGTTCTACTGGAACTGATAGGGGAAAGCTACAGCATAACATTAATGTTGAAATTGAGAAATTAGCACAACTTATTCCTCAATACATTTATTCTGCAGATAATGAAGATATAGCGACAGTAGTAGGTGAGTTGCTCAGAAAAAATAAGTTAACATTGGCTACTGCCGAAAGTTGTACGGGAGGTTATATTGCTCATTTAATAACACGAATTGCAGGAAGTTCTGATTATTACAAGGGTTCTGTAATTGCCTATTCAAATGAAGTTAAGATAAATGAGTTAAGCGTAAATGCTGATGATATAGATAAGTACGGAGCAGTTAGTGAGCAGGTGGTACAACAAATGGCTGTTGGTGTTAAAAATAAAATGAATACAGATTACGCTATTGCTATTTCGGGCATTGCAGGACCTACTGGAGGAACAGACCAAAAACCTGTGGGAACAGTTTGGATTGCTCTCGCAACTCCTAAAGGTACTGTTGCTAAAAAGCACGTATTTGGTAAACAACGTGATGTAAATATTGAACGTGCAGCTATTACTGCTTTAGGTGTGTTGAGGAAAGAGTTGGGGTAGTGTTTCTTTTAACGACTACTCTATGTTTTCGTTTTGTTGAAACCAAATGTAAGGTAATCAGCCAACATAATGAAATATAGAGATTGTTGGAAAATCGTTATTTTACTGTTTTATAGATTTATTTTGATAAAGTTACTATTCAGTATATAGAGACATATCTACATTAAAGTTTTCGTCATTATATTCTAAAAATATCGATTTGTTATTTTCAATTTTAAAACTCATGTATATGTGTTCTCTACTTTTACAGTTTTTAAAATACTTTGCTGCTGGTGAGTTGTTTTTTGGTATGTAATTTCCGCTTATTATGCTCTCTTTTAGAATGACTTTACTGTCAATTAATTTTATTTTTCCTTTTTTCAAATAATCAGAAATAAGCTCACCATCTTTAGTATATGCCCACACAGTCATGTTTTTATTTGCGTAAAATTCTAACTTTATGTTTTGATTTTTTTCAATTTCTAGACCTACGAAGAAAGTATGTCTCCCTATCTTCATATCTACGTTGTTTTCCCATATCAATTTACCATTAAAGTTGTATTTTTTTATAAAGTACGAACGCTGGTCATTTTCTTTGATGTTTGATGAATGTTGTTCTAATCCGAATACATAAATTAGTTCTTTTTTTTCATCTATTTTAATTTGACAATCAGAAGATGAACTGCTTACATAAGCATGACTACGTCTTCCTTTAACACGAGAAGATACTTCTGGCCTGAAAGAATCATTTAAATGTGAACTTGAGTGTGTTGCTTCTGGCCTGAAAGAATCATTTAAATGTGAACTTGAGTGTGTTGCATTTAACTTTGAAACATTATCTCTATCAAAACTGATAGTTGATTCTTTTAAAATATCGCCATTATAATTTAGCTTAATTACATTGATATTAACACGTACTCCATTGACAACTTTTTCTGTGTAGGTAGACGATAAATAAAAAGCTTCTTCATTGTGTGTTTCATAAGACCAAAAAGAAGTTTTCTTAGGGTCTGTTTTAATGCGGGGAAGCTTTAGCGTGACTTTTTTATCAGCTGAATTGTTGAAATTTACTTTATAAAAGATCATTTCTTCGTCCACTTTTTTTGTAGAATGCCATTCTTCACCATTTTTTGTAACTAAATAGCAAATAAGACTATCATTGCCGAAAGCTGCTTTTATGTGACCTTCAGAAATAGTTTTCCACTTTCCTTTTTTAATAACGACCTCCTTTGTTGTTCCATCTAAATTAATTTGAGTAATTACACTCTCTTTTTTGAGGTGACCAAGATTTTTAATGTCAAAAAGTTTAGAGCCAGAAGCATTTGGGAAAACAGCATTTTTACTAATAATTGATTTCTCCATTTTTAAATTAAGGTTCATGTCGTAATATTTTATTTTTTGACTTGTTCTGAGTAAAAAACCATCATTACCCATAGGGAATACATCCATTATGCGATGCCATCTATCTGGAAATTGGAATGAAACTTTTTTATCTTGAGCCTTTAAACTAGATGCTACTGTGTTTAATAAAATAAGTGCAATTATTATTTTTTTCATATTTTAATTTTTAAGTGTTATTATTATTCATGTTTGCCAATGCACTGGTGTATGTTGCGTTATTTCAATGCAATATGACACGGTGTTAGGTTTAGTTTTAATAATAATAATTTAAAATAAAATAGATGAATAAATATAGAGCAATGAAAGTTTCGGATGGTAAATACTTATTCGGGCAAATTTATAAAGATGAAAAAGGTAATACATGGCTAACTGATTCGGCGAATATTAACTTAAACACACATAAAAATATTGCTTGGTTTTGGGTAGTTGAAGATACCGTAGGGCGATTAGCTGCTGTCAACTCAAAAGGTGTTGAGTTTTACGAGGGAATGAACGTTGGGCGTGATTATGATGATGGAGATGGATTGCATAGCCTTGGTTTAATAGAATGGAGTAATGAGGTTCTTGGATGGGTAATTGATAAAGACAATAATTTATCTGATTATATAGATGAGATTGAGGTAATGGACAATTACACCTAACGGTTTGGGTATATGGTTAGTTATTAATAATTTTATTATAAAGATATGGGAATAAAGAAATGGACATCTGATTTAGTAGATACAGCGAAAAGTGATTTTATCATAGAGAAAGGATTGCAAAATGAATTTGAACAGTTTTTAGGAGCTAAAATGTTTGAGTTAAGAGATAAGGAAATCACTTTGGAACAATACAGCAAAGAGGTTAGTAATAAAATTATTAATCATTAAATATATACCGTGTTAGGCATATTTTTGATTGTGCCTAACAACCGGCTAAAACACACTAATGTGTAACACAGTTGGTTTAAGGTTAGTAAATATAGTATATTTATGTTACACATTTGCAATGGACAAATTATTAATTAAATATCGATTTCAAGGTTTCCCTTATATCGTTGCTGATGGTAAAGGTGAGTTTTATCAATTGCCTCATACAGCTAACAAATACACACGATCTTTTAGGAAGTTGAATCTTATATTGAATAATGGAATTACGGCAGGCTACCGTATTAATAGAAAGTTTGTATCGTTTAATCAATTAAGAAAAGTGGCTTACATTTCTAATGAAGTTGTTGCTACTAAAATAGATTTACCCAACCCTCCATTTTGATTATTCTGTTGAATTAGTTTGGTATATATTGTCGTCTGGTTGTAGTAGTTTGGTCGTCCTCTTTTCAATAAACTAAGGAAAGTAGTTTTTAAGAAACCTATCTCGCTAATTTTCGTAAGTGAAAGTGATTAATTATTTAATCAATAAACATAAGGAAAACGTCTAAAAACTAAAAAATGAGGGTGACAATTATTTTAACAATTTTAGCGACACCTTTTATTCTTTTAGGTTGTGAAGAAGCAGAGTGGAGGAATGATGAGTATAAATTAAATCTGAAAACAGAGAAAAGAGTTTATAACATCAAAAAAGGCGACTATGAAGTACTTGTAATTGAAAGGTGTCAATATATCCTTTATCAAGAACGTGAAGGGGTGAGTATGGCGTATGGGTACATGTCTCACAAAGGGGCTATAACCCTATGCACTGTTGCTAATCACCTAACCCTATCCTTAATTCAACAAAAATATCACATAAAATAAATAATATAAGAGTTAAATAAGAAATCAAACATCTTAGCTAAAATAATAAAATTCTCGAAAGTGAAAAAACAAAAAAATGAAATCTATTTTTTATCAAATATTAACTGAGGTTATTAGGCGTTACAGGAGTAAGGAACTTTCTAAAGAGGTAAGTGACTATATTATTGCTAAAGAAATTTTAAGACTTAAAGTCATTTTAATTGAATTGCTTAAGGATTTCGTTTTTATTGCATTAGGAATTGTTTTTGCGGGTTTTGGGCTAAAGGGGTTCTTACTCCCAAATGGATTTATTGATGGTGGAGTAACAGGGATTTCTCTTTTAACAAAGCTCCTGACAGGTTATCCTTTACCTATATTAATTGTCATAATAAACATACCCTTTATTGTTTTGGGTTATTTCCAAATTAGTAAATCATTTGCTGTAAAAAGTATCATTGCAATTGGAGGCCTTGCCATTGCCTTAATAATTATTGATTACCCGGTAATTACTTCTGATAAATTACTAATTGCGGTGTTTGGTGGTTTCTTTCTTGGTGCGGGGATAGGTCTTGCTATAAGAGGTGGGGCTGTTTTAGATGGTACTGAAGTACTTGCTATTTACTTAGGTAGAAAATTAGGGATGACGATTGGTGATCTTATTCTTATTTTCAACATACTTATCTTTTCTACTGCGGCATACCTCCTCTCTATCGAAGCAGTACTATATTCTATACTCACCTACCTTGCAGCATCTAAAACAGTAAATTTTGTAATTGAAGGAGTTGAAGAATATATCGGGGTAACTATTATTTCATTACATAGTGATGAAATTCGGGCAATGATTATCAGAAAAATGGGAAGAGGAGTAACTATTTATCAAGGGAAAAAAGGTTATGGAAGACGTAGTGAGGATTTGAATAATATGGATATTATTTATTCTGTTATTACTCGACTGGAAATTGCCAGGCTTCAAACGGAAATTCTAACAATTGATCCCAATGCATTTATAGTAATGAATAGTGTGAAAGATTTAAAAGGAGGGATGATTAAAAAAAGGCAGTTTAAAGAAGAAGAAGAATATAATTGAATAATAAGAAATATGAAACCATTAGCAAGTATTTATAAGGATAGCAAATTTGATTTGTCTATAATCTTAGAATAAATGCTGTTATTACTTTATCTAATTAGAGAAGAAGGTTATCCAAAATTACTAAAATGTAGAATTATGAGAACAATACTTTTAATGACAGATTTTTCTTACAACGCAAGAAACGCAATTAAATATGCAATTCAAGCTTTTGGTGAGGACGTTGAATATATATTAATGAATTCTTACATCATAAGTCAATCCTCAATAACTGTTGTAAAAGAAGCTGATATTATTCTTGAGAAATCTCAAAACGGTTTGGTTAATGAGTTGGATTTAATTAAACTAGAATTTCCAGAGTATTCAGGCTTAAAAATAACTACACTTTGTGAATGTGGGTCTCCTTCAGAGGCCATAAAAACTATTCAGAAGGAAAATAAAATTGATATGGTTGTGATGGGGACAAAAGGAGCTTCAGGTATTACTAAAGTATTGATAGGAAGTGTAACCGCCAGAGTAATCAAAGAATCGTTACTGCCTATTTTATCAATACCAGAAAATGCTAAGTTTAGTCCTTTAAAAAATATTGTTTTCGCTTCAGATTTGCATGAAAATCAAAATGACTCATTGGTTAATCCATTGAAAAAAATAGCAGAAAGGTTTAATTCAGAGATTACATTACTAAATATTCTGAAAAGTAACGAAATTTCAAAAGGTAAAGTAAATCGACAAATTGCAAAATTAAAGGGTTTAAAATATTTAAACAATCTTAATACTAGCTGGTCTTTTATTGAATCCAATAATTTGAGTAGTACAATTGAACAATTTTGTGAAAATAACCGCGCGGATTTACTAACAGTAATTGCTAGACACAATAACTTCTTTGGAAGGTTATTACACGATAGCATTTCTCAAAGGTTAGTGTTTAATTCTAAACTGCCAATTCTTACTTTAGATGATTCATCAATTAATGAAGAAAGATCAATCAGAGACAATACAATTATAAAAACAGATATAGAAATCCCTAAAAACAAAGGTGTTTATAATGGAAAAGTCCGAGATGTATTTAGTGTTGGTAATGATTTGTTAGTTATGATTGTTACAGATCGAATTTCCTGTTTTGATGTTGTACTACCAAAAGGAATCCCTTATAAAGGACAAGTGATAAATCAGTTAGCTACCTATTTTTTAGAACAAACAGAAGATATTGTTCCCAATTGGTTGATTAAAAATATAGACCCAAACGTTTCTGTGGGCTATAGATGTCAGCCTTTTCAAATAGAAATGATAGTGCGAGGATATCTAGCGGGGCATGCTTGGAGAGAGTATTCTCATGGGAAAAGAACTTTATGTGGAGTTAAGTTGCCTGAGGGGTTAAGGGAGAATGACAAATTACCTAAACCTATTATTACTCCAACAACTAAAGCTGAGATTGGACATGATGAAGATATTTCAAAGGAGGAAATTCTCAAACAAAAGCTAGTTTCAAAAGAAGATTATGAATTACTTGAAAAATATGCTTTAGCGTTATTTGAAAGAGGAACAAAAATTGCAGCAGAAAATGGGTTGATATTGGTGGACACGAAATATGAATTTGGAAAATATAAAGACAATGAGATTTATCTGATTGACGAAATTCATACACCTGATTCATCTCGCTATTTTTTTACCAAAGGTTATGACGAAAGACAAGAGGTCGGAGAAAAACAAAAACAACTCTCTAAAGAATTTCTAAGAGAATGGTTAATAGAAAATGGATTTCAAGGGAAAGAAGGTCAGCTAATCCCTGAGATGTCAGACGATTTTGTTAACAGTGTATCAGAAAGGTATATTGAACTTTTTGAAATTCTAACAGATACTCCCTTTAAAAGAGCAGATGTGTCTAACATATCACATAGGATAGGAAATAATATACATCAATTTCTTCTATTTAATCAATTACCAACAAAATAACTATTTTTGAAAAGTGTTGTAATAACAGAGGTTCTGTGGTTATTTTTTGTAGTTCCGTTGGAGAAATTTAGTCGTCCCGTTTGGAGTTTAACAGAACAAATCCAATGACGTCAGTACTAAAATTTAAATGGTTAACGCTTACAGCAAGGCGTGTATATGTCAACATATCGAGAGTTCTAATCTCTACATTTTTGAAGGTAAACCCAATGCAGAAATGCCGACTTCTGGTTAACAAACATCACTAAATAGTAGAAAGAAAACATTTTTGAATCATCATTTTTACTAAGTTCTCAAAATTAAAGTAACTCAGTTATATAGGTGTTGAGAGTTTATTATTGTAAGAAGTGAACCTTTTTTTATGTGATTTGATGGGTTTAAAAAAATGATATCGATTTAAAGGATGAAAAACAAACCTTCTTTAAAATCAATAGGAAAACACTTTTTATTGAGAATTATAGGGTTGTGTAACGACCACGCTTGTTGGCAAATCGTTTTATTCTTTAATTAATCTAATTATAGCTTTCTTATTTTTCGACTCAATCAGTAACAAATAGATACCAGCTGGTTCTTCTATTTTCAGTTCTAAGATTTGACTTTTAGTATAGGTCTTGGAATGGATTATTTTTCCGACTAAATCTGTTATAGAAATAGTTACCGTTTGGTAGTTGTCTCCTAAATCAATCGAGAAATTACCAGTTGTTGGATTAGGGTAGAGCAGTAGTTCATTCCCAAAATTATTTTGGAATACTCCCACGCTGGCTATGGTATAACAAGCTGAAGTGTCAACACACCCATTTTTGGTTATTATTACTGCGTAATTTCCATTAGAGGTAGCTGTAAAACTTTGATTGGTATCACCGACCATAATGTTCATCGTGGGACACTCAACCCATTGATAGCTAGCTCCAATAGTATTAGAAGTTAATAAAGGTGATAAGTTGGTAATTGTTGTATCAATGGTATTGATGGTTAGGTTTAACAAGACTAGAGAATCGCATCCTGAAGTATTAGTTAGCGAATCTATAGCGGTATAGTTCGTAGATGTATAGGTAATTCCATTCGTCCATGTATAACTATTACAAGCAACAATTGTATCCGTACTGCAGATGTTAAGGTGTAGTTGTAAATTACATAGCCCAGCTGTAGCGGTTGGTATATTCCTGTTAATCGTATCACCAGTTCCCAATTGGCCATAGTAATTATATCCCCATCCTAAAGTTGAACCATCATTTTTTAGGGCTAGACTAAAAGCTCCTACCGCGATTTCAACCACACAGGAAAGATTGTTTATTTGCATAGGGATATTCGTATCCGTGTAAGTGCCTATTCCTAATTCTCCATTGATATTTTTCCCCCAGCTCCATACCGTCCCATCATTTTTTATGACCATCGAATACGCAGCCATACATCCTTTTGCGATATGCTTAATTCCACTCAGTGAATTAAGCATTAACGGGACGTTGCTATTGGTATTCGTTCCATCGCCTAATTCTCCGTTCCAATTGTTTCCCCAGGTCCACAATGTTCCATCATTTTTTATCGCGAGACAATGATGAAAACCAGCTGAAATATGGGTAATTCCAGTTAAAGAATTAACCTGCTGTGGGATATTACTGGTGGTATTATTTCCGTTACCTAATTGTCCGAAGGAATTGTCCCCCCACGTCCATACAGTTCCATCATTTTTTAGTGCAATACCATGACCATATCCTGTGGCAATGTCAATTATGTTATTAAGATTTAGTACTTGGACGGGTAGATTCGTATCAATGTTATTACCTATACCAAGTTGACCATTCCAATTGTCGCCCCATGCCCATACGGTTCCATTGTTTTTGATTGCAATGGAATGTAGGCGACCTCCTGCTATTTGTTTTACATTAGTTAGCGTGCTCACTTGTACAGGTATAGTACTGTATTGCACCGTACTTCCATCCCCTAATTGACCTTTAATATTTGATCCCCAGGTCCATACTGTACTGTCAGTTTTTAATACCAAGGAATGTCTTTCACCACTTGCTACAGCCACTGTATTTGTCATGGAAATTGGTTGGACTGGAGTGAGGCTGATAGTGGTGGTAGGACTACCATTTCCTAATTGTCCTTGACCATTCCATCCGTATGATTGTGCACTACTATCTTCACAAATAAAAAGGGAATGAAACCAACTTGCAGAAATTACTTGAGCATTCACAAAAGTAAATGATAGACTTAAGAATACACCAAGAAAAATCCCTTTTAACATGTTGAAACAATACAAATTAGATTCTTTTATTTTAACCTGTCTCTTTATCATTTTGTAATTCTGACTAACGTCAAATTTTTAATTTTATAAATCCTCAAAAATTTTCACGTTATCTGTAGAAATTAATCTCGATTTCGCGATGTGAGGAATGATTACTAACGCTATTCTATGTTTTCGTTTTGTTGAAACCAAATGTACAGTAATCAGTCAACATAATGAAATATAGATGATGTGTGTGCCCAGCATGGGTGTCCAAATATTTACTGAAAGGTAGGTATTTAATTTAGAGGGTGCAAGTCCCT
>NVUQ01000071.1 GCA_002401955.1 Flavobacteriales bacterium | reverse complement strand
TATCACMCCATTRCTGATGTTGCTGGTGATTCTGCTTGGCGTYATGGCACTCGACGGCGCCCGCCTGTTCTCGCTGCGTAAGGATATGCAAAGCCAGGTTAATGCCGCCGCCACCGCGGCCGCTAGTCTGACACAGAGTTGCGCTAGTCTCTCCGGCTCAAGATCCCTCCCGGAGATGACCACTGTCGCCGAGAACGTAGCGCGACAAAGTGGTTGGGATGGAGAGGGGGTCTTCCGTGTAAAAACGGGTGTTGTGAGCGGAACTGATGGTGTCCTTGGCTTTAACGAATCCGATTTAATTCAGGCCAACGCCGTAGCGGTTAACTACAAGCGCGATGTCAAGGTTTCTTCTCTGTTGCCGGATCAATTCGGGATGATAGAGATGACGGCTAGCGCGGCCGCTAGGAAAGAGGTTCTGGCTACGGTTAGCGCAGCAGGCAGCACCACTGTGGTTGGTGGCGGACTGGACCAGGCGACGGTTCTGAATAGTTTGCTGGGCGCCCTGTTCAATGGCGGGAGTCCCTATTCCTTTTCCCCCACTGCATTGAATCAGCTTTCCGACGTAACCATTAGATTGGGTGATCTGCTTGATGATGTGGGAGTTGGCAGCGTTGTAAATGGCTTACCAGTAGATGCCGACGCCTTGGCAACAACACTTGCCGGTGTTCTTGATGCTACCAGCCCGGCGGGACAATTGGCCGACGATCTTTTGGATACCGCTGTTGGATTGGATGGCATAAGTATCGAGCAGGTTCTGCAGTTGGCTGAGGATGGTTCGGCAGTATCGGAGGACGCCTCCATTCCTGTTTATGACCTGTTAATTAGTATCGCCATGAATGTGCTTGAGGGCACATCGGTAATGCTGGACGACATCGCCGTTAATATTCCGGGTTTGGCGGAAGTGGACGCCAGCATAGAGATATTTAACGCTCCCGCGGTGGTCGTCGCGCCCGCTAGACAAAATCTGGATAACGAATGGATCGGCCATGTTGAAACTGCGGACGTGGCAGTCCAAATCGGTGCGCTTATTGATACTGATGTGACGCCTCTAGGGACAGGCGTTCGGGTTCGCCTGGAGTTGCCAATAGAGATCCAAACGGGCCGCGGTGAAGCAGATTTGGTTCGTGCAAATTGCGCTGCAGGCAGGGAAAACGAAGTGACTTTTGGTTTGGTGGGTACCTCAGGCGTCGCAAGCCTATCCGGTGCGGCGGATATAAACGCTCAACTACAACTTCTTGGGATTCCTATAACTCTGGCCGGACTAAGACTGAATCTTGATGTGCCGATCGGTCAGAATAGCTTTGATGTTAATACTGCGCCGATGGAGCTGAATGCCCCTGTGCCTGAAAGTATGGTGGTCGGGGGCGGCCTCGAGTTGAGTGGGATTTCCGAAGCGGATATCTCCGTAGAGGGTTCCGCCGAGGCTGAGGATTTTCGTTGTGGTTTGATTTGTTCCGTGGTGAATGGATTGCTGACCCCCATCGTGGCGATCTTGGACGGGGTCATCGAGTCCGCTCTGGTAGGATTGCTTACCGATATCCTGGATGCTGTCATTGATCCGCTATTGTCTGCTTTGGGCCTTGATCTGGGCGTCGTCAACATTGAAGTTTCAGGCGCTACCCAGGGTCAGGTGACGTTATTGAATGACCTGCCCCCTGGGTTGTTTGACGATTAGAGTTAGAGTCCCTCTGGTTTTTGATACGTGTTGCTTTTGGTCTGAGTCGCCACACTAGATCAAATCACGCTTTTCCCGTCTCGCCGCGCGCAGGTCACGCATCACCGACACGGTGAGCACGACCAGCACGCCCAGGCTGAGTACGGGCCACACGAGTACGTACGCGCCGAATATCCAGGTTTCCATGGGTTTCTCCTTAGCGGCCACGGCGCTGCCGTGGCCCGGTGTGTTTAGTGCGCGGTGGCGGTGCCTTCGGTCAGGTCGGGCGCGCCGGCGTCATCGTAGTTGTTTACCCGCTTGCCGATCTCGTCGAAGTCGAACCGCTGGTTGCTGGCCAGGCTGATGGCCACGCAGACCAGGGTGCTGACGCCGTAGGCGGTGAGTGACGCCAGCAGCACGGTGTAGTCGCGCAGGAAGTGGAAGCCGAACCAGGCGGTGGCCAGGAAGGCGATCGCGCCGGCGATCATGCCGATGCGAACCCCGAAGAAGCCGAACGCCATCAGGCCGATCACCACGCCACCACCGATGGCGGCCAGGAACTCGAACAGCAGTCCGGTCAGGCCCTGCATGGGCAACAGATCAAAGCGCGCCACGCAGAACATGATCAGCGCGACCACCACCGCCCAGGTAAAGGCGGCATTGGTGATCCGGTTCCAGTAACAGCTGGCGATCACCGGAAATACGATGGCCCCCCAGAGCGCGCCGACGAACACCAGCATCACCAGGATATCCAGCGCGAAGCTGGCGAACACCAGGCCGCAGACGGTGGCGACGATCATGGTGACGCGGCCGATCAACAGCATTTTCTTCGGGTCGGCGTTGTCCTTGGCGATGTTCTTGCCGTACACGTCGGCCATGACGATGGCGGACAGCGCCGACAGGTCAGAGTCGGCGGTGGACGACAGGGAGCCGATCACCAGGATAAAGAACAGCGCGATGAACACCGGCGGCAGATAGGTCGAGACCACCTGGGGAATCAGGTTGTTCATATCGCCGTTAACCGGCTCGATGCCGGCGGACACCGCCATCAGGCCGATCATGCCCAGCCCGATGACGATGGCGGCATAACCCACGGTGGCGGTCACGAAGGTGCGCTTGATGTGCTTCTCGTTCACCGCGAACAGACGTTGCGAAATGGTCTGGTTGCCGATCGCGTAGGCCAGCACGGCGACGAAGTAGGGCGCGCCCTGGTTCAGGATGGCGTCCATCGAGAACAGGTTCTGCTGTTCGGCGGTGAGGGTGCTCATGCCGTCCATGATCGCGCCGGGGCCGCCCATGGCGAACAGGACCGCCGGAATGATCACCACGGCGATGGCCATCAGCGCCACCAGCTGCGCGAAATCGGTGAACACCGAAGCGCGGAAGCCGGAGGTCAGCGTGTAGCTGAGCACGCCGATGCCGGCGATGATCACGCCGGTTTGAAACGATAGCGGCGACAGAACCGACACCAGAGCGCCGGCGGCGGTGAAGTTCACCATCAGGCTGATCAGGCTGCCGAGCACGTTGGAGAACGCCAGAATCAGCTGGCTGGAGGCACCATGCCGGGCGTGGATCAGCTCGCCCAGCGTGTGGCCGTTGGGCGCCAGCTTGCGGAACCGCTGGCCGAACGGGTAGATGAACAGAATCATCAGCGCGCCCCACAGGCCATAGTGGAGCGGGCCGGACAGGCCATAGGTATAGCCGGAGGTAGCGGCGGCGTAAAAGGACGCCGCCCAGATCCAGGTGGCGGTCATGCTGGCGGCGCCCATGCCGAAGCCCACGCGGTGGTTGGCGACCATGAAGGCGTCGGTGCCCTGGCGGTCGCTCTTGATCAGTAGCGTCAGCAGATAGGTGCCGCCGTAGAAGGCGGCCAGAAGCAGCAGGATGGTGACGGGCGAAAATTGATAGAAGCCGGTATCGGTCAAACGTGTCTCCCAGTGAAACAGGCGCGCGCTGGCAGGCCGGGCGGTGCGAATGGCGACCACCGGCGGACGGCGCGGCAAAGGAACCCCTGGAGGGCTTTTGATGGGTCGCGGTGACCCGGGTTGGAATGAGAAGGCCCGGAGCCGATGTCGCCGGCGCGGGAAAAGACGTAAAAGCAAAGCGGCCTGCTCAGGGCAGGCCGCGAGGGGGACGTACTCTAGTGCTTATCGGGCGGGGTTGCCAGCCTGGGCCGGCTGCACCCGGTAACCTTTCAGGGTTGCCACGAAGTCTTGAAGGGCATGGATACCGGATTCTTCGGCGTCCCGGCACCACTGCGCCAGGGAGTCCAGCATCTCGGACGAGTTGCGGCTGGTCTGGCTCCAGATCGACTGCAGGCGCAGCCGGTATTCATAGATGGTGGCCAGCGTGTGGTTGTGTTCGGTCAGGTTGGCCAGCCGGTGTTTGTGGCGGCTCTTGAAGAACCGCTGGTCCCGGTACAACAGGGTGCGGGCGCGGCTGTAGAAGCCACGAGTGGCTTCGCAGGCGCGCGCCTTTTCCTGTTCGAACACCGGCTTGATTACGGCGCGGCGGTACTGGGCCATGACCTGGAAGCGGTGCTGGAAGACCGCCCGCAGGGTATCCAGGTCCACGGCGGGTTTGGCGTTGTCGCGGTCGACCACCGGTTTCGGGGCGACCTTCTTCACCTTCGCCAGGCCCAGCATTTCGAACAGGCGGATCCACGCCCAGCCCATGTCGAATTCAAAGCGGCGGATCGAAAGCTTGGCCGAGTTGGGGTAGGTGTGGTGGTTGTTGTGCAGCTCTTCGCCGCCGATCAGCACGCCCCAGGGCAGTACGTTGCGTGAAGCATCCGCGCATTCGAAGTTGCGGTAGCCCCAGTAATGGCCGATGCCGTTGATCACGCCGGCGGCGAACAGGGGAATCCACATCATCTGCACCGCCCAGATGGTGATGCCGATGGCACCGAACAGGGCCAGATTGATGGCGCCCATCAGCGCGATGCCCAGGAAGGTGAAGCGGCTGTAGACGTTGCGCTCCATCCAGTCGTCCGGGCAGCCGGCGCCGTACTTGTCCAGGGTTTCCTGGTTGACGGCTTCCGCCTGATAGAGCTCGGCGCCTTCGCTCAGCACCTTGCGGATGCCCAGCACCTGGGGGCTGTGCGGGTCTTCTTCCGTGTCGCAGCGGGCGTGGTGTTTGCGGTGGATGGCGGTCCAGGCGCGCGTGTTCTGGCCGGTGGTCAGCCACAGCCAGAAGCGGAAGAAATGCTTGAGCGCCGGATGCAGTTCCAGGGCCCGGTGGGCGGAATAGCGGTGCAGGTACACGGTCACGCTGACAATGGTCACATGAGTCATGGCCAGGGTGATGAGCACCAGCGCCCAGGGGCCGGCGGAGATCAGGCCACCGGAGAAGAAATTCAGTACGTCGTTCATGGCGGAAACACAGTTGTGGAACCGTATCGGCTCCAGGTTTTCGGGGTCGGCGGTGTCGGCCGCCGGTCACCGGGTAGAGCGTAGTGACTATCGGGTCATAAGCAGGTGACCCTCGGAGTGTACCTGAGCCTGCCATCCGGGGGCCAGATAAACCGTCCCTACGGCTTCGAACACCAGCGCCGGGCCGCGCAATACCTGGCCTGTGGCCAGATTGTCGCGGCGGTACACCGGCACTGGCGTGTCCACGCCCGGCAGCCGGGCCTCCCAGGCCGGGGCGCCGTCGCCGCCGGCCA
>NVUQ01000070.1 GCA_002401955.1 Flavobacteriales bacterium | reverse complement strand
CTTCTCGCCGGAGGAAGACCGCGCGGTGGGATTCGGGCTGCAAGGCGTGCCTCTGACCCGTTTTCGATGATGGGCTGCAGAATCAGTCGCGGTACCATGAAGAAAATCAAGAAACATATCGCCGCTCGGAATATCCTTTATTGCTTGACCGTCCACAGTTGTGAAAAGTGTGCCGCCCAATTAGATGCACGCTCCTAGTGTATTACAAGCAAAATATACGATAAAGGCTGTAATTGCAATATACGATGAGGGAATTCCAACTTTTCTCAAGTTAGATTCAACATCTTTATTTTGTTTTTTTGTCATTTACTTTTTTTTCCTCCTTTACTTTTTTAACTTTTAATCTTGGATCGTTTTTTGGGTTTCTATATCTCATAATTTCACCACCGTTTTTTTGTATAGGATAATCATTAAAATTGCCGCGCCACCAATTAAGAATAATTTTCCACCACTAAGACCAAATAAATTTAGATTCAACGTCTAGACCTCAATACCATAAATGCGCCCAAGCCCGCCAAGCCCACTAAAACAAAAGGCATGATTGAAGATTGTTTAATATTATCAAGTGTGTTATCTTGCCCGAATATGCCCGCAAAACTATCAAGCGGTTCCAATTGTGTAACGTTAGAGCCTTGTTGTTGCATATATTGCTGTTCGGGTTTTAACTGCGGATTGTTTTGAATTAAAATTAATGTGTCATCAACTTGTGCGGCTTTTTGGTATAAGTTTTGTTTCATATTCCATCTAGGATCAGTTACAGGGCTTTCAGCTTTAATGTTAGAGCCGACTTTCCAAGAAATTTGTTCACTAGCTTTTGAGAAAGCTTGTCTAGTCATTGGTAAGTCAGTTGAAAATTTATTTTGAGTTTGGTTTATTGTACTTGTATGATCTGGATCTGGTTCGATTTGATTTGTGTATCTCTCTAAGTTTGGCATACGAATTGCATTAAGACCTACGTTAGTATTTCCTTCGATTGAAATATTTCCGTTAAAGCCTCCTGTGTTTCCTGTTTGCATTGATGTTAAAATAAAATCATTTTCTGTAATTGCTCCGTAAGGATGCGCATTTGTGTTAACTTGCATTGAAACGTTTCTTTGTGATAAGTTTGCTTGCGGGCTTGAAATTGCCGTTGCGGCTTGAGTTTGTTTGTATGGTAGATATGGATTTTCAACGCCGGTTAATGCCTCTCTTTGTGATTGTCTTGTAAATGCTTGAGAATATCTAGCGCGTGCGGATTGTAAGGCTTTTTGTTTTGCTAAGTTTGCTTGTTCTTCGGAATATCCAGTTAAAACATATTTTTGATTCTTTTGTCTTATAGGTTCGCCTGATTGATATGTATCGCCGTCATTTGTAGGAATTTGATTATTTGCTCCAAAGATTTGGGATCCTAATGATCCAAAGGCATATTGATTACCTCCGTTTAATCCAAAGTTTTGAGGCTTTTCGCTTGTGGTCGGTTGTTTGGAAATAATTTCCTTATTCATTGTTTCCGGTTTTGCTCGTGGGCTTTGATACAAGCCGCCGCCGCCGGTCATTTTAATTTTACAACTCCAAAGGCAACAAGACCAATACCGACTAATAATAATGGCACTAGAAATTTATTATTTCTTGCTTGCTGTCTTATCTGTAAAGCATGGTCGTTTGATTTTTCATTGGCAGTAAGTAGTGAGCCTGTGCCGGTTAATCGTTCGGATTGAAAACCGACACGCATATCTGATCCTAGAAAAGTTATGTTTTGGCTTGCGTTTCTCTCAAGATATTCTTGAGGTACTTGGAAATACATTTTGAAGGGGTTAACCCTCCACTGTCTCTTGAACTCTACGAATTATAGAAGATACATTATTTTTGTCAACTGTCAAAACAAGATCTCCCACATTGTATCCTACGGTTGAAAGTCCGTCAATTTTTAATCCGGCACTTGTAGGGATGAAAGGCTGTCTATTATTTGCAAAATCGAGCATAGTATAACCCTCGACTAATGCTAAACCATCCCAAACTTCGCTTGTACGATAGTTCATGATATCTTTGTTAACATTGGCATCAAAGAATATTTTTGACATTAATGGAATTTGTCCGCTTGTTATGGAATAATCATTAATTTCTGTTGATTGTCTAACGCCGGCACTTGATTCCGTGCAAAGAAAGTCTCTACGAATTAATGCGCCCACTTGGAAAAATGTGTCAAAGTTTTCATCGCCGGTTGAGGCATCGCCGTTTAATGTTTTTGATAGAACTGTCATTAATGGATTTGATGAGAAATCTTCGCTTGCTTCCGGTATTCCTTCGATTAATGTAATTGTCATGTCAAAGTCTTGTGATGAGACATTTGTACCATAACCATTTGCGCTTGTATCGTACTCAATTTCTAATTGTAATGTCGATAATAGATAACTTGGAATTGAAACGCTGTAATCATCTGGATCTAATTTGTTAACTCTTAGGTCGCATACCCATCCGGTTGCTTGTGTATGTGTTGCGGCGGTTGTATCTGTATTATCTAATTCAAAACCTAAACCATTGTCAAAGCCGTTCATGTAATACAAGTCTTGACCGCTTACATCAAAGATAGTTCTTGATGAACCCTCACCCACGGCTTTAATTCTAATTGCTTTAACACACTTTAGCAAAGCATCGGTTACTAAAACCGAAGTTCCGCTCAAGATTGTTGTGCCGTTAAAGTTTAGTAAAACTCTTTGAATTAAAAAGTCTCTAGGTAAGTCAGTTGTGATTGTTGTTGCGGCTCCTGTATAGTTTTGAGTTGCCGTTAATGTACGATAATTCTTTAGAACCAATTTATTGACCTGAGTTCCTTGTTGTTAATTGAGAGTAGATAGGCAATAATGCTGATAGAATAAATGCTCCGGCTACGCCGATAACTACGGCTCTACCTAGACCGCCTTTGACTTTAGCGGCAATTCCAAATATTACAACGCCGGAAACAAAGGCGGCTATTGATTTATGATCTCTTAGAATTGGTACGGTGTCCATTAATGAATTAATTTTTGGTACTACGAAAGGTGCCACGATCGAAGCCGATAACACGGCTATGATAGCCTCATTTTTTAATACGCCTGATGCTTTTGATGTTGCGCCTTTTACGGACATAATTGACATGAATAAACTTGATAATAGTTTGAATAAAAAACCAAGCTGTACTATGCTCTATTACGTACATGAGGATGCTTAACTATAATCGCTGATCCTTGTTTCTTCTTTAATTTACGAAAAGCTTTGCCTTTTTGATTAAGTATTATTCTATACGGTAAAGTATGAGAGCGCGCCAAGTGAACGTTAAGCGCATTTAGTGAAACGAATTTTCTACATCTACATTCAGGACAAGCAAAAATTCTTAAAGTCATACTTTGCCGATTTGTCCTTCATGCTCATCCATATTACGATAGAAAAATGAGTGTTCAGGTAGTTCGGGTAAATCCTTGTGTTTCATCCTTTTGTTTTGTTGTACGACCTGCCATACTTCGCTCCCTAGCCATCCCTCCAAAAATTTTACATCGCTTTCAATGTTTAATCGAAATGTGAATACGTGTTTTCCATTTGTTAAGACATTGTTTGGCAAGGATGCCGGTCTAGTTGAAATTGAAATCACACTAATGCCGCGCGGTCGCCCTGATAAAATTAAATCATTATACTCTTTGATTATTTTTTGTTTTGTTACATAAGCATGRACTTCATCAATCATAACTACAACGTTACCTTTTGAAAAAGCGTACTTGCAAAATTTACGGAATTGATTTTCTTCTTTGTTAAAGTCTTGCAAAATATAT
Source organism: Flavobacteriales bacterium (assembly GCA_002401955.1). Lineage (GTDB taxonomy): Bacteria > Bacteroidota > Bacteroidia > Flavobacteriales_E > Vicingaceae. Next base: position 1,635 of record NVUQ01000070.1, on the reverse strand, counting down.
TTTCCTCTTTTTACCTCATCAAACATTTCTATCATTTCATCCAAGTGATGAACCACAATAGCTCTTGAATCGTGCATTTGATGATTAAAATCCCAAACAAAAACATTAACGCCATGCAAATTTTGAAGCAAAGTATTAGCAAGATAACTCTTACCGCTTCCTTTTGATCCAGTGATTACAATATCCTCATTGTAGGGTACGAAATTAAAATTTAGATTTTGAGTTACCTCAATTTCTTTTTCTGTTTCGTCCGTTTCGTCATTGGGATCTGAATCTACGTTAGGATGGTCTATGTCTAATTTTTCGTCGTTAGGATTTTCCTCACTTGGATCAATTTCTTCGGGATTCATAATTATCTTGCTAACCTCAACATTTCTTCAACATCTAATAATTCGTCATCCTCATCTAAGAGATACATCGAACCATTCAAAAACCATTTAACATAAGTTTCAAATTTATCGGGATGTTCTGTAATTGCAGAAATTACGGCGACTTTCAAAGCATCTACTGTTTGATTTTGTGTTAATCCTGTTTCTAAGATTTTATTATCCTTACTTTTCAAACTCTCAAAAAAACTTTCGAGTACTATCTCAATTCTTGCTTTGTCCAATTTTCCTCAATTCCTTTATCATTGTATCTTTAGGATTTGCTAAAGTATTTTCATAACTTAGATCATAAAACCATAAAGTTATTTTTTTCCAAATTGCTTTTAGTACATTCTCCGGCGTGAGTTTTATTTGCGCTAACATTATTCGCATCGCTATAACGTATTGTAAATTTTTTAATGGTTCTTTATTCCATTCATCTAATACACGATGGCAAAAATTTAGTAAATCTTTTTTTGATAAATTTAATTTATCGGGATCTAGCTCATCCCAAAATTCTTCTTTGGTTAATTTTTCTGTCATAATTTATCCGTCCATTTGTCTTTTTTTTCATCCTTTGGCGGTTCCGGTTCAAATTTTTCTTGCGGCATATCTCTCAAAATTTCTTCTTTTAATTCCTCCTCTTTTTTTACTCTAGCGTATTCGGAAAATCTTACGATAACTATTGGCGCGGTTACAACGATTGGTAAAATCCATTTCCCGCCCTTATCGCCAAGATATTCGTTCATTATTGGAAACCATGCTTCGCCCAATGCTTTTGTTTCTTGCGGGCTTAGTGGACTACAAGCTGGAAATCTGCTATGCAATATGTTAAACATCATAGCGAAAATATGTCCGACAGAATCGCCGGTATAGACCGCGGCGGCGTGCTGTTCTTTTTGTAATTGCTCGGCGGTCTTAACGTCATGCTTTGGTTCGTCTTTGGCTTCTTGCTCTTTTTCTTTGTCAGCTTCTTCTTTTCGAAATAATGGATGTACCTTTTTCTCATCCGTTTTGATGTTGATATTCATTTGTCCTGTTTTTGTTTTCACGCGTTTCGGTTCGGGTTTTACCCCAAATTGATGCGAATTTATTCCGCGCTCTCTACAAATTTTATCAAAGGCAAGCCTGAAAAAGCGGCGATCTGCGCTACGCCAATTTTTATTTTCGGGATCGTTTAAGAATTGACTTACGACAGATTTTCTTGCATCGGAATTTGATAAATCGATTTTGTTATTGTCGATTATATCCCGCCAAAATTCCCGCGCAA